>CAIVPZ010000019.1 GCA_903907955.1 uncultured Acetobacteraceae bacterium | reverse complement strand
GGGCAAAACCCCGGGCGAACACAGAACGGAAGCGGGTCAATCCGGGTTCGACGGCCAAAAAATGGCGGATTTCTGCGGCGGCCGTTCCGCAGGCGGACGCATGCTGCACCTGCTTACCCGGGGTTTTGCCCCGGTTACCAGATCTTTGCGAATCCCTGCCATGTCCGTGAACATAACGGGCTAAACGTCGGTTGCCAAACTGGCCGAGTTGCGGCTGCTGCATGGGAATCGGCCTCTGTCGTGACGATGGCAGAGAGCGAATCCGGGATCGACCGAAAGCTCAAGAGCAGTGAGGCGGTCGCGATTGCAGCGTCCGACTCGACCACCCGAAAACCCGTCGGTCAGGACTCAAAGGAATTGTTTCGCGGTTACCGGACCACCGTAGCCCAAGGACAGGGGCAAAGCCTCCAGGCCTTGCTTCACCGGCCGCGGCGAGGCAGTTTGGTTGCAGCCGGAAGGGCACAGGACGACAACAATGGACGGCAAACGCCCAACGATTGCCTCGTTGCACGGCATGGTGGCCGCCGGGCACCCGGCCGCCGTCCAGGCCGGTGCGAAACTGCTGGCCGCCGGCGGCAACGCCTTCGACGCCGCGGTTGCCACCGCAGCCGCGCTGGGCGTGGTGGAACCCGGCATCTCCGGCCTGGCCGGCATGGGCATGGCCACCTGCTACATCGCCGCCGAGCAGCACGTGCGCACGCTGGATTTCGTGCCCCGCCTGCCGGCCGCATATGCCGGTGGTGGGCTCGGCTGCGGCACGCCGGGCAATCTGGCCGGCTGGTGCGAGCTGGCGAAGGCGCACGGGCGAAAGAAGCTGCACGACATCTTCGCCCCGGCGGTCGCCCTGGCCCGCGACGGCCACATGCTGATCGAATTCGCCGGCGCCAGCACGATCAAGGCCCGGCACGCGCTGCAGGAGCTTCCGTTCTTCGAGGACTGGCGGAGCACCTATCTCGGTCACGGCAGCGGGGCGCCCGGCCCGGGCCATGTGATGTGCCAGCCCGATCTGGCGCGCACCCTGGAGACCATCGCCAGCGAGGGGCCGGAACATTTCTATCGCGGCGCGCTCGGCCGTAAGGTGATCGCGCATCTCCAATCGCGCGGCGGCTGCGTGACCATGCCGGACATGGCCGCGGTCAGCCCGCTCTGGCTGGAGCCGCTGGCGGCGGCGTATCGCGGGCTGGAAGTGCACGCGCCGCCGCTGCCCGGCGACGGCGCGCGGTTCCTGCGCGCGCTGCGCATCCTGGACGGCTTCGACCTCGCGGCAATGGAGCGCGGCGGCGCCGACGAGCTGGATACGGTCTGGCGCGCGATCCGGCTGGCCGCCGAAGCCGGCGGCAGCCTGCCCGACGAGTCGGTGGCGACTCTGCGCGCCCGGCTGCGCGCGGCGCTGCCGGTGGAGACGCCGCAGCCGCCCGACCCGGTGCTGACCAGCAGCTTCGCGGTGGTGGATCGCGAGGGCAACGCGGTCTGCATCACCCACAGCCTCGGCGGGCTGTTCGGCTGTGGCGTGGTGGTGCCGGGCACCGGCATCTGCCTCAACAATCTGCTCCCCCGCGAGCCGCCCGGCGCCGGTCTGGCGCTGCCGCTGGCGCCCGCGATCGCCACGCGGGACGGCAAACCGTTGCTGCTGCTGGGCTCGCCGGGCGGCGATGGCGGCAGCCAGGCCCAGTTGCAGGTCCTGGTGCAGCATCTCGATCATGGTCTGGCGATCCAGGACGCCATCGAGGCGCCCCGCGCCCGGCTGGGTGCCGGGCAGCTTGTGCAGGCCGAACGCCGCATGCCGGCCGCCGCCGTCGAGGCGCTGCGCCGCCGCGGCCACGTGGTGGAGGCGGCGGCGGACTGGACCGATCCGGTCGGCGCCGTGCAGGCCATTGCGATTGATCAGCAGAGCGGCGATCCGCAAACCGCGGTCGCGACCGGCGGCGCGGACCCGCGCCGCGACGGCTACGTGGCCGTTCCTTAAGGAGGCGCCGAATGGACGGCAAACGCCCGACAGTCGCTTCGCGCCATGGCGTGGTCGCGGCGGCGCACCCGCTGGCCGCGGCGGCCGGTGCGCGCATGCTCGGCCGCGGCGGCAATGCCTTCGACGCGGTGGTGGCCGCGGCCGCGGCGCTCGGCGTGGTGGAGCCGTCCATGTCCGGCCTGGCGGGGATCGGCGCGGCGACCTGCTGGGTGGCGGGCGACAAGCGCATGCGCACGCTCGCTTTCCGCACCGCCGTGCCGGCGGGTTTCCCGGCCGGCCGGTTCAGCCGGCGCGCCGAGCTGTCCGCCGGCGCCATGGCGGTGACGGCGCCGGGCAATCTGGCCGGCTGGTACAACCTGCTGAGCGCGCACGGCACCAGGACGCTGGGCGATGTGCTGGCGCCGGCGATCGCGCTGGCCCGCGACGGGGTCCCCCTCACGGCGTTCAACACCGCCGGTATCAACCAGGCCGCCGCCTCCTGGCGCGGCCAGCCAGGCTTCGCGGCATGGAGCGCCGCCTATACCGGCGGCCAGGACGAGGTGCGCCAGGGCCAGGTGCTGCGCCAGCCCGACCTTGCCGCCACGCTGGAGGCGATCGCCGCGGAGGGGACACGACAGCTGTATGGCGGGCGACTCGGTCAGCAGATCGTGGCGCATGTGCAGTCGCTCGGCGGCTGCCTGACCATGGCTGACCTCGAAGCGGTATCGCCCGCGTGGGGCCGGCCGGTTTCGGCGGTTTATCGCGACCTCGTCGTGCACACGCTGCGCCCGCCCAGCCAGGCGTTCGAGTTCCTGCTGACGCTGCGCATTCTCGACGGGTTCGATCCCGGCAAGGCGGCACGCGACGGGGCCGGGCATCTGGACGCGGTCTGGCGGGCGGTTCGGCTGGCGGCGTTGCAGCGCATGGCGCACCCCAACCCGTCCCCCGAGGTGCTTGACGACATTTTCGCGGAGGAGGCGGTGGCGCGGCTGCGCCTCCGTCTCATTGACGGGCAGCCGATCGAGGGGAAGCTGGAGCCGTCGGAGGCGCCGGCGCCGCACGCCACCGCGCTGTCAGCGGCCGACCGCGCCGGCAACATGGTGTGCCTCACCCAGAGCCTGGGGGCGCCGTTCGGCTGCGGCGTGGTGGTGCCCGGCACCGGCGTTTGCCTGAACAACGCGCTGTACTGGGGCGATCCGGATGTGCACGCCACCGATGCGCTGCTGCCCGGCCGCATGCTGACCAGCCCGCTGGCGCCCTCGGTGGTGACACGGGGCCATGTGCCGGTGCTGGCGCTCGGCACGTCCGGCGGGCACGGCATTTGCCAGATTCAGGCGCAGGCGCTGGTGGACCATGTGGATTTCGGCCGGTCGCTGCAGGACGCCGTCGCGGCGCCGCGGGCGCTGCTGTGCGACGGGCGGCGGGTGGTTGCCGAGAGCCGGTTTTCCGCCCGTGTGCTGGAGGCGCTGCGCGCGCGCGGGCACGCGATCGAGTCGCCGGCCGCCTGGATGGTGCAGGCCGGCGGCCTGCAGGCGGTCGTGGTCGATCCGGTGACGCGGGTGATCACCGGGGCGGCCGATCCGCGCCGTGACGGCTATGTGGCGACGGCCTGAGGGTATTCGGTGCGCCGCGGCCGGTGAGGTTGCGGCGGGTGAGGTTGCGGCGGGTGAGGCTCTGCGCCCGCCACAGGGGGAGCGCAGAGCGCGGCGGGATCGTTACCACCCGTACCGGTAATATGCCGGCGGCGGCGCATAAACATACGGGCGATAGTCGCGATACCGGTGATGTTCGCGCCATTCGTGCTCCCGCCATTCGTGTTCGCGCCATTCGTGCCGGCGCCACCGCCAGTCATCGTCATGGGCGCGTGCCGGGCTGGCGGAGGCCAGCATCACCGTTACGGCCAACCCGCCGAGGGCGGCAAACAGGACGTTTCGTGCGTTCATGGGTCGCTCCTGTCGCGGCTTGTTGTTGCCGCACGACCAATTCAAGGCGGCCATCGTGGCGAAAGACTGGCGACATTTTGCAGATGGTTGTACACTTCATGATGTTTGTGCAATCTTGGCGGGAGCAGGGTGGGCGTGTCGATCATCCGTGAGATCAGGCGCCGGGTGAAGTCGGCGGTGCCGCCATTCGTTTTCATGCTGCTGATCGCCTATTTCGTCTGGAACGCCACCCAGGGCGACCGCGGGCTGCGCGCCTATGCCGGTCGGGTGGAGGATCTGAAGGCGGCGCAGGCCGATCTCGCCCGGGCGGACGCTGAACTGGCGAGCTGGGAGCGGCGGGTCAGCAGCCTGCGTGCCAACCGGCTGGACCCGGACGCGCTGGACGAGCGCGCGCGCTCCATGCTGAACCTGTCGGACCCTGGCGACGTCGTCATCTTCTACGGGCAGGGCAAGCGGCTGTACTGACGGCGCGCCGCCTCGAAACGGCTGACCGGACGGCCGGTCAATCCTGCGTATTGCATTGCACAATCAGCATTTTTCACCGATCCCGCGCTTGCCGGGCGACGGGCTGGCCGCTAGGTCTGGTTGCGCGGGCGGCAGATCGAGCGGGGGGATGGGCGATGGCGCATGCGGCCGAGGCCGGGAAGCGCGGCAGGACGCGCACGGGAGTGTCGAAGGCCGGCGGATTTTCCAGCGACGAGCTGCTGCGGGCCTACCGCGAAATGTTGCTGATCCGCCGCTTCGAGGAGAAGGCCGGCCAGCTTTACGGCATGGGCCTGATCGGCGGCTTCTGCCACCTGTATATCGGCCAGGAGGCGGTGGTGGTCGGGCTGCAGATGGCGCTGAAGGAAGGCGACCAGGTCATCACTTCCTACCGCGACCACGGCCACATGCTGGTCACCGGCATGGCGCCGCGCGGCGTCATGGCCGAACTGACCGGCCGGGCCGGCGGGTATTCCCGCGGCAAGGGCGGCTCGATGCACATGTTCAGCAAGGAGCGGAACTTCTTCGGCGGGCACGGCATCGTCGGCGCGCAGGCAAGTCTCGGCACCGGGCTTGCCTTCAGCAACCGCTACCGCGGCAACGACAATGTCTGCCTGACCTATTTCGGCGAAGGCGCATCCAACCAGGGGCAGGTTTACGAAAGCTTCAACCTCGCCGCCCTGATGAAGCTGCCGGTGGTCTACGTCATCGAAAACAACCGCTATGGCATGGGCACCAGCGTCGAGCGCGCCTCGGCCTCGCAGGACCTGTCGAAGAACGGCGCACCTTGGGGCATTCCGGGCGCGCAGGTGGACGGCATGGATGTGGAGGCGGTGAAGCTGGCGGGCGAGGTGGCGGTGGCGCATTGCCGCGCCGGCAACGGCCCGTTCCTGCTGGAGATGAAAACCTACCGCTACCGCGGCCATTCCATGTCCGACCCGGCCAAGTACCGCACCCGCGAGGAGGTGCAGAAGATGCGCACCGAGCGCGACTGCATCGACACCGTGCACGCAAGGCTGACCGAACTGGGCGTTACGGAACCGGAGATCAAACAGATCGACGACGCGGTGAAGCAAATCGTGCAGGACGCCGCCGAGTTTGCCCAGACCAGCCCGGAACCCGATCCCGCCGAGCTTTGGACTGACGTGCTGGTGGAGGGCTGAGCCGATGGCGACCCAGATTCTGATGCCCGCGCTCAGCCCGACCATGACCGAGGGCAAGCTGGCGCGCTGGCTCAAGCAGGTCGGTGACGAGGTGCGGGCCGGCGAGGTGATTGCCGAGATCGAGACGGACAAGGCCACCATGGAGGTGGAGGCGGTGGACGAAGGCAGGCTGGCGCGGATTCTGGTGGCGGAGGGCACCGAGGGGGTGGCGGTGAACACGCCGATCGCCGTGCTGGGCGCCGAGGGCGAGGATTTTTCGCCCGCACCGCAGGCGGCTTCCCGGGCCGGGGCGGTAACGCCGGTTGCCGTTGCGGCGCCGGCGCATGTCGCTGCCGATCTGGATTGGGGACCGACCAGGCCGACCACCGTGCGCGAAGCGTTGCGCGATGCCATGGCGGCGGAATTGCGCGCCGATGACCGCGTGTTCCTGCTGGGTGAGGAAGTCGCCCAGTACCAGGGCGCCTACAAGGTCAGCCAGGGCCTGCTGGACGAGTTCGGACCGCGCCGCATCATCGACACGCCGATCACCGAGCAGGGCTTCGCCGGCCTGGCGGTGGGCGCGGCGATGAACGGGCTGCGGCCGATCGTCGAGTTCATGACCTTCAACTTCTCCATGCAGGCGATCGACCAGATCATCAACTCGGCGGCCAAGACGCTGTACATGTCGGGCGGGCAGATGGGCTGCCCGATCGTCTTCCGCGGCCCCAACGGCGCCGCCAGCCGGGTCGGCGCCCAGCACAGCCAGTGCTACGCCAGCTGGTACGCGCATTGTCCCGGGCTGAAGGTGGTGGCGCCCTGGTCCGCCGCCGATGCCAAGGGCCTGCTGCGCGCCGCCATCCGCGATCCCAACCCGGTCATCTTCCTCGAGAACGAAATCCTCTACGGCCAGGTTTCCGAGGTGCCGACCGACCCGGATTTCCTGCTGCCGATCGGCCGCGCCAAGGTGGAGCGCGCCGGCACCGATGTGACTCTGGTGGCGCTCTCGATCATGGTCGGGGTGGCCCTGAAGGCCGCCGAGGCGCTGGCGGAACAAGGCATCTCCGCCGAGGTGATCAACCTGCGCACGCTGCGCCCGCTCGATATCGGCACCGTGGTGGCCAGCGTGAAAAAGACCGGCCGGATCGTCACGGTCGAGGAAGGCTGGCCGTTCGCCGGCATCGGCGCCGAGGTGAACATGCAGGTCATCGAGCGCTGCTTCGACTGGCTCGACGCCCCGCCGGCGCGCGTGCACGGCCTTGATGTGCCGCTGCCCTATGCGGCCAACCTGGAGAAGCTGGCGCTGCCGCAACCGGACTGGGTGGTTGCCGCGGTGACGAAGCTGTTCTGAGCGCGCGGGGGGAGACGCCGATGGCCACCAACATCCTGATGCCGGCTTTGTCGCCGACCATGACCGAAGGCACGCTCACGCGCTGGCTGAAGCAGGAAGGCGACACGGTGAAGGCCGGCGATGTCATCGCCGAGATCGAAACCGACAAGGCCACCATGGAAGTGGAGGCGGTGGACGAGGGCGTGCTCGGCCGCATCCTGGTGGCCGGCGGCACCGAGGGGGTGAAGGTGAACGCGCCGATCGCCGTGCTGGTCGAGCCGGGTGAGGCGGTCCCGGCGGCGGGCGCGGCGCCAACCCTTGCCACGCCGCTGGCCGCCGCGCCGGCGTCCGCGGCGGCGGTCGCCTCGCCCGCGGTGGTGCCTGCCGGCAACGGCCATGATGCCGGCGCCCGCGTGTTTGCCTCGCCGCTGGCGCGGCGCATGGCCAAGCAGGCCGGCATTGCCTTGTCGGGGCTGACCGGTTCCGGTCCGGGCGGGCGCATCGTGCGCGCCGACATCGAGGCGGCGCGGCAGGGCGGCGTTGCCGCGCCGGTCGTCGCGGTTGCCTCGGTTGCCCCCGCGCCGCCGCCCGCCGCTGCTGCCCGGCCGGCGACCATCACCGCGCCGCACACGCTGGTGCCGCACACCACGGTCCGGAAAGTCATCGCCCGGCGGCTCGCCGAGGCGAAGCAGACGGTGCCGCATTTCTATGTCGCGATGGACATCGAACTCGACGCCCTGCTGAAGCTGCGCGCCGAGCTGAATGCGCATGGCGCCAGTGACGCGGGCGCCTTCAAGCTGTCGGTCAACGACCTGCTGATCAAGGCAGCCGCGGTCACGCTGCGGCGGATTCCGAAAGTGAACGCCGCCTGGACCGACGAGGGCGTGGCGCTGTTCACCGATGTCGACATCGCGGTGGCGGTGTCGATCCCGGACGGCCTGATCACGCCGATCATCCGCCACGCCGACCGCAAGGGCCTGGCCGCCATCAGCAACGAGATGAAGGACCTGGCGGCGCGCGCGAAGGCGGGCAAACTGAAGCCCGAGGAATTCCAGGGCGGCGGCTTCTCGATTTCCAACATGGGCATGTATGGGGTGTCGAATTTCGCCGCCATAATCAATCCGCCGCAGGCCGGCATTCTGGCGGTTGCCGCCGGGCAGCCGCGCCCGGTGGTGAAGGATGGCGCGCTCGCCATCGCCACCGTGATGACCTGCACCCTCAGCGTCGACCACCGGGTGATCGACGGCGCGCTCGGGGCCGAATGGCTGGCCGGGTTCAGGCGCGTCGTCGAAGCGCCGCTGAGCCTGCTGCTGTGAGCGGTGCGGTCACAATCCGCGATGCCGTTCCAGGCGACGCGGCGTTGTTGACGCAGTTCGTCCGGGCGCTGGCGGAGTACGAAAGGCTGCTGCACGAGATGTGCGCCACCGAGGCGGATCTGTCTCGCGCCCTGTTCGGCTCCACCCCGCGCGCCTGGGCGCTGTTCGCCGAATGCGGCGGACAGCCCGTGGGGTTTGCGCTGTGGTTCTACACGTTTTCCAGCTTTGCCGCGAAGCCCGGGCTCTACGTCGAGGATGTGTTCGTCGTGCCGGAGCATCGCGGGCGCGGCATCGGGCGGATGATCTTCCGCGATCTGGCCCGTCGCGCGCTGGACGAGGGCTGCCTGCGCATGGAGTGGTGGGTGCTGAACTGGAACGCGCCGGCGATCGGCTTCTACCGCTCGATCGGCGCCCGACCGGTGGATGACTGGACGGTGCAGCGCCTGGATGGCGCGGCGCTGCGTGAGTTCGCAGGGTAGTGGGGACGCCGATGGCCGAGCACAGTTTCGACCTCATCGTGGTGGGCGGCGGCCCGGGCGGTTACGTCGCCGCCATCCGCGCCGCCCAGCTCGGCCTGAAAACCGCCTGCGTCGAGCGCCAGCACCTGGGCGGCATCTGCCTGAACTGGGGCTGCATTCCCACCAAGGCGCTGCTGCGCGCGGCGGAGATCAACCATCTGCTGCACCATCTCGGCGAGTACGGTTTTGCCGCCGACAACATCCGGTTCGATCTCGCCGCGGTGGTCAAACGCTCGCGCGCGGTGGCCAGGCAGCTTTCCGTCGGCGTCGCCCATCTGCTGAAGAAGAACAAGGTGACGGTGTTCGACGGGCACGGTTCACTGGCCGGCCCGCACACGCTGGCGCTGGACCGGGACGGCAAGCCGGTCGCCACCCTGACCGCGCCACACATCATCCTCGCCACCGGCGCGCGCGCCCGTCAGCTTCCCGGCCTGGAAGCGGACGGCAAGCTGATCTGGACCTACAAGCAGGCGATGGTCCCCACCGCCATGCCGAAATCCCTGCTGGTGGTGGGGTCGGGCGCCATCGGCATCGAGTTCGCCAGCTTCTACCGCAGCATGGGCGCCGCGGTGACGGTGGTGGAAGTGCTCGACCGGGTGCTGCCGGTGGAGGACGCGGAGATTTCCGCCTTCGCCCGCAAGGCGTTCGAAAAGCAGGGCATGACCATCCTCACCTCGGCTGCGGTGAAGGGTGCCAGCAAGACCGCCGACAGCGTGACGGTGACCATCGAGGCCAGCGGGAAAACGACCAGCATCACGGTGGATCGCGTCATCTCCGCCGTCGGCATCGTCGGCAACACCGAAGACCTCGGCCTTGAAGGCACCGGCGTCAAAGTGGATCGCACCCATGTGGTGACCGACGCCTTCTGCCGCACCGGCGAGCCTGGCGTGTATGCCATCGGCGACCTGGCCGGCCCGCCCTGGCTCGCCCACAAGGCCAGCCACGAAGGGGTGCTCTGCGTCGAAGCCATCGCCGGGTTGCAACCGCACCCGATCGACCGGAGCAACATCCCCGGCTGCACCTATTGCCGCCCGCAGGTGGCTTCGGTCGGGCTGACCGAGGCGGGCGCCAGGGCCGCCGGCCACACGGTGAAGGTGGGGCGTTTCCCGTTCATCGGCAACGGCAAGGCGATCGCCATGGGCGAGCCGGAGGGCCTGGTGAAGACCGTGTTCGACGCCGCCACCGGCGCGCTGCTGGGCGCCCACATGGTCGGCGCCGAGGTCACCGAGCTGATCCAGGGCTACGCCATCGCCCGCACCCTGGAGACCACCGAGGCCGAGCTGATGCACACGGTGTTTCCGCATCCCACGGTGAGCGAGACCATGCACGAGGCCGTGCTTGACGCCTATGGCCGCGCCATCCACTTCTAGCCGGCCCGCGCCACAAGGGATCGTGCATGACCACCCGAATCGTCATCGACCACGGCGGTGCCCCTCCGGCGCGCCACCCGGAGAAGGCGCACCGGCCGGACAACCCGATCCAGCGCAAGCCCGCCTGGATCAGGGTGAAGGCGCCGACGCACCCGGTCTACACCGAAACCCGGGACATTCTGCGCGACCACCGGCTGCACACGGTCTGCGAGCAAGCCGCCTGCCCGAATATCGGCGCGTGCTGGAGCCGGCGGCACGCCACCATGATGATCATGGGCGACACCTGCACCCGCGCCTGCAGCTTCTGCAACGTCCGCACCGGCCAGCCCGGCGCGCTGGATGCGGACGAGCCCGATCGCGTGGCCGATGCGGTCGCCCGGCTGGGCCTGCGCCATGTGGTGGTGACCTCGGTCGATCGGGACGATCTGCCGGATGGCGGGGCGGCGCATTTCACCGCCACCATCGGCGCCATCAGTGCCGCCACGCCGGGCACCACCATCGAAGTGCTGACCCCCGACTTCCTGCGCAAGCCCGGCGCGGCGGAGGTGCTGGCGGCGGCGCGTCCCGATGTGTTCAACCACAACCTGGAGACGGTACCGCGGCTGTATCCCGCCATCCGGCCGGGGGCGCGCTATTACCAGTCGTTGCGGCTGCTCGACCGCGTCAAGCAACTTGACCCCGGCATCTTCACCAAGTCCGGCCTGATGCTGGGCCTGGGCGAGCAGCGCGCCGAGGTGCTGCAGGTGATGGACGATCTGCGCGTGGCGGAGGTGGACTTCCTGACCCTTGGCCAGTATCTCCAGCCCACGGTGAAACATGCGGCGGTGGCGGAATTCGTGACCCCTGAGGCATTCTCGGAGTATGCCAGTCTGGCCCGCGCCCGCGGTTTCCTGTTGGTTTCGGCGACCCCGCTGACCCGCAGTTCGTACCACGCCGACGCCGATTTTGCCGCCTTGCAGACGGCGCGTCGCGCGCGTTCGGCAGCCTGAGCATGCCCACCCACACGGAAAGCCGGGTTGTTCCCCACTCGCCCGAGCAGATGTGGGATCTGGTGGCCGATGTGGATCGCTATCCGCAATTCCTGCCCTGGTGCGTCGGCGCCAAGGTGCGCCAGCAGACCGACCGGATGCAGATCGCCGACATGGCGATCGGCTTCGGCCCGTTCCGCGAGAGCTTCACCAGCCGCAACGCGCTGCTGCGCCCGCAATACATCAAGGTGCGCTACGAGCGCGGCCCGTTCCGCTACCTGAACAACGACTGGATCTTTGCCCCCGACCCGCGCGGCTGCAAGGTGGATTTCTGGGTCGATTTCGAGTTCCGCAGCCGCATTCTGCAGGCTGCGATCGGCACGGTGTTCAACGAGGCGACCCGCCACATGGTCAATGCCTTCCTGCGCCGCGCCCGCGAAATCTACGGCACGGCGCCGACCGGGGTGCCGGCGGTCGGCAGATAACGCCGGGTTCCAACGGCCGTGGCCCTTGGAACCCAAAAATCTCTGTAACTGCCCAGGTTCCTGGCGGGTGTGATGGGGGCGCTTTGGCAGCGGGCCGGGGCGTCAAGCGGCGTAGCGGCGGCGCTGAAGATACTTCTTGACGCGATTCGAGGCGGTGGATTCCACCGCTTTGGTGGAACCGATCGACCTCAACACTCTCGCGCCGGACGTGCTGATCGCTCTGCTGCGGACGCAGGCGGCGAACCACAAGGCCGAGGTAGCGGTGCTGATGGCGCGGATTGCCGAACTGGAGCGCCGGCTTGGGCTCGACAGCAGCAACAGCGGCAAGCCGCCCTCCAGTGACGGGCTGGCGAAGCCGCCGCGGACACGCAGCCTGCGCGAGCGGTCGGGACGCAAGAGCGGCTGCCGCGCGACAGCAAAGTTGGCCGGTCAGCGACACGTAGGATGGCCGGTTTGGTCGGCCGAAGGGCGGGCGTAGCCCGACCGTAGGCCGACCAAACCGGCGGCGCGGGTTTTCACCCGCCTCTCTGGTCGCGGCGTGT
>CAIVPZ010000018.1 GCA_903907955.1 uncultured Acetobacteraceae bacterium | reverse complement strand
GGGTGTCGGATCTCCTGATCGATGGGGAGGCCCGACGACTCTCGGTCATTTTGTTATGTGGCGTTCAAATGCCGCCACCCGGCCTTGGCGGCTACCTTCGGCGCTGGACGCCACATATCCACCGGCGCCACATTACCCATCAAATGTGGCGCGCCACATTTGATGCGGGAAACCTGCATGTCCGGTTTGACGAGCGGCGACAGGAAACGGAGTCATGTCAGCCCGGACTGAGGGGGAGGCGCGAAAGCGCCGCCGACAACCCACCGGGAGGCTAAAGCCACCGCGCCTGTCGTCGACTCTACTCATCTCCAGCCGGCCATTGGCAATATAGCGGCTCAGTTGCTTCCAGCGCGACAGGGCATAGCGGATGGCTTTCGCCAGCGCGCTTTTGCCGCTCACCTAGCGGAGCGAGGTTTCCAGGAACGTCTTGAGTTGCTCCAGCAGCGGCAGGGCATGCTCCTTGCGGGCGGCCTCACGCTGCTCGGGCGGTCGTCCGCGGATGCTGCTTTCGATGGCGAACAGGGCGGCGATCCGTTCCAACGCCTCAAGCGCGATTGGCGACGCGGTGGCGTGGTGCACGTCGTAGATTTTGCGGCGCGCGTGGCTCCAGCAGGAAACTTCAATCAGCGCCGGTTCGCCGCCGGGCTCGGTCGGTTGGTAGAGCCGGTCGAACCCGGAATACCCGTCCGCGTGCAGGAAGCCGAGGCAGGTGCCGAGCAGCGCCTCGGCGCGGATGCCTTTGCGATCCGGCGAATAGAGATAGAACGCCGCCGGCGGCACGTCCGACCCCCAGGGCCGCTCGTCGCGCACCACCACCCAGAGCCGTCCGGTCCTGGTTTTGCCCTCGCCGGGGGCGAGCACCGGGACGGTGGTGTCGTCAGCGTGCAGCACGCTTCCGGCGCGGACATGCTTGCCGATCGCCTCGGCGAGCGGCGAGAGCAGGAACTCTGCCTGGCCGACCCAATCGGCCAGCGTGGCGCGGTCGAGATCGACGCCTTCGCGGGCATAGATAACCGACTGGCGGTACAGCGGGAGATGGTCGCGTATTTCGCGACCACCACGTGCGCGATCAGGCCCGGCCCCGGCAGTCCGCGCTCGATCGGCAGCGACGGCATCGGCGCCTGCACGATGGTTTCGCAGGCGCGGCAGCTCAGCTTCGGGCGGACGTGGCAGATGACTTTGAAGCTGGACGGGACGTATTCGAGCACTTCGCGCTCGTCCTGGCCGATGCGGCTGAAAGTCGTGCCGCCGCAACCCGGGCAGGTGCAGGCCGCCTCGTGGGTGACGGTCTCGCGCGGCAGATGTTCCGGCAACGGCTTGCGGACCGGCTGGCTTCGCAGGCGGGGTTTGGCCGGGATGGTGGTGTCGGTTTTGGCGGCCGGGTCGGGCGCATTGGCGCGGGCATCCTGGGCGGCGACGTCTTCCTCGAGTTCGCCGATCAGCAGTTCGAGTTGTTCGATGTCGTGATCAAGCTTTTCCGAAGAGCGGCCGAACCGTGCGCGGCGCAGCACAGCCAGCTGCATCTTCAGCTTTTCAATGTGCAGCGTCTTGGCGTGGATTTCGGCGGCGTTGGCGGCGAGTTCGATGTCCTTGCGCGCGAGTTCGGAGTCCTTGTTCGCCAGCTCGGCCTGCAGGTCTGCGGCGAAAGCGCGCAGTGCCTGCGGGTCGGCCGGGAGAGGTTGGTGCGCCAAGGGCATGCGAAGACCTTACTGCGGGAGTTGTCGGCATGTCAAGTGTCATTAAGTAACGATATCGCATTCTGTCAGACTGCAACGGGCCTCCGAGGCAACTCCGCGGCTACTGTTCTTCGCCAGTCAATCGCCTCGACAAGAAGCGCCAGTTGTGCCGGCGTCAACACCATGCCGCCATCCACGATCGGCGGCCAGATGAATTTTCCGCTCTCCAACCGCTTGGCGAACATGCACAGGCCGGTGCCGTCATAATACAAAATCTTCAGATAATCCGCCGCTTGCTGCGGAATAGGAACAAATGACCAGAGTACGGGTCGGCCGCCAGCACCTGCGCCACCTGGGCGGCCAAGCCGTCAAAGCCATACCGCATGCTGACCGGACGACAGGCCAGATACACCTTGGTGCCGGGCGCCACCTGGATCATGAATTTGCCTTCAATGCCGAGAGCACGCGACGCAGCGCCCGTTCATTGACGAACGCATCCACCCGCAGGTGCGCTCCGTCCGCCAGATCGATCTCAATCGCGCCAGGCCGTTCATCCGTGCGCGGGCGTGGCGGAATCGCCCCATGCAACGATGTCCCAGCAACCACGGCCGCCGAAGGTCCGACGGTGACTGCAGATGAGACATCATCCGCCCTGACAAAGACGCCGACCGGAATGAATTCGCAGGGGCCGATCGCCGGCGGTGATGGCTGACTTTGCGCGCGCCTCGCCGATGCGCTCAGTTCAGCGCCAGCCGACGCATTCGCCTGCGCGGCCCTGCGCCAGGTAAACACCAGGTTGGCGTTCACCCCATGACGCCGGGCAATCTCCGCCACCGACGCACCAGGAACAACCGCCTCCTCGACGATCCGCCGCTTCTCTTCAGCCGACCAAACCCGACGGGACCGCATGCTCCCCGTCGCATTCGATATCGGCCGCGCTTTCTCAAGAGATGAACTCAACATGCCCGTCCCGTAGTCCGGAGCTATAATGTCCACTAACCGATCATGGACATTAGCCCGCTTTCAGCAGGCCGACCGAAGTATCCTCTACGCGCGAACGCCTCGGTGGGCGGCCGTCAGCAGACGCTTACGCCGGATCAGCTGCAACTCGCCATCGAAGACATCGAGCAGCAGCTTGCCGAAAGCAAGGCGGCCGAAGATGAAGCGGCAAAGTCAGAAGAGCAGCGGCGGCGCCGTCGGGAAGCGCGCCCACAGCGTAATCTCGGCGCCCTGCCTGCGCATTTGCCGCGCGACGAGGTGGTGATCGATGTCGAGGACAAGTCCTGCCCCTGCTGCAACGGCACGATGCACCAGATCGGCGAAACTCGCACCGAGATGCTCGACATCGTGCCCGCGCAGCTGCGGGTGAAGGTGATCCGGCGTCCGCGCTACGCCTGCCGTGCCTGCGAGGAGGCGGTCGTGCAGGCGCCCGCACTGGCGCGGCCGATCGATGGCGGCATGGCCACCGAGGCGCTGGTGGCGCATGTGCTGATCAGCAAGTTTCTCGATTTCCTGCCGCTCTACCGGCAATCGCAGATGCTGGCCCGTCAGGGCATCGACATCGACCGCTCGACGCTGGGCGACTGGGTCGGGCGGGCCTGCTGGTGGCTCCGTCCGGTGTACGACCTGTTGGTCTCGACCGTGCTGTCGTCGACAAAACTGTTTGCCGACGACACCACCTTGCCGGTGCTCGATCCGGGCCGCGGCAAGACCAAGACCGAGCGTCTGTGGTGCTACGCCGTCGATGACCGGCCGTGGTTATCCGCACGCGACGCAGGTGTCTCACCGCCCGCATGGAGCAGCCAATAGGCTTGCGGTCGCCGCTTCCTTCGGCTAGAATTATTACTTATTCACTGCTTGCTGCTGTTGTGGCCGGCTGTGGATTGTGTGAGTAATGGGGATAAGTCTTCTAACTCATTATTTTCACTTATTCTTTTATCCACAAGCCGCTCCTGGGGGTCGTATCCCTCGCCTTTGGCCCCGAGGACGCCCGTGCCCCAACTCCATTTCACCGACACCCCGATCCCAGTCTGTCCCATTCAGCCAGCTGGCGCGACGGCCAGCCAGGCGGACGAGACCATCAACGATGTTGACTGCCCCGGACTCGTCGCCGGTATCCCCTTCATCCTCGCTGATGACGGGACGTACGATCTCGATTTGAACCGATTTTTCCGCGAGTGCCCCAGCATGGGCGTGCGCTCACTCAACAGCGTCCGCGCCTATGCCCATGACATTCTGACCTGGCTCCGATTCCTCGAAGAGCGTCGCGGCAGCACGAGCATCTGGCAGGCCGATCGCCAGGACGTTATCGCCTTTCACCGCGCGCGCCGGCTTGTTGCCGGCCCAGGTCAGATCTCGGCATCCTCCTGGAACCGCTGCGTCACTGCCCTGGAGAAGTTCTACACTTGGGCCTGGGACGAGAATCTCGTCGCCGCCACGCCGCTTTTGCGCGGAGCGCTGGCCGCACCGAGCCGTTCGACGCCGGCACATGCACAGCGGCGCTCCCGCTCTTTCCGGGAAGCAGCTGCCCGGCCACACAACATGCGCTTCATCGACATGGAACGGTTCATCCTGTTCCGCGACGTTGGTTTGCGCGCTCGCCACCCGCAGGGACAAACTGACGCCACCTGGCGCGGCCACAACGGTGAACGCGACGCACTTTTCGCCGAACTTCTCGTTGCGACTGGTCTGCGGCTGGAAGAGGCATCGAGCCTGTTGCCGGCCGATCTCCCACGTCATGATGATCCGCTCCTGGGTGACACACGGTCCTGCCCCGTCGCGCTGCCGGCCGCGATCTGCAAAGGAGGCAAGGGCCGCGAGATACGGATACCCCGCCGCCTCTTGCGGCGGATCGACGACTACATGGAGATCGAGCGGGCGAATGCGGCCGCGCGCTGGCGGTCTCGCCGTGACTGGGAGCGACTCCGCGATCCGGTCAGAGTGCTCGACTGGCAGGGCCACAGCGCGTTGATCGCCATCGCCGGCAGCCGGCCGGGCCGCCGGCGTCTCGACGTCATGCGTCCCGGCGAGCGGGCACGTCTCGTTAACCTCGCGGCGAATGGCATACCCTCGGAACCCGCCGCGCTGTGGCTAGCCGACAACGGACGCCCTATGCGTCCGGCCGCCTGGGAGGCCGCATTCTTGCGCGCCGGCACGCGCTGCCGCGGACGAGGTATTGATCTGCATGTGACTCCGCACATGCTCCGACACACATTCGCCGTTCACATGCTGTCGCTTCTTATCCAGGCCCAGATCGGTGCCGTGATGGCCAAGCCGGATCTACACGGCGCTGTATACCGGCGCGTCATCGGCGATCCCCTCCAGAAGCTCCAGCGGTTGCTCGGCCACAGCAGCATCACCAGCACCTACATCTACCTCGACAGCCTTGAGGAGAGCCGTGCGCTCATCGATGCCGCGGCCTCGCGGTGGGCTGACGACCTCGACGCACCGGCATCGTGATGCGCGCCACCGGACCCAACCATCGTCCCCGCCGGCGGGTCTGGTTCCCAGAGACGCCGGATCCCGACGTTGAGATAGCTGCCGCGCTGGCGAGTTTTCGATTCGATGTTAGCCTTCGTTATGGGGAACACATCAGCGTCGATATGGCCGATCTTGGACGGCGGGCTCTGCTGCGACCGTTCGTCCTTACGCTGTGGCGCATCTGCCAAATTGGTGGCCCGGCTGGCGCACTCTCGACGGCAAAAGCCTATGTCAACGCAGTTCGGCGGTTCTGGGCTTACCTCGATGACCGTCATCCGGCGATCCGACGCCCGAAGGACCTTGCACCCGAACATGTCAACGGCTTCGAGACATGGTTGCGCGCCGGCCGCCACAGTGAGATCACCGCCTACCAGATCATGGCCAAGCTGACCGGGTGCCTGCGCGTGATGCACGAGGAGCAACCCGGGTCGATTTCTGCGAGCCTTTTTGCACGCCTGCATCATGTCAGTAGTCGCTATTGCGGCAAAAGCCGTCCACGCGACGCGTACAGCGAACGGGTTACCGCATCATTGCGGGAGGCCTCGCGGCGAGAGGTGCTTTCTATTCACCAGCGAATTGTCGTCACCGGAGGTAACCGGGGCAAAACCACGGGCGACGCGGCATTTGCCGGTTGCCCCGACGCGGTCGAGTACGATTCCCTCTGGCCATGTCACCACCCAAAGCCCCCTCCGATCTGTCGCGCGCCGAGCTGGAAGCCGAGGTCGCGGCGCTACGGGGCGAGGTGTCGGAGCTGAAACAACTCGTGCTGGGGCTGCGC
>CAIVPZ010000017.1 GCA_903907955.1 uncultured Acetobacteraceae bacterium | reverse complement strand
GGCGGCGATCGTGCGCAGCTGCTCCTCGTTCGGCATGCTGCCGAGCGCCATCACGTCGAGCATCGCCGGATGCAGATGCGCCAGCAGCTTCAGGCGGCGGACGGTGCGCACCGGCAACGCCAGCGCGTCGCCGATCGCCTGCTCGTTCCAGCCCTGGGCCTCGAGCCGCTCGATCGCGCGCCAGATGTCCACACTCGACATCGAGGCGCGGATCAGGTTCTCGGCGACCGAGCGCATCGCATCGGCGGCCTCGTCAGCATCGCACACCATCACGTCGATTGCCGGCAATCCGGCCTTGATCGCGGCCTTCACCCGGCGGTTGCCAACGACGATCATCAGCCCGTCGTCCTTCGGGATGACGGAGGGCGGCTGGATGATGCCGACCGCCTTGATCGAGGCGACCAGCTGCTCGTCCATTGCCGGCGACACTGGCGTGCGGCGCGGATTGTTCGGGTTGAGCTGGAGAGTCCGGGGATCAACGCTGCGGAGTTCGGCCATGGCTGGCTCCTTTGGGTTCGGGTTTCATCCTCCCTGTTTTTCGGGAAGACCCATCCCGCGCGGCGCATCCCGATCCGGCGGGGCAAGGGCGCGCGCAGCGCGAGGCCGAAGGCCGGCCCCTTGCGGCGGCGGACGGCGATGCGGCAGCCGTCTTGTTCCCTGGCTTCGGCCCATTCCCTGCTGGCCCGTCCCGCTCTTGCCTACTCGCTTCTGCGTGTCGGCTTTACGGCTGCTGTGGTCGAAGCGAAATGGGCGGACGGGCAAGATAGGACACATGAAAGCGCTGCGACTCCAGCCAATTTGATTGCTGATAGGCCGGCGCTGTTCCCAGGATTATTCGCTGAGAGAGCCGAGAGGGCAAACTGCCCACGTGAATGGCCCGGCGGCCAACTTGCCGATAATGCGCCGCGGGCAGAGGCGATCGGCCCAGCAGCCATCATTCTGCCGTTGATTCCGTTCCCTGTTTGTGCTAGGAATATCAACCTACGCCGAAGGTGGTGATGGATGAGTTGGGAAGATCAGGGACGGCAAGAGCACGGATGGTTCGGCAACGGTACTGCTCCGCCCAAGTTCGACGACACGATCAGTCGCGACGAGAACGATCTGTTCGGGTCGACGGAAAGCAGCGAGCGCATTGCGGCCGTTGCCCGCGGCGCCATCGCCGCTCTGCCCTCGGACCTGCGGGCGCGTGCGGCGACACGGAACGACCCCGCGACCGTTGAACGCTTAACGGAGGTCATGACTGCGTGGGTTTATGGCGGCGCGCTCAATCAGGCAGACTTTGCCGAACGGTTCCTTGGGCGCTCGGGGGATGATCCCGTTGCCGGACAACTGCGAGCCGCCGCATCGGGTGCCGCTTTCGCGAAAACTCATGCCGATCTGGGCGAGGCGGCGGGTCGTTTGGCGAAGGCCATGCAGGCCATTGGACTCGACCGATGGCAACGATTTCTGGTCGATGCCCAGCATCGTGCAAACGATCCAGCAACGATCGCGGCCGTCAACAAGGTCGTGCGGCAGCCCCATGGGATTCTTTCCTGTCGCCGACTAACGCAAACTAACCTTTTTCCGCATCCTGTTAAGACCGGGCTGATTGGCGGACGGCGCGAAGCACATGCCTGGTTATGAGGTTTGCGCCGGCCCAGCCAACCATTCCCGTAGCTTCGACCAGCGCCGTCGTGCACCCTGGTTCCTCACCGCAATGGCGAGCGCCTTGCGCTGCCCAACCAGCACGACCAGCCGCCTGCCGCGGGTCACGCCTGTGTAGAGCAGGTTGCGCGCCAGCATGGTAACCGGGGCAAAACTCCGGGCGGCGCAGCCCGTCAGGCGTGCTGGCCGCGGCAGCGGATGATTTCGGCGAGACGCGGCACGACCGGGGTACCGGCGACGCCGAGCCGGGCTCCCAGGTAGTTCCAGAACGAGACGCCG
>CAIVPZ010000016.1 GCA_903907955.1 uncultured Acetobacteraceae bacterium | reverse complement strand
TAGAATGTATCCCCGCCGGCGCCGCCGGTGACCGTGTCGTTGCCCTCGCCGGCACTCAGATAGTCGGCTGTCGCGGTCGGATCGACCACCAGCGTGTCGTTGCCGTAGTCGCCGTACAGCGTGTTCGACCCAGTGCCGCCATTGATCGAATCGTCGCCCCAACTGCCGTTCAGGTAGTCGTTGCCGGCCTGCCCTTGCAGCGTGTCGTTGCTCAATGTGCCGGTGTGGGTGTCGTTGCCGGACGTCCCGGCCCAGGTCTCACCGGCGCCGGTTGGCGACCAGCCGCCCAAATTCTCCAGCGTGAGGGATGTCGAGGTGATGCCGTCCAGCTTCAGAATGGTCTGCCAGCCATAGGACGTGCCGGCGCCGTCTGCGTCCACCTGCAGCAGGGTATTGCCGCTGCCGTCACCGACCAGCTGCATGTAGCCGGTGGTGAACGGGTTGGTCGCGTAGGCATGGCCGGAGAGTTCGTTGTTGACCGTCCAGGTCAGATCAACCACGTCGCCGCCGGGGCCGACCTGGAAATCGGTGATCTCGGCCGCACTCGCGCCCGTCCCAGGATACCACATGAGGTGGTAGGTGTCCTGCCCGGCGCCGCCCGTGTAGGTGTTGGCGCCGCCGCTGTAGTCGACGTAATCGAAGTAATCGGCGCCGTCGCCACCGCTGAAGCTGTTGTTGC
The DNA here is from genome assembly GCA_903907955.1 of uncultured Acetobacteraceae bacterium. Lineage (GTDB taxonomy): Bacteria > Pseudomonadota > Alphaproteobacteria > Acetobacterales > Acetobacteraceae > Rhodovastum. The sequence continues at coordinate 222,470 of CAIVPZ010000016.1, read as the reverse complement.
CCTGGTAGTCGTAGAACGTGTCGTTGCCGGCGCCGCCCAGCATGGTGTCGTTGCCGGCATCGCCAGACAGGTAGTCGCCGCTGCTGGCCTTGCTGCCGTCGAGCAGGTCATTGCCGCCTGCGCCGTAGAATGTATCCCCGCCGGCGCCGCCGGTGACCGTGTCGTTGCCCTCGCCGGCACTCAGATAGTCGCTGGTGGCGGTGGCGGCCACCACCAGCGTGTCGTTGCCATAGTCGCCATACAGCGTGTTCGACCCAGTGCCGCCGTCGACGGAATCGTCGCCCCAGGCGCCATTCAGCCAGTCGTTGCCATCCTCACCCAGCAACGTGTCGTTGTTGATCGTGCCGGTGTGGGTGTCGTTGGTCGCCCCGCCGGTCCAGGTCTCGCCGGTGCCGCTCGGCGACCAGCCCGGCACGAAGTTGTCCGATGTGAATGAGCCCGGCGCGACACCGTCGAGCGTCAATATCGTCTGCCAGCCATAGGAGGTGTTGGGGCCGTCATAGTCTGCCTGCAGCAGCGTGTTGCCGCTGCCGTCCGACACCAGTTGCAGGAATCCGGCCGTGAACGGATTGGCAGCATACGGAACGCCGCTGGAATAGAAGTTGTTGATGTCGAGGACATCGCCGCCCGCACCTGGCGTGAAGTCGGTGATCTCGGCTGCCGCCGAGCCCATCCACGGCCCCCAGACGATCTGGTAGGTATCCTGCCCCGCCCCACCCGCGTAAGTATCGAGCCCGCCGCCGTTGTAGTAGATGACGTCTTGGAAGTAATCGTTGCCGTCGCCGCCACTGAAGCTGTTGTTGCCCCAGTAATCGGTGAACGTGTCGTTGCCGGCGCCACCGACCATGGTGTCGTTGCCGTAATCGCCCTGCAGGTAAGTGCCAGCGCTCGCCAGGCCGGCGTAGAGCGAATCGTTTCCGTAGCCGCCGTACAGCGAGTCACCGCCGGCGCCGGCGATCAGGGTGTCGTTGCCGTCGTCGCCGGACAGGTAGTCGCCGGTCGAAGCGGCACCGGCGGTCAGCAGGTCGTCGCCGGTCCCGCCCACCAGCGTGTCGTTGGCGTCGCCCAGCAGCGTGTCGTTGCCGACATCGCCGTACAGATAGTCATGGCCGGAGCCGGTTCCGCCATACAGCGAGTCGTCGCCGTTGCCGCCGTACAACGTGTTGCGGCCGGCGCCGCCGTCCAGCGTGTCGTTGCCGTCGTCGCCGAACAGCAGGTCGTTGCCGTCAGCGCCGACCAGGCTGTCGTGGCCATAGCCGCCATGGAGCGTATTGTTGCCGGAGCCACCAAGGATCGTGTCGTTGTTGACGGTGCCGGTCACGTCGCCAACTGCGCCAACAATCAGCACCCCGGTGCCGTCCGGCGACCAGCCATTGGCGAAGTTCGCGCCGGTCAGGCTGCCGGGCGTCACGCCGTCCAGCTTCAGCACGGTCTGCCAGTTGGTCGCCGCGCCCGCGGTATCCACCTGCAGCAGCGTGTTGCCGCTGCCGTCGGAGACAACCCGCATGTAGCCCTGGATGAACGGGTTGGTGGTGTTGAGGTAGCCGGTGACGTCGTTGGCCAGGATATAGCCGGTGTCGATCACGTCGCCGCCGGAGCCGGCCTGGAAGCCGGTGATCTCGTCGGCCGTCAGGCCCGGTTGCCAGACCAGCCGGAACGTGTCCTGCCCGTCCCCGCCGGACAGCGTGCTGGCGCCGCCCGCCCAGCCCGAAACGGTCTGGAACAGGTCGTTGCCGTCGCCGCCGTCCAGGCTGTTGTCGCCCTGCGAATCGACCAGCGTATCGTTGCCGGCGCTGCCCAGAAGCGTGTCGTTGCCCGCTCCGCCCAGCAGCGAATCGTTGCCGTTGCCGCCGTCGATCGAATCGTTGCCGTAGCCGCCGTCGATCGTGTCGTTGCCGTCCAGGCCGAACAGCACATCGTCGCCGGCCGTGCCGATGATGGAGTTGTCGCCGGCATCGCCGGAAAGGGTTTCGCCGGCGGTTCCGTTCGGCGGGAAGGGCGGGTTGAAGTTCGCCGTAGTGAAACTGCCCACCAGCGTGTTCTGCAGCCGCAGCACGGTGACCGGCGCGGAGCCGCTGCCGGGGCCGTCATGGTCCACCTGCACCAGCACGTCGTTGTTGTCCTGCACCAACTGGACGAAGCCGTTGGTGAACGGGTTGCCCCCGTTCGGCAGGCCGCTCAGGTTGGTCAGGACGTTGGTGAGGTCGATGACGTCGCCGCCCGCGCCGGCGGTGAAGTCGGTGACGACATCGGGCGTGCCCGAGAAGATCGCATCGAGCCGGTAGGTATCCACCCCGTCGCCGCCGGTCAGCAGGTTGCCGCCGCCGCTGGGGCCGGAGACATCGAGGAACAGGTCGTTGCCGGCGCCGCCGCTGATGGTGCTGTGGCCGTATGGCACGTCGATCGTGTCGTCGCCGTCGCCGCCCGTCACCAGGGCGCCGTAGCCGGCGTAACTGTAATAGCGGGTGACCGTGATCTGGTCGGCACCGGCGCCGCCATCGACGGTCTCGGTGCCGTAGTAGCCGCTCGTCACGATCGTGTCGTTGTCGTCGCCGCCGCTGACGCTGTCGTAGCCATAAAAGGCGTATTCGTTCAGCGAATCCGCGCCGGCGCCGCCGTCCAGCGTGGCGGCATAGTACGACGAGTTGGCGATCGTGTCGTTGCCGGCGCCGGCGGTGATAGTATTGCGATCGTAGTATCCGTATGCAGAAATCGAGTCGTTGCCGACGCCGCCGTCGATCGTGCAGCCGGATCCATAGTAATCATACGACATGATCGTATCGTTGCCGTCGCCGCCTTCAATAGAATCGCTGTGGTAGTAGCCATAGCTATAGCTATAGATGCTGTCATCGCCAGCGCCGCCGTCATACGTACCGCCGGTGCCATAGTAATCAGTCGAGTTGATGGTATCGTTGCCGTCGCCACCGTTTATTGTGTTGTTGTCGTAATACCCCCAGGCGTAGACCGAGTCGTCGCCAGCACCGCCAGTGATCAAGCCGCCGGCGGCGCCATAATTGCCTGATGTCGATACGGCCAAGCTAATCGTGTCGTTGCCTGCCCCGCCGTCAATCGTGGCGACGCCGCTATAGGAGCTGGTTTCGTTGATGCTATCGTTGCCGTCGCCACCTTCAATAGAATCGCTGTGGTAGTAGCCATAGCTATAGATGCTGTCGTCACCAGCGCCGCCGTCGATCGTGCTGCCGCCGTAAGTATAGTACGCGTACGACGTAAGCGTGTCGTTGCCGTCGCCGCCCGAGAGCGAATCCGTCTGGTAGTCGCCATTGTCGGTGATCGAATCTGCCCCAAGGCCCCCGGCCAGGGTCGCCTGGGTGTTGTTGCTTCCGTTGATGGTATCCGCGCCGTCGCCGCCATCGGCCGACCCGCTGCTGTTGGACATGGAGACATTGTCGTCTCCCGCGCCGGCATTGACGGTATCGGCGCCGGTCGCGTTGACATAGTCGTTGCCGTCGCCGGCATCGATGCTGTCGCTGCCGCTTGCGCTCCACACCGTGTCGTTGCCGTCGCCGCCGAGCAGCAGGTTGCTGCCCGACCCGCCGTCAAGCGAATCGTCGCCAGCGCCGCCGTCGAGCGTGTCGGCGCCGTCACCGCCGAACAGCGTCTCGTTCGCCGCGCTGCCTGCCAGCGAGTCGGCATACGCCGTGCCGTTCACCACCTCGATGTTGGTAAGCGAGTCGTTGCCGCCCCAGCCGTTCGTCGCAGTCCCGGCGCCCAGATCCACCACCACGCCAGCGGGACCGTCGGCGTAGTAAACGGTGTTCGTGCCGTCCCCGCCGTCCAGCGTGTTGTCACCGCTGCCGCCGATCAGCGAGTCGTTGCCGTCGGCACCGAACAGGCTGTCGTTGCCGCCGTTGCCGATCAGCAGGTTGTCGCTGCCATCGCCGATCAGCGTGTCGTCCTGCGCCGAGCCGATCAGATCCTGGATGTTCGTCAGCGTGTCGCCAAAACCATAGCCATCATCGGCGTAGCCAGCGCCGAGATCGGCATAGACCGGGCCCGTCGAAGCGCTGTAATTGGCGGTGTTCACCCCGCCGCCGCCATCCAGGCTGTCGTTGCCGGCGCCGCCGGCCAATACGTTGTCGTTGGCGTCACCCAGCAGCGTGTCGTCATAGGCCGAGCCGATGACGTTCTGGATGTTCGCCAGGGTGTCGGTGTTGCCCCAGCCATCGGTCGCCGTACCGTTCGCGAGATCAACGAAAACAGCATTGGGGTCCTGGCTGTAGTCGGCCGTGTTGGTGCCAGAGCCGCCGTCCAGCGTGTCGTTGCCGGCATTGCCGGCCAGCAGATCGTTGCCGTCATCCCCCTGCAGCAGGTTGTCGGCGGCGTCACCCAGCAGCGTATCGGCATAGGCCGAGCCGACGACGTTCTGGATGTTCGCCAGGGTGTCGGTGTTGCCCCAGCCATCGGTCGCGGTACCGTTCGTGAGATCGACGAAAACAGCGTTGGGGTCCTGGCTGTAGTAGGCGGTGTTCACCCCGCCGCGGCCGTCCAGGCTGTCGTAACCGCCGCCGCCCATGAAAGCGTTGTCGCTGTCGTCACCCAGCAGCGTGTCGTCATAACTCGAGCCGGCCACCCACTGAATGCCGACCAGACTATCCTGGTTGCCCCAGCCGTCGGTCGCCGCGCCGCTCGCAAGATCGACGTAAACAAAGTTGGGGTCCTGGCGGTAGTCGGCGATGTTCGTGCCGGCGCCGCCGTCCAGTGTGTCGTCGCCGGCATTGCCGGCCAGCAGGTCGTTGCCGTCGCCGCCCTGCAGCAGGTTGTCATTGCCGTCACCCAGCAGCGTGTCCTCATAGGCCGAGCCGACGACGTTCTGGATGTTCGCCAGGATGTCGGTGTTGCCCCAGCCATCGCTCGCCCTGCCTGCCGCGAGATCGACGATAACAGCGCCCGGGTCCTGGCTGTAGTACGCCGTGTTGACGCCGCCGCCGCCGTTCAGGCTGTCGTAACCTGCGCCACCCTGCAGGACATCGTCGCCCGCGCCGCCGGTGAGCGTGTCGTTGCCGATGTTGCCGGTGATGGTCGTGTTGAAGTCGTTGCCGGTCAGCGCCAGGCCGGTTGCACCGGCATTCGCCTGCAGGGATTCGATCTCCGCGCCAGCGGTAACGGCATAGCTGACGCTGGCATACACCGTGTCAAAACCCTCGCCGACATTCTCGGCGACCACATCGCCGGCGCTGCTGACGAAGTAGGTGTCGTTACCCTGACCGCCGGCCAGCGTGTTGTTGCCGGCTCCGCCGACCAGCGTGTCATCGCCGTCGCCGCCGCTCAGGCTGTCGTCTCCCGCGCCGCCGTCCAGCCGGTTGGCTGCCGCATCGCCGGCAATCGTGTCCGCATAGCTGGAGCCAACCACGTTCTCGACATTGGCGATGGTGTCGGTACCGCTCCAGCCGTCGGTCGCGGTGCCGGCGGCAAGGTCGACCGTCACGCCTGCCGGGTCGTAGGCGTAGCTGACCGTGTTCGAGTCGGTGCCGCCGTCGATGCTGTCATTGCCCGCGCCGCCGATCAGCGTATCGTCGCCGCTGCCGCCCAGGAGCGTGTCGTCGCCACCGGCGCCGAACACCAGGTCGTTGCCGGCGCCGCCGTCCAACAGCTTGGCCGCGCCGGAGTCGAGCGACGGCGTCGGCGTTGTGTTGAAGACGGAGAACACGTCGATCCCGGCGATGCCGGTGTTGCCCACCGTGGTCGGCAGCAATGTGTTGTTGATCGACCCGTTGCTGAGCGAAGCGACGTAGGCCGCCGAACCGGCCCCGTTGTTGTAGAAAACGTTCCAGTTAGTGCCGTTGGCGAAGTACGATGTGCCAAATTGGTGATAAGCAGTCTGAATCGTCTCATAGCGGAATGCGATATAGAACTTGCCGTCGCCGGCGCCATCACCGATCAACTGCAACTGGAAGGCATTCTTGTTGGGCGAGTTGATGTACTCGCCGACATCGTCCCAGGTGATGGTAATGGTGTGGTTGGCTGCGTCGAGATTGTACCAGACTTCGTCCGACCCGGTCGAAGTGCCGCCGGGAGTCGCCGCCCATGCGCCATAATTTGTGTAGAGGTCCGCGCTCAGCGGCGCGATCGTCCCACCCTCGCCGAAGGTGACATAACCATTGTTGGAAATCGTCATCGCCGAGACGGTGTGGCCGAAGAAATTGAGCCCGGCGCCACCGAATATGCTGCTGATATCGATCGGCCCGTAGGTGTTGTCGTCGCCGCGTGGGATGGCATTGGCACCGAACCCCGACGGTCCGCCGAGCCCGTTTACCAGTTCGCCCCCGACGGTCAGATAGCTGGCGGCCGTTGCGGTCAGCGCAGGCCCGGTGCTGCTGGCGCCATACAGCACGTCGTTGCCGTCGCCGCCGCGCAGCGTGTCCGCCCCGCCGCCGCCGGCCAGCGTGTCGTTCCCCGCGCCGCCGTCCAGCAGATTGGCGTTGGTATCGCCGGCGATGGAATCGGCATAGGCCGAGCCAATCACGTTCTGGATATTCAGCAGGGTATCGGTGTTGCCCCAGCCGTCGGTCGCCGTGCCCGCCGCCAGATCGACCGAAACCGTGGCAGGATCGTCGGCGTAAACGGCCGTGTTGGTTCCGGTTCCACCATTCAGCGTGTCGGAACCAGCAAGGCCGTTGAGCGTATCGTCGCCCTCCAGCCCATTGATCTGGTCCGGACCGGACGTTCCGGTCAGGCTGTCATTCCCACTCGTGCCATCGATGACGTTCAGAAAGATGGGCATGGCTGCTGCTCTGTTCCAGGGAGAGGGGGGACGCTGCGCCGGACGGGGCGCACGGCAGACAGCGAACGGCCAGGCACCCGCCGGCGGGCGGGCCTGGAAGCAACTGTCGGAGCATGATGGCAATACGAAACCAGTTCACCGTCCGATCTGTCGGGCGGTGTGGACGCTGTCTTCCCCCATGGAGAAGTCACAGCCATACTGGTCCCTTTCGGGCACAAAAGGCCCATTCCGGCTGGTAGACGCCGAAACGACGCACCGGTCGGTACACGACATTGAACACCGCCAAAGAACCTTATTCAGACCTTTTGGCCATGGAACATTATGCCTTCGTTAACCTTTGGTCAATCGTCTGTACCCCTATCGAAATTACTTTTTTGTAAGCGCATGTGACTCTGGGCAGCTCTCGAGTTGCGAATTCCAACCGGATGCAAATCATGTCCAGGGGGTCGCGCCGCGGAACTGGCGACCATCGTCCGGCAGCACCGATGGTGCATGCGCACTGGCATGCACGCCGGATCCAGCGCGCTACGCGGCAATATCAGGCATTTCCACCCGGCGGCGCACCGTTCAGACGCTGCGCCGCCCGTACGAGCAGCCGGCGCAGCAGCACCCGGTCGGGCCCGCCATCCGCCCCTGTCGGCAGCGTACGGACGAAATGGATGCGATCCGGCTGCAGCGCCGCCGGTATCGCGCTGCGGCAATGCGCCGCCAGCGCTTCCGGCGCCGGCGCCTCGCGCGAAACCACCAGTCCGATCAGCAGCGTCTCGCCCCCTGGCGCGCGCAGGTCCACTGCCGCCGCCGCCGCCACCGAGGCGTGCATGCGCAGCAATCGCTCAACTTCCGGCAGCGGAATGTCGACGCCCCGGCGCCGCACCAGCAGCGAGGCGCGGCCGGTCAGGCGCAGCAAACCGGACGGGGCCAGCGCGCCGAGTTCATCCGGGTAGTACCAGCCGTCGCGGAACCCCGCGGCGGCGGCGCTCGCGCCGACCGTTCCCTGCGCCACGCCCGGGCCGCGCAACCGCACACGCCCCGCAACGCCGGGGGGCTGCATGCGGCCCTCGCCATCCACCACCTCGAAGGTCAGGACCGGATCGACCATACCCGCGCTGGCTGGATGGACAGCAAGCGCGGCCGGCGCCAGCACCGCAACCACGCCAGCCGCGGCACTGGCATGCAAAGTATAAAGGTTCGGGGTCAGCCGACCGGCGACCGCCAGTTTCTCGTCCGGCCGCAGCGCACGGCCCCCGGTGAACAGGCCGCGAAGGCGCGGCAGCCTGCCGCCGGGAACCGCCGGCATGGCCAGCAGCGCACGGAACAACGCGGGGCTCAGCAGGCCGATTGCATCGCCCGCCGCCTCAAGCGTGCCGGCGAGACGCGCCGCCGACAGATCGCCCGCCGCCACCAGCGTCCGGCCGCCCAGCCCGAACTGACACATCAGGAACAACAGGGCGGAATGACCCTGGGTACCTGGCAGCACCAGCACCGGGGGGCGGCCTGGCGTCACGACATCGGGCAGCAGGCGCCGCATGGCGTCCAGCCGCGCCAGCCACTGGCGATGCGTCGTTACAATAGCGTGCGGCATGCCATCCGGGCCGCAGCCGATATGCAGCATGTGCGGCGCGTCCTGGTCGCGCGCCACCCGACGGTCGCCGGCCGTGTGGGCAAGATCGGCACGCCAGTTCGGGCCGATGACGTGGCTGGTGATGGTATCGACGGACGGCAACTGCGGCGCCAGGAAGGCGCGGCGGACGCGCAGGCGGCGCAGCAATGCCGCCATCGCCAGCGGCACCGGCCGCGGCGCCATTTCCAATGGCACGGCGCCAACGCGCAGCAGGGCGAAGGTCAGCAGCACATGATCGAGGCCGCCGGGCAGAGCCAGCGCGACTGGCTCCCCCGGCTCGATTCCGAGGTCATGCACGTGGGCACTGGCCCGGCCGACCAGGTCGGCAAGCGCTCGGTAGTTCAGCGGCACGTCGCCCTCGGCAAGCGCCACGGCGCCGGGGCAAGCGATCGCCCGCTCGAAGATTGGATCTGAAAGGTTACGCCAGACCGGCTGCATGCCCGTTGCATCCCTCGTGCCGAATGGCGGCGGGAGAGAAGCCTCCCGCCGTGCCTGCTCCATCGCGCGAACGCGCGACAAGTTGCCGGAACGATCGGGCCGCAACAAGGTCTCGGATAAGGAGGTCGCCGCCCACTATCTCACGGGGAACGATTCCCATCCTGACCGGAACCACACCATCTCGCCTAAAGAACGAAAAGTGGAGCGGTCATTTCTGGGCGCCTCCTGAGCAAGCGTGCGTGTCTGGGTTGCCAGGCTATGGCGGCCCGTTGGCCGGGCGCCAGACCGGAAAGCGGGGCGCCGATCGGGCGGGTCACCAGCAGAGTGGCCGGTGTTCCTTCCCCCAGCGCGAGGGTCAGGCGCACGTGGTCGCCTCGCCACGCCAGCGCCGTGACCGTGGCCGCGAGCGCGCCCTCGCCCATCTCGCCGGCGGTGCCGGCGGCCACCGCGATTCGCTCGGGGCGGAGGAACACCAGGCAATCAGCGTCGGGCACCGCGCCCGCGGCATCGGCTTCCACATCCACGCCGCACGCCAGCCGCACCAGGGCGATGTCAGCATCGACGTCGGTGACACGGCCGGGCAGGCAGTTGGCCTCGCCCAGCAGGTGGGCGACGCGCTCGGTCGCTGGCGCCTCGTAGAGTTCCTGCACCGGCCCGGCCTGCAGCAGCGCGCGCCCCTCCAGCACCGCGGCGCGCCCGCCCAGCGCCAGCGCCACTGCCGGGTCGCGCGTTGCCAGCACACAGGCGGTGCCGGCGAGCACCGGCAGCAGGTCGGCCAGCACGGCTTCGCGCGCACCTGAATCGAGCCCCGCGAACGGTTCGTCCAACAGCGCCAGCCGGGGCCGGCCCGCCAGCGCCCGCGCCAGCGCCGCCCGGACGCGCTGCTCGGGCGAGAGGTCGCCGGTGCGGCAATCGTCGAGACCGGCCAGGCCGAACGCCTGCATCACCGCGGCCGCGTCGCCACCGCGCCCGGCCAGGGCAAATGCAATCGTGCCGGCAACCGTCATGTGCGGCAGCGGGCCATCGCCGGGCAATACAAGGCCAAGCCCGCGCCGGTGCGGCGGCAGGCCGGCGGCCGGCCGCCCTTCCAGCAGCACCTCGCCACGCGCCGGCCGGGTGAAGCCGGCCAGCAGATCGAGCACCGCGGACTTGCCGGCACCGGCGGGGCCGAGCAGCACCAGCCGCTCGCCGGCCGCAACCTCCAGATCGAGCGCCGGCGCGCGCCCGCCGCCCAGGTCAACGCCACGCAGCAGCGCAGCCGGCGGCAGCGCGGCAGGCGCAACCGTACGCGAAGCGGCGCGCAGGGAACTCACGGGGTGAACGGCCAGGGCGACTCCTCCGACGGCAGACGCGCAGTTTCTTCAAACCGGGCACATCCCGCAATGCCATCCCGCGCGCCATCTGGGCGGGCGGCGGCGGAGGCGATATAGGGGCGTCCGCCAGCAACGGGGGAAGCCTTCAACATGAGCGATGCCAGCGTGGTTGCCAGCCGGGACGGACGGATCGGCCATATCCTGCTCGACCGGCCGAAAGCGCTGAACGCGCTCGACCCCGCCATGATCGACGCCATGCAGGCAGCGCTGGACGGCTGGCGCGACGACCCCACAGTCCATGCCGTGGTCATCGAAGGCAATGGCGGGCGTGCCTTCTGCGCCGGCGGCGACATCCGCGCCATCCGCACGCTCGCCCAGGCCGGCGACACCGAAGCGGTGGAAGCATTCTTCCGCGCCGAATACGCGCTGAACGCCACCATTGACGAATACCCCAAGCCCTATGTCGCGCTGATCGACGGCATCTGCATGGGCGGCGGCATCGGCGTTTCGGTGCACGGGCAGATAAGGGTGACCACCGAGGCCGGGCTGTTCGCCATGCCGGAGACGGCGATCGCCATGTTCCCCGATGTCGGTGCCACCTTCATGCTGCCGCGCCTGCCGGGCGGGATCGGCATGTATCTGGCCCTGACCGGCGCGCGGGTGCAGGGGGCGGACGCGGTGCATGCCGGCATCGCCACCCATTTCGTGCCGCGGGACGCCCTGCCCGCCCTGCGCGCCGACCTCGCGCGCGACGGCGTGACGGCGGTGGCGGTGCACGCGCACGCCCTGCCGCCGTTCTCGCTGGCGCCGCACCGGGCCGCCATCGACCGCTGCTTCGGTGCCGACAGCGTCCCGGACATCGTGGCGCGGCTGGAGGCGGAAGGCACCGACTGGGCGCGCGAAACCCTGGCGACGCTGCGGGCGGTGTCGCCTTCATCGGTGATGTGGTCGTTCGCCGCGGTGCGCCGCGGCGCCGGGCTGTCGCTGCGGGCGGCGCTGGCGGCCGAACTGGCGCTGACCCGGCATGTCACCCGCCATGCCGACTTCGCCGAGGGGGTGCGCGCCATGGTGGTGGACAAGGACCGCCAGCCGCGCTGGTCACCCGACCGGATCGAGGCGGTGGACCCGGCGGCGATTGCGGCGATGCTGGCGTGAGAGTTGGCGAATGAATGCCCGCGACGCGCCGGTACAGCCGGAAATGCTAAATGATATCAGTGGGCTTTCATTGAAAAGTTCGATTGCCAACAAGCTCTGAGGCGAGGCGCAGCCTTCCCCCGATTGCCCTGAGGCGGCACAGGTCGCCCCCCAACGCGCTGCTGGCCTCGCGCGGGGTGATGCGCGAACATGCCGTCATGTCCTCCGCCCCCCGCCTGTTCCGCCGCCGCTGACCGCCATGGACCTCTCGCGCCGCAGCGACCTGCCGGAGGTGATGAACGACGCCACCACCCCGCCGGAGGTGTTTTCCCGCTGCCTCGCCGAACTCGCGGCGGTGAACCGGCTGACGCTCACCCACCGGCCGACCTTGCGCTTCCTGGCCGGCGCCACGCATGACTGGCCGCGCGGGTCGGCCATTTCGGTGCTGGATGTCGCCTATGGCGATGGCGACCTGCTGCGTGCCATCCACCGCTGGGCGACGCGGGCGGGGCTTGTCCCGATGCTGGCGGGGGTCGATCTCGACCCGCGCAGTGCCGGCATCGCCGCCGCCGCCACGCCGCCTGACATGGCGATCGACTGGCGCACCGGCGACGTGTTCGACCATCTACCCGACCCGGCGCCCGACTTCATCGTCAGCTCGCAGTTCACCCACCACCTGACCGACGCCGAGGTGGTGGCATTCATCCGCTGGATGGAACGGCACGCACGCCGCGGCTGGCTGATTGCCGACGTGCAGCGTCATGTCATTCCGTATTACGGCTTCCGCTTGCTGGCGTGGATGATGCGCTGGCACCGCATCATCCGCGAGGACGGCACGGTCTCGGTCGCCCGCGGCTTCCGCATCCCCGAGTGGCGGGCGTTGCTGGACCAGGCCGGGATCACGACAGCCGGGGCGACCGGGGCGAGGGTACGCTGGCATGTGCCGTTCCGGCTGTGCGTCGCCCGGCTGCGGTGAGGTTCCCGGGCGTCGTCGCGGCCGGCGGTGTGGAGTTGGCATATATTCGGGGAGAAGCGCGCCATCCCCGACACATGATGGCACGTTGCGCCGTATTCGGCACGTAATCCTGCTACGAAATGAAGTGCGGGCGAAGCTGTTTACGGCCCTTTAACAGGTGAGATTGAAGCCGGCTGCCACCGCTGAATGTCTGGTTTTTCGCGGATGGTCATTGTTGCAATGCAGCATGAAGCGTCAGACACAAGTTATTACAAACGCATCGCCGCGACTGGTGACAAAAAGCTTGCAACTGTCATCGCTGATGGCAATATATAACAATGACCAGTGAAGGAGTCTGATCATGGCATGGCGTCTGTTCCCTTCCATGTGGCCCGTGTGGCACAGCAACTCTGCTCAGTCGAAGGAGTGGCGGAACGAGACGGCGCGCGCCGAACCGGCGCAAGAACCGGCGCGTGCCGACCAGCACGCCGGGCCCGAGCAGCGTCGGTCTCGTCCGGCGTAGCTGCGTGCCTGAAAATCGTTCGGTACGTTGTCGGCCAATCGACCCATCGCAGATGGGCTGAAGCGGCGCCTGAAGACCGCTGACGACCTGATGCCGTCTCGGCCGGCCATCCACGATCCCGGCGCGGCGCATGCAGCGACGACGGCACAAAAAAAGATGGCGGCGCCTTGTGAGGCGCCGCCAAGTTTAGGGAGGAAACGTCCAAGAAAGCAGCGCGCCGAAGCAGCGCTGCAAGTGCCAATATGGAACATGCAATCTCGCCTGCAAACCCCGTTTTGTGCAGCGCAGCACTGCCCTGACCACCTGCGCGTCGTTGTGGCTGGCCGGTCACAACGACGCGCAGAGTCGCCAAACGGCGCGGCTTCGGTCGCGGTTTGCCCGGGTGCCTGGCTGGTGCAGGCGGCGCCGGCGACGGTCCTGATCGGACCCGGATGCCCCTCCCCCAGGCAGGACAGAGCGTCCTCGCAGGTCGACCGGCATCCAACAACAGAACTCAACCGCCAAATCGCGACTGCGACGCTGGACGGACTCGATTCCGAGGCGTATCTGCGAAGCGTCATCGAGCGAATCGCCAAAGCATCCGGTGGACCGCGTCGCCGATCTGTTGCCGTGGGGGCTCATCAATATCCGCGCCCGGCTTGATCGGCGCCTCGCTGCCTGACGGTGCCGAATCGACAACCGTGTCGGCGGACGCAGCGGATGCAGGCGTAACAGTGGATCACGGGCTCTCGGGAGACCAATCAAGCCATGCCAACAAAGAAGCCCACGGCGAAAGCGGCCCCCGTGAAGGGGGCCAAGGCGCCGGCAGCCAAGCAACCCTTGCCCAGTTCGAAAGCGGCACCCGCAAAGCCGTCAGCATCGAAAGGGCCGGCCGCGGCACCAGCGAAGGCTGCCCCGGTCGTCACGGTCACGCTGAAACACCTCGCGGCCGAGATCGCCGCGCACCAGCAGATCGAAAAGAAGGCAGCCGACGAACTGCTGACCGGCTTCGTCGGCATCCTCGTCCAGCACCTCAAGAACGGCGATCGCCTGCGCATCGGCGGCCTTGGCATTCTTGAAGTGAAGGACAGGCCCGAGCGGGCGGGCCGCAATCCGGCAACCGGCGAAGCCATCACCATCAAGGCCAGCAAGAAAATCGCGTTCCGGCCGGCGAAGGAGCTGAAGGAGGCGATCTAGCTTACGGCGCGCATCCCGCGCCGTTCGGTCCGCCAGGACACGCTTCTCGCAGGACGACGCGCCCGGCAAGTTGCCGGGCGCGTTATGGCTTGTCCGTCACCTGCTCAGTGCAGCCGCGGCCCAGTAGCACACGGCCCCCACCGCCGCCGAGGCGGGCAGCGTCAGCACCCACGCCACCACGATGCCGCGCGCCACCCCCCAGCGCACCGCCGAGGTGCGCCGGGCCGCCCCCACGCCGATGATCGAGCCGGTCATCGTGTGCGTGGTTGAAACCGGCACGCCCAGCCAGGTCGCCCCGAACAGCGCGATCGCGCCGCCGGTGTCGGCACAGCAGGCCTGCATCGGCTTGAGATGCGTGATCCGCGTGCCCATGGTCCGCACGATCCGCCAGCCGCCGCTCAGCGTGCCCAGCGCCATCGCCGCCTGGCAGAGCAGGATCACCCAGAGCGGCACGTGGAAATCGCCCTGCAGCAGGCCCTGGGAAAACAGCAGCACCGTGATGATGCCCATGGTCTTCTGCGCGTCGTTGCCGCCATGCCCCAGGCTGATCAGCGAGGACGAGACGAACTGCAGCGCCCGGAAGCGCCGGTCCATCGCATACGGCGTGGAACGCACCGAACTCCAGCTCGCCGCCAGCACCAGCAGCAGCGCCAGGAAGAAGCCGGTCGCCGGTGACAGCACGATCGCCGCGGCGACGGTGGTCAGCCCGCCCCACAGCACCGCGGCGGTGCCCGCCTTGGCCATGCCGGCACCCACCAGACCGCCGATCAGCGCGTGGCTGCTGCTCGAGGGGATGCCCAGCAGCCAGGTCAGAACGTTCCACAGGATGGCGCCGGTAAGCGCGCCGAAGATCACCAGCTGATCAACCACGCCGGCGCCCACCAGGCCGCGCCCGACGGTGTCGGCGACGTGCAGGCCGAAGAACAGGAAGGCGATGAAGTTGAAGAACGCCGCCCAGGCCACCGCGACGGACGGCCGCAACACCCGCGTCGAGACGATGGTCGCGATCGAGTTGGACGAATCGTGCAGCCCGTTGAGGAAATCGAACGCCAGCGCGAGGCCGATCAGCGCGGCCGTCGCAAGCGGAATCGAGGTCATTGCCAGGCCGCCTAGACGTGTTCGATCACGATGCCCTCGATGACGTCGGCGACGTCCTCGCAGCGGTCCACGACGGCCTCGATCAGGTCATAGACCTTCTCCACCGTCAGCTTCTGGCCCGCCGTGCCGCTGCCCTCGAACAGCGCGCGCAGCCCGGAATCCAGCAGGGTATCGGCCTCGTTCTCGGCGGCCCGCACCTTCTGTTGCATCTGCGTCAGCCGTGGCACGCTGGACGACAACTTCCCGAGCAACGGCATGGCGTCGCGGATTTCGACGGTGGCGCGCAGCGCGCACTCGGCCATGCCCAGCATCTGCGGCGTGAACGTGATGTCGTAGCGACGGATGCGCCGCCCCGCCTCCTTCATCAGGTCGATCGTGTCATCGAGCGAGGTGGTCAGGTCGAGGATCTGCGAGCGGTCGAACGGGGTGATGAAGCTGCGGTGGATCGCCATCACCGTCTCCCGCGTGACCTCATCGGCTGCGTCCTCGAAGCGGCAGAGTTCGGCGTAGTGTGCATCCAGGTCGCCGTTGCCGGCCAGCATGCAGCGGAATGCTTCCGCGCCGCCCACGACGTTGCGCGAGTGCTCGCAGAACCGCTCGATGAAGCGGCCGTCATGCGGCATCAGGGATCGGAACACGCGCATCAACATACTGTCTCCGCACCGGAATTCCGGCACGGCCCCTCCAAGATCGCTATTTCGGCGGTAACTGCCGAACTCCAGCCAGGGGGCACCTCAGGGTCCCGCCAACACGCCGCCTGGCTCGCTGCGCCGCCCGCGTCGTGGAAAAACCGACTCATGCGAGCGGCACCGCGCGGTTGTCCCTACGCCAGCTTCCGGACCGCCTCATGATCGTCTTGCCGCCCGATGGACGTTCATGCTTCGGCGGCGCCCAGTTGCAGCAGCAGGATCACCAGATCGCCCTCGTCAACCACCATGGCCGCCTGCCCCAGCGTGAACCATTCGCGTTTGCGTTGTCCACGCTCCGGCCAGTCATCCAACAGTTGGTCCACCCGCATCGCGAACACATCCACTGCGCATTTCACCACCCGCCTCTTCGGCATTTGCTTGAGGTAGCGGTATGAACCGATCCGCGTTGCCCCCATCGTGCCGATAAGTCCGGCTTCCTCGAACGCTTCCTTGGCGGCAAGTTGGGGCCCGGTGAGGCCCTTCTCGGCCCATCCCTTCGGCAGAACCCAGCGCCCGGTCTCCCGGCTGGTCACCAGCATGACCATCTTCTCGCCCTCCCTGTCGGCGAAGGGCAGGGCGGCAAACTGGCGTCCCCGGCGCTGGTGTTTGGCCGTGCTCTTGATCGACATCGGCCTTTTCCATCATGCGGGCGCCGCCGCGCGGTCAGTACGCGGCGGCGCTCCGCCCGTCACTTCCCGGCGAGGGCGCCCTTCCAGTCGTGGTAATAGTCCATGTCCACGCTGTCAGGGTACCAGAGAAACCCGGGCGCATGCCCGCGCTGGTCGGTGGTGCCGTATTGCCAGATGATTTCCTTGGTCTGGCGGTCGATCACCAGCACGCGTTCGCGGTGGTCGTCATTCAGCAGGATATCGCCGGTGGGCAACTCGACCGCCAGCGAGGGATGGTCCAGCGCCTTCTCGCCCTCGGCCACGCGGTATTCCCAGACGATCTTGCCGGTGGTGGGATTGAAGATCACCACGCCGCCCGGCTTGACGAAATCGGCCACGATGATGTTGCCGTCCCTGGCCGCCCGGGCGTCGGACGGATAGTGCAGATGCGGCCCCTTGATGCTCCAGACCACCCGGCCATCCTTATCCAGGCGGCTGATCCAGGCGTCGGGGATTTCGGTGACGAGGAAGTCGCCGTTGTCGTAATAGTTGATGTCGTTGGGAAAGCCGAAGGTGGCCGGTGGCGCGTGCTGGCAAACGCCGGGCTTGCCCCACTGGTTCAGCACCTTCGAGGTTTTCGGGTCGATGAACAGGATGCGGCAGTTGCGGATGTCGGCAACCACCAGCCGCCCGTCGGGCAGCAACCGGGCATCGTCGGGGTAGTTCAGCAACCCGGGGCCACTCCCCCGCACGTCCGGGATGCCATAGCTCCACGCCAGGCGGCGCGTCTCGTATTCGATGATGTGGAGGTCGAAATTGTCCTCCTCATTGATCACCATGGTCTTGCCGTCCGGCGCGAAGTTCACGTCGTCGTTACCGCGGTAGATTTTCAGCAGCGGCGACGGAAATTCCCAGACGATCCGCTTGTCGGGGGTGACTTCCAGCAGGCGGTTGTTGCGGCGGTCGGCAATCACGATCGGCCAGGGCAGCGGCTTGCCCCAGGATGGCACCGGATTGGCGCGCGTGCCGGTGGCCGGCGGCGGTGGCGGCAGGGTCACGCCGCTGGAGACGATGCCGGCGCCGATCATCTCCTGGGTTACTGTGACCGGGTGCGATTTGGACTTCGCGGGCTTGTCCGCCGTGGCCTCGGACGGCGGCTCGGCGGCAGTCGCCCCGAGGGTGAAGGCGAGGCAGGCAGCGGCGGCCAGCAGGGCCGTACGCAGCGGCATGGCAGCAGTCACGCGAGACAACATCGTGATCGATCTCCTTGGCGCCGGCGAGCCGGCAAGATTCCAAAGCATCTAAACGAATGGGGGCCAGGGGGCCACTGCCCGTCGTGCCGGAAGCGCGCGACGGGGCAGGGAAAGCCCCGGCCTTGCCTCGTCAGGCCACAATGCCCTTCACCCGCAGCGGCCATTCCAGCCGGTCCAGCGCCTCCCGCCACAGCCGCCAGTCGCTGCGCTCCGCCGGGTAGAGCGGGTTCGGGGCAGTGCCGCGTTCCCCCCATATGCGCAGGATGCGCGCATGCACCAGGTCGATGCGGCGGCGGCGATAGAGCTGGTCGAGGCACTTCACGACGTCGTCGGGATCGCACGGCCGCTCGGTACGTGCACCGCTGCCGTGGCTCCCCTCGCGGCGCGCGATCAACGCGGCCATGGTCCAGAACCAGGCTTGCTCGGCGCTGCGAAACGCCTCGACGCGGGCGCCGCGCGCGCTGGCGATGACGGTGGCTTCGGTCGGCAGGGCACGGGCAACGGCGTGCATCGGGGAGTCTCCTTGGTCGTGGGCGGGTGCGCCATCCGGAACAGAACAGGAACATTTACCCATGCACGGGCTGCGTTCGCAAGCAGAATGTGCACATTTTCCTACTTCCTTTTGGCCGGAAGTCCTATCACACTGCATTGACGCTCTCCGTCACGATCGACTTGCGAGCCGCTGTTGGAGCAGCCCGCCGATGCCTGGGACAACGGGGCCTGAATAAGGGGGGCCTGACATGAAGCACGATGACATCTGGCGGGCGCTCGACACGCTCGCTGCCGAATACGGGCTGTCGCCATCGGGCCTGGCCAAGCGGGCCGGTCTGGACCCGACCACGTTCAATCCGTCGAAGCGGCGCATGCCGGACGGGCGGGCACGCTGGCCGAGCACCGAAAGCCTGGCAAAGGTGCTGGACGCCACCGGCGCCACGCTGGATGCTTTCACCGCGCTGGTGACCGGCGCCCGCGCCCTGCCCGCCGGCGGTCGCGCCACCCCGGCCGCGGCGCGGCGGGTGCCGCTGATCGGCTTTGCCCAGGCCGGCGCCGAGGGGTTTTTCGACGATGGCGGCTATCCGGTAGGCGGCGGCTGGGACGAGGTGACACTGCCCGAGATCGCCGACCCGAACGCCTACGCGCTGGAAATCAGCGGCGAATCAATGGAACCGGTGTTTCGCGACGGCGACCTGGTGATTGTCTCACCGGCAGCACCGATCCGCCGTGGCGACCGGGTGGTGGTGCGCACTGCGAACGGCGAAGTCATGGCCAAGCAGTTGGCGCGCCGCTCGGCCCGGCGGGTCGAATTGCGCAGCTTCAACCCCGCGCATCCCGACCGCAGCTTCGAGTTGGGCGAGGTGTCCTGGGTGCACCGGATCGTATGGGCGAGCCAGTAACCGGGGTCGCGACATGCCGTTGTTGCTTCACCCCGATCGGCGGAAAATTGAGGTACTCAGCTAACGGCTGCAGGCCCACCCGACGGTGGCTGCATGATAGCCGGCATCCGCCGGCCGGATGAACGCCGCTGCCGGTTGAAGACGTTGGGCCGGGTCGCTGGACGAGCCCGGCGCCGTCCTCAGGCGAAAACCATCGCGGTCCGGCCGGCCGGCCGGGCATCAACGGGCTGCGGCGGCGTGCCGACCGCCTGCGCCGCGGCGGTCAACAGACCGCGCAGGTCGGCCAGCAGTTCCAGGCCAATGCGCGTGCGCTGCACCACCACGCTGCGACGGTCGCGCGGGTCCTGCGCCCGCCGCGCCAAGCCGAGCGCGCCAAGCCGGTCGAGCGAGCGGGTGATGGCGGGCTTGGACACGTTTAGCTGGGCGGCAAGGCCGCGCACCGTGTGCGGCCCTTCCTCAAGGTAACAGATCAGGAACACGGCGAGTTGGCGGGCCGACAGGTCAGGACCATCGCGGCGCACCAGGCCGACAATGGTGTGGCGGAGCGCCTCTGGCAAACGCTCGGCTGAAACCGATGGATTGGGCATTGACGCACCCTTCCGAACACTGATCGCAACAGTTTCATTGTGCAACTTTTCCCGCGCCGCGTCACCCGAAAAATTACTTATTGGAGATGAAATCAGCCGCCTGGCACTTGCGCAACCCCGCCGCCTCGTTCTTTTGCCATATGATTGTCAAAACTGCGGCCAGAAATGGGATTCGCGCGATGCAGGACGATGGACCGCCGACCATGCACCCCAGCCAGGCAACGTCCGAATCGCTGCGCCGCAAGGCGGAGCTTGAATTCGCCCTGCAGAAGGCACCGGCGGAAGCCAAGCTGCGCGCCACCTATTTCGAGCACCTGCTAAAACTGGGGGCCGGACATGCCGGGCTTGGCCATGCCATGCTGCCGGAACTGGGCCATCCCCTGTATTTCCGTGGCGCCACGCCGGACGTGGCCAACATGGCGCAGGTGTTTCGCGACCAGGCACTGGAAGTGCCGATGGCAGCCACCCCGCGACGCATTCTGGTGCTGGGCGCCTATGCCGGCTACGCCGCCGTGTGGCTCGCGCGCCGGCATCCGCTGGCTGAGATCGCCTGCGTCGAACCGATGCCGGCCAATCTGCGTCTGCTGGCGCTGAACACCGGGCCGTGGCCGCGCATCCGCGCTCTCAACGCGGCCGTTTGGCACAGCACCACCCGACTGGCCGTGCGCCTGCGGATGGCTGGGGACTGGGCACCATCGCTGCATGAACGCACCGGGGAAGATGAGGAGCGGCTGGTTCCGGCCCGGCCGGTGGCAGAACTGCTCGGTGCCCTGGGCTGGTCACAGGTGGATTTCGTGCTGTGCGACACCATTGGCGCCGAGGCCGCGGTATTCGCCGACCCGCAGGCGCCCTGGCTGCGCCAGCTGGACCTGGCACTGGTGCACACCCACCCGAACCTGGTGCCAGGAGTCGATCAGGCGGTGGCCGCCTGCTTCCCGCCGGCCTTCTGCGACCACCGCCGGCATGGCGAGTACGACCTGTTCCAGCGCCATGTGCCGCTGCGCGCCCATCCGCCGGCGCCGCCGCGGCTGAAGTTGATCCCCGATGAGCCCGGGCTCGCACCGCTGCGGCTGCAGGATCTGGAGCCGGTGCCCTGGGCGTTCTTCATCTTCGACGGACGATCCTGCCAACTGCACCCGAACATGCCGGGCCAACCGCCGGCGCGCGCCATCTTTCCTCTCACACTGACCGGCCAGACACGTTTCTCGGCCACGCTGCACCATGCCGGCGCGCCCGCAGCGCCGGTGGTGTTCACGGTCGTGCTGGCGCGACCGGATGGCACTGAAGTGACACACGCCGGGCGTGTGGTCGCCGCGCGCGAGCATGTGGCATGGTCGGTGCCACTGCCCGCCCTCACGGGCCCGCACAACCTTGTGCTGCAAACCGCGATGGCCCCCGGCGCCGCCAACAACAACAACGCCTGGGCCCGCTGGCTGGAGCCGGCGCTGGGCTGAGCGTCTGTGAATGAATGCCCGCAGCGCCCGGTTCTTGCCTGAAACGCTCAAAGATATCAGCGGGCTTTCATGCGCAAGTTCGATTGCTTTACAAGCTCTGAGCGCCAGCGTGGCGATCGGGCGACACCCGGCAGTGCCGCCGGGCTGGCCGGTGACCTGCTGGCAGCCGTGTTCGCCGAACGGCGCGAGGAACTCGGCCTGCCGCCGGATGCGGTGCACGAGCCGCGACCGCTCGGCCAGCACATTACGTCCGCAGGCACTCCCGCATGATCGGCGCGCATACCGCATCCGGCCCACTGAAGCCGCCGTTCGGGCCAGAGTAGCGCAATTGCAGCACCCGCCCGTCGCGTACCGTTGCGATGGCGCGGCACGACCCGCTGCTGGTCCACTGCGTTGAAATCGTCCCGATGCCCGCGAACGGCGCCAGGACCGGCGCATAAATGAACGCGGTCAGATCAGCCAGAAAGGTGACTGGCACCGGCAGCGAGGTGTTGGTCGAGGGCTCAGTATAGTCCCATTGCGCGATGGCCGAACCATCCGGCAGGGTGTCGGTAGCACTCGGCTTGCCGGCGCACTGCTCCAACTCGGCAATGCTGCGGCCGGCCGCCCAGATGCGGACTTCCTGTGCCTCATGGCTGGCGCATCCCACCAGCAGCGCAACCAATACTAACGGATACCAGCGCATGCCCGCACCTCCGCCCGCAACGTGCCATGACTCTTGAGCAACCGGGGCCACGCCGCCGAGGCCGGCGCGGCACCGGTTTCATCTGCCACACGCCCCTGTTCCGCCACCGGTATGATCGCAGCGGCAACAACGTGCATGCGTTCACCGGCGCCTCAGAACCGCCCTGCGCGCAACCACTCAGGCGGATCACCTCGAAAGCCAGGACCGGTTTCGCCACAGGCAAGCGCCCCCCGGAGACGGGACCACCAGTTCCTCACGCCGCAGAACCTGCCGCCGGACCTGCTCCAGAGGACACAGCGGGCCTTTTCGTGATCATCCTGGCCTGGATCGTGGCATACAGGGCAGTGCCCTGCTGCACCGCCATCCCCACCAGCACCTCCAGCGGCGGCAACGCGAGTGCGGCCACCACCAGCGCGGTGTGATACGGTTCCGGAACCACCGGGATACCGGCCGCAACGCCGACGATCGTGTTGAGCGCCGTCTCGATCGCCTGCACATAAGGCACGCCGGCTGCGAGCGTCGGCACCTCGGCCAGCGCGTTCGTGGCCTGCACCAGCGCGGCCAAAGCAGTACGCGCATTCGCTGCATCGCCCGTCGACAGGTGCACCACGCCCAACAACAGCGGCACATTGGTAGCCAGGCTCATCTCGATGCTCTGAACGCCAGTGATCAGGCTTTGCAACTGCGCGGCCTGCTGTTGGCTGAACGTGCCGCAGCCGGTAATGACGCCGACCCCGGCAAGCCCGGCGCCAGACAGAAGAAGGCGACGATCGATGGGCATGATCATGTCCTCAGCTGGTCGGGGTTGCGGCGGCCTGGGCATTGCGTGCGTTGCCCCAGTTGCCGCCAAGGATGTCCAACGTTGGGCGCAGGATGCGCCACCACAGCGGCGAGGCGCTGGTGGCCTGGGGCGCAACGGCGGTGATCTTCGCGGCCAGGCCGGAGACGACCAGCAGCACAGGCACATAGGCGCCATAGCCGAGCGCGGTGAGCGCCGCGCCAAGGTCTGTGGGGTTCATGGTTTACTCCGATAGCGGAATGCCGCCTCCCCGGCGGCAGGGGCGTCAGGTCGTTGACGTGCCGATGTGCGGTTCCGCCGCCAGGGCGGCGCGCAGGGGCGGGTCTGCGCAGATGAACGCGCCGGCATGCCGCACCTGGCGGCGGTGAACGCCGTTTGTGTAGCGAAAGCAATCAGGCGTGCACGGTGCGCCGGAGCAAGGTGGTTCCGGGCGCAAACCGACCGACGAACAGGCGCTCATCCCTCCCGCCGAACCACCAGGTGCGACGTCATGAATGCGCCATCGAGGTTATAGCCAAGAACCTGATCCTCCATGGCGACGATGCGCCGCCGCAGCTCGTCGGTACGGATCTCCAACGGCTGCAAGCGCTGCTCAAGTTCATAGCTGCTGACAATCATCTTCAATTTTCCATCGAGAATGCAAAGGTCCTTTTCCATGCCGATGGAGCGCAGCTCATGTTCGCGCTTCAGCGCCACCACTTCGCCCATCGCGGTCGCGTTATCGGCCTCGTGCTCGCTCAGCGCCTGGCGGATCAGATCCGCCTCGCGCCGCCAGTCGGCCCGCGCCCGGATGGTAGAGAATGCATGCGACAGGATGGCACTGACCACGGCCACCAGGGCCGCCAGCAGCCAGTCGGCGATGTGCTCCATGCCCAGGCGCCCTATGTCGTGCTGCCGTCGACGATTAGTCCCAGCCTGGCCAGCGCCGAGAGCAGCGATGTGAGCGCGACGTTGCCGGCGCGCGCGCCGGTCACGGTCGGTGCCACCGAGGCATTGGCCTGCAGCACCAGTTGACCATCCCGGATGGCCAACCCGCTCCCAACGCCGATCGGCTCCACCCCTCCCGGCCCGGTGCTCACGCGTCCCAGCAGAACACCACTCGCCAGTGTCAGCCGCGGCTGCGCCGGCGCGAGCAGCGTCGCCACGCTGACCACACACGTCTCCCCTTTCTGCTCCAGCAGAACGAGGTCTGGGGCGTTGGCAGCGACAACCTGCGGCAGTTGCTCCAGTGTCGGCATGCAAAGTCCTCCCCATGCCCAGGGCATGGTCACGAAAGCTGCAAGGAAGCAAAGAGTGCGACTTAATGATCGGCGCGCCAGGTATTCCAGGTCCCGGTCCAGATGACGCTTGCATTGGCCGGCACCGTCAGGTCGGCCCCCGAGGCATTCTCCTGCACCGGCCACGCGCCGGAACGGGTGAACAGAACGCTGCAGTTGCAGCGAATCCGCAGTTGCCGCTCCTCCGGCACCGGCAGCCCCGCATAGCCGACCGCCGCGGCCCCCGACCCGTTGCCGGTGATCGTCACCGGCACCTGCGTGCCCATCGCGCCATAGCCACTGCCGCCACTGGTCAGCACGATGCCGATCACCGCGCCATTGTTCACCACGGCCTGCGCCGCCGCCCCCGTGCCGCTGCCGCCCACTGCGACGGAGGCCGTGGAATAGCCATGCCCGCCCGCCGTCACCCGGATGAATCCGATCGTACCCGCCACACTCGCCTGGCTATGGGTCAGCATCGATTGCACCCCGCCCGGTGCTGCGGTCACCATCACGCTGTCGGCGATATCGGGCACCACCAGTTGCTGCACGCCGCCGTTGTTGCCCGGGTTGGCAACAAACCGCGGCACGAAGTTCCACCGGTTGCCTTCGACACTCACCGAATCGGTTCGCGCCGACAGGCAGTTGTTCACATCGCCACCGACAAAGCAGTTGCGCGCAACGTGCACCCCCTGCGGTCCATCGCGCAGCATGATGCCGCCCGCCGAGCCGCTCGGCATACCGATCCAGTTGCCGGTCAGTGCCAGCCCCTGGCAGGCGATTCCAAAGGTCTGGCCATTGCCATCGGCTTCCACGTTGTTCACCGCCACGGCCCAGGACGTGCAGTCCTGGATCACGTTGCCGTCCACCCGCAGGTTCATGCCGCCGCCGCAGTTCACGCCGATCCCAGCCTGGGTCACCGTGTTTCCCGAGATGTCGCACGTCACCGATCCGCCCACATCGATACCGAAGGCGGACGCGCCGGTCACCATATTGCCGCTGATCCGGGAATGATCCGCATTGGCCAGCACCCCCGCACCCGACAGCGAGCCCAGAGCGTTGTTACTCAGCAGGTTGTCCTGCACCACCAGCCCCCAGCCCGACACCGCAATGCCGTAGCTGGCATTGTCGTGGCAGAGATTGCCGGAAACCAGCGCCATCAGCACATCCGGGTTGGCATGCGCCCACACCGGGGGGGTGGTATTGGTCGCGTTGAAATTCCCCACCGCGATGCCACGGTCGTTCGCCCAGCAACGGTTGCCAACCACCTGGAGCAGCCGCGCCTGCTGGCGGAAAGCGGAGTCGTTGAAATCGACGCAGATGCCATAGGCCGCGTTGTTATGGGCGCGGCACTCTGCCACCAGCACACCATCGCAAGCCTGCACCCACACGCCGTGCGCGGCATTGCCGGAAAACTCGCAGTTGCGCACCACATGCTGGCAGATCGCCGGATCGGTCGGCAGGAACACCAGGCCGCAGCCCAGCATGGGCCCGCTCGCGTTGAGGAAGGCGCACCGGTGGAAGTCGCTCGTCAGGCATTGCGTCCCGACCTGCACCCCCCAGCTTTCTTGCGTCACCGCCGCACGATTGGCATCGAACACCACACCATCGGCGCGGAATCCGTTGGCCTGGATGGCAATCCATGCACCGCCGCTCTGGGTCGCCCGCCGCAACACGCTCAGCCCGGGCGTGCCCAGCAACACGGTGCCGGGCTGGGTTATCGTCCACTGGCCATTGACCACGTAGGTCGCATGACCGAGTCGCACCGGCCTTCCGGACGCCGCCGCCGCGACGAACGCGGCGGTATCGTCGGTCACGCCGTCGCCGTGCGCGCCGAACGATTCGACCGCGACCGAATCGGCGAACAGGTCGGCCAGCCGCCGCAGCGCCGAGACACCGCTCGGCCGCGCAACCAGACCCGAGCCGTCAACGCCGGCCAGCCCGGACAACCCTGCCATGAATTGTGCATACGGCAGCGCCATGGCGTGGCCGTTCTGGCCGAGTGGCACCAGGTCGCCGCCGCCCGGCAGTCCGGCCAACGGCAACGCAGAAAAGGTCTGCGCCGACGGCAGCACCGACAGCACCCCTCCGGCCAGCGACAGTCCCGACCCGAGCGTCACCGTCTCCACCGCGCCGGTGCCCGCGCTGCTCCGCCCCAGCAGGTTCGCCTGCGGCAGTGCCAGCGTTGGTTGCAGGCCGGCTACGATCAGCGCTTGTGTCGTCTTGCGGAGCACACCGTTCTGGCTGACCGGAAACTCGTCGGTACCGGCTATGGCGGTCGCCGCAGGCAATTGGTGGACGGTGGGCATTGGTTCAGCCTCCGGCCGTGATCGCATTGCCAAACTGGTCCGAGACGGCAATGCCGTCAGTCGTGGCCAATGCGCCGGCCGGCGGCGCACTCGACACCAGCGCCAACACGGGCAAGAAGATGGCCCGGCCAATCGTCCGGCCTGCCAGGGTGCTGATGGTCACCTGCACCGAGTACACGGTCCCGGCCTGCCCGCCGGCGAGCCACAGCACCGCCACGGTGCCATCCGCCGCCGAGGAGGTCAGTGTCAGGTCCCCGGTCGCGGATGGCTGGATCGTCACATCGATCGTGGCGATGCAGTCCTTGTCGTTGCCGGCCAGGGCTGGCCAGATGTCAAGTTCATAATCCAACACGTCTCCCGGATCTTTCGCCGGCCAGGACAAAGCCGCCGGCGCCGACGCCAGGCTGCCAAGGGGGATTGGAACAAAGCCGTCGAGCACCGCGCGCCGCGCGCTGCTCGGACGGACCACTTGAGGGGCGACGGTAGGCATCGGGTTGCTCCCCAGAACATGGAACCGGCCACAGCGATGCTCCGCCATGGCCGGCGCCAGTCAGCCATCCGCGAGCTTGCTGCGGCGGCAATTCCTGATGACCGCGGCCGACGGCCACGGTGGCGAACGGCAGATACCGAGGCGCGCTCAGCAGATTTGCGGTTGCCCGACCGCCCCCTCAGAGTGATGGGTTCCGCGGGCAACCCGATCGTAGCTGGCGCCGCTATTTCGGCATGGCTCAGTACCCCTCGGCTTCAAGCAGGAACACGACAAGCGTTCCGGTCGTGCCTGTGTTGTGGCACGCGACCACAGCCGACGACGCGGTTGGAATGGCGGTCAGGACTGCCAGACCGTTGACCGCCGGAACCCCCTGTCCCGCGGCGATGCTGCAATTGCTCCCGCGGACTTTCAGAGGAGGCGCGGAAAACGCGATGGGGAATGTCCACGTCGTGCCGCTGCTCGAGCTGCCCCCGGGGTCGGAAACCTGGACGTAAGCCCATTGCGAGATTTTCCCGCTGGGATCCTTGGTCCACCCGCTCGATCCGACAGTCCCCGCCGCGGCCGAGGCAGACGGCAACGTGACCGAGCCCGCGCCACCTTTGGTGAAGCCGCTTGTCGCGCTTGCGGTCGCAAACAGCGCCTGCACCCACCCCGCGGTGGTCAGGGCCGCCGACGCATCCGACAGACTACTCGTTGCCAGCAGCACCTTCCCCAGGGATGACGGCAGGACCGACGCAGGCGAATACGCCGTGATCTGCGAAGTCGTTACAGCCGTCTGCCCGTAGTTGACCGTAATGCCGTAAAGGCCCACCCAGCCGCTATCCACGGCCGGCATCGCCTGCGTCCCCGTGGTCGCCGCCACGCCTGCCTTGAGCTGCAACGAACACCGCTGAAGCCGCTGGGTGTTCTGCGCCACACCGCTGTTTGACGGCCCGAGATAGGGCGACGACGGATTGCTGGCGTTGTAGTAGGGCAGCACGACAGGCGTGGCGTCCGTTTCCGCCAGCGTCGCCTCGATGAGATAGTTGATCGACTGCCCGGAGGTTGTCGGCGCCGTGAGGGTGAACTGCGTCGTCGCCTCGTTGATGCCGATCTTCACCAGCGGGTTGGCGTCGCTGGCCAGCGACCCGAACGCCGTTGCGTCGACCGTGGAAAGGCCGGCGATCGCCCCCGGTCCCAGGTTGATCGTCATACCCGGCACAGTGGTTTGCGTGCCGGCCAGGCCCCACACGACAGTCCCGGTGCCGAGCGCGGCCTGCGCAAGATAGCCGATCGCGACCATCATGTCGCGCTGCAAGCCAAGAATATCCGTGTCCGCCGGGAGCGCGCCCGGATAGACGATCTGGCGGTCAGTCATGCTGAATGCTCCTACGAGCTGATTGCTGTCCAGGCGATCGTGCCGGCCGGCATGGTGGCAGCGATGGCCGAATAGATGTCCGGGTCCGTCACCTGGCCGGCGAGCATGTCGGTTCCGAAATATTCGATTGCCCCGACGCCATAGCCACCTGCACCGGCCCCCCAGCCCGCGACGCCGGCCACCCCGCCGCTGTGCGGCCGATAGGCTGTCACGAAACACTGGAAAGGCTCGGCGAGGCAGCCGTATCCGCCGGCCGCGCCATAGGCCAGGCCGCTCCATGCGCTCGATCCGCGCGTGCCGTAGCCACCGCTGTCCATCGTGTTCCGCGGCTCAAAAACCACCGGCACGCGTCCGGTCAACCGCACCAGTGCGCCTATCAGCGCGGCCCTGGTGCCACCAGGAGGCAGCAGCGAAGCCAGGATACGCGCCCGATACTTCCCATCCGCCTCGGTCGGCCGGCGCTGCAATCGTGCACCGAAGAAGTCGCGCGCGATCATGTCAAGAAACACATCGGTTGCGGTCGCGATGCGCGTTTGCAACCTCACATAGGCCAGCAGCGCATAGATTTGCGCCCAGACGGCAGCGATGCCGGCCAGCACGGCATCCAGGATGGGGGTGTTGCTCGCGGCCCCCGGCGTCGTGTCGGGGAACCATCGCGCCGGCAGCACGGCGCGGAGTCGCGCAGCGAAATCGTACTGATCTCCCGTTGCCATCTCAGCTCACCGTGATCGTGCCGGCGGCAACGGTCTGCGCGGCGGTCACGGTCAGATCGGCCGTGCCGCCGTTGAGCGTCACACTCTCGACCGTGGCGATGCCCGGCAGGTTCAGGCAGACCTGAAAGATTTGTGCGTAATAGAATGGAACGCCCATTCCGCCCGCATCCGCCGCCGCCGTAAGCGCGGTCCCCGCCGCCGCCGCGGCCTGCGCATGCGTGGTGCCGTGCGCTTCCACGACAGTCAGGGCGATGTTGGCACGCACCACCGAAGGTCCCTGCACCTGGAAAATTGACCCGACCGGCCGAACCGCATTCACTGCCGCCTGCACGTTCGCCAGCACCGTCGTGCCCGGCGAGCCGGTGCCGTCGTCGACCGTCACGACGAAGTTGCCCGGGCAATAGATGCCGCCACTGGTGACATTCTCCTGGACCGTCCAGGTCAAGCCTTGCTGCACCGATTGCACCGCATACCCGACCGCGGCCGGCGTCGCCTCGGCGCGGGTGTTGATGTAGTTCTGAAACCGCGCCCGCAGCGCCGCATCGGTTTCCGCATCGATCCCGTTCGTGAACGCCAGCGCGTTCGTCACGGTATCAACCCCGGCGATCGCCGCCGAAATCAGCGTGACTGTGTTCGCCTGCACATTGCCGGAACTGCCCGCCAACCCGGCCACCACCGGCACCGTCACGCTAACCTGGCCGGCCGGTATCAGGTAGCCGTTCAACGCGGCATTCCAGGTCGCGTTGGTGGCGTCCTGCGCAACATCGAAGGCCAACAAGGCATCGGCGGTCTTGACCGGTGTCCCCAGCGGCAGCAATGCCGCGTTGGTCGGGGTGAAGCGCGAGAACGTTACCGCGCCGGTCGCCGCCACCCCGGGCAACCGCGCCAGCCCGAAATCCGCCATCCAGCTGTCGAGATCGGCGCCTGCACTGGTGGCGGCGCGGGCCATCTGCAACACCTGCAGGATCAGCCACTGCATCCATAACCCGACCGAAGCACTCGCTTCCAGCAGCGCGCGCAGCGTCGAGCCGACCGTCAGATCGATAAGCTGTTTCGCCGAGCCCTGGACCGCCGCCGCCGCAGCCGAGACCAGGCCGGTGAACGTCCGCAACTGCAACTGCATGGATCAGGCTCCGTTGCCGAGGGTGAAGCCAAGCAGTTGGGTCTGGTTGGTCCCGGCATCGGCGTAACTCACCTGCACCACGACCGTGCCGCCACCGTCCGAGACCACGTCGATTGTCGGTTCCGGCATGCGTGCCACCGCTGTCTCCTTGAATATCTGGCTGCGGATCACCGCGCGGATGCGCATCGCGTCCGCCGGCTGTCCGACGAACTGCGCCAGCCCCGCGCCGTAGCCGAGTTGCCAGATGTAGTCGCCGGCATTGGTCAGCAGCCGCCGCAGCACCCGCTGCTGGCCCAGCGCCGAACCGCTCACGCTTGCCACATCACCGGTCGGGCCGACCGAGAGGTCGGACCCGAACTGGTGCTCCAGATCGGACATCGCATCGCTCCGTTGTGGTGGACCGCGATCAGTCCTGCGGATTGGGAGACGCGCCAAGGCTGCCATGCGTGTGCGCGTCGTAATGCCCTCGCAGGCGCGCCAGCGACCCGTGCTGGTCATAGACATCGCCTGCAACATGCAGATCGCCGGCGATCCGCACCGTGCCGTCGTTGCAAAGATGCAGTGCGGCGCCACTGCGATGCACAAGCCACAGCTCGCCTGCCGGCGCCGCCGGCGCCCGTGCCGCGTCGCTGTAGCTGGCGCCGACAATCACCCCGTGCTCGGCATCGCCTTCCTGCGGCACCACCAGCACCTGGTCGCCCGGCGACGGCAGACACACCGCGCCCCACCCCGCGCCGGTCCAGGCCGACAGCACCGGCAGCCACCCGGTCAGCGCGCCTTCGGGCTGCAACGACACGCGCGCCGCATAGCGCGCCGGATCGACGCTCGCCACCACCCCGAAACGGGGTTGCCCGAGCGAACGGTCAAGCGACGCCGCCTGCGCCTTCAGCGCATTCAGGAGCCGGTCCATGGCGTATCAACCTTGCTGAAGCTACGTGGCCATGCCGGCGTTGCGCGCCCGCAACCACTGGGTGAAGCCGTGCGACATGTCGAGCCGCCGCTCGATTGAATCGACCGAGTAGATGCGGTCGAACCCCGTACCGGATCCCTGCAGCAGAATCCGCTGGCCCGCCGCCAGCGTCAGTTCCCCCGGCATTTCAGCAACGATCACCCGCTCGTGCCGGGCCAGCTCCGCAAGGCGCTGCTGCGCCAGCTTGAGCGCCCTGTCCGGCGTAAGGTTGGGGGCGATGTAAACATACTTATGCGTCGCCCCCCCCACTTGGTTCGCCGCCGCCGTTTGCGTGGTGCACCGGGCAGCCCGGCTGTGCCAACTCTTCACCGTCACTTCGATGCTTTGCGCCAGCGTCAGCGACCGCTCCAGGTGCAGCGCACTCAGCCCCGCCGCCTGCAGCACTGCCGGCGGCGCCGAGCTGTCCGCCGAGCGGAAGTGGAGCGTGGAACCTTGTACCCAGACGCCGAACCCCTCGCATTGCGCCAGCGTCACCAGCAGGTCCCACTCCGTGGTCGCCCGCGCGAACCCATCCAGCACCAGGCTGTCATGTTCGAGCTGCCAATAACGCCCCGCCGGCGTGGTCGTATGCTGCACGTTGGCCGACAGCCCCCGCCGCCCCGCCAGGGTCGTCGCGATTTCGCTCGACGTCTGGTTGGCAAAGGTCCCCTGCACACGCGCCTCGATCAGCCCGGCACTCAGGTCGCGTCCGGTCAGCCGCACCGCATCACCCAGCAGATCGATCGCCACCGAGTCCACGCTGCCATGCAGAAGGTTCACATAGTCGCCGCCAAGCGACACCTCGATATCGACCCGCACATTGTCCTGATCTGCCCACCATGCGGCACCGCGCGCCGGATCGGCCGACAGCGCCAGCCCCAACCGGAAGCGATCCGCGGCAAAGTAACTGTTGTTCAGCACCTCCGCCTCGAAGGCGCCCGGCACGAATGCGCCATTGGCCAGCACACGCAAACGCGGATAGCGCACCGCCGTGGACGAACCGGGCACGGTCGGCGCCGGTAGCCCGCTATTGGGCAGCAATGCCGCCTCCCGCCGCAGGATCGGTCGCCGGCACGCGCAAAGTCACCAGCCCCGTCAGCATCGGATCGGACAGCCCGTTCGCCTGGGCGATACGAATCCACTGCGTGGCATCACCAAGCTGCTGCGCGGCCAGCTGGAACAGGTTGCCGCCAGTCACCGTCATCGTGCGCATGGCCCCTCACGTGTCCGCGTTCGCCAGGTTCGCCCCGGCACGGTTCACATAGCCGCGCGCGGCCGTCATTGCCGCGAGCTGCCCGGCCAGCCCGGCCGTCGAGTCCAGCCCAGCCGCATCCGATACGGATACGGCGCCAAGCTGGCCCTCGGTCGCTGCAATACCGCTGTCGATCTGCTGCGATGCTGCGGCCAGCGCCGCGCGCGCGCCGACATAGGCGCCACTGCCTGGCTGCGTCGCCTGCGAGGTTCCGAACGAACCGATCGCAGCACCGAGCGCCACCCCGCAGCCAAGCCCCTGCGCGGCAGTCAGATCGCCCAGCACGCTGGTGGCCAGCGATACCACGGCCTCCACCGCCGCCGCCGTCTCGTCGCGCAACACGGTG
This sequence comes from uncultured Acetobacteraceae bacterium, assembly GCA_903907955.1. Taxonomy (GTDB): domain Bacteria; phylum Pseudomonadota; class Alphaproteobacteria; order Acetobacterales; family Acetobacteraceae; genus Rhodovastum. Next base: position 190,206 of record CAIVPZ010000016.1, on the reverse strand, counting down.
CAGGTGATGCGATAGGGAATCCAGTTGGGGCGTGTATAGTCCGCATCGAAGCGGGCGATCACGACGGTAAAGAAGAACCAATCCCAGGTCAGCGGGCAGGCGCCGCCCTCCGCCCGCATCAGGTCCAGCGTGCGCGCACGCACCGCCGCGTCGCTGCCGCTGAAGGTGCCCGACCACACGATGTCGGCATCGTCGCGCCCCAGCGAATCGATCACGCGCACCCCGCCGGGAAGGCGGTGCACGCTCAGCTGCTGCCGGCCGCCCCAGCGCACCCGCTCCGGCAGTTCGAAATCCTGGAAGAGGATCGGTCCCAGCAGCAATGCGCCCTCGGCCATCACGCAGCTCCCCGGCATTCAAGTGCCATGCAAGGAACCAGGCCAGGCGGCGCCCAGCCGTGGATCGAATCCCGTAACCCCCGCCTGGGGACGCTCGACTTCCCGCGCCAGTCGATTCGACATCCAGCGCCCGACCCGCGCCCCGTCCAGATAGACATCGCCCTGCACTGGCCCCGATGACGGTGCAGCGCCCACCGGCGCGGCCGCAGCCGATCCACTGGCCAGCCGCGGAGCCGCCTGCGGACCCGCCGGCGCCGCCCCCGGCTGCAACGCGTCCCAGGCAACCGGGCGAACCACATCGCGCAGCGCCGGAGGTGCCAGCTGGCCGCCGTGTTGATCCGCAGCCGACATCGATCCCTGCCTGCCGTCCGGCCCATCCGGCGCCGCCACCGCAGCTGGCGAGCCGGCAGGTGAGGCCGGCGCATAACGCGCGTAGCCTGGCGGCACGGCCATCACCGTCACCGCTGCCGTTGCCTGGCCACCACCCAGTGGCGGTGCATCCTGCGGCGGCGGCGCCGCCGCACGGACCGGCAACTCGGGGATCGCGGGTGGCCGCGATGCACGCTCCGGCGCGGCAGCGGTTCGCCCGGCCACCGCCGCCCGCGCCATGGCCGGCATGGCACCGGCACCCGGCTGCGAGGGCAAGGCCGGGACGGCAACCGCAGCCGGCGGCGGCGGCCTGGCCGCGGACGGCGGCAATGCGGGCGCCGGGGCAGGAGCCACACGCCGCTGTCCATCCGCGGCGCCAGGGGCCGGCGCCTGCTCCCCCCTGGCAAGGGCCTGAACAGCCGGACCAGCCTCGCCGCCGCCCCCCGGCGCGGCCAGCCGCCGCCCGGCCTCGGTCACCGTCCGCAGCCGTCCGCTTGTGGCTGCCAATGCCCGATCATAGGTCGCCAGGTCATGTTGCAGCGCCGCGATGCCGGCTGAAATGCCGTTCTCCAGCACCAGCCGTATGCCGATCTCGTAGGCGTCCTGCATCACGCCCCCCGGATCGCATCAGCAACCGCCGCACCAATCGCCGCGGCGACGCGCGCGCCCTGCGCGACGGCCACCGGCGCCAGCACCGGCTGCGGCTGCGCGCCGACATCGCCCCGCTCGCGCCGCCGCAGCGCCGCCGAGCGCCACCCCACCACCGCCTCCGTCCCGGCAACCCGTACCTCACCGCCATCCGCCCCGGCCCCGCACGCCGCCGCGGCGACCGCCTCGGCCTGCGCCGCCAGCGCCGCCTCGGCCGCAAGTTGCAGATCCAGTCTGGCAAAATGCTGCATCAGCCGGCGCCCCGTCCGCTCGCGCAACATCATGGCCGTTCCTTCCACCGCATCGACATGAAGTCGAACTCCCCCCCGTCGAGCGTCCCCAGCGCCACCACCCAGCCCAGGCGCTCGTCCGCAGGCAGACTGAACGCCACGTCAAAGGGCACCCCGTTCCGGACCAGGTAGAGGCAGTCCACCAGATCGGGGTGCCTGCTCAGTTTCCCGCCAGTTCTCCAACGTTCGGCGGTGCGGTGCCGTCATCGAGCGCGGACGCCACCGCCGCCAGCCCGTCATCGCCCAGCCGCGCCACCAACGCCTCGACCTGTCCCTCGGTGACGGCCGGCGGCACCGGCACGTCATCCACCGCCGCCACCGAACAGGCCAGCACTGCCATCCCCAGCCATGGCGGGTTCTGCGCCAGCACCGGCCCCGCCGCCTTGAACAGCCGCAGCTTATCCAGCGCCGTCAGCCGCCGCAGCGAAAGCACGCGCCCGCGCCCATCGGTCACGGTCGGCGCCGCCTGCGCCGCCGCCACCAGTCGCGCCGACGGAGTCTCGAACGCCGCCTGCCGCTCCATCACACGCTCGTCCGCCGCCCGGCAAAGAACTCAAGCCGCTGCTTGACGCTGGCATCACCCTTCCAGGCGCCGGCCTGCGCCAGTTTGAACACCACCCCCGTGTACTGGTAGGTGCTCGTGGAGCCGTCCCTTTCGCTCACATACTGGTACAGCTTGCCCGCCGGCACCGCCCGGCCGGCAAAGAACGCAGCCTCGGTCTGGGCAATAAAATCGTCCGCCGCCGGCGATCCGCGCTCCAGCTCAAAATGGCCTTCCCACCCCTTGGGCAACTCGGCCGCCATTTGCGTGCCGTCAATGCAATCAACGCGCACCGGCGCAGTCAGTTGCCGGCTCTCGAACGCCGTCACATAGGTCAGGTCGATCCGACCATACGGCCCCAACACCACCAGCTGGCAGTCGCGACCGACCGAAAAGTTCGTGCTCGTCACCATGTCCTCCTGTTACGCCGCGCGCGCGCCGGACGCATTCCCCAGCGTCCGCTGCGTAACCGCAACGGTCTGGCCGCCTTCGATGTTGACGATGAACTTCTCGTTGATTGCCTGGTACTGCACCTGCGCATCGGACTGCACATAGCCGAGCGAGGTCCGCGACAGCGGGTTGTTGCTGGCATTGCAGATCACGCTGAACGGCAGGCTGCCGTCGGTGCTGCCGAGCATCCCCTGCGACAGCATCCCCTGCAGGAAGCTCAGCTGCGTCGCGCGGATGCGCTGGAACAACGTGGCGTTCACCACCTGCCCCACATACTGCCCCATCCCGGCCGCCAGCGTGGCGGCGATGTAGTTGGTCAGCCGCGTGTAGTTGTCGCCGCTGGTGGCCGCGCCGGACGCACTGTTGTGGCCGCACCGGACGCCCCAATAGTATCCGCCGGGCTGCGGGTTGGAAATCACGTCGATGCCGGCCTGGAACAGCGTCTGCAACTCGGCGCTGCTGTAGGCGCTCGCCTGCCCAGACCCCGGCGCGCCGGATTTCTGACTGCCCACCACGCTGTAGAGCGGCTTGTTCAGGCTCGACTGCTCGGGCGACAGGTTGGCCAGCCGCCCCGCCACGAAACCCTGCGGCGAAACCAGCCGCAACGTGCCGTTCACCTGGTCGTTCCACCACAGCCAGTCGCCAAACATCAGCTTGCAGGCATAGGTATCGAGCCCGGCAGCATGTTTCGCCGCGATCGCGTTGGTGATGGTATCGCCGCTCGGCCCGGCCAGGATCATGTAGATCCCCTCGGACAGTCCGAACGCCGCCTGGGTGGTCCACTGCGAGGGATCGGTGGCATCGGCCAGCGCGGCAATGCTGCAGCCCTGCCCGCGCAGGGCATACATACCGCGCCGCGGCACCTGATCCACGCCCACCAGGTTGCCCGCGGTCACATTGGCGCCGTCGCTGCCGGCCGGGCCGGTCGCGAAGGTGTAGCTGAATCCCTGCGTCAGCACCGCCGTGCTGCCGGCGGCATTCGCCACCACGATCTGGCTCGGCCCGCGCTGCGGCCCCTGCCCGTTGTTCACCGCCGCCGCCAGGTTCTGCCAGAAACTCTGCCAGATGGCGGTTTCGCTGTCACCGATCGTGCTGCTGCCAATGTTGTCGAACACCTCGATCGCCCCGCCAGGCAGCGATACGGTCAGCCGCCACGTCCCGGCCTGCGATCCCGTGGTCATCGTCACCGATATCTGGCTACCCAAACTCCCCGTGTACAGCGCCGTGAACACGAAGTTGGTGTTTGGCAGCAGGAACTGTGCCGCCATATCCGTGCCGTCGGTCACCCGCACGCAGCGGAAGTTGGCCGCCCCCTGCTGCACCGCGGTCGCCACCTGCGTACCCATGTCTTGCAGCCGCGCCACGATCGGCCCGAACGTGTACGCATAGTCGGCCATGGTAGCCACGATCACCGGCTGCCCCACCGGTCCCCAGCTCGCCGTGCCCACCATGCCCACCACGTTGGTCGGCACACCGTTGAGCACAAGGTTCTGCGGCGGAACGATCTGCACATACAGATCGGGCACCACCAGCGCGGTGGTATTGACGCTACCCTGTTGAACAATCGGCATCCCTTAGCCTCCCTGCTTCGGCTGGCTCGGCGCCGGCAGCTGAACCCGCACCACGCTGGTCGCCTGCTCGGATGCCAATATCGTTGCGATCGAGGCAGCATCCCCGATCGCGTCGCCCTTTGCGTACGTCCCGAAAGGACGCACCACGACGAGTTGGATGGTCATTGCAAACTCCCGTTCAACTGAGCAGGGTTTTCACATTGCCCGAACCGAGCGGCGCGAGCGTCGTGTCACCGAAGATCATCGATGGCAGCACGTCGGAAACTATCGTCAGGTAGTCCACCGAATAGACCAGGTCGCGCCGGTACAGGGCCGCATCCTGGCTCTGGTCGAATTCCGTCGTCCCCACGTAGCGCAAACGCCCCGTGCTGCCGTCGTTAAACGCGAGGAAGCTGTGCGGCGACAGCGCGGTGTCGATCACCGAGGCAACGCTGTCGCGCGAAGCCGGGTCCGGGCACCAGCAACTGATCCGGAACTGCTGCTGTTGGCTCCGTGTCCAACGCAGCACCGGCTGATCCGCCACCACCCGGCCCAGCAGCAGCCCCGCGCCAGGCACCGTCACCGTCGCGCCACTCACCAATGCAATGCGCTTCGTACGAATCAACTGCCCGAGCGTCGCCGCCACCAGTTCCGGTGTATCGGCCGCCACCGTCCGATGCACGACCGCCATCGAATCCACCAGCAGCCCGGCGAGTTGTCCCGCATCCGCCGACCCGCCGAAGATCGCGCTCGTGCCGCTTACGCTCACCGTCAGCGGCGGCGTCACGCTGCTTGTCGGCACCAGGCCATCCGCCCAGCGGGTCGTGTTGCGCGCGGTGTCCGCTATCGGGAACACAGTGACATTCAGCGAATTCGCCGCCAGGTCCGTCCGCAGCGACGCCGTGTTCGGCCAACCGCGATATATTTTCACGGTCTGCGCGAGCAGACCGACGGACGCCGCCCCGTTGGGGTACAGGATCGTGGTGATCGCCGAGACCAGGGCGGTCGCGACATCGGACTGGTCGGCCATCTTCTCGGGATCTCCGTGGTGTGTGCCTCAGCGCGCAAGCCTCAGCGGCGATGACCGTCGATGGCAGGCGTCACAGCACGGGCGTCCAGCGGTGCAGCGGCAGGTTGGTATCGTTTGTGTTCGTGCCGAGGGTGCCGATGCAGCGCGCATTCGCTGTCGGCTGCGTCGCGCGGCAGGCACCGATCGGCATGTTGCTGCCAGGCAACGGATCGGGGATCTGCGCGATCGTCGCCGTTGGCGGCGTCGTCGTGCTGTCGAGCCAAAGGACATACCCTGGCATCTTTGCTCTCCCTTGCTGGAACTTTCGTCGGCCGTGCAACGCGTCGGCCCGTCCTGGCGGTGCTGGCCTGCGCAGCCGGCAACCGCACCGCAACGCAACGCGCTCCGGTGCCGCACGCCTCAGGACGCCGACTGCCGCACCACCAGCCGCCAGCCCCGTTCGGTGTATTCGGCAACATCAACCACGCCGGCGCGCCCCAAATCGTCGGTCATCGTATCGCCAGGCAACAGGGCGAGCCATTCCAGCGGCGGCAGCAGCACCGACCATACCGCCTGCGGCAGCGTTGTTGCGGTCGCCAGTTCGATCTGCCCCCTCGCCGCGGGTGTCGCCATCGCCGCCGGCCAGTTGGTCAACACGGCGGAGGCGGTGCCGCGCGCCACACCGCCATACGAATTCGCCCCGGCGCTCACCGGACCGGATGGGCGCGCGAAGCTTAACCGCCGGAGCGCCTGCACGCACAGGGGCACCTGCATCGGCGATTGCACCGCAATGAACCAGATGCCGCCATCCGCCCGCACCAGGTAGTCGCCCGGCCGCGTATAGGCGGCGTCAAACACCCCCTCCCAGAAGGCCTCGCCGCCGCCGCCGGCGCGCGCGGCCCCTATGCGTGGCCGGCTGAACGAAGCCGGCAACTGCAGGTAACGGTTCGCCGGCAACAACGGATCGGCGATATCGCTCGGCCGATACGCATCCGTCTTCTGGCCGATCACACGCGCCGCCCTTCCCAGGCCGCGCCATACCTTCTCGCTAAGCCACCGCTCGCTCATCATACCACCAGCGCAATGCCGCCATTGCCGAGCGCTGGTCCGGCCGGCACGCCCATGAAGCCGGCCAGCCGCCGCCGCCAGTCGTCGAACAGGCGAACCCGGTCGCGCACTTCATCGCGGTTGTGCGTCCAGGTCGCCGCCTGATCGGTATCAAGGTTGCCGCTCGCCTCAACCACCGCCCGCTCGAGCGCCGACAGCGTGGTGAGGTACTGCCGCGCCACCGCCTCCTCCGCGCCGCTCAGGTACAGCAGACGGTATTCCAGCAGCCCGTAAACCTGGTAGAATCGCCACCCCTGCAGCAGTCCGCCCACCCCGTGCGCCGGATAGCCGCAGAAGCGGCGGATATCTGTCTTCTCGGCCTCGCTGAACGCCATGTCGTCGCTCCCGCCGCACGAATACCGCATGCCAGCACGACGGCGGACAGCGCTGCCTGCCCCGTCCGCCATCGCGCTGCGCTTGCGTCTGATGAATCGCGCTGACGCGCGCCTGTTGATCGCCCGTCGTCAGCCGATATGCTCGATCATCACCGCCCGCTTGAAGGTGGCATTGGTTGCGGTCGGAATCGTGGTCGGCGATGTCGTAGTATCCGACGGGGTGCAGAACCCGCCGATCCAGTACCAGGACTGCGCGATGATCTGCTGGAGCCGGTCGACCGGCTCGCGCGTCACCATCGCCACCCCGTCCACCACCGAGATGATGCTGTCCTTCGGCGCCACATCCGCCGCCGCCATCCCGGCATAGTCGCCCTCGATCAGCGCCCCCTTGCCACACACGATCGGCCGGCGCACCACCCCGCCGGTGATCGTCGGATGCGACTGCACATAGGCCTCGGTCGTCGGGATGAAGCGCAGCCCGAGGAAGTCGTTGACCATCCCCTTGCGGAACACCTGGTTGGCCGAAGTGGCGCCGGTGAACAACTGCCGGAAGTCGTTGTCGGCGAACAACTGCCGCGCCGAGACCGGATCGAGGTAGCAGTTGAACACGCCGTCGATCTCCGGCACCGCGTTCAACCGCAACAGCGCCACCGCGTTCAGCAGCGACCCCATGGTGAGCGTATCGCCGCTCTGCAGCGCAGCGGTGTTGCCGCGCCCGTTCGGCCGCACCACCGCGCTTGCGGTCGCCGCCGTCACCGTATTGAGCGCGGTCGCATCAGCCGCCGACACCGACCCGGAGAAGGTCAGCGTGCCGGAAATGCCGCCCGGCGTGGTCGATGCATTCACCCCGTCGGCGCTCGCCCCGACCAGAGTGTAGGCATTCGATCCGACCGTCACGGTCAGCGACGCCGCTCCGCCAACCGGCGTCTGCACACCGTTGACGAAGGCCGTCTGGAAGCCGCGGATGTCGTCCACCGCCACGGTCGGGCCGGGCGATGCCAGCGTCGAGCGAACCCGCGTGTTGCCGCCGAAATACGCGGCGAACAGTGCATTCCGCGCGATCTCGTCCAGGCTGCGCGCGGCCTGCTCGCCGTTGATCGCCGCATTCAGCAGGAACTGACTGGCGATGCCCACGCGGCTGGTCACCATGTTCAGGTCGGTAGTGGCCGCGTAATGGTTGATCGTGATGGTGTATTGTTCGACGGTGAAGTTCTGCGGCGTCAGTCCGTTGTCCAGGTTGGTGTTGGTCGAAGGCAGGATCGGCACCGTCACGCTCGGCTTCAGTCCGGCGCGCGTCTTGGTCAGCGTCTCGCCGATGCCCACCGAAAACTCCTCGCGGTCGGCCACCGCCCGATAGCCCAGCCGGCTGTGCAGCGCTTCCTCGAACTCACGCTCGAGAAAGCCCTGCTGGATGATCGGCTGCAGCGCGGCGGGAAAATTCTGGATGCCCATGCTCTACTCTCGTGGTTGTGCAATCCCGCGCGCCCATCGCCGCGGGGGTCCGGCCGGTCAGTCTGTCGGAAGTCCTCAGCGCCAGGGCGGCGCAGCGCCGGGAATCCTCAGCGCCGGCGCAGCAGATCGGCGCGCGCGGCGAGCCATTCCTCAGCCGTCATTTCGGTCGCCCGCCGGGTGCGCAGCACCTGCGCAGGCGGCGGCGTCGCCGCGCTGGAAGTGCTCGCACCGCCGAACAGCCACGGCTTCGCACGCCGCAGCGACTGCATCAGCGTTGCCGCCCCCTGCACCTCGCCCACCTCATCGATGCTGAGCGTGCCTGGATCCACCAGTTTCAGACCGTCAAGGTCCACCATCCCGGCGCGCACCGCCTCGGCCTTCAACTCCGCCCTGATCAGGCGTTGCCGGCTCTGCGTTTCCAGCTCCGTCAGACGGCGCTGCAGATCCACCGCACGCGCTTCGGCATCCTCGGCCGGCACACTGGCCGGATCGTCTTCGGTCATGGCGTCCTCTCGGCTGCAATTCGGGCGAGTTCCGCCGGTGCGTCCTCGATGTCGTAGACGTCGGCGATGCACTTGAGCGCCGTCTCTCTCGAGATGGTGCCGGAGCCGGCCAGCACGCGCAGCGTCTGCGCGTCGCGCAGCCTGTCTTCAGCCGTCGGCGAGTACCAACGCGGCCATTTCAGACCGACCCGCGCCGAGGGATCGAGCGGCGGAATCCGTTCCCCATGCGTGCGCAGCGCGTAGCGGTTGGAAGCGCGGATCACCATGCGCGCCAGCTCCAGCAACCCGGCGCCGTAACTGACCCGCAGGTTGTCGGCGAGCCACACCAGCCCCTGGTTCATCATCTCCAGCGCACGCCCCGACTGCGCCCCCGACAGCCGCTCGGCGGAGGCACGGTTGCCGTGCACGCCTTCCAGCGCCAGCTCGCGCAAAGTGCGCACGTAATCGATCACCGCCGCCGCCGCGGTGCCATTGATCTCCAGCAGCTTGGCGTCGCCCTTTTCGGACACCACCAGCGCGTTGCCGCCACCGCGGATCAGTTCGCCCTCCATCGCCGCCGGCTCGCGCACCAGCAGCGTGGGATCGGAGCTGTATTTCAGTCCCCTTCCGGCCTGGCTGAGCTGGTAGTCGATCTCGATCGCGGTCTCGATCGCCGGACGGAAGGTACAGGCACCGTCCACCCGGTCGCCGCCCGGCAGGTTGCGGATCCACACCAGCGGCACGAAACCCAGCCCGTGCCGCACCGTGCGCGTCTCATCGACCACCGGCACGCATTGCTGCCCCACCGGCCACGGTTCGAACCAGGTCTCGGTCTCGGCGTCCCAGCGCCGCATGAACCAGTAGGCCGAGGCCGCATCGGCCAGCGTATATCCCTGCGCCGCCAGCACCCGACCCGGCACCTTGTACTCTTCGGTCACACTCTGCAGCGTATCCGGTTCCTCCGGATCCCAGCGCGGCGTCAGATAGGTCGTCTCCAGCACCTGCAGGAAAACCCGCCCGCGCAGCATCCGAAGCTGGATGGCCACCGACCCCACCGAGCCGCGCAGCACCGCGTCCAGCATCACCCGGTTAAGCCCGGCTTCCTTGGCGATGTCGGCGAGCGCCGCACGCACCGCTGCGTCCTCGCTGTCCAGCATCGGGAAATGCCCGTCGCCAAACACCAGCGACACGCTGTCATCGACGACAATGCGCGCCAGCGGATAGCGCACCGAAGGCCGCCGCAGGCGCAGCGGCACATATTCGCCGGCCGCACTGCGTTCCTCATGAAATTCGAACGGCAACGAGTCGTAAAGCCGGCCTTCCAGCACCCGTTTCAGGATGTCCAGTCGGCGGGTGCGCTCGTCGTAGTCCGGATCGCGCGGAATCAGTCCGCAGATGGTTTCGAACATTGGTTCCTCTGCCTCAGCGGCACATGATCGGCAGGTGCAGGCGCCGCACCGGCGGCGGCGTATCGGCCAGCATCGAGAAGGCACGGGACAGCGCGTCCACCTGGTCGTCCTTGCGCCCGTGCGGAAAGTCGCGCAGCTCGTCCAGCAGGGCGCGGTTCCATCCGCCGCGCAGCAGCCGCAGATTGCCGGCCTCCACCTGTGCCGCCACCGGCAGCGCGCGGGTCAGCTTGGCCCCCGTCTCGGCAGACGCGACCACCCGGTGCCCGGCCAGCCGGGTGGCCAGCCACGCCACCTGATGCTTGCCAGCCTGGCCGGGGTCCTGCGGCAGGCCGACCGGCACCGCACGTCCATCCTGGTGTGCGGTCGCCACGATCGCCTCCTCCACCTCATGCGGTCCGCCCCGCAGGCGCACCACGTCCGACACCAGAAAGCGCCCCGACGGCTCGCGCCCGAGTCTCAGCCCGACCGTCCAGTCCGGATCGCGCCCATCACCCTGCGCCGTCGCCGCCAGGTCCCAGGCGCGCACGCTGCCCATATCCGCCGGCACCGCCTCGACCACATCGATCTTCCCGACCGGAAACAGCGTCCCGTGATCGCGCCGCGGCGACTGCTGAAACAGCGCCGACCACATCCGCCCGCCCACCAATGCCCGCTTGCGCTCCAGCGCGGCGAGATCCTCCCACTCGGGCCAGAGCGCCTCGCCAGGCGCCCGCCCGAGCGGATCGCCCGCCTCCGCCAGCGCCGGCAGCCGCAGCACGTCCCAACCCGGGTCGCACTCCAACAGCCTCCCCCCGAGGTCGTCGGGGTGCCAGCGCGTCATCACCACCACCACCCGCGCCCCCGGCCGCAGCCGGGTCACCAGATCGCTGCGGTACCAGTCCCACGCGTGGTCGCGGTGCAGCGCGCTGTCTGCCTCGGCATGGCTCTTGATGGGGTCATCGATCACCACCAGGTCGGCCCGGCGTCCGGTGATTGGCCCACGCACCCCGGTGGCGAAATAGGTGCCGCCGTCGGTCGTCGCCCAGCGCCCTGCCGCGCGGTCGCCGGCCGCCAGCCCATAGCCCAGCACATCTGCATGCTCGCTCACCAGCCGGCGCACCTGCCGCCCGAAATGCTCGGCCAGATCCGCCGTATGGCATGCCGCGATCACCGAGCTGCGGCGCCGGCGATGCAGCCACCACGCCGGGAACAGAACAGATACATAGGTTGACTTGGCACTGCCGGGCGGCATCAGCACCATCAGCCGGTCGATCTCTCCGGCCTCCAGCCGCTCCAGCTTCGCCAGCAGGAGCAAGTGGTGCGCCGCCGGCGCCAACGGCGCGAGCGCCGTATTCGCCCAATCCGGCAATCGCAGCAACGGCCCTGCCATGCACCGGGTCCGAGCCTCGCTATCGGGGTTGAAACGCAAAGCGGCGTGCCGGACCTCCGTCCGCGCACGCCGCCGATCATGGCGAAACCTATACCCTGAACCGGGGCGTTTGGGCAAGGAATTTTTTCAGTCTGTGCGGATTATTTTCCGCGATCCTCTCGATCGCGTACGTAACGCTCCGTAACCCACTGTCCTTACGGGAAAGTTCGGCAGTCCTTCCGGGCATAGGCGGGCCAGCCCCAGTCATGATCGGCGATGCCGCCAGAAGCCTTCGGCCCGAGTCTTAATTCAGCCACATTTCCGGGTTTGATCAAGGTGCGTTTCCTTGGCTCGATGCGCCGTTTGATCCGCACCATTGCCGCCCGCCCCATTTTTGGGTACGGCGGTTCCATCATGACCACGTCCCGACCTCCGGGACATGGCAACGGAACGGGAATACGTTTGATGATCGATCTCACGAGGACCGCCCTTTCGGGCGTAGTGGCTTCAGTGCTGCTGATGGGGCCCAATGTGGCAGTCGCGTCCCACATCCATGACACCCCGGGACCGACCCTTGGCAGCAAGCACCGAAAGTCCGCTCAGACTCGCCAAAGCCCACATCAGGTCGTGCACGCCCAGCGCTTGCGCCGCACCCCCACCGTCCACCCCGCCGCAGCGCATGCGCCTGCGCGTGTCGCCCCCTACCGCACCGCAGCCTTCCTCGAGGAACGTCCGGCAGCCTCCGGCACGCACCAGACCGGCATCGCCTCGTGGTACGGTGGCCAGCGCTGGCACGGCAACCGCACCAGCAGCGGCGACGTCTACGACCAGGACGCCCTCACCGCCGCCCACGCCAGTCTCCCGATCGGCACCCGGGTCCGTGTGACCCTGGTCGACAGCGGGCGCGACGTTGTGGTTACCATCAACGACCGGCCGGGCACGCGAAAGCGGATCATTGATCTCTCGCGCGCCGCCGCCCGCGAACTCGGCATCCTCGAACGCGGCGTGGCCATGGTCACGCTCACCCCGCTCTGAGCCGCCTTCTCGCCCTCGCCGCAGCCAGTTGCCTCATGGCAGCCGGCTGCGGCATGCCGCTCGCCGCTGAAAGCCGCTATGCGGGCGATCTGCCGGCTTGCGGGGCAGGATCAGGCGCACGGGCAACGTTGGTGCGCCAGGCCGCCGGCTTCAGCTTTTCGCCGTCCGATGGAGTTTTGGTCATTTCCGGCACCGTGGCACCCGACGGCAGCTTCACCGGATCGCTGGTCACCAATCCCTCCCGGCACGACCAGCAGAGCCACTCCGCCACCGCGGCCCCTCCCTTCACGCTCACCGTCACCGGCCGCCTCGACGGCGCGGCCGCCACCGGCACCTACGCCACGCCACGCTGCCACGCCGCATTCCGTCTGCCGCGCGTCGAAACAACCCTGCTGCCATAGACACACCACCCGCGCGCCACGCCGCCGGCCCGAAATGCCCAATAGCCGGGCATTCCGGGCCTTGTTGGGTCAGCCGGCCGCGTTCAACGCCGCAACGATCATGTCCACTCCCTGGGCATGCCAGCGCTGCACCGCCTTGTGGTCGGCACCGAGCATCACCCCCAGCCGCCGCCACGGATACAGATGCCGGTCGGTCATCGGGTTGACCAGCGACCGGGCACCAACAATGCGGCGGAGAACGCTGCGGTCACGCGGGATCAGCGGAATCCATCCCAGAGCCTCGTCCATGCGGGTAATCACCGCTGCCGAGGGGACCGATGGATGCAACCGGGCGGGCACCGGCTCCCCCTCCCCTGCCGCGATCATATGGCGCACCAGGGCAGCCACATTCAGCCGCATGCCGGTCGAATACCCGCCCGGGGGCAGTGCCAGCAGGGTCCGCCCCGCCTCTTCCAGGCGCGCCACCACCAGTTGCGCGTCATGGACACCTTCCCTTCCCGCAGTCCCGCCCCTCCGGTTCGCGCCACGCGATGCCGGATCGGCCGATGCCTCGCCGCCGCCCGCGCTCATCACCGCCGGCTTCACGCCACGCACCCCATCATCGCCGGCGTCGGATAGCGCGTTCCGGCCAGCCAGGTTCCCTGCGTCAGCACGCCCCAGGCCCGCGGATGCCCCGCTGGCAGCGGCTCGCGCGCCGGATCCTCGGTCGCGGTCAGGCCAGGCGACGGCCGGCGTGCCGCGATCCGATCCGCGCGCACGCGCGCCGCCTGCGGACTGACTGCCAGCGCCTCAGCGATTGCCTCCCACGACGCGCCTTCCAGGCGCATCCGACGCAGCCGGAAATCGGAGGGAGCCGTCCAGGTCTCGATGCTTGCCGCCATGGGAAACCTCTTGCTCTGACGGCCAGACGTTAGTCCTACTAACTTACGCATGTCAACAAGCCTGACATTGCGCCGTTAGAATTCTTCACCTATGTCGTTCGCATGACCGATCCACCAACCGCCGAGCTCGGCGCCCGCATCCGCGCCGCCCGCCTCGCCCAGGGCCTCACCCAGGACCAGTTGGCGCGCGCCGTCGGCGTCACCCGGAGCGCCGTCGCCCAGTGGGAGACCGGCCGCGCCGGCCAGGTCGGCGGCAACCTGGCGCGCATCGCCCGCTTCCTCGGCACCAGCGCGGCCTACCTGCTCACCGGTGAGCCGGAAGCCGGCGGCCCTCCACTGCCGCTGCTTGGCGACGAAATGGCACTGCTGCGTGCCTACCGCGACTGCACGCCCGATGACCGCGCCTTGCTGGTCCGCACCGCCGTCCGCCTCGCTCGCCTTTCCAGCACCCCGGAGCCGCCCCACCCATCGTTGCGGGATAAAACAGATAATTGAAGTGACCTTTTCAGCCCGGTCCGGCCGCTGGTGCTCCGTTTGTTCCCGCCCCAAGATTACGGTACAGATGCACATCCTTTAGGCACTCCGATATAATCCGGGCAATCCGGTGGCGCATTTCCGCACGAAGCGCCTACTTTGTACGCGCAATCGCGCCGGCCCCGAAACACCATGCGCGCCGTCAATCAGTTTTTTTGTTTTTTCTCATGCCCGGATACGCGATAAACCTTGCGCAACGGTTCCGCGATGCCCTAAGAAGCGCTTAACAATAGCTAATCGCGTCCGAGCGCAGGGTAATCCCAAGCTGCCCCCCTGAGCGCGCTCTACGGATTGGCGGCTCACTGTTTACCGGATGGTAGGGGATCTTGCTTATCCTGTTTCCCTGTCGATGACAGGCAACTTGATGGTTGCGAAGCAATCTACCGCCGGCCGTGATGACGGCCAATAGGGTTGCGGCGCTATCTACTTTCTAATGAATTCCCAGCTCGGTTGGTCCGATTAGTCTGACTGAATCGATCTCGCCCGGAGGGATCTCGCATGGCGTTCAACGTTACGGTTGTAGGCGCAAATGGCACGGTGACCATACCGTTCACCACCGACCAGTTGGGAACCATCGCCCAGTCGGCCGGCAGCGCTATCAGCAATCTTCCAGCAAGCGACCAGTACTTCGACCCCCCGGGTGCCGTCACCACCAAGGCGCACGGCATCGTCCTTTATCATGCCGGCGCCAATGTCGTCGGCACCGCCGCCAACGCCAGCGTTCTCGGTGGCGGCACCCTTCCCGGGGCCGGCGATCATATTACCTACACCGCTGTCGGCAAAAACCAGGGCATCTATTTCAGCGGCGACAGCATCGGCGGCAATCTTCTGAAAAACGGTAGCCATTTCGGTGAATCCTACTACATTGACGCCGGCGGTACGTCGCCCACCGCACCAGGCACCACCGTCAACGCCACACTCGGCTCCGCCACCATCAATGCTTACTCGGGATACCTCGACGTTATCGCCGGTTGTGCCGGTGTGCTGCTGCACGATCTCGGCGGCAACGTAATCATCACGGGCGGCTACGCCACCGTCGGCGGTTCCGGCGCCGTCACCATGGCGGGCGGCAACTTCGATATCGTTCCCTACAGCGCCAACCCGAAAACGACTCCGCCAGCCGTCCCCAGCCTGACCGCCGCCGGCAAATCCGATGTCATCACCAGCGCTGTCGGCATCAACGTCAGCCTGCTCGGCGGCGCTGCGGTCAACATCCAAGGGTCCGCCCCCCCCCATACCGACACCATTACCGCTCTCGGCAGCGGCTCGATCTATGCCGGCAACGTTGCCGTGCAGGTCAACCAGGCCGCTGCCGGCGACCTCTCGATCGGTGGCAGTGGCACCGGCCAAACCACGGTCAACACGACCGCCAACGCCACCGAGACCATCACCTACACCAACAAGACCCAGCCCCTTCTCGTGGATGTTGCCACTGGCGACACCCTGTCGCTGACCGGCGGCAACCGTTTTGTGCTCCAAGGCACTGGCAGCGACACAATCCGCCTGGGCGGTTCGACCACTGTGAATCTCGCCGGAGGAAACTTCTCCGTCGGCGACGCCGGCGCTGGCGCCCGCATTACCTTCAGCGGTGCCGACACCGTCAGCTTCGCCTCGACGGCTCTGGCCGCCTCCGTCCTTGCGGCCCAGAATGTTACGCTAAAGACTGACACGGGCCTTGTTGTTACGGATAGTACAACCGCTGCCGGCAAAAGGCTTCTTATTACCGGCTCTGATAACGCCACCACCACCTACTTCATCAAGCCATCAGGTAATAACGTTCTCTACTTCGGCACCGTCTCGCAAACCGACTGGAACGGTGTGCCCGTTGCCTCCACCGGCTTCACAGCAAACAATGTGGTCGTCACGGTTTCAGGTGGCAGCCAGACCGTGTTCGGCGGCGGCTCCGCCAGCGGCGGAGTATTGAAGGCAGAGTACGGCGGGACATCGGGCAAGAATCTGCTCGTCGGCGCCGTGTCGATCTTCGGCGGCGGCAGCGGCGACACCCTGCAGGCGGGCGCCTACACGACCTACATCCAAGCCGCCAGCAAGGGCAACGACACGCTGATCGGCAGTGATCTTACCGGCGCCGCGCCCGAGACGCTGGTTGGCGGCGTCGGCGCGGACACCTTCATTTTCGGCACCGGCAACGAAACCCTCACCGGCGGCAAGGGCAACGACCAGTTCGTGGACATCAACCTGCATGCCCAGAACACCACCATCACCATCACCGACTTCGTCCAAGGCTCCGACAAGATCGACCTGTTCTCGCCCGCCAACACGACGACCGCCACCATCACCGGCGAACACGCCTACGGCACCGGCAGCAGCGGCTACACACTTGTCACCCTCAGCGATGGCGTTACCATCAAGTTCGCCGGTTACGGCACGGATCACAGCACGATCTCATTGACCAACGACTTCGTCATCAAAGCCGGCACCATTCAGCCCGGCACCATCGCCTGACCAACGCGCTCGGTCATCCCTCCATCAAGGCCCGCTGCCCTGCAGCGGGCCTTCTTCTTTTCGCACCACACGCTGCACCGCTTGGTGGTTGGGGGAAATCACCCCTTGCAACCCAATGATTTCTTATAGAATGGGGTCAAGGGGGCCACTGCCCCCTGGCGGGTCCAGGGCAGCGCCCTGGGCTTTCTCCATCCAACGCCCCTCAGCAACCGGGCTGCAGCATCGCAAGCTTGCTCAGTGTCCCCTTCATAACGAAATCACCGAAATCCATGCTCAGATCATCCGCCACGCCATTATCCCAGTAGCGCATGCTCACTTCATAGTCAGGCAGCTGGCTACTGGCATCGCGGTCAAAGAAGGCAACGTGCACCCGTCCACTGGACAGTCCCGAGAGTTCCGGCCACTTGCCGGCCTTCGGTCCGCCCCAACCGGTGATCGTCACCGAACTGTCCTGCCCCCCCTTCTCGCCGGTGCCATCGAACAGCGGCAGGGCAATGAACTTCCTGCCCGCGCGCGCTGCCGCCAGTATCGCCTCGGTATGGGCCATCGGAAACAGCGTTCCTGGCGACAGCATCTTCGTGCCCGGCTCAGGCAAACGGTAGTGCACCTCGCCCGGCCCGCCCTGCCGTTCCAGCGTGGCATCGCCCGCCACCTCGCTGGTCACCGCTGACTCGGTGGTCTGCCGCATGCGAAATCGCATGCTCAAGCCATCCTTGCTTTCCCAGGTCGTGTAGTCTGACAGCATCTCGATATCCTGGCCGTCGCGGTTGCTGACCGTCATCTCAAGCCGCTGGTGCGTCGCCCAGCCATCACAGGCGTCAAGGATCTCGAATGCCATGGTTCCGGTTGCGCCCACCACCTCGGCGCCGCGCGACTGCTCCAGCGTCAACTGATACAGCGCGCGATGAGCAGCCAGCGGCAGGGCCTGGTCCGCCGCGGCGGCCGGCACAACGCCGATCAGCAGCGCAGCCAGAACGGTCAGGGCGGGAAAGCGCATGCGGATACTCCGGGGTGCAGTCGTGGCAAGATAGGTACGGTCGCGCGCCAACGCCAGCGCGCAGACGCCGCGCCACCAAAGGCGTTACCCCGGGCCCCACCCAAAGCCAGAAGGCTACGACGCGGTCAGCCGATCAAGGACGGAGCCACACGCCAAAACCTGCCGGCCAGGACAGTTACCCCTTCGCCTTGGGCGGCAAGTCGAGCTTCAGCGACAATTCCTTGAGCCGCGCTGCCGGCACCCCAGCCGGCGCCCCCATCATCAGATCCTCGCCCTGCTGGTTCAGCGGGAACAGGATCACCTCGCGGATGTTCGGCTCATCGGCCAGCAGCATGACGATGCGATCAATCCCCGGCGCCGATCCGCCATGCGGCGGCGCGCCATAGCGGAATGCGTTCAGCATGCCACCGAACCGCGCCTCCACATCGTCCGCCGAGTACCCGGCAATCTCGAATGCCTTCACCATGATATCCGCCCGGTGGTTGCGGATCGCCCCGGAGGACAGCTCGACCCCGTTGCAGATGATATCGTACTGGAACGCCTTGATGGTCAGCGGGTCCTGCGTAAGCAGCGCCTCCATGCCGCCCTGCGGCATGCTGAACGGGTTGTGGCTGAAATCGATCTGCCCCGACTCCTCATTCATCTCGTACATCGGGAAATCGGTGATCCAGCAGAAATCAAAGCGCCCCTGCCCGATCAGCCCGAGATCATGGCCCAGCTTGGTGCGCACCGCCCCCGAAAATTTCGGCGCCTCGTCGCGCTTGCCGGCGGCAAAGAACACCGAATCGCCAGGCTGCACCCCGCAGGCCAGCCGGATCGCCTCGGCCCGTTCCGGCTCCAGGTTGCGCGCGATCGGCCCCTTCGGCCCGTCGGCCTCAAACACGATATAACCCAGCCCGCCGGCCCCCTGCTCGCGCGCCCACTCGTTCAGCTTATCGAAGAAGCTGCGCGGATTGGCCGCCGTGCCCGGCGCCGGAATGGCCCGCACCACCCCGCCGGAGGCCGCAATCTTGGCAAACAGCCCGAACCCGGACCCGGCAAACTGCGCCGTCACGTCGGTCACCCGTAGCGGGTTGCGCAGGTCCGGCTTGTCGGTGCCGTAGAGCAGCATCGCTTCCTCATAGGGAATCCGCGGAAACGGCGGCCTGGTCACCCCGCGTCCCTCGGCGAACTCCTCGAACACGCCGGCAATCACCGGCTCGATGGTGGCGAACACGTCCTCCTGGGTGACGTAGCTCATCTCGAAATCAAGCTGGTAGAACTCGCCTGGCGAGCGGTCCGCCCGGCTCGCCTCATCGCGAAAGCACGGCGCGATCTGGAAGTAGCGGTCGAACCCGGCCACCATGATGAGCTGCTTGAACTGCTGCGGCGCCTGCGGCAGCGCATAGAACTTGCCCGGGTGCAGCCGTGCCGGCACCAGGAAGTCGCGCGCGCCCTCGGGCGACGAAGCGGTCAGGATCGGCGTCTGGAACTCGGTGAACCCGGCCTCGATCATGCGCCGGCGGATGCTGGAGATCACGCCTGCGCGCAGCATCATATTGCGGTGCACGCGGTCCCGGCGCAGGTCGATGAAGCGGTATTTCAGGCGGATCTCGTCCGGATACTTCTCCTCGCCCGCCACTTGCATGGGCAGCACGTCCGCCGCCGACTGCACCACCACCTCGGCCGCCCGCAACTCCACCTCGCCGGATGGCAGCTTCGGGTTCACCGTGCCCGGCTCGCGCAGCACCACCGTGCCGGTCACCGTGATCACACTCTCCGGCCGCACATGGTCCATCGTCTCGAAGGCCGCCGACCCCGCCGCGAACACGATCTGCGTCATGCCGAAATGGTCGCGCAGGTCGATGAACAGCAGCCCGCCATGGTCCCGCTTGCTGTGCACCCATCCCGACAGGCGGGCAGGCTGGCCGGCGTCGCTGGCGCGCAGGGCGCCACATGTATGGGTCCGATAGGCGTGCATGGGGCTCGTCCCGGGGTTCAGAGGGCCGGCAGACAACCCCCCGCCCCCTGGCAAGTCAAGGGGGGGCAAGTCAAGGGGCGCAAGTCAAAGGGAGAACGTCAATCCCGGGTCACAGCCAGCGGCGGGCGCGGAACCACAGCAGCGGCAGCACCGCGCTGATCACAATCAATGCCAGCGAGAACGGGTATCCCCACGCCCAATGCAGCTCGGGCATATTTTCGAAGTTCATCCCATAGATGCTGGCGATCAGCGTCGGCGGCATGGCCACGACCGACACCACCGTCATGATCTTGATGATGCTGCTCTGTTCGATATTGATGAAACCCAGCGTCGCCTCCTGCAGGAACTGCACACGCTGGCTCAGGTGGGTGTCATGGTCGAGCAGGCTGCGCACATCGAGCCGCACCGTCTCCAGCCGCGGCTTCAACTCGTCGGCCATCCAGCCGGCCTGGGCGGCCAGGAACGGCAGCATCCGGCTGATGCCCAGCATGGTCTCCCGCAGTTTGCTCACCAGTTCGCCGATCCGCCCGATGCTGCGCAGCGTGCGCCGCATCTGCTCGGTCACGCCGCCCTTGTCAGGCGCCTCGCGGAATATCTGCTGGCTGATCCGGTCCATTTCCTCGTTGGCCCGCTCCAGCACGTCGGCGACCCGCTCGACCACCTCCTCGACCACGGTGACGAAAATCTCGCTGGCCTTCGCGCGCGGGGCGATGACCCGCGCCCGCTCGATCGCCTGGTCGAAGATCGGCGCGTCAGCGTAATGCAGCGTGACCAGCCGCCCAGGCTGCAGCACGAGGCCCACCGGCACCGACCGCGTCGGCTCACCGGGCAGGTACGGCGTGAGCACCGGGAAACTCATGAACAAGGCGCCCCCGTCCACATAGAGCCGGCTGGAGCTCTCGATCTCCTGCAGGTCCTCAAGCCGGGGCAGGCTCAGCCCGGTGGCCACCTCCACCTCGCACAGCCGCGCCTCGTCCGGCTTGTTCAGATCGATCCACACATCGGCATGCGCGGCCAGAGCGTGCTCAAGAGTCGTTCCCATCGCCCCCTCACCTTGTCATGCCGCGTCAGCAGCGGGGGCTACAACGGCGGCACCAGCGTGTCCAGCGGTGTCGCAATTCCACGGGCCGGCTTTCCTCGGCACCGTTCAGGCGTGTAGAACCAATCCATGCCTCGCAATGCCCGCGCGGAATTCCCGCCGCCCCTCCTGGTCACCGACACCGCCGAGCTGGATGTGCTCTGCTCCCGCCTGCGCACCCAGCGTTTCGTCACCGTCGACACCGAGTTCATGCGCGAGCGCACATACTGGCCAGAACTCTGCGTGGTCCAGCTTGCCAGCGAATCGGAAGTTGCCGTGGTCGACGCCCTCGCCCCCGGCCTGGACCTCGCCCCGCTCGGCGCCCTGCTCGCCGACACCGCGGTCGAAAAGGTGTTCCACGCCGCCCGGCAGGACATCGAGATTTTCGTCCTCCGTTTCGGCGACGTCCCCCGCCCGCTGTTCGACACCCAGGTCGCCGCCATGGTGGCCGGCTTTGGCGACCAGGTCGGCTACGACTCCCTCGTCTCCGCCCTGACCGGCGGACACATCGACAAGGCCCACCGCTTCAGCGACTGGTCCGCCCGGCCGCTCTCACCCGCCCAGATCAACTACGCCGCCGCCGACGTCACCCATCTGCGCCGCGTCTATGAACGCCTGCTGGCACGGCTGGAGAAGGATGGGCGACTCGAGTGGGTGGCCGAGGAGATGGCGCTGCTCGCCGACCCCGCGACCTACCGCCCCGACCCCGAAGTGCTGTGGGAGCGGCTGCGCCCGCGCACCAGCAACCGCCGCATGCTGGGCGTGCTGCGCGCCATCACCGCCTGGCGCGAGCGCGAGGCCCAGCGCGCCAACATCCCGCGCAGCCGGATGCTCAAGGACGAGACACTGCTGGAGCTCTCCGCCACCGCCCCTGAGACACCCGACCAGTTGGCCCGCGCCCGCGGCATCACCCGCGGTTTCGCCGAAGGACGCATCGGCGCCAGCCTGCTCGCCGCCGTCGCCGAGGCCCGCGCCCTGCCCGAGGATGCGCTGCCATCAGCCCCCAGCACGCGTGACGGCCAGCGCCCGTCGCCCGCCCTGGTTTCGCTGCTGAAGGTGCTGCTCGCCGCCAAATGCGAGCAGCACCACGTGGCCCCCAAACTTGTCGCCTCCAGCGACGACATCGACCGCCTTGCATCCGAGGATGCGCCCGACGTGCCGGTGCTGCACGGCTGGCGCCATGAGGTGTTCGGCGCCGACGCCCAGGCGCTCAAGCAGGGCCGCATCGCCCTCGGGGTGGAAGGCAAGCGCATCAAGCTGATCGCGGCGGCGAACTGACCCCGGCCTGGAGCCTGTTCAAGCTGGCTGTCATCGGCCGCCGCGCTTCTGCGCCTGGTCCCGGCACGCACCTGAATCGACCGGTCTGGCCGATGGTTCGCTAGAGCAACATCGGCCAGACCAGCGACAGCCGGCCGATAAAGTTGCTCGCCAAAACAAAGAGCTAGAGCGCGCTGACCGTTTACGGTCAGCCTGCAAGCGCTCTAAGCCGCCGGCCGATCTGCGGCGGCCAGCGGCGCCACCTCGGTCGTCGTTTGCAGCCCCATCGCCTCACCCAGCCGTTCCAGCCGCCGCGTCAGGTTGTCGCCGGAAAACACACCGGTGTCCTCGGCCAGCCGCAACGTCAGCAGGTCGCTCACCAGCAGTTGCGTCCCCGTCAGCAGGTCCGGCGTGCCGGCCGAAAGCGTGTAGGCCAGCCGCATCGCCACCCCCAGGATGGTCGCCCGGCGCTTCGCTTCCTCACCCAGCAGCATGTCCGCGGTGGCCAGAAACGCCGCGCCCGGCTCGGCCTCATAGCGCAGCGCCAGCGTCAGCCCCAGGAAGGCGCGCGCATGGTGGTCCAGCCCGATGCTGGACAGCCGAAGCACGCGCAGGAAAGCCTGCTCGGCCCGGTATTCCGGGTGCTCATGGCTACCGATATCCGACATCCAGCACGCCGCTTCGCGCAACCGCCGCGCCTCACCGGCCTCGCCGGGAAACAGCGGGTCGGTCCACGCCAGCAGCGCCGGCGGCAATGCCGGGTCGCGGCCGAACCGGCGCGCGGCTTCCTGTCCCGCCGCCAGCAGCGGGTCCCGTGCCCGCTCCGCCGGCGACAGCAGGCAGGCGTACCAGCCCTCGTGCAGCCCGTTGGCGCTGAACACCACGCGCCGCGCCCCGGTGCTGCGCAACACCCGGCGCAGGACCACCGCGGCGAACGGCAGGTCATCGATCCGCCGCCGCGGCACCCCGGGCATGCGCTCCAACGCGCGGCGCGATGCCCCGGCAACCACCCCGGTCAGGTCGCGCGCCTCCTCACGCCCGATGGTGTAATGGTGCACCATGTTCAGCGGATAGCTGGTCTGGGCGATGTGGATGCGCGCCAGCGCCCGCCACGCCCCGCCCACCAGATACAGATCGCGCCCGGCAGCCTCCGCCAGCCAGGGCACCCCCGCCAGGTCGGCCTCCACCATCGCGCGCGCCTGCGCGAGATCGCCGCCGCACCGCTCGGCCAGCCGGATCACCCCCAGGCGCAGCGTCTTCGCCACCCCGCGCTGCCCGCGCTCCAGCCGCACCAGCTCCAGCGAGCCGCCGCCGATATCAGCCAGGATGCCGTCGGCGGTCGGGATGCCGCACAGCAATCCCTCGGCGGCCAGCGCCGCCTCCTCCTCGCCGGACAGAATGCGGACCGGCACGCCCGGCATCCGCGCCTGCAGGGTCGCCACGAAGGCCCGGCCGTTCTCGGCATCGCGCACCGCGGCGGTTCCCAGCACCTCGAACGGCTGCGCCCCCATGGCCTGCGCGATGGCCTTGTAGCGGTTCATCACCGTCAGCGCCGCCGCTTCTCCCTCGGCGTTCAGCAGGCCGGTGGACTGCAGCCCGCGGCCCAGCCGCAGCACCGCCTTCTCGTTGAAGATCGCCACCGGATTACGGCCGCGCCCCTCGTAGATAACCAGGCGAACGGAATTCGAACCGAGATCGACCATGGCGCAGCGCGGAAGGTCGGGGGGCGGCGTGTATGGCATGTCAGGCGGAACGCGTGCCCGGCTCGCGCATGCGCGTCAATCCCCTTCTTCTGCTGGTTCTGGCGCGCGACCGCCCCGCCATCCCGGCGCGCGACACCGGCGGCATCAGTCTTCCAACATCCGATCCTGCCGCCGCAACGTCTCCGCGGCCCCCGCCACCCCCGTGCCGTGCAGCGCCGAACCGCGGCCCGACAGCGACGGGTTGGTCATGAAATAGTCATGCGCCGACACCCGCTTGCGCGCCAGCACCGGCCCGACGCGGCGCCACGCCGCGTCGGCTCCCAGCTCCCAGGACTGCTCCGTGTCGCGCAGGTTCACCACCATGATCTGGTCCAGCACCTGCCGGTGCACGGTTTCATTGTGGATCGGCACCAGCGTCTCCACCCGCCAGTCCATGTTGCGGGTCATCCAGTCCGCCGAACTGATAAAGACCCGGGCATGCCGGCTCGGCAGCCTGTGGCCGTTGCCGAAGGCGCAGATCCGGCTGTGCTCCAGGAAGCGGCCGACGATCGACTTCACCCGGATATTGTCCGACAACCCCGGCACGCCGGGCCGCAGGCAGCAGATGCCGCGCACCACCGCCAGCACCTTCACCCCGGCGCACGAAGCGGCATACAGCCGGTCGATCAGCGCGTCGTCCACCAGGCTGTTCAGCTTCAGCCAGATCGTCGCCGGCCGCCCCTCCCGCGCGAACGCGATTTCGCGGTCGATCATCTGCTCCAGCGTGGGCCGGATGGTGAGCGGGCTGAACGCCACCGCGTCCATCCGCTCCGGCCGCGCATAGCCGGTCATATAGTTGAACAGCCGCGCCGAATCGCGCGTCAGGTCGGGGTCGCAGGTGAAGAACGACAGGTCGGTGTAGATGCGCGCGGTGATCGGGTGGTAGTTGCCGGTGCCGAAATGCGCATAGGACCGCACGGTCCCACCCTCGCGGCGCACCACCAGGCTCAGCTTGGCGTGCGTCTTCAGCTGGGTGAACCCATACACCACCTGCACCCCGGCCGATTCCAGCGACCGCGCCAGCCGGATGTTCGCCTCCTCGTCAAACCGCGCGCGCAGTTCCACCAGGGCGGTGACCGACTTGCCGGCCTCCGCCGCCTCGATCAGCGCCTTGACGATCGGGCTGTCGCGGCTGGTGCGGTACAGCGTCTGCTTCACCGCCACCACGCTAGGGTCCTGCGCGGCCTGGCGCAGGAACTGCACCACCACGTCAAAGCTCTCGAACGGGTGGTGAACGATGATGTCCTTGGCGCGGATCGCGGCGAAGCAGTCCCCGGCGAAATCCCGGATCCGCTCGGGGAAGCGCGGCGTATAGGGCAGGAACAGCAGATCCGGCCGGTCATCGACGATCAGCTGCTTGAGGTCCGCGATCCCAAGAATGCCATCCTGCGTGTAGACGTCCTGGCTCGACGCCTCCAGCTCGTCGATCACCAGCTCGCGCAGATGCACCGGCATCGCCGCCTCGACCGACAGGTGGATCGCCACCCCCCGCCGCCGCCGCTTCAACGCGGTTTCGTAGGACCGCACCAGGTCCTCCGCCTCCTCCTCGTATTCCACGTCGGTGTCGCGGATCAGCCGGAACATCCCGTGGCCCCGCAACCGGAAGCCCGGAAACAGCCGGTGCAGGAACAGCACCACCAGATGCTCCAGCATGACGAAGCGGATCGGCCCGCCACCGGCGGGCAGCCGCACGAAGCGCTCGATCTGGCTCGGCAACGGGATCAGCGCGCGCATCCGGTGCGCGTCCTCGACCCGCTCCAGCGCCAGCGCCATCACCAGGCCCATGTTGGGAATGAACGGAAACGGGTGCGCCGGGTCCACCGCCAGCGGCGTCAGCACCGGGAACACCCGCTCCATGAACCAGATCTCGAGCCACTGGCTGTCAATGCCGCTCAGCGTCGTCGGCTCGCACAGCTCGATCCCGGCGCCGGCCAGCAGCCCGCGGAGCTGCACCCAAACCCGGTGCTGATCGGCCATCAGCCGCTGCGCCCGCGCCTCCACCTCCTGCAATTGCTGCGCCGGCGTGCGCCCGTCCGGCGAGGGCGCGGTCACCCCCGCCTTCGCCTGCCCGATCAGCCCGGCCACGCGCACCGACCAGAACTCGTCCAGGTTGGCGGCACTGATGGACACGAAGCGCAGCCGTTCCAGCAGCGGGTGGCGCGGATTCTCCGCCTCCTCCAGCACGCGCTGGTTGAAGTCCAGCCAGGACAGCTCGCGGTTGATGAACCGCTCCGGGTCGGTTGCCGCAATCCCCGCCCCGGCCGGAGTCTCCACCGGCGTGGCGAGCAACACATCGGGAACCGCAACGGTCGCGCCGGGCCCCGGAACATGCATGGAATCGAACTGGTTCATCCGCCAACCCTACAGGAGCATGCCCGCCCCCGGCGAGGCGATCACACCAGAATTGGCGAAAACGTCATCCTCCGGCCAGTCTGCCGACCCCTCCCCCTGCAGCCCCGCCGCGACGGCCTGGGCGAGCGCCCGGGTAACCCGCCCGCCGGAGGCCAGCGCGGCATGGTCCAGCCGGGCCACCGCCTCCCGGATCGCCGCCTGCGAGCGCGGCAGGCGCAGCCTCAGCCAGTCCTGCAGGGGCTCGACGACCGCCAGTTGCCGCTCGGCCAGCAACCGCGCCAGCAGGCTGCGCAGCAATTCATCCTCTGCCGGGCCAATCCGCACCGCGGTGGTCGCGCGCAACCGGCTGGCGAGATCGGGCAGCGCCGGGTTCCACCGCGCCGGCGCTGCCCGACCGGCCAGCAACACCGGCAGCCCTGCCTCGCCGGCAGCGTTCAGCAGGTGCAGCAACGGCCGCTCCGGTGCCGCGTCCGCATCATCCACCGCCACCGGTCCCTCCGGCAGCCGCGCCGCCAGCAGCGGCCCCGCCAGCAGGTCGGCGCCATGCTGCTGCGCCCAAAGATGCAGCAGATGGGTCTTGCCGCACCCCTCCGGCCCCCAAAGTGCCAACCGCCCCAATGGCCACGACCCGGTATTGCGCAGCCATTCCAGCGCCTCGGCATTGGAAGCGGCCGCCAGGAACTCCTCCGCCCGGAAGTGCAGCGCGTGCGGAAACGGCAGCGCCAGTTGGCGCGGCATCGGGACAACACCACCCAGGGCGGAATCGCTCAGAGCTCATTCTCCTGCCGCGATGGCGGTTCCAGGTACAGCGGGCTCTGCAGGTAGCGGCGCAGCCAGAACCGGCACAGCACGCCGATCACCGCCGCAACCGGCACCGCCAGCAACACGCCGACGAAGCCGAACGCCGCCCCGCCGGCGAACAACGCGAAGATCACCCACACCGCGTGCAGTTCCACCCGGTCGCCCAGGAAGCGCGGGTAGATCACGTAACCCTCCAGGCTCTGCCCGGCGATGAAGACCCCCACCACCATCAGCACCTCGGTCCAGGTGGCGAACTGCGCCAGGGCCAGCCCGATCGAGGTCACCGCCCCGGTGATCGTGCCCACATAGGGGATGAACGACAGCGCCCCGGCCGCCAGCCCGACGATCAGGCCGAGATCAAGCCCCACCACCGACAACGCAGTGGCATAGAACAACGCCAGCACGATGCAGCACATCGCCTGCCCCCGCAGCCAGGCCGACAGGATGCGGTCCACCTCGCGCCCCTGCTCCCGCAGCGCGCCGGCATAGCGGCGCGGCAGCCAGCCGTCGATCTGCTCAAGCAGCACAGGCCAGTCGCGCAGCAGGTAGAACGCCACCACCGGCGTCACCAGCAGCAGCGTCATCACGTTGAACAGCGCAAAGCTGCCGCCGATCAGCCGGCTGATCGCCGTCACCACCACCGCCAGCATCGCCCCGGCCTGCCCGGCCACCAGGTCGCGCAATTTCTCGTCAACGAATTCCGGCCCCAGCCGCTCCTGCAAATGGGTGATCACGTCGGTGGCAAAGCCGCGGATCGCGCCGACATAGGCGGGCAAACGACTGATCAGCACGCCGATCTGCGCCAGAATGAGCGGATACAGCAGCAGGGCGAACAGCAACCCGACCGCCATCAGCGCCACGATCATCAGCAGCGCCGCCGCCCCGCGCGGCACGCCGACCCGGGTCAGCCGGCTGGCCAGCGGGTCGAGGAAATAGGCGGTCCCGGCCGCCGCCACGAACGGCAGCAGCACCGCGGCGAACAGTTGCAGCAACACCCAGATGCCCACCAGCAGCGCGGCCAGGATCGCCAGCCGCTGCATGCGGGTCGTTCCGCGCCCGTTCTCGTCGGCCCAGGCCTCACCGGTCCCGGGCGGCGCCGACCCGGGCAGCCGGGCGGGGATGACGGCCGGCGGGCTCATCGCGCCCGCGCTCCCGTCCACACATAGGCAGCCCCCGAGGCCAGCGTGCTCGCCGCCACCGCCCAGGCCAGCACCAGCGTCACCAGCGGCCAGCCCCATCCGGTCGCCGCCATGGCCAGCGTCAGCGCCACCAGCACGATCTGCAA
Source organism: uncultured Acetobacteraceae bacterium (assembly GCA_903907955.1). Taxonomy (GTDB): domain Bacteria; phylum Pseudomonadota; class Alphaproteobacteria; order Acetobacterales; family Acetobacteraceae; genus Rhodovastum. The sequence goes on along the minus strand of CAIVPZ010000016.1, from coordinate 162,095 downwards.
CAGCGTGTTCAGCTTGGAGACCAGCAGCGGCCGGATCGCCACTTTCTGCCCGGTCACCCCCAGCACCAGGATGCCGCCGACGATCAGCAGGTCGCGGAACACCACCAGGATCGCCAGCCAGTCCGGCAACTGGTTCACCGCCGCCAACGTCACATACATCGACACCAGCAGCGTCTTGTCCGCCACCGGGTCGAGCACGGTGCCAACGATGGTCGGCCCGTTGCGCCGCGCCAGCCACCCGTCCACCGCGTCCGATACGCCCGCCGCCACGAACACCCAGAACGCCGCCGCGAAACGGCCGTGCAGCACCAGCCACACCGCCGCCGGCACGGCACACAGCCGCGCGAACGTGATCATGTTCGGCAGGTTGATCACCGCGGTCCCCAGCGGCCGCGGCAGCGGGGCACCGTCAGGCATCGCACCGCCCCCCGCCGGCGCAGGTTGCGCCCGCGCGGTCGCCATGGTTGTTTGCGCGCCCCGATCCTGCCCCCAATCCTGCCATGGTCCATATGGTCATGGCCGCATCTTAACGAGGTCCGGCATGGCAAGCATGACCTATCGCGCCGCCGGCGTGGACATCGACGCCGGTGACGCCCTGGTCGAGCGGATCAAGCCGCTCGCCCGCGCCACCGCCCGCCCCGGCGTGCTCGGCGGCGTCGGCGGATTCGCCGCATTGTTCGACCCCCGGGCGGCCGGCTTCCGCGACCCCGTGCTGGTGTCCTCCACCGATGGGGTCGGCACCAAGCTGCGCATCGCCATCGACACCGGCCACCACGACACCGTCGGCATCGACCTGGTCGCCATGTGCGTCAACGACCTCGTGGTCCAGGGCGCCGAGCCGTTGTTCTTCCTCGACTATTTCGCCACCGGCCAGCTCTCGGTCGAGCAGGCCGCCCGCGTCATTGCCGGCATCGCCAATGGCTGCCGCCTCGCCGGCTGCGCCCTCGCCGGCGGCGAAACCGCCGAGATGCCCGGCATGTACGCCGCCGGCGACTACGACCTCGCGGGGTTCGCGGTCGGCGCCGCCGAACGCGGCGACCTGCTGCCGAAGGGTGTCGCGCCCGGCGACACCGTGCTCGGCCTGGCCAGCAGCGGCGTGCATTCCAACGGCTTTTCCCTCGTCCGCCGCATCGTCGAGACCACCGAAGCGGGCTGGGCGACGCCCGCCCCGTTCGCCCCCGAGGCCACGCTGGGGGAAGCTCTGCTGGTCCCCACCCGCATCTATGTCCGCTCCCTGCTCGCCCTGCACCATGCCGGGCTGCTCAAGGCCGCGGCTCACATTACCGGCGGCGGACTCCTCGGCAATCTTCCCCGGGTGCTGCCGGCCGGCACCGAGGCCGTACTCCATGCCGGGAGCTGGGCGGTTCCGCCGGTGTTCACTTGGCTGGCCCAAACCGGCGGTGTTGCCGCCGACGAAATGCTGCGGGTGTTCAACTGCGGCATCGGCATGGCGATCGTCACCGCCGAGCCCCAGGCCGCGCGCGCCGTGCTGGAAAAGACGGGCGAAACCGTATTCGAAATCGGCAGCATCGAGAAAGCCAAGGCCGGGACACCACCGGAAGCCGGGATTTACATTCCGCCCGGCTGGCCGCTGGACCCCCCGGCGTGAAACGCCGGGTCGGCATCCTGATCAGCGGACGCGGCTCCAACATGGCCTCGCTGCTCCGCGCCGCCGCCGACCCAGCCTACCCGGCCGTCATCGCCCTGGTGCTGTCGAACAATCCGGACGCCCCGGGCCTGGACACCGCGCGCGCCGCCGGCATTGCCACCGCCGCCGTGGACCACCGCCCGTACCGGCGCGACCGCGCCGCCCACGAGGCCGGCCTGGCCGAAGCGCTGGACACGGCCGGCATCGAGATCATCTGCCTCGCCGGCTACATGCGCCTGCTGACTCCGTATCTGGTCGGCCGCTACGCCGGCCGGATGCTCAACATCCACCCCAGCCTGCTGCCCGCCTTCCCCGGCCTGGACACCCACGCCCGCGCGCTCGCCGCCGGCGTCAGGCTGCACGGCTGCACCGTGCACCTGGTCACCGAGGCCATGGACGACGGCCCCATCCTCGGCCAGGCAGCCGTGCCGGTGCTGCCGGGCGACGACGCGCAGACGCTTGCTGCCCGCGTGCTGGCGCAGGAACACTTGCTCTACCCGCTGGCGCTGCGGGCTTTCATCGAGGGGACGGCAATTTTACCGCCGCCGGACGCAGCGCTCATTAACCCCGCGCCGAAGTAAGGAAGGCCAGGGCGCTGCCCTGGACCCGGCAGGGGGCAGTGGCCCCCTGCACCCCGCTCCGATAGATTCAGCCTACGATCTCGATGCCCGCGAAAAAGAACGCGATCTCAACAGCGGCGTTCTCGGCACTGTCCGAGCCATGCACCGAATTGGCCTCGATGCTCTCGGCGAACTCTGCACGCACCGTGCCCGGCGCGGCATTGGCCGGGTTGGTGGCCCCCATGATCTCGCGGTTGGCCGCCACCGCCCCCTCGCCTTCCAGCACCTGCACCACCACCGGGCCGGACACCATGAAGGTCACCAGATCGCGGAAAAACCCGCGCTCGCGGTGCACGCCATAGAACGCCTCGGCCTGCGCCACCGAGAGCTGCAGCCGCTTCTGCGCCACGATGCGCAGCCCGGCCGCCTCGAACTTCGCGTTGATCTTCCCGGTCAGGTTGCGCCGCGTGGCGTCCGGCTTGAGGATGGAAAGCGTGCGCTCGGTCGCCATGGAAAGCTCCTTCAGAATTCGGCGGTGATAGGCGCGGCGCTTTAGAGCACGCCCCGCCTAGCCGCAACCCTTGCCCCCCGCTACATCCCGCGCATGAGCCTGCTCACCCTCACCGGAATCACCATCCGCCTCGGCGGACGCACCCTGCTCGACGGCGCCGACCTCGCCATCGACGCCGGCCGCCGCATCGGCCTGCTCGGCCGCAACGGCGCCGGAAAATCCACACTTCTCAAAGCCATCGCCGGCGACCTCGCGATCGATGGCGGCGACATCCGGCTGGCCAGCCGCGCCCGCCTCGGCCAGGTCAAGCAGGAAGCCCCAGATGGCGACCTCACCCTCACCGACATCGTCCTGCAAGGCGACCCCGAACGCCTCGCCTTGCTCGCCGAAGCCGAACACGAATCGGCCGACCCGCACCGCCTCGACGAAATCCACGAGCGCCTGCGCGCCATCGGCGCCGACAGCGCCCCCGCCCGCGCCGCCAGCATCCTCGCCGGCCTCGGCTTCGACGCCGCCGCCCAGGCCCGCCCGATCGGCACCTTCTCCGGCGGCTGGCGCATGCGCGTGGCCCTGGCCACCGCCCTGTTCGCCGCCCCCGACCTGCTGCTGCTCGACGAACCCACCAACCACCTGGACCTCGAAGCCACCCTCTGGCTGGAAACCTGGCTGGCGAGATTTCCCGGCGCCGCCATCATCGTCTCACACGACCGCGGCCTGCTCGACCGCTGCGTGCACGCCATCGCCCATCTCGACCGCGGCAAGATCACCCTCACCCCCGGCGGCTATGAGGAATTCGTCCGCATCCGCACCGAGCGGGCGATGCAGCAAACCGCCATGGCCACCAAGGTCGCCGCCCAGCGCGCCCACATGCAGGCCTTTGTCGATCGCTTCCGGGCCAAGGCCACCAAGGCCCGCCAGGCCCAGGCAAGGCTGAAGGCGATCGCCAAACTGCCGGCCATCGAAGCGGTGGTCGAAGACTCGCCCACCCATTTCGACTTCCCCCAACCGGTCCAGATCGCCCCGCCCATCCTGGCCCTCGACCAGGTTTCCGCCGGCTATGACGGCCGCCCGGTGCTGCGCGGCCTGTCTCTGCGCGTGGACATGGACGACCGCATCGCCCTGCTCGGCGCCAACGGCAACGGCAAGTCCACCCTGGCCAAGCTAATCGCCGGCCGGCTGGCGCCGCTGTCCGGCGAGCTGCGCCGCGGCCCCAAGCTCAAGGTCGGCTACTTCGCCCAGCACCAGGCCGATGAGCTGGTGCCCGCCGAGACCCCCGTGGACCACATGGTCCGCGCCCTGCCGCGCGCCGCCATCGCCCAGGTGCGCGCCCAGCTTGCCCGCTTCGGCCTCGACGCCGACCGCGCCGCAACGCCGGTCAGCAGCCTCTCCGGCGGCGAGAAGGCCCGCCTCCTGCTGGCGCTGGCCACCCGCGAGGCGCCGCATTTGCTGATCCTGGACGAACCCACCAACCACCTCGACATCGACGCCCGCGAGGCATTGGTGCGCGCGCTCGCCGATTTCGAGGGCGCGGTGCTGCTGATCACCCACGACCCGCATCTGGTGGAACTGGTCGCCGACCGCCTCTGGCTGGTCGCCGACGGCACGGTGCAGCCCTTCGACGGCGACCTCGACGACTACCGCGCCCTGCTGGCCGAGCGCGCCCGCCCCGCCGCGAAGCCCGACGCCGCCCCCACCCGCCGCGAGGACCGCCGCGAACGCGCCGAAGCCCGCGCCGCCACCGCCCCGCTGCGCCGCCGCGCCCGCGACGCCGAGCAACGCATCGCCAAACTGGCGGATGAACGCGCCAGGATCGAAGCGAAGCTCGCCGATCCCGCCCTGTATGTACCCGGCCGCGCCGCCGAGGTCACCGCCGCCCAGACCCGCCTCGCCGCCATCGCCCGCGCAACCGAAGCCGCCGAGTCCGAATGGCTGGAGGCCGCCGAGGCATTGGAGGCGGCCTCGGCATAGCCGGCGCCCCAGGCACCATGCCGCCCCCTCGCCGCAACACCCCATGACGCTCGCCCCCCTGCACCTGGCCGGCGAACGGCTGATGCTCGACCCCGACGGCGCCCTGGTCTGGCCGGCACAACGCCTGCTGGCAGTGGCCGACCTGCACCTGGAGAAAGGCTCGGCCGCCGCCGCGCGCGGCGCGCTGCTGCCGCCCTGGGACACGCGGGCCACGCTGGACCGGCTCGCCGCGCTGCTGCGCCGGCACGCGCCGCGCACCGTGGTGGCGCTGGGCGATTCCTTCCACGACCCGCGCGGCCCGTCGCGCCTGCTGGCGGTGGACGCGGCCCGGCTGGCGGCGATGACGGCAGCAACGGCATTCGTCTGGGTGCTGGGCAACCACGACCCCACCCCGACCGATGGCATCGGCGGCGTGTCGGTGGCGGAATGGCGGGCCGGGCCGCTGGTGTTCCGCCATGAAGCGGTGGCCGGCGCCGCCGGCGAGATCTCCGGGCATTTCCATCCGAAGGCCCAGGTGCCGGTGCGCGGCACGGTGGTATCGCGGGCATGCTTCGTCGCCGACGCGCGGCGGGTGCTGCTGCCGGCATTCGGCGCCTACACCGGCGGCCTCGACGTGCGCGACCCGGCAATCGCCGGGTTGTTTCCCCGCGGCGGGCGGGTATTCCTGCTCGGGCGGGAGCGGCTGTTCAGCTTCCCGTATGCGCCGGTACGTACCGGCGGCGCGCCACACCGCCCCCCGTCGCCGGACCTGCTGTCTGGACAACCAAACGATCGGTCATTTGATTCGTAGACGTGCCCACGGTACACCAGTTGTGGGAGGCGGCCGTACCGGCGGCGGATCATCCGCGGGCGACAATGCGACTGCAACCGCGCACAGGGAAACCATCATGAACGTGGCGTTTCGGGGCATGGCGTCGGCGATCGCCATCCTGCTGTATGGATGGGTCAACTTCCTGCTCAATCCGGCGGCCACCTTGCTCTCCGGCCAGATCGCGGCGCGGCAGTTCGACAACAGCGCGCTCGCCTATACGCAAGCGGCCTATGGCGTGCGGTTCTTCGGCGGGCTGGGCCTGCCGGTGCTGGCGCTGCTGCTCGTCCTCGCGGCGATCTGGTGGAAGCCGCTGAAAAACGGCTGGGCCAGGCGGTTCCCGGCCGCCATGTTGATGGGCTGCCTGCTGCTGGCGGGCACCGACGCACGCGCCTACTACGACAAGACCGACTACGCCGAGGCGTATTTCATCCTGCCCAACGAGTCCGCGTTCTTCATCCCGGATGTCGGCGCGACCAGGGACACCCAGGCGAAATTCGGCTCGATGGAATACCTCGAGGCGAACAAGATCGCCGCGAAACGATTCCTCATCCCGCACGCCAAGTTCTCCGGTTCCGGCAGCCTGTGGTCGGATTACTACGTCCCGACCGGGCGGCTGATCGTGGTCGACCGCACCCCCTACAACCGCGAATGGGTGGGGGCGGGTGAGCGTGGCACGTCGTCGAGGAACGAATCCTTCCCCTGCCAGAGCCAGGAAGGACTGAACGTCACCGCCGAAATCTCCATCGCCGCCTCGGTCACCGAGGAAAACGCCGCCCGTTTCCTCTACTGGTTCGGCGTCAAGCCGCCGCAGGGCGACCGCAGCAATCCGGCGGTGATTTTCACCTCGGTCTATTACGGCAAGAACCTCGCCGAGGTGATGGACACGGTCGGCCGCGGCAAGGTGCAGGCGCTGGTGTGCCACGAAATCGGCGCCCGCACCTTCGACAACGTCAACAAGGAGGTGAACGCGATGCTGGAGGCGGTCGAAAGGAACGCGGCGGCGTTCTTTGCCACCAAGGGCATTACGCTGGACTATATCGGCTGGGCCGGCACGCTGGGCTTCGACAAGGACGTGCAGCAGGCGGTGAACGACCGCTACACCGCGGAAAAGATCGCGCCGGTGCTGTCCACCCTGCAAACCAAGGCGCTGCTGGACGCCACCACCAAATGGAACGGCCAGCTTCCCAGCACGGTTTCCGGACTCTGGCTGGTGCCGTCCGATCTGTGGGGCAGCCTCGTGGGATGGCTGAAATCCGAGCCGGCGGGTGCTGCCGGCAAGAAGTAGCGGGCATTGAGCACCGCCGATGAGGGAGTCCGGCCCGCAAATCGGCGAGGGTGACCATGCGGGTCATCGGCGCCCGAAGCGACGGATCAAGGGCCGATCGCCTGGGGGGCGCTGGCATGGCCCGCCCACGATACCACCAACGGTGATGGCGTTTGCCACGTCGGCCCAAAGCGGCGGTCGTTTCGTGCCTCCGTGGCGCGGCACCTATTTGCCTGTCTCCTTCGTGCTTTGCCGACGCGCCACGGCCAGGACGTAATCGAACGATCCATACAGCTTCGCCTCGGGAATGCGGCGAAGCAGCCGTCCCCCAAGGCCAAGCCGCCGGCGCAGCCCGGGGTCCTCAACCACAGCGCGGTGCCAGCCCGGGAACACCTGGTCCCGGATCGATTCCACCCGCACCGCCTCGAACCCGGCTGCGGCCAGCTTCGCGGCGTACACCTCGCGCGGATAGACATTGGCGCGCGGTACTGCAAGTGCGGCGCGGGCGGCGCCGGACAGAAGCGCCCGCAACGGGTGCCGCCACGGATTGGGATCGGGCCCGGCCGGGATCGAGTCGGCAAGAACAAGGCGCCCGCCCGGCCGCAGCAGGCGGGCGGCCTCGGCAAAAAAACGCTCGCGGGTATCGAAATGAAAGGCGCATTCGACCGCGGTGACCACGTCGCAACAGGCGTCGGGCAGCCCGGTCGCGGTGGCCGAACCTTCGCGCAGATCGATCCGCTCCTCCAGGCCGAGCCGCCGGACGCGCTCCCGTGCCACCCGGACCTGTTCAGGCGTGATGTTCACGCCGATGATGCGTCGTGGGGCGAAGCGCCGGGTCCAGAAAATATCCTGTTCGGCGAACCCGAAGCCGACATCCACGACCTCGTCGTCACTGGTGAGGCCGGCCGTCCGGCCGACCAGCTCGACCATCGCTTCGCAGGCCGCGTCGATGGTCTGCGCCTCGGCCCAGTAGCCCAGGTTCAGGTACAATCCGCGCTCGGTGAAAGCGTTGGTCGAAGCAAACCGGTAAAGCCAGCGTACCGGCAGGGTCGGGATCGCCACCCCGACACCGCCCCCAGATACACCCGAGGTCTTGATCACGGCAGTCTCCTTCGATGCGGCGCGGCTTTGCTCTTTCTGGCCGATACACGTTGCCCGAGTCGACGAAAAAACCGAACCGGCCCCGCGCCCTGCTTCCGCCGGAACAGCAAGCCGCAGCAAGCCGCAGGGTGGGTAAGCGAAGCGCCACCCCGTCCACTCCCAGCCAGCCCCGGGGCGCCGCCGCAAGATGGCGCCGGAACAACCCACTGGACAGACCCGCGCCAACAAACAACTTCACGCCGCATGACCGCCCCCGTCCTCCTCTGGCTGCGCCGCGAGTTGCGGCTGGCCGACAACCCCGCCCTCGCCGCCGCCCTGGCCAGCGGACGCCCGGTGCTGCCGGTGTATGTTCTCGACGAAACCACCCCCGGCACCTGTGCGCCCGGCGGCGCCAGCCGCTGGTGGCTGCACCACAGCCTCGCCGCCCTCACCGCCGCCCTGGCCCGCGCCGGCGCGCCGCTGGTGCTGCGCCGCGGCCCCCTCGCGCAGGTGCTGCCGGACCTCGTGCGCGAAACCAAAGCCGTCGCCATGCATGCCGGCCAGCCGTTCGAACCCTGGGCGCGCGCGGCAACCGCGGACCTGGAACGCGCCGCCGGCGTGCCGCTCCACCTGCACCGCACCACCACCCTGTTCGACCCCGCCGCCATCCGCACCCAGGCGGGCGCCCCCTACAGCGTGTTCACCCCGTTCGCCCGCGCCTGCCGCGCCCACGCCCCGCTTGCGCCGCCGCTGCCGGCCCCCGCGCACATCCCGGCCCCACCGCCCCCCGCCTCCGACCGGCTGCAAGCCTGGAACCTGCTGCCCACCCGCCCGGACTGGGCGGACGGCCTGCGCGACACCTGGACCCCCGGCGAGGCCGGCGCCCAGGCGCGGCTGGCAACCTTCACCGCCGCCGCCCTCGCCGCCTACGACCATGCGCGCGACCGCCCCGGAACCGACGGCACCTCCATGCTGTCGCCGCATCTGGCGTTCGGCGAGGTCTCCGCCCGCCAGCTCTGGCACGCCGCCGGCGCCGGCCCCGGCGTAGCGCGCTGGACCGACGAACTCCTCTGGCGGGAATTCTCCGCCCACCTGCTCTGGCATCACCCCACGCTGCCCGAGGCACCGCTGCGCCCCGCCTTCCGCCGCATGCCCTGGCGCCACGACCCCGCCGCCCTGCGCGCCTGGCAGCGCGGCCGCACCGGGCTGCCGATCGTGGATGCCGGCATGCGCCAGCTCTGGCAGACCGGCTGGATGCACAACCGCGTGCGCATGATCGCCGCCAGCCTGCTGGTGAAGCACCTGCTGCTGCCCTGGCAGGACGGCGCGGCCTGGTTCTGGGACACGCTGGTGGATGCCGACCTCGCCAGCAACGCCGCCTCCTGGCAGTGGGTGGCGGGCAGCGGCGCCGATGCGGCCCCATACTTCCGCATCTTCAACCCGGTGCTGCAGGGCCAGAAATTCGACCCGGACGGCACCTATGTGCGCCGCTTCCTGCCCGAACTGGCCGCCCTGCCCGACCGCTGGGTGCACGCCCCCTGGACCGCGCCCGCCGCGGTGCTGGCCCAGGCCGGCGTGCGGATCGGCCACTCCACCCCGGCCCCGATCGTCGATCTCGCCGCCGGACGGGCCCGGGCACTGGCGGCCTTCGCGGCGCTCGCCGCGTCGTGAAAGCCGCCACCCACGCGGCCCGCGCGCCTCGGCACAGCCTTTCGTTTGCTGTTCAGACCGCCTGTTATGCGATACCCGGTCAACCCGACCGCCGTCTTTTCACCATTCTGCAATGGAACCACCCAGGGCTGTGCTGCACCCGGAGACGGACTCATTCAGTGGCCAGGTCCTCTGCCTGACTGAGTCCGGCGGCGCGGCCCCGGCGTGATCCCCGCCGGCATCCCTCTGCGCGTGGTCGGCGACGTGCACGGCGATGCGCGGGCCTTCGCGCTGGCGGCGCAGACCGACCGGTTCGTGGTGCAACTCGGCGACCTGGTCGATGGCGGCACCGACAGTGCCGGCGTGCTGCGCATCGCGCTCGACCTGCTGGAGGGGGGGCGCGGCCTGTTCCTGCTCGGCAACCACGACCACAAGCTGGCGCGGCTGCTGTCCGGCCGGGCGGTGAAGACAGACGCGACGCTGCTGGCAACGGCGGCGCAACTGGACACGGCCCTGCGCAGCCGCGTCCTCGCGGCGATCGCGCAGGCGCCGGCCTGGCTCAGGCGGGGCCGCGCCTTCTTCGTGCATGGCGGCTTTCACACCTCCATGCTGTACCAGCAACCGCCGCGCTTCGGCGGCAAGGTCGAGGGGCCGTTGGCGCGTGCGCTGTTCGGCCAGACCACCGGACGCCGCCAGCCGGACGGCTACCCCGAGCGGCTGCTGGACTGGGTGGACCGCATCCCGGCGGGACTGACCGTCTATTGCGGCCACGACATCCGCAGCACCGACGGCCGGCCCTGGACCAGACATGGAGCGGCCGGCGGCCGGGCGGTGTTCGTCGACACCGGCGCGGGCAAAGGCGGACACCTGTCGTGGATCGACCTGCCGGGGGAGGAATGAAGCTGATGCGCCCCGCGTTTGGCTTTTTTCTGCTGCTCGCGCTGTCCATGCTCGCATGGCCGCTCGCCGCGCGGCCGGGCATCGCCGGCGCGGCCGAGCCCTGCGACCCGTGCCGGCTGCCCGGCGGGGGCACCTATCGCGTGCTGGCGCCGCCGGCATGGGACGGCCACGCGAAGCTGCCGGTGCTGATGTTCCTGCACGGCTACACCAGCGAGGGCGCCGACATCGTGGGCGATCAGCAGGTCGCGGGGCCGGCCGGCAAGCTCGGCTTCCTGCTGGTGGCACCGGACGGTCTGAACCGCACCTGGTCGCACCAGGGATCACCCAGCCAGGCGCGCGACGACCGCGCATTCCTGCAGAACGTGCTGGCCGAGGTGAAGCGGCATTATCCCGTCGATGCGCGGCTGATCGTGCTGGGCGGATTCAGCCAGGGCGCCTCGATGGTGTGGGACATGGCCTGTTTCGCGCCGCTGGGCTTCACCGCCTTTCTGCCCTTCGCCGGCGGGTTCTGGGAACGCATGCCGACCGCCTGCACCGCGCCGGTCAATCTGCGCCACGTGCACGGCGCCGCCGACCCCATGGTGCCGCTGGCCGGGCGGGCGATCCTCGACCGCTGGCGGCAGGCCGACATCGCGCGCGGCTTCGACATCTGGCGCGAGACCAACCGGTGCACGGCGCCGCCCGAGCGGCCGGCGCAGAGCGGCGGACTGGCCTGCGAGGTATGGTCCTGCAGCACACGTCACACGCTGCAATTGTGCCTGCACCCGGGCGGGCACGAGATGGCGGCAGGCTGGGTGGAGGAAGGGCTGCGCTGGGCGCGGGCGCTGCCAGCGGCCAGGTAGGTTACCATTCGTCGCCGCCCGCCCTCAGCTCTCCGGCTCGGGGATGCCCAGATGGTCGGCAACGCGGGCGGCGAGCCGCGTCGCCGCCGCCACCGCCACCACCGCGGCCCCCACCGCCGCCAGGTTCTGCGACAGCCCGAGCACATCGCACAGCCAGGCCAGCAGCACGCCGCAGCCAAGCCCCAGCGGCAGCGCCACCGCCAGCTTGACCAGCAGCCGCCCGGCCAGCGGATTGGCCCGCAGCCAGATCAGCATCGGCCGCCGGCCAGACTCCGGCCCGCCTGCTCCCAGCCCCACCGCGCCATATCCGCCGGCGCGATCTGTGCTATCGTTGCCGTCATTCGGGGTTTCCTCCGCCGTGCCGGTGCCTATGCTGCGCAGGTTCCCCGGGCGCTGGAAGCCCCGGACCTGCAATACCGCGCCCCTGGAAAACACCATGACAGCCACCGATCCCGCCCTGATGCCGGCCGAGGAACTCCTCGCGCACTATGCCCGCCGCGCGCTCAGCCCTGTCGAGGTGCTGAAGGCGGTGACCGAGCGCATCGCCCGCCTCAACCCCGGGATCAACGCCTTCGCGGTGATGAACCCGCGCAGCCTGGAGGCGGCCGGCGAAAGCGAGGCGCGCTGGCGGGCCGGCCGGCCGCGCGGGGCGCTGGACGGCGTGCCGGTAACGGTGAAGGACCTGATCGACCTGGCCGGCTTCCCCACCCGCCGCGGCTCGCGCCTGACCGACCCGGCCCCGGTGGCCGACGACGCGCCGTCGGTGCTTGGCCTCAAGCAGCAGGGCGCCGTGGTGATCGGCAAGACCACCACCACCGAGTTCGGCTGGAAGTCGCCGGGCGACAGCCCGCTGCACGGCATCACCCGCAACCCCTGGAACAAGCTGCACACCGCGGGCGGCTCCTCATGCGGCGCCGCCGCCGGCGCCGCCGCCGGGTTCGGACCGCTGCATCTCGCCACCGATGCCGGCGGCTCCATCCGCATCCCCGCCGCCTGGTGCGGCGTGGTCGGGCTGAAGCCAACCTTCGGCCGGGTGCCGCAATGGCCGCTCGGCGCCCTCGCCCCGGTGGCGGCGGCCGGTCCGATCACCCGCACCGTGCGCGACGCCGCCCTGATGCTCTCCGCCATCGCCGGCTTCGACCTGCGCGACCCGTTCAGCCTGCCCCCGGAAGCCCATGCCGGGGCGCACGGCGAGCCCCGCGACTGGCGCACCGGCATCGAGGACGGGGTCGCCGAGATGCGGGTGGCGGTGCTGCGCCGCCCCGGCTTCGACGCGCCGGTGGACTGGGAAGGCATCGCCGCCGTCGAACTGGCCGCCCAACTGCTCACCGAAGCCGGCGCCGAGGTCGAGGAGGCCGATCCGGAGCTGCCCGACACGCGGGATCTGTTCTGCCGCCTGCGGGGCGCGGCCCTGCTGCGCCTGGTCGGCGGCTTCCCCGAGACCCGCCACCACATGCTCGACCCGGGCCTGCTGGAGGTGGCGGCGGCACACCAGGGCGTGCCCGCCAGCGACATCCTGGAGATGGAGGCGCTGCGCATCGCCACCGCGCATGCCATGGCCCGGCTGCACCAGCGCTACGACCTGGTGCTGTGCCCCACCGTGCCCGGCCTGCCGCCACTGACCGACGCGCCGCTCGGCGACCCGATCGAAGCGGTGTGGATGGACTGGGCGCCGTGGACCTTCCCCTTCAACCTCACCCGCCAGCCCGCCATCACCGTGCCGATGGGCTGCGCCGCCAACGGCCTGCCGCGCTCGGTGCAGATCGTGGCAGCGATCTACCGTGACGATCTGGTGCTGCGGGCGGCCCGCACGCTGGAGGTCGCGCAGCCCTTCGCCGCCCCCGAACCGGGCTGAGAGTTTGGAAAAGAATGCCCGCAAGCCGTCGAACGATGACGGAAAACTCTATGATGTCAGCGGGCGTTCTTTTTCAAGTTCGATGGTTTTTCAGGCTCTGAGAAAAGCCGCGGCAGATTCCACCGCCGGCCCAAGGTTTGGTCGCCTGGCAGCCGGTGTCAGTTTGCGCGCCGCAGGATCGGCAGAACTGCTTGAAAAACAAACCCGGATGGTAGCGGCGGGCGGATTTGAACCACCGACCAAGGGATTATGATTCCCCTGCTCTACCGCTGAGCTACGCCGCCATCCCATCGCGGAGGGGCGGGGAAATACCGCTTCCCCACCGCCGAAGTCAACCTCAACCCGCCGCCGGCGGCCGGATGAACCCGCCCCCCAGCACCCGGCTGCCGTCATAGAATACACAGGCCTGTCCGGGCGCCGGCAGCGCCGGGGCATCGAGATGCACCTCCGCGCCATCCGCGGTCGGCACAATCCCGGCCGGATGCAGCGAATCCCTTGCCCGCAGCTTCACCGCACAGCGCAGCGCCCGCTCCTCGGTCAGCCAGTTCACCTCGCGCAGCGCGACCAGCCGCGTGCCGCCGCCGGCCGGCCCGACCACCACCCGCCGCCGCGCGCCGTCCAGCGCCACCACCACGCGCCGCACCCCGCCCGCCTGCGCCGCCACACCCAGTCGCTTCGCCTGCCCCACCGTGTAGCGGGCGATGCCGTCGTGTCGGCCGACCACCTCGCCCGCAATGGTGACGATATCGCCCGACTCGGCCGCCTCCGGGTGCAGCCGGGCCACCACATCGGCGTAGCTGCCCTGCGGCACGAAACAGATGTCCTGACTATCCGGCTTGCTGGCCACCGGCAGCCCCAGCCTGGCCGCCACCGCCCGCACCGCCGCCTTGTCCGGCATGCCGCCGAGCGGAAACAGCGTGCGCGCCAGTTGCGCCCGCGTGGTGGCAAACAGGAACCAGCTCTGGTCGCGCGCCGGGTCGGCGGCGCGGTGCAACTCCGCCCCCTCCGGCCCTTCCACACGGCGCACGTAATGGCCGGTGGCCAAAGCCTCGGCGCCCAGATCATCGGCCAGTGCCAGCAGATCGGTGAACTTCACCGTCTGGTTGCAGCGCACGCACGGCACCGGAGTCTCGCCGCGCGCATAGGCGTCGGCAAAGTCGGCAATCACCGCCGCGCGGAACCTTGCCTCGGCGTCGATGACGTAATGGGGGATGCCCAGATGGTCGGCCACCCGGCGCGCATCATGGATGTCCTGGCCGGCACAGCAGGCCCCCTTGCGGGCGGACGCCTGGCCGTGGTCGTACAGTTGCAGGGTGACGCCGATCACCTCGTGGCCGGCCTCGGCCAGCAGGCCGGCGACGGCGCTGCTGTCCACGCCGCCGGACATGGCTACCAGCACGCGCATGGGTGCATCCCGACAACAAGAATAAAGGCCAGGGCGCTGCCCTGGACCCGGCAGGGGGCAGTGGCCCCCTGCACCCCATTCCGAAAAAAGCGCTCAGTCGCCGGCCGCGTTGCGCGTGGCCGCCGGCAGGCGCACCACAAGCCCGTCCAGCGCCTCGGTCATCACGATCTGACAGCCCAGCCGGGAAGTCTTCTCCAGCCCGAACGCCAGATCGAGCATGTCCTCCTCGTCCTCGGTCGGCTTCGCCAGCCGGGCGAACCAGCCCGGATCGACGATCACGTGGCAGGTCGAGCAGGCCAGCGACCCCTCGCAGGCGCCCTCGATATCCACCCCATTCTTGTGCGCGACCTCCAGCACGGACAGGCCGAGCGGTGCATCCACGTCGCGGCGCGAACCGTCGCGCTCGATGAAGGTCATCCTGGGCATGGATTGGTCAGGCCTCGATCTGTGCATGCGCGACCTCGACGTGCGCGCGGACCAGAGCCGCCGCCGCGAAGTCGATTTCGGCCGGGGAGGTAAAGCGTCCGATCCCGATCCGCAAGGTGCGTGAAGCGGCGGCATCCGACAGCCCCAATGCGCGCAGCACATAGGAAGGCTCCAGCTCAGCCGAGGAACAGGCCGAGCCGGTGGACAAACAAAGTTCCGGCACCGCCGCCATCAGCGCGGCGGCACCGGCGGCCGGGAAGGTAATGTTCAGGTTGCCCGGTATGCGCGATTCAAGGCTGCCGTTCACCACGATCCCCGGCAACGCCGCCGTCAGCCGCGCCAGAAGCCGGTCGCGCAGCCCGGCAAGGCGCACCGCCTCCGCCGCCATTTCGCCCTGCGCCAGCCGGGCCGCCTCGCCCAGCCCGACAATCAGCGGCACCGGCAGCGTGCCGGCGCGCAGGCCCCGCTCCTGCCCGCCGCCGGAAAACAGCGGCGCCAGCCGCACCCGCGGGCGCCGGCGCACATACAGCGCCCCCACCCCCTTCGGGCCGTAAACCTTGTGGCCGCTGACCGACAGCAGATCGATGCCCAGCGCACCCACATCGAGCGGGATCTTGCCGAAGCCCTGCGCCGCATCGGTGTGGAACAGCGCCCCCGTCCCCCGGGCCAGCGCCGCCAGCCCGGCCAGGTCCTGCACCACGCCGGTCTCGTTGTTCACCGCCATCACGCTGACCAGCAGCGTCGGCACAGCCAGCGCGCGGGCCAGCACCGCCGTGTCGAGCAGCCCGTCCGGCCGCACCGGCAGCAGCACGGGATCAAAACCTTCGGCCCGCAGGTCGGCCACCGACTCCAGCACGCATTTGTGCTCGGTTGCCACCGTCACCACCCGGCGCCGTGGATCGCCGGCGGCGGCATGGCGGGCGGCGCCCTTGATGGCGATGTTGTTGCTCTCGGTGGCACCCGAGGTGAACACCACCTCGCGCGGCTCCGCCCCGATCAGCCCCGCCACCTGCGCGCGCGCCTGCTCCACCGCCGCCTCGGCCTGCCGTCCCATCGCATGCTCGACGCTGTGCGGGTTGCCGAACCGCTCGGCAAACCAGGGCAGCATGGCGGCAAGCACGCGCGAATCGCACGGCGTGGTGGCCTGGTTGTCCAGGTAGACGGGCAGGTCGGGGCAATACGGCATGCGGCTGATGTAGGGTCAGGCCGCCCGGCGGGAAAGCCGTTCCGCCATCGCCCGGTAGGCACGCAGGAAGGCGTCCACCTCCGCCGGCCCGGCGCACCAGGGCAGCGACACCCGGATCGCCTGGCCGGCCAGCGCGCCCGCCCCCATGGCGTCCAGCACATGGCTGCGGGCAACCTTGCCGGAACTGCAGGCCGCCCCGGCGGAAACCTGCACGCCGGCCAGATCAAGGGCGATCACCTGGGTGTCCGCCCGCACCCCGGGCAGCGCCAGACAGCTTGTGTTGGGCAGGCGCGGCGCGCCGGCCCCCAGGGCAACGGCGCCGGCCTCCATTGCGCCGCGCTCGGCTTCATCCCGCAGCGGCGCCAGCGCCGCGGCCCCGCGCGCCACCAGGGCGGCGGCGGCAAACCCGGCGATCGCCGGCAGCGGCGGGGTGCCACCGCGACGCCCGCGCTCCTGTCCGCCACCGGCAATCAGCGGCGCCAGCCCGGCCGACAGCGCCGGCGCCACCAGCAGCGCGCCGGCGCCCGGCGGCCCGCCCAGCTTGTGCGACGACAGCGCCAGGCTGTCCGCCCCCAGGGCGGCGAAATCGACGGCGATCCGCCCGGCCGCCTGCACCGCATCCACATGCAGCAGCGCGCCCGCCTGCCGGCACAGCCCGGCCGCCTCGGCGACCGGGTGCAGCGTGCCGGTCTCGTTGTTGGCCAGCATGAGGCAGACCAGCGCCGGGCCGCCCTCGCCCAGCAGCCGGCGCAGCGCCGCCAGATCGGCCACCCCGTCGCCGTCCACCGGCAGCACCGCGGCGCCGCCAGCGGCGGTGCGCACGGCGTCATGCTCGGTGGCCCCCACGATCAGCCGGCGTCCGGCGCCCAGCGCGTGCACCGCCAGCGCATCGGCCTCGGTGCCGCCGGAGGTGAACACCAGATCGGCCGGCCGGCCGCCGAAGCGAACCGCGATGGTCTCCCGCGCTTCCTCCAGCAGCCGCCTTGCTGCCCGCCCGGCGGCATGCACCGAAGCCGGATTGCCGCCGAGATCAAGCGCCGCCAGCACCGCCTGCCGCGCCTCAGGGCGCAGCTTCTCGGTCGCGTTGGCGTCGAGACCGGTCATGCCCCCCCCGGCGGAACCGGCCGGCTGGCGCGCCCGGCGACCTGCCCCTGCACCACGTCGGCCAGGCTGATGCCGGACATGAACAGGCGGATCTGCTGACCGAGTTCGGCCCACAGATCATGCGTGCGGCACTGCGTCAGTTCGCCGTCATCGCCGCGCATGCAGCCGCCTTCGCCGGTGCAGCGGGTGGCGCGGGTCGGCTCCTCCACGGCATCGACGATTTCGGCCACCACGATATCGGCTGCCGGCCGGCTGAGCCGGTAGCCGCCGCCAGGGCCGCGGGCCGACAGCACCAGGCCGGCCCGGCGCAGCCCGCCAAACAGCTGCTCCAGGTAGCAAAGACTCAATTGCTGGCTGGCCGCGATCTGCGCCAGGGTAACCGGTGCCAGGCTCCCCGTGCCTTTGGCGCCGGGCTGTTCGCGCCAGGCCAGTTCGACCATCGCCATGACGGCGTAGCGGGCGCGGGTGGAAAGCTGCATGGGCCTACTCCGCTGCGGGCTGGATCGTCCCGGATCGCGCCGGGCGGCGGTCAATCCCGGTCGGGAAACGCCCGATCCGGGCCAACGGCCGTGCCGGCAAATACAGATGCGCCCGCCACCGCACATCGGCAATGCGACGCCAGATCGGAGCGCACCTCCCGAGGCGGCGGAACAACGCGGTCATGCACGAACCCGCCAGCGGATCCCGTTCCTGAGCCGGTTGACAAAATTCCACAAAAACATGAACCCCATGCCACATTTCCGTTATGAAAGCTGCGCCGGCCGACCTATAGTCGGCTCCGCTTCGGGGTCGCGTCCCCGCCCGGAGCGGTACCGAATCAGTTAGCTATCGACAGGAGCGGTGATGGCGTGCGGGGCAGGTCGTTGGCGTCAACGGATGCGTTCAGGACGGTTCAGTTCGAAACGGGGTCACGCCCCCACGTGGCCGCCGATCTAACCCGGTGCCGCGTGCAGGCAAGCATTCCGCAGCCACGGGGTCAAGATTTCGCGTATCGCCACGCATCGGACTCGCTATCTGGCAAGGATCATGCCTATTTGCATGACTCTTCCCTGCAATGGGCATACCCGAAACGCGAAGGCCATGCCCATCTGATGCCGGGCGCAGCTGATCTGGTCGAATTGGTGGTGTCGGCGGGTAAGCGATTGCCATCACACATCCATGCTCCCGGTCGGCAACAGCGGACCGGTCGCTTCGCTAGGGTCTCAGCCCGGTCGGTCCCGGCCGGCGCGAACAGGAAACGGATTTCGGAACGCCATGCCTGAAGTCATGTTCGCCGGCCCTGACGGCCGGTTGGAAGGTCGCTACCATCACTCGAAGGAAGCGGGGGCGCCGCTGGCTTTGCTGCTGCATCCGCATCCGCTGCATGGCGGCACCATGAACAACCGCATCACGTATACGAACTACCAGGCGTTTCAGCGCCTCGGTTTTTCGGTGATGCGCTTCAACTTTCGCGGCGTCGGGCGCAGCCAGGGGCGTTACGACGGCGGCATCGGCGAGATCGGCGACGCCGCCGCGGCGCTCGACTGGATGCAGACGGTCAACCCCAATTCGGGCGGGCTGTGGATCGCCGGCTACTCCTTCGGCGCCTTCATCGGCATGCAACTGCTCATGCGCCGCCCGGAAATCTCGGGCTGGGTCAGCGTTGCGCCGCCCGCCAACCACTACGATTTCGGCTTCCTGGCACCGTGTCCATGCGGCGGCCTCATGCTGCACGGTGACACCGACGAACTCGTGCCGGAGCCTGCCGTCAAGAAACTGGTCGACAAGTTGAACACCCAGAAGGGCGTTTCGGTCGATTACCGCGTGCTGGCCGGGGGCGACCACGTTTTCGCCAGCCATGCCGACATCATCGCCGAACATGTCGAGGACTATGTGCGCAAGACCATGGCGCGACGCTTAATGGCCCTGGCCGCCGACTGAGGCGGCCAAGGCGTTTGCTTACGGCATGGGGTCAAGGGGTCCCCTGACCCCTTGCGGGTCCAGGGCAGAGCCCTGGCCTTCCTGAATCCGCCCCCCCGGCAAGGGGCGCCCCACCCCCGTCGTGCCCGGAAAACTCAACGCCAGCCCGCGCAGCACCCGCACGGCAAGAAAGCCGAAGCACTGTGCCTCCAGCGCGTCGCCGTCCCAGCCGACGTCCTCCACCGGCGCCACCGCGCCCAACCGCGCCCGCAGCGCCGCCATGATGCTGGGATTGTGCCGCCCGCCGCCGCACACCAGCCAGCGCCGCGGCATCTCCGGCAAGGGGATTCGCGCCACCGCCCCGGCGATGAAGGCCACCAGCGTCGCCGCGCCATCACAAGCGGCCAGCGCGTCCAGCCCGCTCGCCGCCAGCGTCGCGCCGAACGCCAGCCGGTCCAGCGACTTGGGCATCGGACGGCGGAACCAGGGGTCGGCCAGCAACCGCGCCAGCACCCCGGCATCGACCCGCCCCGCCGCCGACAGCACGCCGTCACGGTCGCACGCCAGGCTGGCGTGGCACGCAGCCCAATCGTCGAGGGGACCGTTGCCCGGCCCGGTATCGCAGGCCAGCAACGCGCCGTCCGCGCCGATGAAGGTCACGTTGGCCACCCCGCCGATGTTCAGCACCGCCAGGGGAAGCGGCAGCTTTGCTGCCAGGGCGGCGTGGTAGGCCGGCACGAGCGGCGCCCCTTCGCCGCCGGCGGCCACATCCGCGCTGCGGAAATCCCAGGCCACGCGCAGCCCGGTGGCGCGCGCCAGTAAATCCGCGTCGCCGATCTGCCAGGTCAGCCGCCGGTCCGGCCGGTGCAGGATGGTCTGGCCATGGAATCCCACGATGTCCGCCGGCATGCCGATCGCCCGCACCGCCTCGACATGCCGCTCAGTCAGCCGCGCGGCGATCTCGGCCACGCCGGCATCGTCGCGGGGCAGCGCCGGCGCCCGGTCCAGCAGGCGACGCAGATCGGCGCGCAGCGCAGCATCGTAGGGCAGCGTCAGCGACGGCCCCAGGCGGCCGACAAGCACACCGTCGGTCTCCAGCCAGGCGGCATCGACGCCATCGAGCGAGGTGCCGCTCATCAGCCCGATGGCGCGCAGCATTTCCATCCGTTCTGCTCCTGTGCTAGCCGGTCTGCCCCGAGCAGCCCCGGACCCGTCCATCATGCCGACCGCCGAGTTCCTCCACGACGCCACCGCGCGCGGCTTCGTCCACCAGTGCACCGACACCGAGGGCCTGCAGGCGGCCCTGCAGGCGGGGATCGTCCCTGGCTATATCGGTTTCGACTGCACCGCCGACAGCCTGCACGTGGGCAGCCTCACCCAGATCATGCTGCTGCGCCTGATGCAGCGCCATGGCCACCGCCCGGTGGTGCTGATGGGCGGCGGCACCACCCGCATCGGCGATCCGTCGGGCAAGGACGAAACCCGGCAGATGCTGACCGACGATCAGATCACCGCCAACATGGCGGGCATCCGCCGCTGCTTTGCCCCGTTCCTGACCTTCGGCGACGGCCCGGCCGACGCCATCATGCTCGACAACAACGTCTGGCTCGGCGCGCTCGGCTACATCCCGCTGCTGCGCGACGTCGGCGTCCACTTCACCGTCAACCGCATGCTCACCTTCGACTCGGTGCGGCTGCGGCTGGACCGCGAGCAGCCGCTGACCTTCCTCGAATTCAACTACATGATCCTGCAGAGCTACGATTTCCGCGAACTGTTCCGCCGCCACGGGGTTACCCTGCAGATGGGCGGGTCGGACCAGTGGGGCAACATCGTCTCCGGCGTGGATCTGGTGCGCCGCACCGAGAGCGCGACCGTGTTCGGGCTGACCACGCCGCTGATCACCACCGCCTCCGGCGCCAAGATGGGCAAGACCGCGCAGGGCGCGGTGTGGCTCACCGCCGACCGGCTGGTGCCGTTCGACTACTGGCAGTTCTGGCGCAACACCGAAGACGCTGATGTCGGACGTTTTCTCCGCCTGTTCACCGAGTTGCCGCTCGCCGAGATCGCCCGGCTGGAATCGCTCGGCGGTGCGGAGATCAACGCGGCCAAGAAGGTGCTGGCAACCGAGGCCACCGCCCTGCTGCACGGCCGCGAAGCCGCCGAGGCCGCCGCCGAGGCGGCCCGCCGCACCTTTGAGGAAGGCAGCGACGCCGACACCCTGCCGCTGGTGACCATCCCGGCCGGAGAGGCCGCCGGGGGCATCCCGGCATTCCGCCTGCTGGTCCTCGCCGGCCTCGCCGCCAGCAATGCCGAGGCGCGCCGCCTGGTGCGCGGCGGCGGCGCGCGGCTCGACGACGTGGCGGTGACCGATGAGGGGCACCTGGTGCCCGAGGCGGCGCTGCGGGATGGAATAAAACTCTCGTCCGGCCGCAAGCACCACCGGCTGGTGCGGCTCAGCCCGGATTGACGGGAATATTGAAGGCCACGCACCAGTTCATCAGCGGATAGGGACGACCGACCAGCTCCGGCACCGCGGCCGAAGGCGCGTGGCCGGTGCGCGGGTCGAATTCGTAGCTGTCCTGCGCAACCGTGGCATCGCTGTCATGCAGCGCGCCCATCCCACCATGGCGGCGGTCGGCATAGCGCAGCGTGGTCGGGCCGCGCGGCGGTCGGGCCAGCATCACGTCCAGCGAGTCCGGCCCGGTCAGCGCCACCCCCTGCACCGGCACCAGCCCCTCGGCGTCCATGACGGTGAAGCCGCGATCCGCCACATCGACCGGCCGGTGCCCGGCGAACGGCCGGCCCCAGACCAGCGGCGCCACCGGCACGGCGAACCGCACCCGCACGATCTGCCCGTCCAACGCCGCCGCGCGCGGATGCAGCGGCCGCCACGCCTCCCCCAACGTCAGCACAAGGTGCATCACCTTGCCGAACTGCGCGCCCAGCCAGCGATAGCCGTTGGCATCCAGGTGGCCGCCCTTGTCGGTGACCGGGTAGGCCGGCCCGGCCATGAAGCAGCCGGGCAGGCCGAGCGCCACGTCGAGCTGCCCCATCGCCACGCCCAGCTCGTCGCAGGCATAGGCGCCGCCGGTCTGGTAGATGAACAGCGCCGGCGGCATTTCCTGCCCGGCGATGCCGTGCGCCAGCTCCGCCACCAGGTCGTGATACAGCCGCACCAGCAGCGCCCGATAGGCGGCACGGTCGGCGGTGCCGCCATCCGTTGCCGAGGCGTTTTGCTCGCCTTGCAGCAGCAGCAGCGCCAGCACCTGGTAGCGCTGGCCGCCGGCGGCAGCCGCCTGTTTCGCCAGTCCGACGCAGTCGCGCAGCCGGTTGAACAGGTCCGGCCGCGCGCCGCGCGACAACGCCTCCAGCGTTCGCCCGCCCACGCCGCAGGCGCTGGCCAGCACCCGGGCAGGCACCGAAGCGGGGCCACGCACCGCCAGCAGACCGCTGCGATAGGCGTTGACCGCCCCCTCCAGCACCGTCTCGCCCAGCGCCACGTTGCCCGCCGGCAAGCCCGCCACCTGCGCCTCGGTCAGCAGGACGCCGGTGGAAGTGTCCTGCACGGTGGCGACCAGCGGATGCAGCGCCGCCCCCCCCACCGGCGCGAAGTGTGGCGCGTTCTCGCTTTCCGGCCGCACGCTGCGACCCAGCATGAGCGAATCGCCGCGTGGCTGCCGCGACAGCGCCGGCCAGCCCTCCCATCCCGTGGCCAGCGACTGACCGTAGGCGATGACATGGTTCAGCCCCGCCACCGGTCGCGCCAGCCGCAGGCTGTGGGGCGCGACCGCCACCATCAGGCCCCCATCCGCTGGGCCAGGTCCCCGATATCGGCCGCCACCACCGTCCAGTCGCTGTCGGCGGTGAAATCGGCAACCTGGTGCGGCCCGTATTCGGCCGGGCGCGGCAGGAACGCAGTCTTCAGCCCGCAGCTGCGGGCGGCGTGCAGGTCGGCATTGTGCGCCGCCACCATCATCACCTCGCCGGGCGCCAGCCCGAGCAGGCGGGCGGCCCCCAGATAGGTTTCGGGGTCGGGCTTGTAGTGGCGGAACAGCTCGGCCGCGCACACCATGTCCCAGGGCAGGCCGGCGTGCTTGGCCATGTTCACCAGCAGCGCCACGTTGCCGTTCGACAGCGTCGCGATGACATGGCGCGTCTTCAGCCGGGTCAGCCCGGGCACCGAATCGGGCCAGGGGCGCAGCCGGTGCCAGGCATGGGTCAGCTGGTCCAGTTCCGCGGCCCCCAGCCCGCGGATGCCGGACGCGGCCACCAGCCGCTCCAGCGCGGCGCGGTGCAGCGCGTCGAGGTTGGTCCAGGGCAGTTCACCCCGGCGCACCCGCTCCATCGACGGCACATAGGCGCCCCGCCAGGCATCGGCCAGACCGGTCCAGTCGGCATCGACGCCGTGCGCCGCGCCGAAGGCGGTCAGCTCGTCGATCAGGCTGCCGCGCCAGTCCACCACGGTGCCGAAGACATCGAACAGGAGAGCCTTCACACACTGCATCTTGCGGCGGCCCTTTCGCCAGGAGGGGTCGTTTCGGGAGCGCCGGCAAACTCTCAGTTCGGCGCCGCCGGGCTCTGCGGCCCGGACATGCTGCTGCCGGTCAGGTTGTCGAGCACACCGAACAGCCCGCGCAGGAAGCCCGGTGTCAGCGCCGCCAGCGGGTTCACCGACACCGCCGGATCGTCAAGCGAGCCGGTCATGGCGTAGGTGGCGGCGAACACGCCACCGCCGCGCTCCGGGCTGAACAACCGGCCGATCAGCGGGATATTGCCCAGCAGCGTGTTGAAGAAATACGCCGGCACGATCGTGCCCTCAAGCGCGATGGTATGCCGGGCCAGGTCCACCCGGCCCTTCGCGGTCATGCCCAGCGAGGCGCTGAACGCCCGCGCATCGGTCAGGTCCAGCCCGTCGCGCGACAGCCGGAACGGAGCGATCAGGCGGTTGAACCCGAGGCCCTGGCCCTGCAGCGTCTCGACCAGCCCGTACAGCGTCATGGCCTGCAGCAGCTTGGCCAGCGCCGGGGCGTTGCGCATGCGGAAATCGACGATTTCGGTGCTTCCCTCCAGCGGATGGCCGGCCGCGCGATCGTCATAGGTGGCGCGGATGGTCAGCCGGCCGCCGACCATGTCGTCCAGCAGACCGAGCGCGCCCAGCAACCCGCCGGCATCCTCGGCGGAGCCGATCAGCGTGCGGGTGACGCGATCGGGCACGATCTCCAGGCGCAAGGCGGCGCCGGCACCGGTCTGGCCGGTCAGCTTCGCCTGCCGGATGACCCGGCCATCGCTCTCGGCGGTGGCGGCAACCGTGCTCAGCACCCGCCCCTCCCCGCCCAGCACCACCCGGTCGAAATGCGCCTCAACCCGCCAGGGCGGCCCTTGCCGGTCCGCCTCCTCCGCGCCCGGTCGCGGGGCGGCCTCACCACGGCCGAACTCGGCGGAGGCATCGATGCTGCGGCCGGTCAGGCTGGCGACCCAGGGGGCACCGGGCCGGCCGGGAATACGCAGCTCACCGCTCGCCTCGGTCGCCTCGCCCAGCCGGACGCGGTCAAGCTGCACGGTCTGCGCCATCCCGTCGGCGAACACCACCCGCCCCGCCACGGCGATTCCCGCGCCGTCGATCCGCAGCCGGTCGATGCCGGTGATCCGCTCGTCGTTCATGGTCATGTGCAGTTCGGCGGTCGCCGGCTGGGCGGCCGGCTTGCGGAAGTTCAGCCGCGGCACCTGCAGCACCGCGCGGCCAAGGTCGGCCCGCACCAGCACCTCGCCGCGGCCGTCGCGGCGCGACAGCTGCGTCGCCTGCAACGCCGCCGGTCCCTCCAGCAGGCCGGCGGTGTCCAGGCCGGCGATCGCCAGCTCGCGCGCGGTGGCAGTGCCGGTCACGCTCACTTTCTGCAGCACCTGGGAAGGGCCGCCGTTGCGGAAATCGAGATCGACCTGAAACTGCGAGGGGATGCTGGCGAGCAGCGCCGTGCCGCGCAGCTTCAGCCCGTCATTGGACGCATCGAACTGCAGCGTGCCCTGGTCGATGTCGCGTCCGCCGGCGATGCCGCCAAGATGCAGCCGGGTCAGCTTGCCGCTGGCCTGGATATGGACATCGTCCACCGTCAGGTTGGCCTCCAGCGGCAGCCGGGTCAGCGTCAGCCGGCCGGTCACGGTGCCGGCCGGGTCGCGCAGGTCCATCGGGCGGCGGTCGAGCAGGTGCAGCCGCGGGTGCTTCAGCACGGCCAGCAGGTCGGGCACCGGCCCGGCGAGGTCGGCATCGATGGTCATGAACTGGTGCCGCGCCGACAGCCCGCTGATGCGCACCCAGCCGGACTGCAGCGCGAGATTTGCGCCCCCCTTGCCCTCGCCGGCCTGGCGCCCGCTGGTCACCCCGATCTCCAGATCGTCGGGCGAGAGGAACGCCAGCTTGCCGTTGACATGCTCCATCGGCGGCACCGGGCTCAGCCAGTGCACCGTCAGGTCCTGCCCCTCGATGCCGCCCGACAGGCTGTTCACCTGGACATCCGACAGATCCGCCGGTGCGGTCAGGTGCACCTCGATGCGGCCGTTGCCGGCGGTCCCGCCGGTGATGTTTGCGGTGATCCATGGGCGGGTGCCGCGACCGCCCACCCCTTCCGGCCACAGTTCGGGAAGGTCGGCGAAGGCAACCCGGTCCAGCTCGACGATGATGTTGGCCGCCAGCCGGCCGCCGGCGCGTACCCCCAGCAGGTTGCCGCGCAGCACCGTCCGGGGACCATCCGGCCGGGGCGCCACCTCCAGCCGTTGCAGCCGCACCATCGCGGTGGTCAGCGATCCTTCCGCGTCGGCCAGGGCGCCGATCAGCGGCATGCTCCCGTCACCCAGCTGAAGGCGTCCGGCGCCGACCCGCGCCTGCAGCTTCACCTCCGCCGGGATCAGATCCGCCCCCATCGTCGCGGTGGCGGACAGCATCACCGGTGCGTCCAGCATCCGCAGCGCCGCCAGCCCGGGGGCCAGTTCCGCCAGCCGCGCCGGAACCACCGGCGCCAGATGCGCCTGCACGTCGGCGCGACCGCCACCGGCCGGCAGGGTGGCATGGGCGGTTGCCTGCAGGCGCTCCCCGCCCAGCGACAGCATCAGTTCGGCATTCGCCTCCGCCCCGCCCCCGCCAAGGCGAACCACGTCGAGCCCGACCTGGCTTGCCCGCCAGGTCGCGCCGAGCTGGCGGTCGTCCACCGTCAGGGCGGCATTGCTGATGCGCACCCGATGAATTTGCGACCAGAGCGAATCCTGCGCGCCGCTGTCGGTCCCGGCCGGCCGGGCCAGTTCCCGCAGCAGATCCGACAGCAGCGCGGCCCCGGCGGACGGCGTGTCTGACGGCGGCGCGGCGCGGGTTGCCGCTGCGTCGGGCGCCGCCGCGTCATCGCCGTCGCCGCCCAGATCGACGCTGACATGCCCGTCAGCGCTGCGCTGGGCGCGCAGCCTGACGCCCTGCAACTCCACCGCCCGCGGCACGATGCGCCCCAGCACCAGCCAGCCGGCGGACAGCGACACGTCGGCCACCGGCACCTCGGCGATCCGCACGCCGGCGCCGTCGAGCAGCGCCAGATCGGTCAGCCGGATATTCAACGGGCTATCGACCCCGCGGGTGAACCCCTCCCAGGCCAGCGCCGCCCGGCCGATGACCAGGGTCGGCGGCCCGACGGCATTGGCCGCTTCCTGCACACGGCGGGTCAGCCAGTCGATTTCCAGCGGCCCCTGCGCCAGCCGCCAGGCAAACCCGCCGCCGGCCAGCACCACGACGAACGCCAGACCGATGGTCAACTGCAGCGCCAGATGCAGCATGCCGCCGGCATACCGCATGGTCCGCTCGGACATGCGGCGGAGCGCCCGACCGAGGATGCGACGGACCGCTTGACCGAAGGCGCTACTCACCGCCAGCCTGCTGCCGCATGACCGCAACGCCCCCCGCACCCGGCTTTCAGCTCCCGGCGGACTGGCCGGCCCCGTTCGATCCCGCCGCCGCCGAGCGGCTGGTGGAACGCTTCGCCGCGCTCGGTCCGGCCGAGGCCGGCCTCGCCGGCGCCCCGGCCGGCGGCGCCATGCTGCGCTGCCTGGGCGGCAACAGCCCGTACCTGGCCGATCTCGCGGTGCGCGAGGCGGCTTCGCTGTGCAGCTTCACCCGGGACGGCCCCGAACCGCTGGTGCGGAACGCCCTGGCGGCGATCGCCGCCTGCCCGCTCACCGCGCCGCGCGCGACGCTGGCCGCCACCCTGCGCGCCGCCAAGCGGGTCATCGCCCTGGTCACCGCGATCGCCGATATCGGCGGGGTGTGGGATCTGATCCGCGTTACCGAGACGCTGTCCGACCTTGCCGACGCCGCGGTGCAGGCCGCGGTTGCCCACCTGCTGCGGGCCGCGCACGAGTCCGGCGAACTGCGCCTGGCGAATCCCGATGATCCCGCGCCCCGGTCCGGCTTCACCGTCCTCGGCATGGGCAAACTCGGCGCCCGCGAACTGAACTATTCCAGCGATATCGACCTCGTGCTGCTGTACGACCCTGATTCGCCAACCCGTCACGGCGACGCCGCCGGCGCCTTCTACTCCCGCATGGCGCGCGGTCTAGTGGCCTTGATGGAAGCGCGCGACGCTGACGGATATGTGTTCCGCACCGATCTGCGGTTGCGCCCCGACCCGTCCGCCACGCCGCCCTGCATCGCCCTGCCGGCCGCCATCGCATATTATGAAAGCATGGGCCAGAACTGGGAACGCGCCGCTATGCTGAAGGCGCGCCCGGTGGCCGGCGACCGCGCCCTCGGCGAGGGTTTTCTCGACGCCATCCGCCCGTTCGTCTGGCGCCGCCACCTCGACTTCGCCGCCCTGGCCGACATCCACGCCATGAAGCGGCGCATCGACGCGCACAAGGGCACCGGGCTCGGCACCCACCAGGACCCGGTCGCCCGCCTCGCCGGCCACAACGTCAAGCTCGGCCAGGGCGGCATCCGCGAGATCGAGTTCCTGGCGCAAACCCAGCAGCTGGTCTGGGGCGGCCGCGACCGGACGCTGCGCACCCGGCGCACGCTGGACGCGCTGGCGCTGCTCGCGCAGGCCGGCCACCTCGCCCCCGAAACCGCCGGCGAGCTTGCCGCCGCCTACGGCTTCCTGCGCCGGGTCGAGCACCGGCTGCAGATGGTGGCCGACCGGCAAACCCACCTGCTGCCCGAGAAGCGCCGCCAGCTCGAAGCGTTCGCCTGTTTCATGGGCTATCCCGACGCGGCGGCGCTGGCGGCGGTGCTGCTGGACCACATGACCCGGGTGCAGGCGCACTACCTGCACGTGTTCGAAGGCGTGGCCGCCCCCGAGGAGGAAGGCGCGCCGGCGCCGCTCGAGTTCAGCGGCACCGGCGACCCGCCGCCGGCCACCCAGGCGGCGCTTGCCGCCATGGGCTACACCGATATCCGTCTGGTGGTGGAGGCGGTGCGCAGCTGGTCGGCCGGCCGGGTGCGGGCGATGCGCTCGCAGCGCGCCCGCGAACTCATGCTCACCGTGCTGCCCGGCCTGCTGGCGGCGCTCGGCCGCCAGGCCCAGCCCGATGCCGCCTTCGCCCGGTTCGATGCGTTCCTGGCAACCCTGCCCGCCGGGGTGCAATTGCTGTCGCTGTTCCAGCGCAACCCGGCGCTGCTGGAGCGGGCCGCCGGCGTGCTCGGCGCCGCGCCGTCGCTGGCCGACTACCTGGCCCGCACGCCGGAGGCGCTGGAAGGGCTGCTGCGGCCGGCCGCGCAAGGTGATGTGGCCCGCCGGCTGGGCACCCGGCTGGCCGACGCGCGGGGGCTGGAGGAGGCGATCCGAATCATCCTCGCCACCGTCCGCGCCGAGGATTTCTCCACCTCGGTCGCCACCATGGAGGGGCGCATCGACGCCAACACCGCCGGCGAGGCGCGCTCGGCGGTGGCCGATGCGGCGCTCGACGCCCTGCTGGCGCGGGTGCTGGACGATTTCGCCGGGCGGTTCGGCCAGGTGCGCGACGGCGCCATGGTGGTGGTGCTGCTCGGCAAGGCCGGCTCGCGCGAAATGATGGCCGGGTCCGACCTCGACCTGATGTTCATCTACGACCATCCGGCCGACATCACCGAAAGCAGCGGCCGGCGCCCCTTGCCGGCCAGCCAGTGGTTCATCCGCGCGGTGCACGCCTATGTCGCCGCCGCCACCGCGCCGGATGCGGTGGGGCCGATGTTCGCCATCGACATGCGGCTGCGCCCCTCCGGCAACAAGGGGCCGGTGGCGGTGTCGCTCGGCGCCTTCGAGCGCTACCACGCCGCCGGGGTGGACCATAACGGCGCCTGGACCTGGGAACGCATGGCGCTCACCCGCGCCCGCGTGGTGGCCGGCCCGCCGGCGCTGCGCGCCCGCGTCGAGCAGGCGATCCGCACCGCCATCACCAATGCCGGCCCGCCCGACCGCATCCGCGCCGACGCCGCCGCCATGCGCACCCGGCTGCTGCGCGACCTGCCGCCGGGCGGGCCGTGGGATGTGAAGCTGCGGCCGGGCGGTCAGATCGAGGTGGAGTTCATCGCCCAGACGCTGCAACTGGTGCATGCCCCCATCCACCCAGGAATCTTGCATTCCGGCATCCGCCACGCTTTGGCCAGTCTGCGCGATGCCGGCCTGGTGCCGGCGGACGATGCCGGTCTGTTGATCCATGCCGACCTGGTGTGGCGCACCGTGCAGGGGCTGCTGCGCATCACCTATGGCAGTTCGCCGAAGGGAAAACTGTCCGAGGCGGCCGAGGCGGCGCTGCTGCGCGCGGTTGCGGCCACCGGGATCGATCCCGCCCCGGTTGACGTGCCCGCCCTGCACGCCACCTTGGATATGCTGGCGCGGGATGTTCGCGCACTGTTCGTGCGGCATGTCGGGGAGATCGGCTGATGAGCGTTCAGGAGGGCGATGCGGCGCCCGCATTCGCGTTGCCGGCGAGCGGCGGGCGCACGGTCAGCAGCGCGGCGCTGCTGGGCAGGCCATACATCCTGTATTTCTATCCGAAGGCCGATACCTCCGGCTGCACCAAGGAAGCCTGCGCCTTCCAGGAGGCGTTGCCGCAACTGGGGCAGCTCGGCCTGGAGGTGATCGGCGTGTCACCCGACCCGATCAAGCCGATCGAGAAGTTCGCCGCCAAACACAACCTCACCTTCCCGCTCGCCTCCGACGAAACCAAGGCCGCCGCCGAGGCGTATGGCGTGTGGGTCGAGAAGGCGATGTACGGAAAAAAGTACATGGGAATCGAACGCTCGACCTTTCTGGTCGATGCGGCAGGAAAAATCGCCCGGGCCTGGCACAAGGTAAAGGTCGAGGGCCATGCCCGGGATGTGGCGGCGGCAGCGGCGGCGCTGTGAAGAATGGCCAGGGGACCGCACTGCCCCCTGGCCTTCCCCCATCACTTCATCGCGTGCGGCACGTCCCGCAGGCGCCGGTGAGTGGCCTGCATGAGCGCCGCATTTTCCAGCGTGCGCACATGCTCCTGCAGGCGGCGCAGACAGCTCCGCAGCGTGGTCCATTCCTCGTCGGTCAGCCCCGCGGCAACCTGCGCCTCCAGCGCCAGCGCCAGCGGCACGATGCCGTCATGCACCGCCCGGCCCTTGCGGGTGAGGCGCAGCAGGCGGGCGCGGCCGTCATGCGGCGCCGGCCCCTGCTCCAGCAGGTTCGCCGCCACCAGGCTTGCCGTGGCGCGGCTGACCTTCACCTTGTCCATGTCGGTGCGTTCCGCCACCGCGCTGGGCGTGATGGTGCCGAACCGCCCCACCACGGCCATCACCCGCCACTCCGAGATGCTCAGCCCGAACGCCGACTCGAAACGGCGGGCGAACAGGCGGGAGGTTCGGCCGGATGCGACCGAGAGTTCGTAGGGTAGAAACTCCTCCAGCAGGAAGGCGTCGGCGTTGCGAGAGACCTCGGTACCCTCGAAAGTGCCGACGTCTGTGTAGGTGTCCCCGATTGTTTTCATTTGTAACCACCAGTGAGTGATACGCAGGATAGCAGGTGGGAGCGTTTGAAAGGATTTACATGAGGGCACGCAACAATAATCGTTCGCAGCCTCCCGGCGGGGCAGGCGCGCGCCGCCGAGGTCTGCTAAACCACCTCCCGGGACCGCGACGGAACCGGAGGGGAAGTGAGCGCATGGCGGGATTCGCCGCGACCAGCGACCTGGCCATGCTGTTCGGCGCGCCTGGGGCGGGCCAGTTCCAGGGCGGCAGATCGTGATGTTGCAGTGCCATGCCATACCGGCGTCCCGCGCCTCCCGCTGTCCGGGAACCACGCGCGCACAAAGTGGGGAGATCGTCCGGTAAACGGGCGGAGCGGCCAATGCAAAGCACCTATGTCCATCCCCACTATGCGCACGTGCCGCCGACCGATGACGGCGCCCGCCACAAGGTCGTGGTGGTCGGCGGCGGGCTGGTCGGGCTGACCACGGCGCTCGACCTGGCCCATCGCGGCCAGCAGGTGGTGCTGCTCGATGACGACGAGACGGTCAGCGTCGGCTCGCGCGCGATCTCGTTCGCCAAGCGCACGCTGGAGATCTACGCCCGGCTCGGCCTCGGCGCGCGGCTGCTCGGCAAGGGCGTGACCTGGAATGTCGGCCAGGTGTTTTTCGGCGACCGCAGCATCTTCGCGTTCGACCTGCTGGCGGAACCCGGGCACCAGTACCCGGCCTTCGTCAACCTCCAGCAGTACTACCTGGAACAATGGCTGGTGGAGGCCTGCCAGGCCACCGGGCTGGTTGACCTGCGCTGGCGCAACCGGGTGGTGGCGGTGGAGAACCGCCCCGACGCGGTGGATCTGACGATCGAAGTGCCGGGCGGCAGCTACCGCCTGACCGCCGAATGGGTGCTGGCCTGCGACGGCGCGCACAGCTTCGTGCGCGAGACCCTGGGTCTGCCTTTCGTCGGCAAGGTGTTCCGCGACCGCTTCCTGATCGCCGACGTGCTGATGAAGGCCGGCTTCCCGGCCGAGCGCTGGTTCTGGTTCGACCCGCCCTTCCACCGCGGCGGCTCGGTGCTGCTGCACCGGCAGGCCGACGACGTCTGGCGCATCGAGTTCCAGCTCGGCTGGGACAGCGACCCCGAGGCCGAACGCGCGCCCGACCGGGTCTGCGCCCGGGTCCGCGCCATGCTCGGCCCGGATGTTCCGTTCGAGCTGGAGTGGCTGAGCATCTACACGTTCCGCTGCCGGCGGCTGGAAAAATTCCGCCACGGCCGCATCCTGTTCCTGGGCGACGCCGCCCATCAGGTCAGCCCGTTCGGCGCCCGCGGCGGCAATTCCGGCGTGCAGGACGCCGACAACCTGGCCTGGAAGCTGCTGGCCGTGCTGCGCGGCGACGCGCCGCAAACGCTGCTGGACACCTACGATGAGGAGCGCGCGGCGGCGGCCGACGAGAACATCCTCGCCTCCACCCGCAGCACCGACTTCATCACCCCCAAAAACGAGGCGGCGCGGGCCTATCGCGACGCCGTGCTGGAACTGTCCGAACAGCACGCCTTCGCCCGCCCGCTGGTCAATTCAGGGCGGCTGTCGGAGCCCGCCGTGCTGCGCGCCAGCCGGCTGAACACGCCGGATGCCGGCAGCTGGACCGGCGGCCTGCCCCCCGGCGCCCCGGCCGCCGACGCCCCGGTGGTCTGCGACGGGCGCGAGGACTGGCTGCTGCGCCACCTGACCGCCGACGGCTTCACCCTGCTGCTGTTCGGCACCCCTGACGAAGCGCCGGCCGCCGCGCTGACCGCCCCCGCCGGCCGCACGCGGCAGGGGGCCTGGCCGGTGCGTTCGGTGTTCGTCAGCCCGGTCGAGGGCGACGGCGTGCTGTGGGACCGCGAGGGGCTGGCCGCCGCCCGCTATGACGCGCAGTCCGGCACCGCGGTGCTGCTGCGGCCGGACCAGCATGTGGCGGCGCGCTGGCGCAGCTTCGACGCCGTCGCGGTGGCGGCGGCGCGGCGGCGGGCGCTTGGCATCACCGGCGACGAAAGGCAGCGCATACCGGCATGAGCACGCTCGATCTCACCCCCCGCCTGACCGACCCGGACACGCTGTTCGAGGCACTGGTCGAAGCGCATCGCGGACTGGCGCCGGACGCGTCGCGCCGGCTGGACGCCAAGCTGGTGCTGCTGCTGGCGAACCATATCGGCGATGGGGACGTGGTGCAGCAGGCGATCGCCGCGGCGATCGGCAACCCTGCCGCCACGCCGGCCGCCCCGTCTGACACCGCCTGATCGGAGACGCATGTTCAAGACCCTGCTTGACCACCTGCCCGGCGGCATCCGCCGGGCCCTGGATACCGTCGGCCTGACGCCGGAGCCGGCGCCGCCTGCCGATGCGCGCCGGGGAGGCGTGCTGGAAGCGGCGTTCGGCGCCAATCCCGGGGCGCTGACCATGAAGCTGCACGTGCCGGCCGTCCCGCCGCGTCCCGGCGGGCCGCTGCTGGTGCTGCTGCACGGCTGCGGCCAGGACGCCGCGGATTTCGCCGCCGCTGCCGGCTGGATCGCGCTGGCCAACCGGCTGGGCGCGCCGCTGCTGCTGCCGGAACAGGCCGCCGGCAACAATCTTGGCCGCTGCTTCAACTGGTTCGACCCCGGCGACATCGCCCGCAACGCCGGCGAGGCGCTGTCGATCCGCACCATGGCGGAAGCGGCCATTGTCCGCTTCGGCTGCAGCCGCGCGCACGTCTACGTGGCCGGTTTGTCGGCCGGCGGCGCCATGGCGGCGGCCCTGCTGGCGGCCTATCCGGACGTGTTCGCCGCCGGCGCGGTGGTGGCCGGGCTGCCGGTGGGCAGCGCCAGCGACATGCGCTCGGCGATGGCGCGCATGAACATCGCCGGGGCCGATCTCGACGGGCCGGGCTGGGCCGCCAGGGCGCGCGCCATGGCGCCGCCGGGCTATGGCGGTGGCTGGCCCCGCATCTCGATCTGGCAGGGCGGCGCCGACCGGGTGGTCGATCCCGCCAACGCGGCGAACCTGCAAGCGCAATGGGTGGCGCTGCACGGGCTGGGCGAGGTTCCAACCCAGGATCTGGCGCCCCGCCCGGGGCTGCGCCGCCGGGTGTGGCAGGATGCCGTCGAGGTCTGGACCATCGACGGCATGGCGCACGGCTTCCCGGTGGCGCATGCCGCCCGGGAGGCGTTCGTGCTCGACGCCGGCATCGATGCCACCGCCGAGATCGCCCGCTTCTGGGGGCTGTTGCCAGCTACTTCGTAACCGATTGCAGCGTCGTGATGTTGGCGCTCTGCGCGCCGAGCAGCAGATCCAGCTCGGTGCTCGTTTTCTGAATGCCGGTGACCTTGCCGGACACGGCGAACGGCAGCGACACGGTGGCACCGGTCGAATCGGTGCCGGTGACGGTGACGTTGTACGAGCCGTCGGCCACCGCGTTGCCCTGCGAATCCTTGCCGTTCCACGTCCAGGCATTGCTGCCTGCCGTGGTGTCGACGGTGGTGTTCAGCACCGGAGCCCCGGCGGTGGTCGAGATCGCGATCTTCGCCGTGCCGGCGCTGCCGGCGGTGAAGGTCAGCCCGCCGCTGCCGTTCTGCAACGGCATCCGGCTGGCGGAAACCGCCACCGTCTGCCCGACCAGCGAGGAAGCCTGCAGCAGCCCGTCGGATTGCGTCAGCGAGATCAGTTGGGTCAGGCTGGTGTTGGTGTTGATCTGCTGCTCGACGCTGGCGAACTGCACCAGTTCGGTGGTGAACGACTGGGTATCCATCGGACTGGTGGGGTCCTGGTTCTGCAATTGAGTCATCAGCATCTTCAGGAAGTCCTGGAGATTGCCCGACAGCGAGGCCGCGGCGTCCTTGGTGGTGGCGCTGCTGGTGCTGGTGGCGGCGACGCTGGCGATGCTCATGGGGGGGTTCCCTTCAGGCGGTGATGTCGATGCCGGCGCGCAGCCAAGGCGCCGCGCGGGGGATGTCGGCTGGCGGATCGGCGGCGGCGCCGGTCATGCGCGGCTGGCCGGCGGAAGCGCCGTCGCGCTGCGGTCCCTGCTGGGCGCCGCCACGGCCGCCGCCGGTGAGGTCGCCGGCGGCGCTGCCGGAGGTTCCCGAGGCAAGGGCGGTGCGCGACGCGTCGGCAAGCGGGTCGGGTGCGCTGGCGGCAAGGTGGAAGGTGAGCGCGCGCCCCTCCGCCGGCACGCCGGCCTGGTCGAGCGCGTGGCGCAGCTGGGCCTGGTCGCGCACCAGCAGATCGAGTGTCCCGGGCCGCTCAGCGGTCAGCGCCACCCGCGCCGGCCCGTCCTGCGGCTGTTCGATGCGGATCTGCAGGCGGCCGAGTTCCTGCGGATCGAGCTGGACCGTCACATGATGCGTGCCCTGGCTGCTGCCGAGCGACACCAGCGCGTGCATGGCCTGCTGGGCCGGCGCGGGTGCCGCGCTGCTGGCGGCCGGCGCGGTGGTGGCCGGCGCCGCGGCGGCAGGGGTCGCGCCGGCGGACAGCGCGGGCGCCGGCAGCGGGGTTTCGGGGAGCGGGGCGGACACGGCGCCCGGGTGCTGGCCGGCCGAATTTTCCGGCGTGCCGCCGATCGCGGCCGGCCTCGATGCGTCGCTGTCCGGGGCGCTCCGGTGCCGGCCGGACGATCCGGCCGGCGCGCATGACGACCCGGCATCCGCGGCGGCACTGACCGGCGCGGTTGCCGCCGCCGGATTGGCTTGCGGTGCCGGCCCGGCATTGCCGGCGCTGGGCGCGGCCGTCCCGGTTGCGGGCATGTCCGCGGCGGCGGCGCAGCCGGTCCCGCCCTTGCGCATCGCGGTGGCGGTGCCGGGCGGCGCCATCGCGGCGAGCCGCGCGCCGGCAGATGGCACGCCACCGTCGGCACCGGTCTGCACTGCGGCAGGCTGGATCACCGGTGCGGCGATGCCGGAACCGACGGTCCCGCCGCCAGGCAGCGCGCCGGGATGGCCACCTGCCGGCGCGGCTGCCGACATGCCGCTCCCGCCTTCGCCGTGCGACGCGATGAGATCAGATACGGTCGCCGGGGGTGGGGCCTGACCGGTGACCACCGGCGCGACGATGGCAAGGGGGAACGCGCTGGCAAGCGCAATTCCGGCCGGCCAGGACGCGGCGGCAACAACGGCCGCACTGCCGGCATCCGGCTCGGCATCCGATGGCCGCCGCGACGGCGAACGGGTCTGCGCCGTCCGCGCGACCTCGCCCGAGCCGCCGGTCAAGGCCGGAATCGCCCCCCGGGGATGCGGCGTCGCCGCCGCGACGCCGGAATCCCCGCCGGCATCGACCGTCACGGCTTGCGTGCCAGCCGGTTGCAGTCCGCACGACGTCACCGCCGCAGCCCCTCCCCCGGCCGCCGCCCCCGGCACGGCATCGAGCATGCCGGCAAACCGTGCCGCGAACGGCGCGGCGAGCAGTACCGCCGCGGCCGGCGGTAGCGCGGCCGAACCGAAGGAGGCAGCCGGAGTGGCAACGGCAAGTGAAGGCATCGGGATTCCTCGCTGGAGCGGGAAGCGGGGGCTGGTCTCCCCTGGCAGCGCATGCCTGCCCACAGACAGCCCGCCCAAGCATGCCCCGTGCCAGCAAGGCGGCATGCCCATGCCACCGTCCGAACCCGCCTTGCGCCAGCCCGGCTCAGAGCTTGTGAAGCAATCGAACTTGTGAATGAAAGCACTCTGATATCATTGAGCTTTTTTGGCAAGATCGGAGCGTCGCGGGCATTCATTCGCAAACTCCCGGACCGCCAGGGACGACGTAGCAAGAGGAATCGGGGCGGCCAGCCGCGCAGCCCGGCAGATCCTGCCGGGATCAACCTGCCGGGTGGCACAAGGCGCGCCCTGCCGGGCCAAGGCGTGGCGCGGCGCGGCGCCTGGCATGGTTCCTGCCAAGCATGTTGCCGCACGCAGCGCCCGTCGCGGCGCACCGCCCCCAGGCCACCGACCGGAGACCCCCATGTCAATTCTTGGCGCCATGAATACCGCCGTCAGCGGCCTCGCAGCGCAGTCGGCCGCGTTCAGCAACATCAGCGACAACATCGCCAACAGCCAGACCGTCGGCTTCAAGGGCGTCAGCACTAGTTTCTCGGACTACCTGACGACCAGCTCGGCCAAGGTGAACGACCCCGGCACGGTGGTGGCGGCGCCGCGATATGAAAATACGGTGCAGGGAACCATCACGCAGTCGAGCAACACGCTCGCCCTGGCGGTCAGCGGCCAGGGCTTCTTCGACGTCAGCAAGGCGGCCAACGTCTCCACCACCGGCCAGACCACGTTTTCCAACCAGCAGTACTACACCCGCGACGGCGACTTCCAGCTCAACGCCAGTGGCTACCTGACCAATGATTCGGGGCTGTATCTGAACGGCTGGGCCGCCAATCCCACCACCGGCGTGCTCGACAAAAGCAACATCCGGCCGATCCAGGTGGCGCAGAGCGTCTACGCCCCGGTCGCGACCCAGACCATGACGATGAACGCCAATCTGCCCACCGGCTACCACCTCGGCCTCAATTCCAGCAACGCGATGGTGGTCCTGAACGCCACCAACACCCAGGTGCAGACCCCGACCTCGCAGGTGGGGGTGTATGACAGCCAGGGCACGCTGCACCAGCTCACCCTGACCTGGACGCCCACGGCGACATCAGCGACCCAGAGCGCGCCCTGGGCATTGTCGATCACCGACACCACCAACGGCGGCAGCTCACCCGTCCTGGGCGTGCAGACGGCAACGCAGGCCGCCGCGACCGCGAAAGCGACCAGCAACCTGGTCACCGCCGAGGCGAACCTGACATCCGCCAGCGGCACCCTGGCGACGGCCAGCAGCATGCTGACCAACGCCAGCATCACCCTGACCACGGCGCAATCCAACCTGGCCATCGACCTGCAAAGCAGCACCACCGCCACCGCGCTCACGGCCGCGCCGACGGTGTCCGCCGACATCACCGCCGTCACCGCCGCACCCACCGCCGCCAGTGCCGCGCCCACGCTGAACGCCGACATGACGACGCTGACAGGTCTGGCCGCTGCGGCACCGCCAGCTTCCGCGAGTTTGCTCCAGACCGACGTGCAGAACATCGAGGCCGCCCGGCAGGCAGTCACCCAGGCACAGGCGGCCGTGTATCAGGACCAGTTGACCGGGGGGACCAACAGCGGGGCCACCGGCAGCCTCGGAACCGCGCTCGCCACCGCCATGACGAAACTGGGCGGACTGGTGACGACGCTGACAGCCGACGCGACCACCGCCGACGGCGGAACCGCCGGTCCGATAACGGCGGCGGCCAGCGCGGTCATCACCGACTGGGGCAACATCGATACAGCCAACGCCAACGTCGCCACGGCAATGGCAACGCTGGGGACCGACGTGACGGCTGCCGGAGACCCGACGCTCACCGGGGTTGCCAGCACGATTGTCGGCGACTGGACCGCGGTCGACACCGCCTCGGACAGCGTTGCCAGCGATCAGACGGCAGTGGCCTTTGCCCAGACCGGCGTCACCACGGCACAGGCGGCCGTAACTGCTGCCCTGGCAGCGGTCCAGTCGACCCAGCAGGCCGGTGCGCCGCTGGCCAGCTTCGCCGCCGACGGCACGCTGCAAACACTGACGTACACCGACCCGACCGGCAAACTGGTGACCGTCGCCGCCAACGCCGCCAATGCCAATCCGCTCGCCGAACTGACGTTCAACACCCCGTACACCACCACCACCAGCGGCAAGCAGACGATCGCGCTGAATCTCGGCAATATCGGCCAGACCAACGGCCTGACCCAGTTCGCCGCCAGCAGCTACACCCTGCGCAGCCTGAGTCAGGACGGCGTGCCACCCGGCAGCTTCAGCAGCATCTCCATGGAAACCTCGGGCGACATCTACGCCAACTACGACAACGGCCAGACCAGGCTGATCGCCCAGGTGCCGCTGGCGACCTTCGGCAACGCCGATGCGCTGCAGTCGCAGAACGGCAGCGCCTACACCGTGACCAACGCGTCCGGCAATCCGTCGCTGCAGGACGCCGGCTCCAACGGCGCCGGCAACCTGGTCACCAGCTCGGTGGAATCCTCCAACGTCGACATCGCCTCCCAGCTGAGCAAGCTGATCGTCGCCCAGCAGGCCTATTCGGCCAATGCCAAGGTGGTGACCACCTCGGACACCCTGCTGCAGACCACGCTGGACATGAAACGCTAGCGGGAAGGCGCGGCACGGCTGAACCGCCGGGAAGATTGTTCCAGGG
Organism: uncultured Acetobacteraceae bacterium; assembly: GCA_903907955.1. Taxonomy (GTDB): domain Bacteria; phylum Pseudomonadota; class Alphaproteobacteria; order Acetobacterales; family Acetobacteraceae; genus Rhodovastum. The sequence goes on along the minus strand of CAIVPZ010000016.1, from coordinate 122,826 downwards.
AACGCCGAGATGAGCCTGATTTCCGCCCTCTCCATCGCCACGGGCGGGCTGGCCAACGTCAACAGCCAGCTCGGGGTGGTGTCGCAGAACGTCAGCAACGCCAATACGGCGGGCTACACGCGCGAGATCGGCCAGCAAACCGCGATGAGCGGGGGCGGCCAGGGCATGGGTGTGCGCACCGGCACGACGGTGCGCAGCGTGGATGCGGAACTGCAGGCGGAAGCGTGGCAGCAGGACGCCGCCGTGGCAGCCATGACCGTGCGCGCCCAGGCGCTGTCGGCGGTCGATGCGGCGAACGGCACGCCGGGCCAGGGCAATGACCTCGCCAGCCTGACCGGCGCGCTGAGCAACGCCTTCGCCACCCTGTCGGCCGATCCGTCCTCCACCGCCGAGCAGACCGCCGTGGTCACCGCGGCGCGCAGCCTTGCCAGCGGCATCAACGGCGTCGCCCAGGCGGTCGGCACGCAGCGTCAGGCGGCGCAGGATTCCATCAGCCAGGACCTCATCCAGCTGAACGCCGCGCTGGCCACCATCGGCACGCTGAGCCGGCAGATCAGCACCGCGACGCATGAAGGCACCAGCACGGCGGCGCTGGAGGATCAGCGCGACACCGCCATGAGCACGGTGGCGCAGCTCACCGGGGCCACCTTGCTGAAGCAGGCGAACGGCGACGTGCAGGTGATCCTGCCCGCCGGCACGACATTGCCCACCGACGGCTCGGAATCGCTCCGGATCACCGATTCGCAACTGAGTCCGCAGACCGCGGCACCGCCGGTCACCCTAAACGGCAAGGACATCACCGCACAGCTCACCGCCGGCCGGATCGGCGCCAACCTCGGGCTGCGCGACGCCGGGCTGCCGACCTTCCAGGCCGAGCTGGACGAGTTCTCGAACAACCTGACCCAGCGGTTCAGCCAGGCCGGGCTTGACCTGTTCACCGACCCCAGCCCGCCGGCAGCCACGGCACCGCCGGCGCAGGCGGCTTATCTGGGCCTCGCCAACCGGATCGCGGTCAACCCGGCCGTGGCCAGCAACCCGGCCAAGGTGCAGCAGGGCACCGGCCTGTTCGCCACCGGCGCCAGCGACCAGACGGTCATCAACAACGTTCTCAGCCAGACGTTCGGACCGGTCCCGGCCTCCACCGCCGCGCCGCCGCTGGTGACCGGGCTGGGCCTGTCCGGCACGCTGGCGATGCCATTCGCCCGGCCGCCGACGCTGGCCAGCTTCGCCGCCACCGTGGTGGCGACGCAAACCAGCGCCAGCAGCGCCGCCAGCGCCGACCTGGCCAACGCGCAGGCGGTGCAGACCACCCTGAACAGCAAGGTCGCCGCCGTCTCCGGCGTGTCGGTCGACACGGAGATGTCCACCATGATCGGGTTGCAGAACGCCTATTCCGCCAATGCGCGCATCATCACCGCGGTCAACGACATGTGGACCACGGTGCTGCATATGGGCGGTGGCTGATGAGCACCGGAGCGGTCAGCGGCACGGTCCGGTCCGGCCTGCTGGCGCAGCTGGTCGCCGACAGCACGGCGACGCAGACGCAGATGAACCGGCTGACCCGGCAATCCGCCAGCGGCAAGGTCGCCGACACCTATGGCGGCCTGGGCAACACCGCGTCGGTATCGATCAACCTGCGGCCGCAGATGGCGCAGGCGCAGGCCTGGCAGCAGAGCATCAGCCTGGCCAACACCACGCTGGACATCACCCAGAACGTGCTCGGCCAGTTGGCCGGCATCGCCACCAGCTTCAGCAGCCAGACGCTCGGCACGGCGATGCAGTCGGCCACCGGCGCCAACGCCATCGCGGCGCAGGCGAAGGTGGCGCTGCAGCAGGTGGCCGCGCTGCTCAACACGCAGTCGAACGGGCAATACGCCTTCGCCGGCGCCGATTCGGCCAATGCGCCGATCAACACCGCCGCGCTGAACACGTTCAGCGCAACCATCGGCACGCAGGTGACCGGCCTGAGCACCGGGACCGACCCGGCGGCGCTGGTCGCCGCGCTGGTAACCCAGGCCGGCACGGCGCCCTTCACCTACCAGCCGGGCGCCACCCCGGCCCAGGTGCAGGCGCAGACCGGCGACGGGCAGACCGTGCCGATGGCCTTCGTCGCCGGCAAGGACAGCCTTCCCGGGCAGCCGGGCAGCGGCACCGGCTCGTATGTGCGCGACCTGATCGCCGGACTTGCCGGGCTGGCCGGGCTGAATTCCACCACCGCCAGCGGCAGCACGCTGCAATCCTTCGGAACCGGCATCTCGAAGCTGTTGCAGGGGGCGGCCAGCGCCATCACCAACGACGAGGCCGGCTTCGGCCAGGTGCAATCGGAACTGACAACCCAGGGCACCGCCCTGTCGGACACGCTGACCAGCCTGACGACGCAGGTCACCGGGGTCGAGGATGTCGATATGGCCGCGACCGCCACCGCGCTGTCGCAGGTACAGACGCAGTTGCAGGCGTCATACCAGCTCATCGCCGGGCTGAAGCAACTGTCGCTCACCGCCTACCTGTAGGCAGGCCATCTGCCGGCAGGCTGGCTTCATCCGATGTTAAGCGGTGCCGGCGCAAGAGGGCGGGACGGCCAGGAAGGCCGAACCGGGAACAGCGCCGATGTCCAATCTCGTTCTTGAGCTGCGCCAGGGCGACATGATGATCGTCAACGGCGCCTGCATCCGCTTCCGCAACAAGGCGCGGATCGAGCTGGCCGCCAAGGCGCGGTTCCTGTTCGGCAAGCAGATCATGCCGCCGGACGGCGCCGATACCCCGTCCCGGCGCATCTATTTCGCACTGCAGACCGCCTATATCGGCACCGACGACGAGCGGTTGGCCGGGCTGAAGGACGCGCTGCGCCTGATCCGCGAGTTCCAGGAGGCGACCACCTCCGCCCTGGCCCGCGAAATCCTGGACCGGGCGCTGCGGGCGGCCACGGCGGACGATTGCTACACGGCGTTGAAGCTGGTGCGCCGGGTGATCCGCCACGAGGACGCAGTGCTGGGGCGGACGGATTCCGGCTGAGCTTCCTCAGAACGCCGCGTCCTCAAACTGGCGCAGCGCCCCCCCGCCGGCCAGGATGGAAGACGTCAGAGCCCCCGTCTGCGGCAGTATCTTCTGCATATAGAATCGCGCCGTCGCCACTTTGGCACGATAGAACGCATCGGTCGGCGCGTGTGGCAAAGCCACCTCCGCCGCACGCGCCCACACCCAGGCCAGCGCGGTCAGGCCGAACAGCCGCAGATAGTCCGTCGCCCCCGCCGCCGCCTCGGTCGGATCGGCCAGCCCTCGCCGCGCCAACTCGGCCGTACACTGCTGCAACCGGCTGAACGCCTTGGCAAGCGGCTGGACGAATTCCGCCAGAGCGGCGTTACCCTCATGCGCCTCGATGAAGGCCAGCAGCGGATGGAAGAAGCGCCGCAGGTAGCGCCCCGCATGCACCGACATCTTGCGCCCGACCAGGTCAAGCGCCTGGATGCCGTTGGTGCCTTCGTAGATCTGGGCGATGCGGGCATCGCGCACGTATTGCTCCATGCCCCATTCGCGGATGTAGCCGTGCCCGCCCAGCACCTGCATGCCGGTGGCAGTGCTTTCCCAGCCCATGTCGGTGAACAGCGCCTTCACCACCGGGGTCAGCAATGCCACGAAATCATCCGCTTCCTGCCGCCGCGCCGGATCGGGGTGGCGGGTGGCGATGTCCTGCTGCAACGCCGTCCACACGCCCAGCACGCGGCAGCCCTCGGCCATGGCGCGCATGGTGAGCAGCATGCGGCGCACGTCGGGATGCGCCAGGATCGGGTCGGCCGGCCCCTTGCCGTGCGCGCCACCCGGTGCCCGGCCCTGCAGGCGCTCGCGCGCATAGGCCACGGCATTCTGATAACTCACCTCGGCGAGCCCCAGCCCCTGGATGGCCACGCCCAGCCGCGCCTCGTTCATCATGGTGAACATCGCCGACAGCCCGCGATTCGGTTCGCCCACCAGCCAGCCCTGCGCGCCATCGAAATTCATGACGCAGGTGGAAGACGCCTTGATCCCCATCTTGTGTTCAATCGCCCCACACGCCACCGCATTGCGCGCGCCCGGCCGGCCGTCATCCGCCGGCAGGAACTTGGGAACCAGGAACAACGAAATGCCGCGCGTGCCGGAGGGCGCATCCGGCAGCTTCGCCAGCACCAGGTGCAGAATGTTCCCGGTCAGATCATGCTCGCCACCCGAAATGAATATCTTTGTGCCGGTAACGCGGTAGCTGCCGTCGCCCACCGGTTCCGCGCGGGTGCGGATCAGTCCCAGATCGGTGCCGCTTTGCGGTTCGGTCAGGCACATCGTGCCCGCCCATTCGCCGCTGACCAGCTTCGGCAGATACAGGTTGCGCAATTCCTGCGTGCCGTGCCGGTGCAACGCCGCATAGGCGCCATGGCCCAGGCCGGGATACATGCCGAAGGAGAGATTGGACGAACAGATCATCTCCTGCACCAGCAGGCCGATGCTGTGCGGCAGCCCCTGCCCGCCATAGGCCGGGTCGCAGCCCAGCGCGGTCCAGCCGCCGTCGCAGAAGGCGCGGTAGGCTTCGGGGAACCCTTTCGGCGTGTGCACCACGCCGTTCTCGAAGCGGCAGCCTTCCTCATCGCCGCTGCGGTTCAGCGGAAACAGCATTTCGGCGCAGAAAACCCCCGCCGCTTCCAGCACCGGGTCGATCGCGTCGGGCGACAAATCGTCGCAGCCCGGCAGCGCCCGCAGCGCGGCGGTGTCGGACATTTCGTACAGCGCGAACTGCATGTCGCGCAAAGGCGCGGTGTAGCTGGGCATCTCCGGTGTCCTCAGTTGCGCAACGGCTTGCCGGTTTCGAGCATGTGTTCGATGCGCGCCAGCGTGGCCGGCTGCCGGAGCAGCGCCATGAAAGCGTGCCGTTCCAGGTCGTAGATGCGGTCAAGCGGTGTCGCGTCGATCGGATCGGTTGCGCCGCCGGTCAGCGTCTCCGCCAACCGGTCGGACACGACCACATCGTGCGGCGTCGCCCGGCCGCTGCCGACGAAGCCCTGCACGGCCAGGGCCAGGGCGGCCCGCCCGGCCGGGCCGGGCAGGCGCAGCGTGACCGGTTCGGGCGGCGCGTAGCCCTCCACCAGGGCCAGCGCGCGCGCCTTGGCATCGGCCAGCAGGCGGTCGCGGTTGGCGGTGATGCCGTCATTCGCACGCAGCAGGCCCATCTCCTGCGCCTCGGCGGCGGATTTCGAAACCTGCGCGGTGGCGATCATTTCGAAGGCACGGGCAACCGGCGGCATCGGCCCTTTCGGCGCCCGCTTGTCGGCGGCAAACCGGGCCAGCAGCGATGCGCAGCCGCCCCAGGCCGGAATCAGGCCAACCCCGGCCTCAACCAGGCCCATATACGTCTCCGCATGCGCCTGCACGGCGTCGCAGTGCAGCAGCAGTTCGCAGCCGGCCCCCAGCGCCATGCCGGAGGGCGCGCCAACCACCGGGAACGGCGCGGCGCGCACCGCCCGGAACGCCTTCTGCCCGGCCTCCACCAGCCCTTCGATCTCGCCCCAGGCAGCGATGTTGGCGGCGAACAGCGCCAACCCCAGATTGGCGCCGACGGAAAAATTCCTGCCTTCGTTGTGGACCACCAGGGCGCGGATCCTTCCCTCCGTGCCCAGGGCGACCGCGCGGCCCAGCATGGCCATGACCAACGGATCGAATGCGTTGCTCTTGGTATGGAACTCCAGGCAGGCCACGCCGTCGCCGATATCCCACAGGCTGGCCGAGGCGTTGCGCGCCAGCGGCTTGCCGTCCCGCTTGATGTCCTCCAGCAGCAGCACGCCCTCGGGGCGCGCCACATCGCGATATTCGCCATCCGGCGCGAAGGCCTGAAGTTTGCCGTCATGCAAACGGTAGAACTTTCGCCCGCCCACCCGCGCCAGCAACCCGGGCACCGGCCGCCCCGCCGCCCGCAATGCCTCGGCCAGCCAGGCCGCACCGACGCGGTCGATCAGTTCGAACGGTCCCCATTTCCACGCATAGCCCAGCCGCATCGCGGTATCGACCGCATCCACCGTGCCGGCGATAGCCGGCACCAGCGATGCCGCATAGGACAGCGTGTCGAGCAGCACCGCGCGGGCATACCTTCCGCCACGATCGGGATGTTCCGCCAAAGCGCGCAGATCGCTGCCATGCGCGTCCAGGCTGTCCAGCGCCGGTTTGCGGCGGCTCCGGTATTCGCCGGTCACCAGATCGAGCGAGAGTTTTTCCCGGCCATCGCCTTTGCGGCGCATGCTGTAGAAGCCGCCCTTCGCCTTCCGCCCGGTGCGCCCTTCGGCGATCAGGCGGGTGATGATCGGCTCGTCGCGATACACGTCGCGATAGGCATCGCCCGGCGGCAAGCTGACGAACAGGCTGTGCGCCACGTGCGGCGTGATGTCGATGCCCACCAGGTCCATCAGCCCGAAGATGCCGGTGGACGGCACGCCGAACGGCCGCCCCGCCACCGCATCGGCTTCCTCGACGGTCAGCGACAGATCGACAGCGTGACGAATGGCTGCGGCGATCCACAGCGTGCCGATGCGGTTGGCAATGAAGCCGGGCGAATCGGCGCAGTCGATCACGGTCTTGCCCAGCGCGTGATCAGCGAAGTCGCGGATCGCCGCCGCCGCTTCCGGCCGCGTGGTGGCGCCGGCCACCACTTCCAGCAGCCGCATGTAGCGCGGCGGGTTGAAGAAATGCGTCACCAGGAAATCGGCGGCGAAGCGCGCCGGCAAACCCCCCGTCAACGCCGCGAGCGGGATCGTCGAGGTGTTGGAAGAAACGATCGAGCCGTCCTGGCGCACCGCCTCGAGCCGCGCGTAGAGCGCCCGCTTGGCGTCCGGGCGCTCGATGATCGCTTCGATGATCCAGTCGCAGTCAGCGAGTTTGCCGATATCCGCATCGAGGTCGCCGGCCTCGACCAGGCGGGCTCGGCGGGGGTGCATGAACGGCGCCGGCTCCGCCTTCAGCATCGTCTCCACCGCGCGCGAGGCGGCGCCGGGCACGATGTCCAGCAGCACCACCGGCACGCCCGCATTGGCGACATGGGCGGCGATGCCGGCGCCCATCACGCCGGCGCCGATCACGCCGACCCGTCTTATCATTGCACCGCCTCCAGCACGGTGGCGATGCCCTGGCCGCCGCCGATGCACTGGGTGGCCAGCGCATACCGCCCGCCGACGCGCCGCAGCAGCGACGCCGCCTTGCCGGTGATGCGCGCGCCGGTGGCGCCGAGCGGATGGCCGATGGCAATGCCGCCGCCATCGATGTTGCTGCGCGCCGGATCAAGGCCGAGTTCGCGCATGCAGGCGATCGCCTGGCTGGCGAAAGCCTCGTTGATCTCGACCACGTCGAGGTCGGCGGCGGTGATGCCGGCGCGGGCGAGCGCCTTGCGGGTGGCCCCCACCGGCCCCATGCCCATCACCTCCGGCAGGCAGCCGGCGACCGCGATCGATCTTATTCGCGCCAGCGGCTGCAGCCGGTTCGCGCGCGCAAAATCCGCGCTGCACACCAGCACCGCAGCGGCGCCATCGGTCAGCGGGCTGGACGTGCCGGCAGTCACCGTGCCGTCCAGGCGAAACGCCGGCTTCAGCGTGGCGAGTCTTTCCGCCGAGGTATCCGGCCGGATGCAGCCGTCCTCGGCAACATCGCCGATCGGCACGATCTCGTCGCGCAGCCTTCCCGCGGCCCGCGCCACCGCCGCGCGGTGGTGGCTCTCCACCGCGAACGCTTCCTGATCGGCGCGCGAAACGTCATAACGCAGCGCCACGTTCTCGGCGGTGTCGCCCATGGCGATGTAGGCCTGCGGATAATCCCGCGCCAGCGCCGGGTTGGGCATCGGGTTGTAGCCGAGCATCGGCACGCGCGACATGCTCTCCACCCCGGCGCACAGAAACACCTCGCCGGCGCCAAGCGCGATCGCCCCGGCGGCCTGGTGGATGGCCTGCATGGAGGAGCCGCAGAAGCGGTTGACCGTCACCGCCCCGGCCGCGCGCGGCAGGCCGGCGATGAAGCTGATCAGCCGGGCGACGTTCATACCCTGCTCGCCCTCGGGAAAGGCGCAGCCGACGATGACGTCCTCGATGCCCTCGGCGTCGATGCCGGTCTCCGCCACCAGCGCCTTCACCACCTGCGCCGCCAGATCGTCCGGGCGCACCCGCGCGAGCCGGCCCTTGGCGGCGAAGTGGAACGGCGAGCGTCGATAGGCCGCAATGACGATGTCCGTCATGCCAGAACTCTCCTGTTCATGTCATCATCCGGCCTTGGCCGGGATGGTATGGCCGGCCAGCGCGGCCTCCGCCTGGCGCTCGATATCGCGCAGTTCGGCGAGCGTCTGGTCCAGGTCGCGGCGTTGCGCTTCCAGGCTCTGGATGCGCCGTTGCGTGTGCTCCAGCAGCACCTTCATCTGGCTGGTCTGCCGGCGATCGGCGGCGTAGAGGTCGAGGTATTCGCGGATATCGTCGAGCGAGAAGCCGAGCCGCCTGCCGCGCAGCACCAGCAGCAGCCGGGCGCGGTCGCGGCGGGTGAACACCCGGGCATTGCCGGCGCGCTGCGGCGCCACCAATCCCTTGGTTTCGTAGAAACGGATCGTGCGCGGCGTGACGCCGAGGTCTTCCGCCAGCTGGTTGACCGAGTACAGTTCAGGCATGCGGCGGCCCACCGTGATCCCGGTGCCGGCGATGACGCCCGGTTGCACGACCCGCCCCGATCACGGTCGCGCCGCCGGCGGCCGGTTCATCAGCTCGTCGCGCAACTCCTTGCGTGACAGCTTGCCGACCGCGGTGCGCGGCAGTTCGGCCCGGATCTCGATCAGCCGCGGCATTTCCACCGGCGACAGCCGCTCGCGCAGGAATTCGTCCAGCGCGGCTTCGGTCAGTTTGGCGCCGGCGCGCGGTTGCACGAAGGCCGCCACGCTCTCGCCGCGATAGGAATCCGGCATGCCGAGCACGGTCGCGGCGGCGATGTCGGGATGCGCATACAGCGCCTCCTCCACCATGCGCGGATACACGTTGTAGCCGGAGCAGATGATCAGGTCCTTGATGCGATCGACCAGCGTGACGTAGCCGTCCGCATCCATGATCCCGACATCGCCGGTGCGCAGCCAGCCATCCGGCGTCATCACCGCCGCGGTGTCGGCCGGGCGCTGCCAATAACCGCGCATGACGTTGGGGCCGCGCAGCACCAGTTCGCCGCGCTCACCCGACGGCACCGGCAGCGCGGAATCGTCCAGCGACCGGATCTCCGCCCGCACGCCCGGCAGCGGCAGGCCGATCGTGCCGGCGCGGTTCTCGCCGTGCACCGGATTGCAGAAGCAGACCGGGCTGGCCTCGGTAAGGCCGTACCCCTCCACCAGCACACAGCCCGCCGCCGCCTCGAAGGCCTGCTTGACCGGCAGCGGCAGCGGCGCGCCGCCGGAGATGCAGGCGCGCACCGAAGAGAGATCGTCCACCGTCGCGCCGTTGTCGAGAATGGCCTTGAACAGCGTCGGCACGCCGGGGAACAAAGTGGGCCGGCGCCGCCGCAGGGCGGCGAGCAGTTGCGGCGGCGCGAAGCGCGGCAGCAGCACGATCTCCGCCCCCCAGGCCAGGCCGGCATTCATCACCGTCGTCAGGGCGAACACGTGGAACAGCGGCAGCACCGCCAGCATGCGTTCCTCGCCCGGCCGGCTCCCGGGGAACCAGCGCTGCACCTGCCGGCAGTTGGCGGCCAGATTGGCGTGGGTCAGCATCACGCCTTTCGGCGTGCCGGTGGTGCCGCCGGTGTATTGCAGCACGGCGAGGTCTTCCGGCGAGACGGCCGGCGGATCGGTGATCGGCGGCGCCGCGGTCAGGCTTTCAAAGCCCACCACGCGGTCGTCGTTGCGCGGCACACTGGCCAGCATGCGCCGGCTGGAAACCCGGAACGCCATCGCCTTCAGCGGCCGCAACGCGCGATGGAACCGGCAGGCCACCACCCGCTTCACCGTGCCGCGGCCAAGCAGGCCCAGCACCCGGCCGAAGATCGGCTCCAGGTCGATCGCCACCATGATGGTGGTGCCGGAATCCTCGGCCTGCGCCGCGAGTTCGGCCTCGACATAGAGCGGGTTGAAATTCACCACCGTCGCCCCCGCCTTCAGGGCGGCGAAGAAGGCGATGACAAAGAAGGGCGAGTTCGGCAGGCACAGGCCGATCCGGGTGCCCGGCCCCGCCCCCAATCCGCGAAACCCCGAAGCGGCACGATCGACCAGCGCGCCGAGTTCGGCGTAGCTCCAGCGCCGGCCGAGGAAGTCCAGCGCCGGCCTGGGGCCGAAGCGCCGGACCGCCTCGTCCAGCAGGGCGGTCAGCGTGCCCGGCGGCTCGTTGAACGCCCAATCGATGCCTTCGGGGTAGGTGCGCAGCCACGGTGCCGTGGCTGCGTGCCCTCCGCGTTCGGCAGGTGTCTGTGGCTGTGTTGCCATCTTGTCGGACTCCCCCGTGTTGGTCGGCGCCGGCGGTCAGAAGGAGTAGGTGGCCTCCGCCGACAGGATGTTGATCTGGTTGCTGTTATAATTGGCTTGCAGGCCCGGAAGGTCCACCTTCGTGCTGTCCACGAAAAGGTGAGAATAGGCAGCCGAGAGCGCCAGTTTCGGAATCGGCTTCCAGGTCGCGCCGATCGACAGCCAGTAGCGGTTGCCATCGGGGATACGCGGCGTGCGATTGGCGTTGGTTGTGGGGGTCATGTCCACCGCGGCGCCGCTGCGCAGGGTGACGGTGTCGGTCACACGCCAATCGGCGCCGGCCGAAACCATGAACGAATTGTTCCAGTTTTCCTGCGTCACAATCGCCGGGCCGGCGTAATTCACCAGCAGCGTCTTGAACCGTGACCATTCGGTGTAATCCAGGCCCGCGAGCAGCGTCACCGCCCCGACATTCTGCGCGAGCGACAGCGAATAGGTGTCCGGCGTGGCCAGCTTGGCGGTGGCGTGACCGCCGGCGAACGCCGAAGACAGCGCGGTCTGCAGCGGCGGAATGGGCAGCCCTGCCGGCACGTTCTGGTAGGTCACACTGCCGGAGAGGTCGTGGAAGATCGCCGAGCGGTAGTCAAAGCCGACATTGGTTCCCGGCAAGGGCTGCCACAGCAGGCCGATCTGCCACCCCACCGCCGTGTCGTCACCCTTCAGCGAGCCGACTCCGTCGTGGCTCCCCGGCGAATAGCCGGGCAGCGCGGACGGGTAGAGTTTCTGGGCGACAAGGCCGCCGAAATCCACCGCCTGGCTCAGTCGCGCATCGGCTATCTCAACCCGCAACCCGGCCGCGACCGACAGCGTCGGCAGCGCCTGCCACGCCACCGAGGGCGCGAAGTTGTAGGTCTTCAGGCTGGTGGTCAGCGCGTTGTAGCGCGCCACCGAGTCCATATTGTATTTTGTGGAAAGCCCGAATGGCGAGGTAACCGCCAGACCGACATGCCAGTCCGGGGCGATCTGCGCGGTTGCAAAGAAGCTTGGCAACAGCACGCTCGCAGCGGCATTGCCCCCGGTGGTACCGCCCGCATACGAAACGCCCGAGGTCAGGTCGGCCTGCGGAGCAATGAAGGAACCGTTGATGCTGAACTGATAACCGGGCAACTGGGTCATGCCGGCCGGGTTGTAGAACAGCGTGGACGGATCGTCCGCCCGCGCCGCCGAACCGGCGAAGGAAGCGCCCTGGTAGGTCGCGCTCTGCTCCAGCAGCATGAAGCCCGACGCCAGCGCCGTGCCGGCGCCGCCCATCGTTCCAAGGGCGATGCCGGCCAGCAATGCCGCCCTGCGCCCAGTGCAAAATCCCTCGAACATGCCTTGTGTCTCCTCCCGGCCGTGTGAGCGTATGATTACCCGCGGAACAATACAGAACATGACATGACGTTGACGTCAACGTGATGTCACAATCGCCGGCGTCAGAGCGCGTCGGCCAGCCGGCGCATGGTGCGGGAAAACGCGGCGGCGATCTCGGCGCCGCGCACATGGGCACCGTGCTGCACCACCCAGCGCCCCGCCACCATGACATGCCGCACCGGCGTGGCGTTGCCGGCAAACACCCAGGCATCCAGCAGCGCGTCGCCGCTTCGCCCGACCAGCGAAGGGTGTTCGGGATCGAGCACCACCAGATCAGCAAGCAACCCGGGCGCGATCGCCCCCGCCGGCCGCGCCAGCGCCTGCGCCCCGCCCGCCGCGGCAGCCCGCAGCAGCCCGGCCGCCACCGAAGCGCCCGGCGCGGCCGGCAGCACGCGGCGCGTCCGCCCTTCCAGACGCCGCACATAGTCCAGCCACCGCAACTCCTCGACCGGGCTGGTGGCAACGTTGCTGTCGCTGCCGATGCCGAACCGCCCGCCGGCCTGCACATAGGACGGCAACGGAAAGATGCCGTCGCCGAGATTGGCCCCGGTGGTCTGGCACAGCCCGGCAACCGCGCCCGCGGCGGCCAGCGCGCGGCACTCGGTCGCGTCGGTGTGGGTGGCGTGCAGCAGGCACCAGCGCGTATCGACCGGCGCGTGGGCGAGCAGCCACTGCACCGGACGCAGGCCGCTCCAGGCCAGGCAATCCGCCACCTCGCGCTGCTGCCCGGCGACCCGGATATGCACCGGGGTGGCGGGGCCGAGCAGGTCGGCAACAACCAGGGCGGCCCGCAGCTCGTCCGGCGTCACGGCGCGCAGCGATCGCGGGGCCACGCCAACCGGGGCAAATTCGCACAAATCCTCGCAGAGCCGGCCATAGGCCGCGACCGGCATAACGAAGCGGCGTTGCCCGTGCGTCGCCGGCACGCCGCCGAAGCCGCCGCGCCGGCACAGCACCGGCAGCAGGCGCAGCCCGATGCCGGCCTGCTCCGCCGCGGCGACGATGCGCAGCGCCATCTCGGCGCGATCGTCATAGGGCTGGCCGTCCGGCGCGTTGTGCAGCGTGTGGAACTCGGCAACCGACGCATACCCGTGCAGCAGGCACTCGGCATAGAGCTGGGCGGCGATGGCCTGCACGTCGTCGGGCGTCAACGCCGCCAGCAGGCGTTGCAGCACATCCCGCCAGCGCCGGAAATCACCGCCGGGCGGGCCACCGCGCTCGGCCAGGCCCGCCATGGCGCGCTGGAAGGCGTGGCTGTGCAGGTTGGCCAGCCCCGGCAACACCAGGCCCTCGATGCGCTGCCCCACGGCAGCATCGGGCGTGACGGCGGCGAGGCGCCCGTCGGCATCGACGTCGAGGGCAACGTGCGCACGGACCGCGCCATCGACCCAGGCCAGGTCCGCCAGCCAGATGGTCATGCGCGGCGCGTGTTCATGCGCAACAGTCTGGGACGCGCGCGCCGGAATGCAAGCGTTGGCGATTCCGCCCGTCGCCTGCGTCCGGCAACGGAATGGGGTCCAGCCCGGGCCGCCGCAATTTATCGGGAATTGAGTGGAATGCGGATTCTGTAGTCATGATCATAACATGAAGTGAGCCTTACGGGCATTCCACCGTTAAGTGCGGAATTCCGCGGCCACCGTTCTGATGCTGCGCCTGCGGTGGACAACGCGCCTCGCCAGGCCGCAACAGAACCGGATCGTCCTGCCGACGGACCGAACAACGATTGACCTCGCCGCCTGACCGGTTGATAATCGTTCAGCAGGGAACCTGATCCAGGCAGCTGCAACACAACCCGCGACGGCACCAAATCGAACCGGTTGATCGCAACATGAACGGCCCCCTGCCGCAGCCTGAATTCGCCGACCAGCACCGCTGCGTCATTTTGACCTTCTCGGGTATTGCTGTGCTGTGGTCGTGGTTCCAGTTTTTCGACGACACCGCCTGGCATTTTCCGCTCCTGCGTGGCGTTGTGCTCGCCGGGGTCGCAGCCATTGCGATGCTGATGGCCCTGCTGCCGCCACGCGTGGCCGACAGTCGGGCCGCGCGCCTGGGCCTGGCTCTGGCGGCCCTCACAGGCATGCTCGCGGGCGGCTGGCTCTTCGCTGCCGGCGCACGTTCTTCGAAGGCAGAGCTTGGACTGATCGTGATACTCGGCCTGATCCTGCTCACGCTGCCGATGCTTGGCCAGCGTGGCCGGCAGATGCTTGCCTGGCTCGACCACAATCTGTTTTCGGTTGTGGTCGCCGTCGCGCTGCTCGCCTTCGCCGCCAGATTGCTGGCATTCCATCGGGCTCTGCCTGTTCCCTACCTGGAAGGGATCGGGCAGACGACACTCGATGCGATCGATGCCGTACGCCACGGTCACAACCCTTACGCGACTCCGGTTGACTTCGATGAAACATCGCAGGGCAACAACGGATACAAATACACGCCAGCGATGATGGCGGTGTACGCTCCGCTCGGCATTCCGTTCGGCAAACCCGGTTTGCGCATCACGAATCTGCTCCTCGACGGCGCAACCATGGGGCTGATGGCCCTGCTCGCAGCGCGGTTGGCCGGCCGTTTTGCCGGCGCGATTGCCGTCCTGAGCTACCTGCTGATGCCGATGCTCGCGTTCGACCTTTTCACCCATGGCGTCACCGACCCCGCCTCTGTGGTGCCGATGCTTGCCGCGCTGCTGCTGGTCGACAAACGACCGGCCTGGGCAGGCTCGCGGCAGGCCTTGCGGTCTCCATGAAACTGCTCCCGGGCCTGTTCGCCGTCATGTGCTGCCTCCCGGCCACCGGCCGCGCGCGCTATGCGGCCGCCGTACTCGTGGGCCTCGCGCCCTGCTTCTGGTTTCTCGCCGATGCACCGGCTGATTTTGTTGGCAACATCTTCGTCTTCAACCTGGTACGTCCGCCGGATTCCACCAGCATCATCGCCGCCCTTCCGCCGATGGGTGCCTTCGCGCTGCGGTCCGCCGCAGCCCTGATCATTGCTGGGATCGGCATCGCCACGCTGGTCGGCCGCGTCGATTTGCGCCAGCGCTGTGCTTTTCTTGTTATCAGCATCGTACTTGCACTGCTGTCAGGCCCGGTCTCGCACAACAACTACATGCTCTGGTGGCTGCCTCTCTTCTGCGTCCTGCTTGCCTTTCACCTTGCCAGCTTGCGTGATGCCTCGCGGACTCCATGCGCCTGACAGAAAGTCAACGGTCATGCCGGATCATCTGCGGCGTGAATGCGGACGTCGCGCCCTGCATGTGTTGCCTGGGCACCCCGGAACTGCCTGATAACAATCAGCAAGAGTCGCACGGCTAGACGAAGCGCCATCCGCCCGGCCGCGTGCAGCGGCAGATGGCGCTCCCCTCAGCCGTCAGGCTCCCTTGCGCGCTGGTATGGGCAGTTTTTCAATCGCCCGCTCGAACGCCCCCCGGCACGCAGCAGATAAGGACCAAGCAGCAGACAGGAACGAAGCTCAGCGATACCCGTGCCGGCAAGCCTCAAGATGTTCATGCCGCATCTCCGACGCGCCCTCGGCCTCGCGATGATGCACGCTGCGACACCATTCGTAATGCTGGCGATAATCCATTGACCACGCCGGGCCATGCGCACCGCGTTCGCAATAGGGCAACTCCCGGGCGCGTTCCGCCTGATGCACCGCCTGGCGGGCGTAATCCTCGCAGAATGCCGGATCGGCGGCGAAGGCGCCGGCCGACGCCAGTGAACACCCAGCCACTGTCAAGATACGCAGTGCAACAATCCAACGCATGGCCTTCTCCCATAGAACTACACCGAAAATCTAGTGTCGGCCCCACCCCGCTGCAAGCGTTGGCAGGAAGAAACGCTCCCGTCGTCATCAATCCTTTGTACTGGCCTGCACCTTGGCCCAGCTGTCGCGCAACACGACGGTGCGGTTGAAAACGAGCGCCGCCGGGGTGGAATCGGGATCGGCACAGAAATAGCCCTGGCGTTCGAACTGCACCACCTCGCCGACCGGCAGGGCGGCAAGCGCCGGCTCCACCAGGCAGCCGGTCAGCACCTCCAGCGAATTCGGGTTGAGGTCGGCCATGATATCGCCGCCGGCGCCCGGGTCGGGGCGGGCAAACAGCGTGTTGTAGGCACGGATTTCCGCCGGCACCGCGTCGCAAGCGGCAACCCAGTGCAAGGTGCCGCGCACCTTCCGCCCGTCCGGCGCGTCGCCGCCGCGGGTCGCCGGGTCATAGGTGCAGCGCAGTTCCACCACCTCGCCCTGGGCATCCTTCACCACCGACCGGCAGGTAACGAAATAGGCATAGCGCAGCCGCACCTCGCGCCCCGGCGAGAGGCGGTGGAAGCGGCTGGGCGCGTGTTCCATGAAATCGTCGCGTTCGATATGGATTTCGCGGCCAAAATTGACCGGGCGGATCCCGGCGGCGGGGTTTTCCGGACTGTTCACCGCCTCCAGCGATTCGATGCGGCCTTCCTCCCAGTTCTCGATCACCAGCTTCAGCGGACGCAGCACCGCCATGCGGCGCGGCGCGGTGACGTTCAGCACCTCGCGGATGGCGTGCTCATACATGGCCAGGTCCACCACGCTGGCGGCCCGCGCGACGCCGACGCGGCCGACGAACGCGCGCAGGGCGGCGGCCGGCACGCCACGGCGACGCTGGCCGGCCAGTGTGGGCATGCGCGGGTCGTCCCAGCCGGACACATGGCCGTCGCGCACCAGCGTGGTGAGGATGCGCTTGGACAGCACGGTGTAGGTGATGTTCAGCCGGGCGAATTCATACTGGCGCGGACGGGCCGGCACCGGCAGGTGCGCGATGAACCAGTCGTACAGCGGACGGTGATCCTCGAACTCCAGCGTGCAGATGGAGTGGGTGATCGCCTCGATGGCATCGGACTGGCCATGCGCATAGTCGTAGGTGGGGTAGATGCACCAGTCCGTGCCGGTGCGCGGATGGGCGGTGTGCAGGATGCGGTACAGCACCGGATCGCGCAGATTCATGTTGCCGGCGGCCATGTCGATCTTTGCCCGCAACACGCAGGCGCCGTTGGGAAATTCGCCGGCGCGCATGCGGCGGAACAGCTCGAGGTTGTCGGCCACGCCACGGTCGCGCTGCGGCGAGTTGCTGCCAGCCTCGGTCAGGGTGCCGCGCATCGCCCGCATCTCCTCGGGCGGCGTGTCGTCCACATAGGCGAGGCCGGCACGAATGAGGTGCCCGGCCCACTGGTAGAGCGTCTCGAAATAGTCCGAGGCGTAGTACAGGTGCTCGCCCCAGTCGAAGCCCAGCCAGCGCACGTCCTGCCGGATGGAGTCGATGAACTCCTGCTCCTCCTTCACCGGGTTGGTGTCGTCGAAGCGCAGGTGGCAGCGGCCGCCGAATTCCTGCGCAATGCCGAAATTCAGGCAGATCGACTTGGCGTGGCCGATATGCAGGTAGCCGTTCGGCTCCGGCGGAAAGCGGGTGACGACCGCGGCAACGCGGCCGGACTCAAGGTCGGCCTGGACGATGTCGCGGACAAAGTCGCGGCCCGGCGCGGTGCCTGCCTCTGGGGTCGTCGGGCTGTCGGAGTCCACCATGCGCGTCGTTCCATCCGCAAGCTTCTGTCGCAGGGGGCGCAACCTACATCACCGGGGCGATTGCGCCAGCATCCGGTGCCAATGCGGGGCGCTGCACCGGACCCGCCATGGGCCCTCGGAACCGGTTCTCAGCCGCGGATCAACTCCAGCAGCGCCGCCTCCGCCCTTGAACGATGGTGGTCGCCGTGGCGCAGCACGGTGAAACAGCGTTCGGGGAAGGCCAGCGGCAGTTCCACCAGCGAACCCGACGCAATTCCCGCCGCCGCCACCAGCCTTGATATCACCGTCGCCCCGGCGCCCGCCTCCACCGCCGCGCGCACCGCCTCGTTCGACGGCAACTCCATCCGCACATCAAGCCGCTCCGGATCGACCCTGAACTTCCCCAGCGCGTCCTCGAACACCTGCCGCGTCCCCGAGCCACGCTCGCGCAGCACCCAGCCCACCCCGGCCAGTTCGCCGGCATCCAGCTGCGTCCGCCCCGCCCAGGGATGCCCCGCCCCGACCACCAGCACCATCCGGTCGGTCGCCACCGGAATGCGCGCCAGCAGGGCATCGTCATGGCGAAGCCGCGCGCCCTGGATGACGAGATCGCCTTCGACGAAGCCCAGATCAGCCTCGCCATCCGCCACGGCGCGCGCCACCTGGGCGGTGTTGCCGATCACCAGCGACAGCGTCACCTGCGGCCAGGCGGCGCGGAACCGGTGCATCAGCGGCGGCAGCCAGTAGCCGGCAATGGTCTGGCTGGCATGCAGGCCGAGATGGCCACGCCGCAGCCCCTGCAGATCGTCCAGCGCCTGCTCCGCCTGTGCCACCCGGGCCAGCACCGCCTTCGCCTCGGGCAGCAGCAGCCGGCCGGCCGCGTTCAGCACCACCCCGCGGCCGACCCGGTCGAACAGCGGCGTGCGCAGGGCGCTCTCCAGCGCCGCGACCGCCGTGCTCGCCGCCGACTGGGTCATGTTGAGTGCCGTCGCCGCCTGCGTCACATGCAGGCGTTCGGCGACGGCGACGAAGATGCGCAGCTGGTCCAGGGTCATCGACCCATCAATACACCATTTTGATCAGCGCCAGGCTGAAGCCCGAAATGAACAGCCAGGACGCCGCCCCCAGCGCCAGCGGACGCAGGCCCCGCGCCTTCAGCTTGCGGATGTCGGTCTCCAGCCCCATCGCCGCCAGCGCAACGGTCAGCAGGAAGGTGGTCGCCGGCACCAGCACATGCCTGGCCTCCAGCGGCACCACGCCCAGGCTGTTCACCCCGATCAGCGCAATGAAGCCGAACACGAACCACGGCATCGGCGCCCGCGCATGCACCCGGTCCTCCGTTGCCCGGCGCCAGGTGGCCAGCATGCCCAGCCCGAGCACCAGCGGCGCCAGCAGCATCACCCGGCTCAGCTTGGCGATGGTACCGAACTCGCCGGCCTCGCGCCCATCCTGGAAGGTCGCCGCCACCACCTGGGCGATCTCGTGGATGGAGGCGCCGCTCCACAGCCCGAAATGATGCGCATCCAGGTGCAGCAATCCGGGCAAAGCGGGATAGAGGAACATCGACAGCGAACCGAACACGGTCACGCAGGCCACGGCGTAGGCCACGTCCTCATCCGGCGCGCGGGTCACCGAATTGGTCGCGATCACCGCCGAGGCGCCGCAGACGGCGGTGCCGGCGGCAATCAGCTCGGCCAGCCGCCGGTCGACGCCGAACAGCCGCCCCAGCGCCTTGGTGATCAGGAATGTCGCGAGCAGTGTGGAGACAATAATCGCCATGCCGGTGCCGCCCACCGCCACCACCTGCTGCGTGGTCAGTTGCAGTCCGAGCAGGATGATGGCCAGCCGCAGCAGCCGCTTCAGGCTGAACACCACGCCGGCCTTCGCGCGTGCCGGCGTGCCGATGGTGTTGTGCAATGCCGTGCCGAGCAGGATGGCGATGATCATCGGGCTGAAGCTGCCCACCCCGGGGATAAGCCGCAGCGCATAGGCCGCACCGGCGATGGTGCAGGTCAGCAGCAGCCCGGGGATGGGGCTGTGCGCCCAGACCGGCACCGGAGACGGTCGCCCCGGAAGGGCGATAGCGGCGGCGATCGGTTTGGACATGCGGGCGCTCCTCGGGCTGGGGCGGCACGATCCGGCACGGGGTCCCAAAAATCCAACGCATGATTTCGATTTGTTTGATCGAATCTGCTTATGAATTTCGGCGCGTGGATGCCGGCGCGGCCCCTTTGCGACCAAGCCGTCCCGGCGCCAGGCCGGGACCGCGGGCACGCTCAACCGGGCGTGACCGGCATGGATCGGCAGCGGGGTGCTCCCTTGCCTTGCCGCCCTGCGCGGCATAGCTTCCGGCTGCCTTGCGGGTGTGGCGAAATGGTAACCGCAGGAGACTCAAAATCTCCCGAGCTCCGGCTCTTGTCGGTTCGAATCCGACCACCCGCATATCCCCCCTTTGCCGCCTCTCCGTTCGATCGTTCAGCCACGCACGCCGCTTGGCGCGGCGCCTGGAAAGAGGGGCTGCCTGACATGCGTGGATCAGCATTTGCGTCCCGCCGGACGGTTCGCTATAGGGGCGCACCGCGCTGATCCCGGATAGCTCAGTTGGTAGAGCAAGCGGCTGTTAACCGCTGGGTCGTAGGTTCGAGTCCTACTCCGGGAGCCATCGACCACGCCGAACCAATCCCGCCGGGGCCAGAAGCCCTTGGCGGTTTTGGCTTTTGTGCTTGCTGCGCAGCGCAGGGTGGCAACGGCGCGATACCCACGCCTGAGGCTCCACCTAGCGGCAGCGAAACGCTGTCGCCAGGAACTGGGCCACCGCTTTGCTGCATGTCGGCACCCGACATCGCCCAGCCGGCCGGTAAGGTTGCCAACAAAACCGGAACACCCTAGCATCGTCCCGCGCGCAACGACAACAACCGGGAGGATAACGGGTGAACGCAACAACCCAATCGGACACCATGCCGCGCGGCCCGGCCGGGCTGCTCGATCGCAGCCGGATCGTGGCGCAGGCCGGGTTCAACCGCTGGCTGGTGCCGCCGGCGGCGCTGGCGATCCATCTCTGCATCGGCATGGCCTACGGGTTCAGTGTGTTCTGGCTGCCGCTGTCGCGCGCCATCGGCATCGGCAAGCCGGTCGCCTGTCCGGACATGACTCTGTTCGGCGCCCTGGTCACCACCACCTGCGACTGGCGGGTGGCCGATCTCGGCTGGATGTACACGCTGTTCTTCGTGTTCCTCGGCTCGTCGGCGGCGCTGTGGGGCGGCTGGCTGGAGCGCGTCGGGCCGCGCCGCGCCGGCGTGGTGGCGGCAGTGTGCTGGTGCGGCGGCATGCTGATCTCCGCCCTCGGCGTTTATCTGCACCAGCTCTGGATGCTGTGGCTCGGCTCGGGCGTCATCGGCGGCGTCGGGCTTGGCCTGGGCTACATCTCCCCGGTTTCGACGCTGATAAAATGGTTCCCCGACCGGCGCGGCATGGCGACCGGCATGGCCATCATGGGCTTCGGCGGCGGCGCCATGATCGGCGCGCCGCTGGCCAATTCGCTGATGAACCTCTTCCGCGGCACCGACAGCGTCGGCGTGTGGCAGACTTTTGTCGCGATGGCGGTGGTTTATTTCGCCTTCATGCTGGGCGGCGCCTTCGGCTACCGCATTCCGCCGCTGGGCTGGCGTCCCGAGGGATGGACGCCGCCGGCGCGCAGCACCAGGCCGATGATCACCCACGGCAACGTGCACCTGCGCAACGCCCACCGGACGCGCCAGTTCTGGCTGATCTGGGCGGTGCTGTGCCTGAACGTCAGCGCCGGCATCGGCGTCATCGGCATGGCCAGCCCGATGCTGCAGGAGATTTTCGGCGGCGCGCTGATCGGCAAGCCGGAGCTGGGCTTCGTGGCGCTGGACGACAGCCAGCGCCGCGCGGTGGCGGCGATCGCCGCCGGGTTCACCGGGCTGCTGTCGCTGTTCAACATCGGCGGACGGTTCGTCTGGGCCAGCCTGTCGGACCTGTTCGGCCGCCGCAACACCTACACCATTTTCTTCCTGCTCGGCATTGCCCTGTATGCCGCCGCGCCGGGGGCGGCGCATGCCGGCAGCCAGGCGTTGTTCGTGGCGTTCCTCTGCGTCATCCTGTCGATGTACGGCGGCGGGTTCGCCACCGTCCCGGCCTATCTGGCCGACATCTTCGGCACCCAGTTCGTCGGCGCCATCCACGGGCGGCTGCTGACCGCCTGGGCGACCGCCGGCATCATCGGACCGGTGGTGGTGAACTACGTGCGCGAAGCCGAGATCGCCGCCGGCGTGCCGCGCCATCTGGTCTACGATTTCACCATGTACATCCTTGCCGGCTTCCTGGTGCTCGGCCTGCTGTGCAATTTCCTGGTGCGCCCGCTGGCCGAAAAATGGTTCATGCCGGACAGCGAGGTGGCACAGATCCAGGCGCGGGCACAAACCTTCGCGGCCGAGCATGCCGGATCGTACGGCATCGGCCGCGGCGGGCTGGACGGAAAGGCGGCGCTGGCCTGGGGCGTGCTGGCCATCCCGATGCTGTACGGCGGCTGGGTAACCCTGGGCAGCGCGCTGGTGCTGTTCCGGTAGCGCCCGGAAGGCGCCGCGGCCGGCCGATCGCCGGCCATGACGCTGTGGCAACGCAGAGCAGGAACCGCCAATGCCCGACACCAGCCCGCTCACGCCCGCCGAAGCGTTGTTCCTGCTCAAGCCGAACCGCACCCCCGGCACCGGCACCATCCGGATCACGCTGTTGTCATTGCTGGTGAAGGGCATCCTTCGCGTCGAGGAGCAGGTCGAACCCGGCCTGTTCCGCGACCGGAAAGTGCCGCACCTGCGCGTCGTCGCGGCGCAGACGCCCACCGCGCCGCCGCATGTCGCCGCGCTGATCGACGTGGTGCGCGGGGCGCAGATCGACGGCGGCCGGATGCGCGATGTGGTCAGGCGCGCCGAGCGCGAATTCGGCACCGGCTGCGCTGGCTACAACCGCAGCTTCATCATCCCGTCCCTGATCGAACGCGGCCTGATCGAGGAGCGGCGCATCCTGTTCCTGCGCACCTGCCGCGCCACGCCGGCCGGGCAAGCCGAGCGCTGGCGCATCGAGGCCGACATCGACAAGGCGCGCCAACTGCCCAAACTGCTGAAATCCAATCCGGCCGAGGCCGCGGCGCTGGCCCTCGCGCTCGGCGGCACGCTGCTGCTGGTGGACGATCTGCGCAAACATTCCGGGCAACTGGCCGCTGCCATGCGTTCGGCCAACGCCGACGTTGGTGCGGCCGGCACGTTCGACGGCCTGTCCGCGTCCGGTGATTTCTCCGGCAGCTTCGACCTTGGGTGTTTCGATCCCGGCAGTTTCGATGCGCTCGATGCCTGCATCGGCGCCTTCGACTCCGGTTTCAGCGATGCGGGCGGCGGCGGTGACAGCGGCGGCGGCCATGGCTAGAGCAACATCGGCCAGACCGGCGACCGCCGGCCGATAAAGTTGCCCGCCAAAACAAGGAGCTGGAGCGCGCTGACCGTTTACGGTCAGCCTGAAAGCGCTCCAGCCGCAATTCGGCGGGCGGGAGCCGCGTTGCTCACCCGGGCTTGGTGACGCTGGCAACTGCACCCAGGCGCCTCGATTATTTCGCCGCCCCGCGGTAAGCTTGCCCGAACCCGGCGCCGGCCGCCGCGGGGCCGGGAACGCGGGGAGCAAGCGTGTGCGAAGCAACAGATTGACCGGGTCCGCATTGCTCCTGCTCTCCGCCGCTGTCGTGCTCGGCGGCGGCGCCGCCCAGGCCCAGGGCATCGACTGCGGCAAGGCCCGCAGCGCTCCCGAAAAGGCGATCTGCGCCAGCCCCGCCCTGAAGGCGCTCGATCACGCGATTGCCGTCGCCTACGCCGCTGTGCTCGCGCAATCCCCGGAACGCGGCGCCGATATGCGGCGGGACACGCTGCGCTGGCTGCGCGAGCGTGACGCGGCCTGCGCCGTGCCGGCCGCCCAACTCACCGCGTGCCTGACCGACCAGCTCACCGCGCGCCTCGCCGCCCTGGCGCCCGCCGCCGCGCCGGCAGCGCCACCGCCGGTCGCCGCGCCCCCCCCGCCGGCGCCGGCGCCGGCCGCGCAGCCCGACGCGCATGTGCCGTCGCAGGCCAATCCGCCGGCGGCGGCGGCATCGCTCGACAGCACCGCCCTGCCCGCCGCCGCCGAGGCCGACACCAAACTGCATGTCAGCCGCGCCGGCCGCTTCGCCATCGCCCTGCACAGCACCAGCGGTGCGGCATTGCAGGTCATCGACATGCTGACCGGCCCGTCCGAACGCAGCGGCCAGGCCGGCGCGCAGGACGGACGGCTCGATCTGCTGCTCGACCAGGGCACCTACAAGCTGCGCGCCTTCGCCGCCGCCGGCGCCAGCGGCCAGGTGGGCGTGTCGGTCGGCGCCTTCCGCGACGCCGCCCCGCCGCGCGCGCTGCCGCCGCCCGGGCGGCTTTTCAGCGCCGAGCTGCGCGACCTGGAGCAGCGCGCCTTCTGGCTCGCCGTGCCGCCGTCGTCCGGCACCACCGACGCCACCACCGGCGCGATTTTCATCGAGGCCGCCGGCCGCTCGCTGGCCGATCTGCGGCTGTGGCGCAACGGCGCGGAGCTGACCACGCTGGTGCCGGAGGTCCGCACCGTCACCCCCACCGCCGGCCATCCGCTGGCCGATCTGCGGCTGGCCGGGCGGGTGCCGGCCGGCATCTACCTGGTCACCGCCTATGGCGGCCCGGCCCTGCCCTGGGCCGACGGCGCGGCGGCGCAGCCGTTCCATCTGCGCGCCGGCGCCTCCGCCGCCCTGGCCGAGGGCTGGACCGCCGGCCGGATCGGGCCGCTCGGCAGCGAGATCTACACCGCCCCCGCCGCGGCATCCCTGGTCCGGCTGGACCTGCCGCAGGCCGCCGCGGCGGAACTGCTGGTCGGCGGCCAATCCGCGGCGATCGCCACCAACAGCCGCGAGCCGCATGTCAGCCTGCCGGCCGGGGCCACGCTTGCCCCGCAGGTCGAAATCCGCGGCAGCGAGGGCCAGGGCTTCACCCTGCGGGCGATGGAACAGCCGGCCGGCAGCACCGCCGCCAAGCCCGGCACCTGGTTCGTGTCGGCCGTCGCCGTCGGGGCAGGCGGCGACGAAGTGCCGCCGGCGGTGCTGCTGGAGCGGACCGAGAACAAGGTGCCGGCGCGCATCGTCGCCGCCGCGGTGCCGAAGCTGCTGCCCGGCGCGCCCTGGCGGCAGCGCTTCAACCTGCGCGGCCCGACCGTGCTGTTGTTCGAAAGCGGCATCACCGGCGAGATCCAGGCGCGCGGTGCCGGCGGGCCGGTGGCGTCGCTCAAGCCGCGCGTGCTGCAGGAAAATCTGCCGTCCGGCTATCTCGGCCTGAGCCTGGCCCCGCCGCCGGGCGCGCTGGGCAGCCTCGACCTGGTGGTCGGGCCGCCCGGCCCGGCGCCGGCACCCGCGGCGGCGTACCCGCCCGATCCGGTGCTGCCGCTGGGGGTGCAGACGCTCACCGCCGGCCAGCAGTTGCAGTTGCTCGCCAGCCGGGCGCCCGGTCTGGTCACCGGCCTGTCGCTGCGGCGGGTGCCGGTGGCGCTGGCCGAGGGGCCGCTGACGGTGACCCAACCGGCCGGCATCGCGGTGGATGTGCCGGTCGAACTGGCACCAGGCGGCACGCTCGGCGCGTCGGAAATCGGCGGCGGCGACATCGCGGTCGCGCTGGGGGCATCGGCCGGACCGGGCGGCCGTCTGGTCACCCTGCCGGCGCCTGCCCAGGCGCGTACCGTGGTGCTGTCGTGGCGCCATCCGCCTGCCGTGCCGGTGGATGTCCCGCCGCCGCCGCAGGCCGGCACGGCGACGCCGCTGCGCGCCGGCACGGCGGCGTATTTCGACCTCGCGGCGGACGAGCAGCGCAGCTTCGCCCTCACTGTCGCCGAGGGCGGGCTGTACCGGCTGGAAACGCTGGGCCGGCTGCGCACGCATGGCCGCATCGCCACCGCCTTCATCGCCGAACTGGACCATGCCGAGGCCAACGGCATCGGCCAGAACATGCTGATCCAGCGCTGGCTGCGCGCCGGCCTCTATCGCGTGGATGTCGGCGCCGCGGACTCCACCGGCCATGCCGGGCTGACCGCGACCCCTGCCCCGCTGCTGACCGGCGCGGCGCTGGTGCCGGGCGGCAGCGTGCGCGCCCGGTTGCCGGCCGGCACCGGCGTCGCCTTCCCGGTGACGATCGCCCAGGCCGGACGCTACAGGCTCGATCTGGTCGGCCTCGGCCGCAGCTTCACCGCGCGGCTCGACGATGCGGAGGGCTGGCCGATGGCCACCCCCACTTCCGGCGACACGCTGGATCTGCAGCCGGGCGGCTACCGCCTGCTGGTCTCGCCGGAGGCGGTGGAAGCGCGCGTGGTGGGCCGTCTCACCGCCGTG
Organism: uncultured Acetobacteraceae bacterium; assembly: GCA_903907955.1. Lineage (GTDB taxonomy): Bacteria > Pseudomonadota > Alphaproteobacteria > Acetobacterales > Acetobacteraceae > Rhodovastum. Next base: position 97,036 of record CAIVPZ010000016.1, on the reverse strand, counting down.
CAGGCACCGCCGGTGTTCGCCGGGCACGGGCCGCATGCGCTGGCCTTCGGCAGCACCGCACACGCGACCTGGCGCGAACCTGCCGGGGCCGACACCCCGCGCACCCCGGATAGCTGGCGGTTCGCGCTGGCCGGACCTGCCAACATCCTGATCTCCATCGGTGGCGGCATGGTAGGTGAACTGCGGCCCGAGGAGGACGGTGCAACGGACCTGCCGCTGGCGCGGATCACCGGCGACTACACCGGGCTGCTGCCGGCGGGACGCTACCGGATTGACGCGACCAGCCTCGGCCGCAACGACCGGCTGGACTACCGGCTGTTCCTGACCAGCAAGGAATTGCAGCCGGACCAGCCGCTCAAGGTGAGCCTGCCGGCGCATGTGCCGTTCGCGATCGCCCAGGCGCGGGTGGTCAGCCTGACCAGCTTCGGCGCGGTGCCGGTGAAGGCGGTGCTGCGGCGCGCCGACGGCAGCGTCGTCGGGCGCTACGGCGCGCGGCAGGATGACTGGAACATCGCCGTTTCCCGCCTGCTGCCGGCGGGCGCCTATGCGCTGGACCTCGCGGCGGCGGTGCCGCCGGAGGGCGGCGACGAGGTGGTCGCCCCCGACCGCCCGAGCGGCGAACCGGCGCGCGACGAGGCGGCGGACACCGATGCCTCCGAAAATGAGGACGCACCCGCGAAGGACGACCAGAAGCCGCAGGGCACCGACAGCCGCAGCCCCCCGGCCGGCGGCAGCACTGCCGGCCGCCCCTCGGACGACGACTCCGCCAGTGATGCCGACGAGCCGAAGAAACAGGTGGAACTGACGCTGACGCTGCCGGAGGCGCGGCCGGCCATCGCCGCCCCGGCGCAGCCGACGGCCCTGGAGGGCGGCGGGGTGCATGTGCTGACCCTGAAGCAGCCGGCGCCCGGCCAGTTGCTGACCGCGGCGGCGTCGGGCAGCGCCGCCCTGGTGCTGACGCTGGAGCGGCAGGACGCGGCGGGGGCGTGGCAGGTGGTGGCGCTCGATCAGGGGCTGGCGCCGCTGGTGGCGGTGCCGGCGGACAGCCGGCAGCAGGCATGGCGGGCCGAAATCTGGCCGGTCGATGGCGGCAGCGATGCCATTCGCGTCGCCGCCCGGGCACTGGATGCGACCGCCGCGCCGGCCGGCCAGACCGCGCTCGCCGCGGTTGCCGACCTGCCGTTCGCGGTCGGCCTGGCGCATGTCGGCCTGCCCGCGCCGGGCGTGGCCACGCTGCAACCGGTGCCGGAGGGCACGCTGGCGGGCGGCTGGCCGGGCCACGCGCTGGCCCCGGTGCAGGGCGGCATGGTGATTCCGCAGGGGGCGGAGCTGTGGCTGCTGTCGCGCGGCACCCCGGCGGCCGTCGCCGTCGCGCCGTTGCAGCCGGCGGCGGACCGCGCGGTCGCGCTGGTGCTGCCGGAAGCGGTGCAGGCGGTGCTGCCGGCCGACCCGCCGGCCTCCGGTTCGCTGCGCGCCTGGCTCGCCGAGAGCGGGCTGGGGCAGCCCGGCCTTGACGCCGGCCGCGGCATGGGGGCCGCCCCCGGCAGCGCGCTGGCGCTCGGCGCAACCGCGCCGGTGATCCGCAATGCGGGATCGGATGACGCGCTGGCGCTGCGGGTCACCCCGCTCAGCCTGACGCTGCTGCCGGCGCAGACACCGCAGCAACCGGTCTCGGTCATGCTGGCCGGCCATGCCGCCCTGCCGGTGGTGCTGCCCGCCGGCGACAAGCGGCTGCACCTCGATCTGGCCCCCGGCACCGCCGCCATCGCCGGCTGGCAGGGCAGCGACGCGGTCACCGCCTGGGCCGGTGCCACGGCGATCAGCCGCATTGCGCAGGGCGCCTGGACCGAGGCACTGCTGGTCAACACCGGCAACACCCCGGCGCCGGTCGCGCTGTCCTGGGTGCCGGCACCGGCGGACCCGCCGCTGCGGGCCGGCGGCGTGGAAAAGCGGTTCTTCGGCGCCGCCGGCACATTCGACCGCCGGCTGGAAGGCGGCAGCGGCGCCCGGCTGGTGCTGGCCGGCGACGCCGAAGCGACCGTCGGGTTCGCCGACGGGCGCATCCGGCGCGGCCGGTCGATCGCGCTGGACGGCCCGGCCCGCGCCGTCATCAGCCATGGCATCGGCCCGCTGGCGGTGTGGATCGAGGCCGAAGGCAGCACGCCCTGGCCGCAGGTCGCGGCGCGGCCGGCAACCCCGCCGGACCGCCTCACCCTGTCCGGCCCGGCAATGGCGTTCTCGCTCGCGCCGGATTCCCCGGTGCTGCTGAACGTCACCACCACCGCGCCGGTGCTGCTGGCGCTGGAACAGGGCGGCCGGCCGGGCACGCCGGAACTGTTCCCGGCCGGCGCGGAGCTGCATCGCGCGCTGGCCGCCGGCCCGGCGGTGCTGCGGCTGTACTCGCCGCATGACGGCCCGCTTTCCGGCACGCTGGAGCTGTCGGCGCAGCCGGTCACCCCGGTCAGCGAGGGGCTTGGGCCGACCGTCACGGTCGCCCCCGGCGGCAGCGCGGTGTTCGGCTTCCAGCTCGCCAGGGCGGCGACGGTCGGCCTCGGCGTGCGCGCCGAGCCGGACGACGCCGCCGTGCGCGTGCTGGATTCGTCGGGCAGGGTGGTCGGCGAAGGCATCGCCCAGCTTCGCACCCTGCCGGCGGGGCGTTACCTGCTGGAAGCCAGGGTGCCGCCCGACGCCGCCACCACCCTGCTGCGCCCGGCCGTGATCGGCATCACGCCGCGCGGCTCCGGGCCGCCGCCGGACGTGGCGCGGCAATATCTCGAACTGGTCGGCCTGGCGCCGCAAGGGGACGCACGATGAAGCGACTTGCCCTTTGGCTGGCGCTGCTGGCGCCGCCGGTTCTGGTTCATGTTGCCCCGGTGCAGGCCCAGGCGCCGGCGCAACTCGACCGCCTGCAGCGGGCCGACGGCGCGCTGGTGGTGCCCGACCGCTTCCTGCGCCGCTGGGACCCGGTGACCGTGCTGTTCCCGACCAATACCGGGCCGGCGCAGGGCGGGCCGGAGGACGCACCCGAGCATCTGGTCACCCTGTCGCCGGCCAGGCCGGGGGCCTGGCAATGGCTGGGGGCGCGCACCCTGCAATTCCGCCCGACCGAACCGTGGGAGCCGCTGCAACGGGTCGGCGTCACCGTCGCCGGGGTGACGACGAAGCTGGTGCCGCTGCTGCCGGTGCCGCTGCAGACCGCGCCCTCCGACCAGCCGAACGGCCGCGCCGAACTCGACACCATCGCCCTGACCTTCGACCAGCCGGCCGACGAGCGCGCCCTGGCCCGGCTGCTGACCATCGAACTGCGCCCGCAACCGGCCACCGCCGCTGACAGCCGGGGCGACGCCTCGCCGCTGCCGCAGGTGCTGACCGCGCAGGATTTCGACATCCGCCCGGTGGAGCGCAGCGCCCGCGCCGACCGGCAGACCTACCTGATCGTGCTGCACCAGCCGATCCCGGACGGCCGCATCGCCACCCTGCGGCTGCGCCTGTCCGACGAGCCGGGGCTGGATGACCCCACCTTCCAGCTGGCGCTGCGCAGCGCCGCGCCGTTCATCCTGACCGACCAGTATTGCGGCGACAGCTTCAGCCATGCGTTGCAGGACGGCGTGACGGTCTGCAGCCCCGAAGAGTTCAACACCCCCAAACAGCGGCGGATCAGCCTGCAATTCTCCGAAACCCCGGAGACTCTCGACATCGTGCAGGCGCGCGGCGCCCTGCGCATCACCCCCGATCTGGACGATCTGGCGGTCAGCACCGGCGGCGATCGCGAACTCCATATCGACGGCAGGTTCAAGGCCGAAACGGTCTATCGCATCACCATCGCCCCCGGCGCCCTGCACGACAGCCGCGGCCGGCCGCTCGCCGCGCCGGTGGCGGTGCGGTTCTCCTTCGCGCCCGGCACGCCCTCGCTGACCTGGGACGCGCAGCAGGGCTTGGTGGAGCGGCTCGGCCCGCAGATGGTGCCGCTGCGCGGCCACGGCTACGACCGGGCCGACCTGCGCATCCATGCGATCGACCCGCTCGGCCGCGATTTCTGGCCGTTCCCGCGCGCCGGCCTGATCACCAGCGATGACCGCGCACCGCCGCTGCCCGGCAACGAGCCGCATCACTATGTCGAGGCCGCACCGATCAGCGGCGACGACATGGCCGCGCGGGTGCAGGCGCTGGGCTCGCCCGCCGTCTCCGACCTGGTCGATCTGCCGATCCGGCGCGGCGGGGTGGACGCCAAGTTCGGCATCGACATCTCCCCGCTGCTCGCCCGCATCGGCGGCGCCGGCCAGCCGGGCACCTATCTGCTGGGGCTGCGGCCGGTGGACGGCCGCTCCCGCCAATGGGCGCGGGTGCAGGTCACCGATCTGTCGCTGACCACGGTGGAGGAAGCCGACCATGTGCGCTTCGTGGTCACCTCGCTGGCCAGCACCCAGCCGGTGGCGGGGGCGGAGGTGCGGCTGGACGGCGTGCGCGATGGCGCGTTCGCAACCCTCGCGCAGGGGGTGACCGGCGCCGACGGCAGCTGGACCCTCGCCGCCCCGCTGCCGCGCGACAAGGACGGCAGCCAGACCCCGGTGCGCCGCATCGTGGTGGTCAAGGCCACCGACACGCTGGTGCTGGAGCCGCAGCGCGGGCCGCAGCAATATGCCGGCGAGGCCTGGACCCGCCCCGGCGCCGCCTGGATCGGCTGGATCGGCGGGGTCAGCGCAGTGGCCGACCGCCGCGAGAAGCCGCGCCTGCTGTGCCACGTGTTCACCGAGCGGCCGATCTACCGCCCGGAGGAGCCGATCCTGATCGCCGGCATGGTGCGGCGCTATCAGGGCGGCGCGCTGAGCTACGCCGCCGGCCCGGGCCTGGTGGTGGTCACCGGGCCGAACGAGCAGGAATGGAAGCTGCCGGTCACCCTCGACGACGTCGGCGGCTTCCATCTGCGCTTCGACCAGAAGACCGAGGCGACCGGCGAATACGCCATCCAGTATGAGCCGAAGGAAGGCGAAAGCTGCGGCGCGATCACGGTGAAGAAAGAAGCCTACCGGCTGCCGACCTTCGAGGTGCTGCTCAACGGCCCGGCCAGCGCGCCGCTCGACGCGCCGTTCCAGGTCAATCTGCTGGCCCGCTTCTTCGCCGGCGGGCTGCTGTCGGAGCGGCCGATCACCTGGCGGGTGACGCAATACCCGCATGTCTGGACGCCGCCGGGCCGCGAGGGGTTCAGCTTCTCCAGCGACAGCCGGTTCTCCGGCGATGCCGGCTTCCGCACCACCCCGGTGCTGAACCGCGAGAGCAGGACCGATGTCGGCGGCGCCGCCCAGCTCACGCTGGACCCGACCATCGAGCCGACCGCCCAGCCGCGCCAGTACCTGGTGGAAGCGACGGTGACCGGCGACGACGACCTGCAGGTGCGCAGCACCCAGCGCATCACCGCGCTGCCGCCCTTCGTGCTCGGCGTGAAGGTGCCGCGCTATCTGCCGAAGCCGGGCGCCATCGATGCCGATATCGTGGCGCTGGATGCCGAGGGGCACGAGATCGCCGGCCTGCCGATGACCGTGCGGCTGGTGCACCGGCAATGGAACTCGATGCTGCAGGCCAGCGACTTCGCCCAGGGGGCGGCGAAATACACCACCCAGGTGCTGGACGAGACGGTGGAGGAGCGCCGGGTCACCAGCGGCACCGCCCCGGTTGCCACCCATTTCGATGTGCGCGAGGCCGGCGTCTACATCGTCCAGCTGGAGGCGGCGGACAAGGTCGGCCGCCAGCAATCGGTGAAGGTGGACCTGTTCATGGCCGGCGACACCCCGGTCACCTGGTCCCGTCCGCCGGCGCAGACGGTGACGGTGACCGCCGACCGCGACCGCTACGCCCCCGGCGAAAACGCCACGCTGCTGATCCAGAGCCCGTTCCAGACCGCCCGCGCGCTCGCCATCGTGGAGGAGCCGGAGGGCCGCTTCCGCTACGACTGGGTGGACATCGCCAACGGCTTCGGCCGCTTCGTGGTGCCGGTGCGCAAGCAGGAGGTGCCGCGGCTGGCGGTGCATTTCCTTCTGATGCGCGGCCGGCTGCCCGGCCCGCCGGCGACCGGTGCGCCGTTCGACCAGGGCAAGCCGGTCACCCTGGCGGCGACCAAATGGATCACGGTGACGCCGGTCGAGAACCAGGTGAAGGTGACCTTCGAGGCGCCGGCCACCGCGCGTCCGGCGCAGGAGGTCGATCTGGTGCTGCATCTGGCCGATGCCGCCGGCCATCCTCTCCCCGGCGAGGCGACGGTGTGGATGGTGGACCAGGCGGTGCTGGCGCTGGCCCGCGAGCAGCCGCTCGACCCGCTGCCGCAGTTCATCGTCGAGCGGCCGACCCGGATGGCGGCGCGCGACACCCGCGCGATGGCCTTCGGGGTGATCCCGCTGGCGGAATCCGCCGGCGGCGACGGCGTCGGCGATTTCGGCATGGAGAACATCTCGGTCCGCAAGAACTTCACCCCGGTGCCGTTCTATGAGCCGCGGGTCAGGTTCGGCCCGGACGGCACGGCGCGGCTGCATGTGAAGCTGCCGGACACGCTGACGGTCTACATGCTGCGGGCCAAGGCGGTCAGCGGCCCCGACCGGTTCGGCTTCGGCACCGGCGAGATGCGCATCCGCCAGCCGGTGGTGGCGCAGGCGGTGCTGCCCCGCTTCGTGCGCCCCGGCGACAGTTTTGCCGCCGGGCTGATCGGGCGCATCGTCGAAGGGCCGGGCGGCGCCGGCCATGCCGCCATCTCGCTCGACAACCTGACGGTCGAGGGCGACCGCGAACAGAGCTTCGCCTGGGACGGCCAGCACCCGGCGCGGCTGGACTACATGGTGACGGTGCCGGAGCCGCCCCCCGGCAGCAGCCTGGCGCGGGTGCGGTTCCTGCTGCAACGCACCGCCGACCGGGTCAGCGACGCGGTGCAGATCGACCTGCCGATCCGGCCGGACCGCCCGGTGATCCATCGCCGCGACCTGCTGACCATCGGCCCGGCCGGCGCGCTGGACATCCCGGCGATCGCCGAGCCGATCCGCCCCGCCTCCTATGCGCGCAGCATCACGCTGGCGAGCGATCCCGATCTGGTGCGGCTGATCGCCGGCATCGGCTATCTGGTGCGTTACCCGCTCGGCTGCACCGAGCAGCGCATCGCCCTGGCCTCCGGCGGGCTGGCGCTGTTGCCGTTCACCCCGATCCTCGACGCCGCCGGCCTGAAGGAGCGGCTGGCCGGCGACATCGCGGCGACGATCGCGGCGATCCGGCAGACCACCGACGATGACGGGCTGGTCGGGTTCTGGCCGCACACCAAGGGGTCGGTCTGGCTGACCGCCAGCGCCTACCGGGTGCTGATTGCCGCCGACCGGGCCGGGCTGGCGGGCGACAAGCCGATGGCCGAGCGGATGGCCAAGGTGCTCACCGCCGCGCTGCGCTCCGACTATCCGCATCTGCTGACCGGGGAGGAGCTGTTCGAGCGGGTGGCGGCGCTGACCGCGCTGGCCGATGGCGGCCAGCTTGCCGCCGACTACGCCGCCGAACTGGCGGCGCGGGCCGGGCAGATGCCGACCGACAGCGTGGCCGAGATCGCCAGCGTGCTGAGCCGGTTGCCGAACGCGCCGCCGCGCCTGCTGGCCGGCGTGCTGGAGACGCTGTGGAGCCGGGTGAACGTGGTGAACCGCGGCGGCAAACCGTTCTATGCCGGGCTGACCGATACCGGCGGCGGCCCGGCCATCCTGTCCTCGGAAACCCGCAGCCTGGCGGCGGCGACAATGGCGGTGGCGCTGGCCACGCCGCAGGAGACGCGGCTGGCGCTGCTGCGGACGGGTCTGGTCGGGCTGGCGGATGGCCAGGGCTGGGGCAGCACCAATGCCACCGCCGCCGCTTTGCGCGCGCTGGCCGCCGCGTGGCAGGCGCCGCCCTCGCCGGTGACGACCTCGATCACGCTGCCGGACCGTCCGGTGGCGGGCGTGCTGGACCGTGACCACCCGCTGACCCAGGCGCGCACCACCACTGCCGGTCCGGTGCGTGTGCAGGCGGCGTCCGGCGTCGCGGTGCTGGCCGGGGCCGACTACGTGCCCGCCCAGCCGGGCGCGCAGGCGGCGGCCACCCAGCAGGGTCTTATCCTCACCCGCACGCTGTTCCGGGTGCCGGCGCCTCAGGGGCAGCTGCAGCCGCCGATGGAGCGGCTGGCCGCGGCGGCGGACGGCATCATCCATCTCAAGGTTGGCGACGTGATCGAGGAGGTGGCTGAGCTGGCGAGTCCGGACGACCGGGCGCAGGTGGCGCTGCGGCTGCCGCTGGCGGCCGGGCTGGAGCCGCTGAATCCGGCGCTGGCCAATGCGCCCGCCTATGCAACCCCCTCGGCCGGGCCGAGTCTGGTGCCGTCCTGGTCGTCGTATGGCGATGACGAGGTGCTGCACGTGTTCCTGACGCTGCCGCGCGGCAACGTCACGCTGCGCGGGCGGATGCGTGCCAGTATTCCCGGCAGCTTCACCCAGCCGCCGGGGATGGTGGAGATGATGTATCAGCCGGGGGTGAGCGGTTCGACGGCGGGGGCAAGGATTGTGGTTGAAAAGTAGCCGGGGCGCAGCCCCGGACCCCGCCAGGGGGCTTTGCCCCCTGGACCCCCACCAGGGGCCAGAGGCCCCTGGACCCCGCTTCAGGAATGGGGTCCAGGGGGCCACTGCCCACTTGCGGGTCCAGGGCGGAGCCCTGGCCTTCCTTGCCTTGTTTGCTTTCTATGGGTGGCAGGTAACGGCGGATGCGCATCTGACCGCCCCCACCGCCACCCCGATCCTCTACGATCGCAACGGCACCTACCTGACCCAGGTCGGCCACCAGGAAGGCAAGCGGATCGACTACGGCTACTGGACCACCGAGCCGCCGGGGCGCGTGGTGCAGGCCACCCTGGCGCTGGAGGACCGGCGGTTCTGGTCGCATCCCGGTGTCGATCCGCTGGCGGTGCTGCGCGCCGTCGGGCAGCATCTGGCCGGGCAGCATGGCTCGGGCGCCTCCACCATCGCCATGCAGGTCGCGCGCATGCAGCATCCGCGCCCGCGCGGCCTGTGGGCCAAGGCGGTGGAGGCCGGCACCGCCCTGGTGCTGGTGGCGCGCTACGGGCATCGCGCGGTGCTGGCCCAGTATCTGCGGCTGGCGCCGTATGGCGAGTCGAGCCACGGCATCGGCCATGCATCCCGCTGGTATTTCGACCGGCCGGCCGGCGACCTCACCTGGGCGCAGGCGGCGCTGCTCGCCGCGGTGCCGCAGGCGCCGACGCTGCTGGCGCCGCGGACGCCGGCCAGGCTGAGCCGCGCCGCCCACCGGGCCGCCGGCGCGCTGACCCTGCTGGCCGCACAGGGCGTGCTGTCCGCCGAGGAACTGGAGCGGGCGCGGGCGGAACTGGCCGGGCCGGCGCTGGTCGCCGGCCCGCACCGGCCGGCGGCGTTGCAGGTGGTGCTGCGGCTGCACGACATGGTGCGCGCTGCCGGCGCGCCGGCCGATCCGGCGGACCCAAGGCTGCGCGCCGCGCTGGACCTGCGGTTGCAGACCCAGGTGGCGCAGCTGGCGACCGCGCAACTGGCGGTGTGGCGGCAAGCCGGCGCCCAGCAGGTGGCGGTGATGGTGGTCCGCCGCGGCAGCCGCGAGGTGCTGGCCGATATCGGGTCGGCCGGCTACGACAGCCGCCCGGGCGGGGCGATCGACTTCAGCGCGGTGCAGCGCTCGCCGGGCAGCACGCTGAAGCCGTTCCTGTATGCGCGGGCGATCGATCGCGGCAAGCTGGCAGCGGCGGATGTGCTCGCCGACCTGCCGGAGGGCGCGCCGGGCATCAACAATGCCGACGACGCCTTCCTCGGCCTGCTGCTGCCGCGCCAGGCGCTGGCCAATTCGCGCAATGTGCCGGCCGCCAACCTGCTGCGCCGGATCGGGCTGCAGGAAGGGTTCGGCTTCCTCCGCGAGCTTGGCCTGCACCAGTTGGACGGGCCGGCCGAACGGTTCGGGCTGGCGATGGCAATCGGCGCCCTGCCGAGCAGCCTGGACCGGCTGGTCGGCGCCTACAGCACCCTGGCCGAAGACGGCATGGCGGCGGATCTGGTCTGGCTCGACGGACGGCGCGGCGAGCCGCCGCGGCGGCTGATCTCGGCCGATTCGGCGCGGCTGGTGACCCGGTTCCTCAGCGACCCGATGGCCCGGCTGCCGAGCTTTCCGCGCTATGGCTCCAGCGAATTCCCGTTTGCCGTGGCGCTGAAGACCGGCACCTCGCAAGGCTACCGGGATGCCTGGACGGTGGCGTGGTCGCACCGGTATCTGGTGGGCGTGTGGGTGGGCCGGGCGGATGCCGGGCCGATGACGCAGCTCAGCGGCGGCCGTGCCGCCGGGCGGCTGGCGCAGACGGTGCTGCTGCTGCTGCATGGCGCCAACCGCACCGATCTGCTGGCCGGCGACTTCGCCGCGCCGCCCGGCCGGGAGCCGGCGGAGCTGTGCACCGAAACCGGCGCGCTGGCGGAAACCGCCTGCGCCGAACGGCTGACCGAATGGGTGAAACCAGGCGAGGCGGCGGCCGGGCTGCGCCCGCCGCCGGTGGTCCCGCGCCTGACCATCGTGACGCCGGAGCCGGACACGCATCTGTGGCGCAATCCCGAGGCGCCGCCGGCGCTCAACCGCCTGGTGCTGCGCGCCGCCGCCGAACCGAAGGTGGCGCAGATCGTCTGGCTGGTGGACGGAAGGCCGGTGGCGGTGGCGGCGCCGGATGAGCCGGTTTACTGGACGCTGACACCCGGTCGCCACCGCTTCCAGATCCGGCTGCCGCTGCAGGCGGATGTGTCGCGCGCGGTGTCGGTGGTGGTGGAGTAGCGGGCGCCTGCTCAGTGCGTGCCGGGCGGCGCGCTCCGGCAGCCAACCGTCGGACAGTTGGGCGAGAAACCCCGGTCGCCGGCTTTGCAGGCGACGACCGATTCACCATGGTATGGCATCCCGACGCAGCGCGGATCGGCCTTGCAGGCTTTGACGTCCTTATGCCGGCCGCACGGGTCGCCGGGCGGGGCGGAACACCAGTCGGCCGGATTTTCTCCGCAGCCCGGGCCATCGCGCCCGACAGGTTGTGCGGACGCACTGGCGATGGCCAGCGCCATGAGGCAGCCAAGCGCCAGGGTGGCAAAGCGTTTCACCCGGCGAATCATGTCGTGGCCCAAATCGCTCGCTCCAGGTTTGCCTCGGGAATGATAGCCGATCTTCGGCCGTCCCGCCTGCTCCATGTCCCCGCCTGCTCCATGTCATTGATTGTCAACGGCGGCGTTGCCGGAAACCGGACCGGAGCGGCTGCATCGACCTGATGCGTGGCAGCGGGACGGCATCCTCGCCCCGGGACCACGACCGCAGGCCGGGCGGCGGCGGCGGGGCAATTAGGGAAATTTTTCCTGAATCTGTTAATGCTCCGACCGCTGGGAACGTTACGTCCTTGTTTTATCATTTGCATTATGTTAAGTTAAGCTGCAACTGGGTTGTCTGGCTGGGCACCTCCTCCCAGAATTTGGAGAGAGCATTTGAGTGCCGCATCTTTCCAGGCGCCTTTGGGCTTGTTGTCGCGGCGCCGGGTGCTCGGCGTGGGGGCCGCTATGGCAGGTGCCTATGGCACCAGCAGCGTAGCGTCGCTTTGGCCTGAGCAGGCCGGCGTCCACGCCGAAAACTTCTTCGGCGCCGCCCTGCTGCCCCAGTTCAGGGGCGATGCGCGGGTGGTGCCGGCGCTGGCCGAGCGGTTCCCCTGGGTCCAGCACGGCGAGAACACCCGCCACCCGTTGCAGATCGCCAACGCCTTCGACGCTTCCCTGGCCCTGGACGCCCGGGCCACCGAGGGATGGCTGGGCGAGCGCCAGTTCCTGGTTGGCCGCGGCAAGGCGGTGCTGCCGTGGGCGCCGATGTTCGAACGCCCGAGTTCCGTCGTCGCCGCCAATCGGGACCTGCGGGCACTGGCCGGCACCGAGCATCTGTTCATCAAGGACGAGGGCAGCGACCACATCGCCATCTACGGCAACAAGGTCCGAAAATACGAATTCCTGATGCCGAACCTCTATTATGGCGGTGTCAGGAGGGTCTATTCCCACGGGGCCTACGGCAGCAACCACTGCGCCCATCTGGCGTTGACGGCCCGGTTCGCCCAGTTCCATGCGGCGCCCGGACCCGATGGCATGGATGTCGTGCTCAATCTGTACCCGCAGGCCATCACCGAGAACGTGCGCGTCAAGCTGCGGCTGCTTGCCGCCACCGGGGTGGACCTGAGGTTCCTGGAAGGCGACGCCGCGGTCGGCCTGTCCATCAAGCTGCACAGCCAGTTGAACAAGACGACGCAGCGCAGCACCGAAGGTTTCATCGATCCGGGCGGCTCATCGCCGTTGTCCGTGCTCGGCCATGTCGAGGCGGCGATGGAACTGGCCCGGCAGATCGAAAGCCGGTCCTGCGCGCTGGACGGCCCGCCGGATTTCGTCTTCCTGCCGATCGGCACCGGCGGCACCGCCATGGGCCTGGCCGTCGGGTTTTATCTGCTGGGGTGGCCGACCCGCATCGTCGCCACCTGTTCGCAGGACAAGAGCGTGCTGGCCAGGCTCGTCGTCAATGGCGATGTCACCGAGCCGTTCGACATCGCGCACGCCAGGCACCTGTTGGCACAGGCGATGCCGTGGATCAGGAAACTCGGGCTGGTCGGCGGCAACGTCACGCCCGAGGATATCCTGAAGGACCGGTTTTCATACGACAACGACACCTGGCGGCCCGCCTATGGAAAGATGTCCGCCAGCGTCGCCGAGGGCGCCCGGCTGGCGCGGCAGGCCGGGCTGGTGCTGGATGGCACCTTCTCGGCCAAGTCATTCAATACCCTCACGCGGTATGGCGAAAACCGCCTCCTGGCAGGTCGGCGGGTGCTGTTCTGGAACACCTACCAGCGCTTCCCCTTCGAAACCCTGCTGACCGAAAACGATGCCTGGGCAAAGGATTTGCCCGCGGACATTCAAAGCCGGCTGGCCCAGGCATGATACGGACATATCGATTTGAGTTCAGGAATGCGGCGGGTTGCCCAGCTTGCCTATGTGGCTGTGCTGGTGATCGGCTTCGCGGTCTGCAAGACATTCAGCGTCGAAATCCAGGCCTTGCTGCTCGCCGGCGGCGATCCGAACGGATGGGCGGGGGCGGTTCCGCATGTCGTCGGCGCCGCGACCCTGTTCACCGCATCCGCCCTCAGCGTTTTCTTTTCGCTTCCGCCGGGGCCGCTGTTCTATATCGCCTTCGGCTACTACTATGGCCCGGTTGAAGGGACCATCATTGCGGCTCTGGCCACCACCGCCGGTTCCGTCGGCGCGTTTTGTTTCTTCCGTTCCGCCATCACGCCGAGCGACGTCCGCAAGCGGGTCGATGCCGGGAACGTCTTTGTGACGTTGCTGTTGTTGCGCAGTTCGCCCTGGATTCCCAATCCGCTGATCACCGCGTTCTGCGGTGCCTTCGCCATCGGCATCGTGCCCTTCGCGCTGGCGACCTGCATCGGCACGATGCCGCTGATTGCCGTGTACACGCTGGCGGCCAGCCGGTTGCGGGGGCAGCCCGACCTCTCGGCGCTCTGGTCGCCTGAGATTGCCACGGCCTTCGGCCTGCTGAGTGCCGTCTCCCTGCTGGGCTTGCTGAAGCCGGTGCGGATACTGCTTGATTACCTCAAGGCCATCCAGGCCGCCGCAGCCGCAGTTCCGCCCTGACGCGCCGTTCGCCTATTGCCTGGGCCGGGCAGCCGGCGGCGGGTTCGCCGCGATATTGTCCTGCACGATTTCGTTGATCTGCAGCAACCGGCTGCGTTTCTGGGCGGGGGTCAGGCCGGGGTTGCCGGCAACCGCCGGGCAGGCGGCGGCGATCACCGTGTTGGTCAGCTTTGCCGCGCCAATGCCCGGTGTCTGCGTCCGCAGCATGGCGATCAGGCTGTTGATCCGGCCGGTCAGGTCGCCGCCGGCCACATAATCCGCCTCGGCGGCACTGGCCAGCACGCCGGGGATGATGATCTGGCCCACCCTGGGGCAGTCGAACGCTCGGGCCGCCTCGCTTCCGGCGACGCCGACCGGCGAGGCCGCGCGCAGCGTGGCGACCAGTGCGGGCGAGGCGTCCGCAACCGCCCGGTTGCCCCAGGCGATGCGGATGTAGTTGGCGATGTCGGCGATGTTGCGATCGCTCAGCGCGCCGGCGAAACCCGGCATGGTGGCATAGCCGCCAGTGCCGTGCAGGCCGTTCAGCACCGCGGCAATGATGTCGTTGGGCCGCGCCGCGGTGATGGCGGCGTTGCCCGCCAGGTTCGGGATTGCCCCGGGAATGCCGCTGCCGTGGTCCTGATGGCACATGGCGCAGTAGGTGAGATACAGCGTCTGCCCGGCGTGCAGGGCTGCCGGCGTGCTGACCGGTCCGCCTGCCGGGGATTTGCGGTCCGGCCCGTCCTTCAGGAACACCGCAATGGCGTGCAGGTCCGGTTCGGTCAGGTAGGCCAGCGAATCATGGACCACTTCCGCCATCGGCCCGAAGGCAACCCCCATCGTCCGGGTGGCGCCGGTGTGCAGGAAGGCGGCGATATCGGCCACCGAGCGGCTGCCGATGCCGTCGAGCGGATCGGAGGAGATGTTCGGCGCCAGCCATTGCTGCACCTGGCCGCCCGACAGGCTGGCGCCGGTTTCCGTCGCCCCCAGGAGGTTGCGCGGCGAATGGCACTCGCCGCAATGGCCGGCCCCCTGCACCAGATAGGCGCCGCGGTTCCATGCGGCGGAGTGGGCGGGGTTGGGCTGGAAGGTGCCCGGGGTGAAGAACAGCTCCCGCCAGACGAACAGCGTGGCGCGGATGTCGAAGGGAAATTCCAGCCCGCTCGGCGCGCGCGGCGCGAACACCGGTTTCAGTGAAAACAGGTAGGCTTTGATCGCCAGCACATCCGCGCGCGTCATCCGCGTGTAGGAGGTGAACGGCATGACGGGATACAGGTATTCCCCGCCATGGCCGATGCCGTCATGCAACGCGCCGTAGAACTGGTCGTCGCTCCAGCCGCCGATGCCGGTATCCGGGTCCGGCGTGATGTTGGGGGAACTCAGCGTGCCGTAGGGCGTGCCGATCTCCCGCCCGCCGGCGAACGGGGTGCCGCCGGGGATGGTGTGGCAGGCCATGCAGTCGGCCACCCGTTCCATATACAGACCCGGGCCAACATTCGCCGCCTCCGCCTGGGCGCGGCGGGCGGGCAGCGCAGCGGCGGCCACCCACCCGAAGGTTGCCGCGGCGAGCAGCAGCGCCGGGCGCATGCCGCAACGCGATTGCCTGGTTCGCATGTCGTCATCCTCCGTCGCAGCCGACTGCCCGCCGGTTCACCGGTCCGGTGTGATGGCACCGATCATCTTCGCCAGGTCGATCGGGAACGGGAAGATGATGGTGGAATTCTTGTCGTTGGCGATCTCGCCCAGCGTGCCCAGGTAGCGCAACTGCATGGCCCCCGGCGTGGTCGACAATATCCGCGCCGCCTCGGTGAGCTTCTCGGCCGCCTGTTGCTCGCCTTCGGCGTTGATGATCTTCGCCCGCCGCAGCCGCTCCGCCTCGGCCTGCCGGCCGATGGCGCGCACCATGGTATCGTTCAGATCGACCTGCTTGATCTCGACCGAGGACACCTTGATCCCCCAGGTTTCGGTCTGCGCGTCCAGGATTTCCTGGATATCGCTGTTCAGCCGGTCGCGTTCGGCCAGCATCTCGTCCAGCGTGTGCTTGCCCAGCACCGACCGCAGCGTGGTCTGCGCCAGCTGGCTGGTGGCGAGCAGGAAATTCTCCACCTGGATGATCGCCCGGTCGGCGTCCACCACGCGGAAATACAGCACGGCGTTGACCTTCACCGAGACGTTGTCGCGCGAGATCACGTCCTGGCTCGGCACGTCCAGCACCACCGTGCGCAGGTCCACCCGCACCATCTGCTGGATGTAGGGGATGACGAAGATCAGCCCGGGTCCCTTCACGCCGGTGAAGCGGCCCAGCGTGAACATCACCGCCCGCTGGTACTCGCGCATGATGCGCACGGCCGAAGCCCCGATGAACAGGACCAGACCCAGAGCCAGCAGCGTCAGGAAATTGCCCGCACCCATCAGCATTGTCGCACCCTCCCGGCCGGCGGCGGCGTCAGCGCGCTTCCACCAGCAATGACAGACCATCGCGCGCCGTGACACGCACCGCCTCGCCCACCGCGAGCGGGCGTGCCGCCCGCGCCGTCCAGTATTCGCCGCGCACCAGCACCTGGCCCGCAGGCCCGTGCCAGGCGGTGACGCGGCCCTCGGCACCCAGCAGGTCGGCGTCGCCGGTCACCACCGGCCGCCGGCGCACGGCCAGCAGCGCGCCCAGCACGAGACCGAACACCCCCATGCTGACCAGCGTGGCCCCGACGATGGCCTCGGGCGGCGGACGCAGCACCGGGTCGCGGAACATCATCAGCGAGCCGATCACGAACGCCGCCGCGCCCCCCAGCACGAAGGCGCCGAACGACGGCACGAACGCCTCGGCGGCCATCAGCCCCAGGCCGAACAGTGCCAGCGCCACCCCGGCATAGTCGATCGGCAGCAGATTCAGCCCGTAGCCGGCCAGCACCAGGCAGATCGTGCCCAGCACCCCGGGGGCGTAGATGCCGGGATGGGTCAGTTCGAACACCACCCCCGCCGCCCCGGCCAGCAGCAGCAGATACAGGATCGACGGATCGGTCAGCACGCCCAGCAGGCGGTCGCGCCAGTCCGGCACCACCTCGCGCATTGCGGCACCGGCGGTGGCGAGCCGCACGCTCTGGCCGGCGACCAGCACCATGCGGCCGTCGGCGGCGGCGAGCAGGTCGGCCACGCCGGGGGCCACCAGATCGGCCACGTGCTCGCGCAGCGCCGCGTCGTAGGGCAGGCTTACCGCCTCGCGCACCGCCCGCTCGGCCCACTCGGCATTGCGGCCGTGCAGGGTGGCCAGGCCGCGGATATAGGCGGCGGCATCGTTGGTGATCTTGGCCCGTTCCGCCTCCGCCGTCGGCAGGGCGGACGGGGCTTCGGCGGCGCGCTGGCGCAGTTCGTCCGGCAACGGCGTGTCGCCGAACAGCGCCACCGGCGTGGCGGCGCCGAGATTGGTGCCGGGCGCCATCGCCGCCAGCGCGCTGGCATACAGGATATAGGTGCCGGCGCTGGCCGCCCGGGCGCCGGCCGGAGCGACATAGCCGAGCACCGGCACCGGCGAGGCCAGCATGGCGCGGATGATGGTCCGCATGGCGGTGTCCAGGCCGCCGGGGGTGTCCAGCCGCAACACCACCGCGGCGGCGTGCGCTGCCGCGGCGTCGTTCAGGCTGCGCACCACGTAGTCGGCCGAGGCCGGGCCGATCGGCCCTTCCAGCGCCACCACGAAGGCTTCCCCGGCGGCGGCGCCCGCCCGCAGCGGCGCGAGCAGCAGAGCCACGGCCAGCAGCGCCGCCATGGACGCCTGGAGCCATGCCGCCTGCGTGCGTTGTCGTCGCCTGGACCTGTCCGAATGGGCCATCATGGCTGTTGTGTCACGCGAACGCGCGGTCGGCCAAATGGCAATCGGGTGAAGGCATCCTATCGTGGCGTTGCCCCGAACCCCAACAGGGCTCCGCCCTGGACCCGCCAAGGGCCACAGGCCCTTGGAACCCTTATGGAATGGGGTCAACCTGCGGGTCCAGGGCAGCGCCCTGGCCTTCCTGTGCGGCGCTCACCCGCGCCGCGCAGAACTTGAACTCCGGTATCTTCCCGAACGGGTCCAGCGCGGCGTTGGTCAGCAGGTTGGCGGCGCCCTCGGCGAAGCAGAACGGCATGAACACCATGCCCTCCGGCACATCGCGGTCGGCGCGCAGCCGCACCGCCACCGCGCCCCGCCGCGTCGCGATGCGGATCATGCCGCCCGCCGTCAGCCCCATGCGGCCGATCTGCCGCGGCGCCATCAACGCCACCGCCTCCGGCTCGATGGCATCGAGCACGCCGGCCCGCCGCGTCATCGAACCGGTGTGCCAGTGTTCCAGGATCCGCCCGGTGGACAGCACCAGCGGATAATCGTCGTCCGGCAGTTCGTCGGGCGGCGCCGGATCGGCCGGCACGAGGCGGGCGCGCCCGTTCGCGGTCGGGAAGCCGGCGGTGAAGATGATGGCGCGGCCCGGACTGTCCGGCCCGTCCACCGGATAGGTCACCGCCCCTTCCCGCTCCAGCCGCTCCCAGGTGATGTTGGCCAGCGACGGCATCAACGTCGCCATCTCGGCGAACACCTCCTCCGGTCCGGCATAGTTCCAGTCCAGGCCGAGCCGGCGCGCCATCTGCTGGATGATCCACCAGTCCTGCCGCGCCGCGCCGGGCGGGGCCAGCACCGGGCGGGCCAGTTGCACGCGGCGGTCGGTGTTGGTGAAGCTGCCGCCTTTCTCGGCAAAGGCCGAGGCCGGCAGCACCACATCGGCGAAGCAGGCGGTTTCCGTGAGGAACAGGTCCTGCACCACCAGGTGTTCCAGCTTCGCCAGGGCGGCGCGCGCGTGGTTCAGGTCGGGATCGGACATCGCCGGGTTTTCCCCTTCGATGTACATGCCGCGGATGCTGCCGGCGTGGATGGCATGCATGACCTCCACCACCGTCAGGCCGCGCTGCGGATCGAGCGGGCGTCCCCAGGCCGCCGCGAAGACGGCGCGGATTTCCGGCCGCTCCACCGGGCGGTAGTCGGGGTAGAACATCGGAATCAGCCCGGCATCCGAGGCGCCCTGCACGTTGTTCTGGCCGCGCAGCGGATGCAGCCCGGTGCCGGGCCGGCCGATCTGCCCGGTGATGAGCGCCAGCGCGATCAGGCAGCGGGCATTGTCGGTGCCGTGCACGTGCTGGCTGATGCCCATGCCCCAGAAGATCAGCGCGGCGCGCGACGTGGCATACAGCCGCGCCACGTCGCGCAGTGTCGCGGCCGGGATGCCGCAGACCGGCGCCATGCGTTCCGGCGAAAACCCGCCGATACGCGCCTTCAGCGCCTCGAACCCGTCCACATGGGCGGCGATGTAGCCCGGGTCGGTCAGCCCTTCCTCGATGATCACATGCAGCAGCGCGGTCAGCAGGGCGACGTCGCTGCCCGGCCGGAACGCCAGGTGGTGGGTGGCCAGCCGCGACAGCGCCTGACGCCGCGGGTCGATCACCACCAGCTTCGCGCCGCGCTGCTGCACGGCGTTGCGGATGAAGCTGGCCGCCACCGGATGGTTCACCGCCGGGTTGGCGCCGATGACGATGATGCAGTCGGCCTCCAGCGCGGCGGCGAACGGGGCGGATACCGCGCCGGAATTCAGCCCCTCCATCAGCGCCGCCACCGAGGAGGCGTGGCACATCCTTGTGCAGTGATCGACGTTGTTCGAGCCGAAGCCGGTGCGCACCAGTTTCTGGAACAGCCAGGCTTCCTCGTTCGACCCCTTGGCCGAGCCGAACCCGGCCAGCGCCCGCCCGCCATGCGCGTCGCGAAGGCGCGCCAGCCCGCCGGCGGCGCGATCCAGCGCCTCCTCCCAGCTCGCGGGGCGGAAATGGGTCCAGGGGTTGGCCGGATCGACCGGCATGCCTTTGGGTGCGCCGGGCAGCCGCAGCAGCGGCTGGGTCAGCCGGTGCGGGTGATGGATGTAGTCGAAGCCGAACCGCCCCTTCACGCACAGCCGGCCGTGGTTGGCCGGGCCGTCGCGCCCCTCGGCATACACCACCCGCCCGCCGGCCACGTGATAGGTCATCTGGCAGCCGACGCCGCAATACGGGCACAGCGAGTCCACCGACCGCTCCGGCCAGACCGTGCGGTGCTGCCGTGGGTCGAGATAAGCGGACGGCATCAGCGCGCCGGTCGGGCAGGCCTGCACGCATTCGCCGCAGCCCACGCAGCTCGAGTCCCCCATCGGGTCGTCGAGGTCGAACACCACTTTGGTCGCGGCGTTGCGGAACGCCATACCGATGACGTCGTTGACCTGCACCTCGCGGCAGGCGCGCAGGCACAGGCCGCACTGGATGCAGGCATCGAGGTTCACCCGCATCGCCGGGTGGCTGGCATCGCCGCTCCAGCGGGGCAGCTTCGGGAAGCGGCTGTCGCTCACCCCCAGTGCATCCGCCCAGCGCCAGAAGCGCGACGCCGGATCATGCGCCGCCGCGCGCGCCGGCTGGTCGGCCAGCAGCAGTTCAATCACCATGCGCCGGGCCGCGCGGGCGCGTTCGCTGGCGGTGCGCACCTTCATGCCGGGGCTGGCGACCCGCTGGCAGGATGCGGTGAGCACCCGCTCGCCTTCCACCTCCACCACGCAGGCGCGGCAATTGCCGTCCGGCCGGTAGCCCGGCGCGGGGGTGTGGCAGAGATGCGGGATGTCGGTGCCGAGCCGGGTCGCCACCTGCCAGATCGTCTCGCCCGGCCGCGCCTCGGCCGGTTGGCCGTCGAGTTCGAACCGGATTGCGGTCATGGCTGCGCCCCGAAATGCCGCAGCACCGAGACAAACGGGTTGGCGGCGGCCTGGCCCAGCCCGCAGATCGAGGCGTCGCGCATGGTCTGCGCCAGTTCCGCCAGCAGCGCGCCGTCCCACACCGGGCGCTCCAGCAGCAGCCGCGCCTTCTGGGTGCCCATGCGGCAGGGCGTGCATTTGCCGCAGCTTTCATCGGCGAAGAAACGGATCAGGTTCAGCGCCGCGGCGCGCACATCATCGTGGTCGGACAGCACGATCACCGCGGCCGCGCCGATGAAGCAGCCGTATGGCTCCAGCGTCCCGAAATCGAGCGGCAGGTCGCCCAGCGCGGCCGGCAGGATGCCGCCGGAAGCGCCGCCCGGCAGGTAGGCGGCGAAGGCGTGGCCGGGCAGCATGCCGCCGCAATATTCGTCGATCAGTTCGCGCACCGTAATGCCGGCAGGCGCCAGCTTCACCCCGGGAGCGACCACCCGCCCGGACACCGAAAAGCTGCGCAACCCGTGCCGGCCGGCGCGCCCGAAGCTTTTCCACCAGCCGGCGCCGCGCTCGACCAGGTCGCGCACCCAGTACAGCGTCTCGACGTTGTTGATCAGCGTCGGCCGGCCGAACAGGCCAACCTGGAAGGGAAATGGCGGCTTGTGCCGCGGCACGCCGCGCTTGCCCTCGATGCTTTCCAGCATCGCGGTTTCCTCGCCGCAGACATAGGCGCCGGCGCCGCGGCGCAGATGCAGGCGCGGGCCGTCCGGCGGCAGTTTCGGCAGTTCCGCGGCCAGGATCGCCCGCGCCGCCGGATACTCGTCGCGCACATAAATATAGATGTCGGTCGCCTCGACCACCTGGGCGCCGATCAGCATGCCCTCGAGAAAACGGTGCGGATCGGTGTTGAGATAGTAACGGTCCTTGAAGGTGCCGGGCTCGCCCTCGTCGGCGTTCACCGCCATCAGCCGCGGCCCGGGTTCGGCGCGCACCGAGCGCCATTTGCGCCCGAGCGGAAAGCCGGCGCCGCCGAGGCCGCGCAGCTGGGCGTCATCCAGCACCGCCAGCACGTCGTCCGGCGAAACCGCGCCGCGCCGCAGGTTTTCCAGCAGGCGGTAGCCGCCGCCGGCGAGGTAGGCGGCATGATCGACGTAGGGCGGAACATGCGGCGCGGTGTCGCCGGCGGCGATGGTATCCAGCACCGCCGAGGCGCTGGCGCGGCGGACGAAATGGTGTCCGACTTCCACCGCCGGGGCGTGGTCGCACATGCCCAGGCAGGGCGCGCGGACCACCCACGCCGCATCGCCGATGCCGGCCTGCAGGGCGGCCAGCAAAGCCTCGCCGCCGAACATGGAACAGGTCAGGCTGCCGCAGACCCGCACCACCAGCTTCGGCGGCGGCGCCGCCTGTGCCACATCGAAATGCGCGTAGAAGCTGGCCACCTCGAAAACTTCGGCAACGGACAGCCGCATCAGCTCGGCCAGTGCGGTCAGATGGGCGGCCGAGATCTGGCCGTGCGCGTCCTGGATGGCGTGCAGGTGCTCGATCAGAAGATCGCGCCGCATCGCCCGCCCGGCGAGCAGCGACTCCATTTCGGCCAGCGCCGCCGGATCGACCTGGCGACCCTTGGGCACGTCGCGGGCGCGCCCGCCCCGGCCGGGATGCGGCACCACCGCCGCGGCAGCGTTGCGATCCTTCAGGATTCCAGGATTATCATGGTTCATAACCATTTTCTGCCGTCTCCACCCTGGGCAGAAAATGAACCGCGCCCGGACGGCAATCAATCCCGGGCGCGGTGGTCACCGCCGCCTCAGGCGGCTTCGAGCGCCGCCACCGCCGGCAGCTTCTCCTCGATCGCCCGCAGCGCCGCCTCGGTCGCGACGATCGCCGCGACACCGCCGAGCACGTGGCCGAACAGGCCGCGCTCGAAGCCGGAATCGGCCGAGAAGGTTACCGCGGTGCCGGCCTTTTCCAGCTCCCCGAACACCCGGAACTGGCCGAGCGCCCCGGCTTCGCACAGGCCGGCCAGCGCGTCGTAATGCGCCCGCGCCACGGCGTCGAAGCCATTGATCAGCGCCGGATCGAAGCCGGGTTGCGTGCCGGCACCGGCCGGACCGTCGAGCGGGCTGGCGAAGCCGCGTTCGGTCACCAGGGCCTCGATGCCGGCGAGGTCGCCGGCGCTGCTCAGGCTTTGCAGGCGGCGGTCGAAATCGGCCAGCAGCGCCGTCGCCTCCAGCACGCCGCGGGCCTGCAGCGCCGCGCCGAGCACGTTGCGGACGTTCCAGTCGGTGGCGCTGCCGGCGGCGAGCGCCACCACGCGGTAGAGCGCGGCCTGGGAAAACACCGCGACCTTCCAGGCGGCGCGGGTGCGCAACGCACCTTCCCGGGCCACCCGGCCCTGGCGCAGCGCCTGCAACCCTGCCAGCACGGCGTTCAGCCGTGCCGCCTCCTCCCAGTCGCCCTCAACCGCGGCGACGGCGGCGCGATCGAAGCCGCCACCGGGTGCGACCGCGGCGGCTGGCGCCGCGCGGGTGGCCGGCGCCGGAGCGGTCGCGGCCCGCGGGTCGGGCCGCAGGTCGGCCGAGGGCAGCGGTACCGCGTGGTGCGCCCCCATCATGCGCCCGAGCACGGAAAACACGTAGGGCAGCGCCAGACGCCACACGAAATAGCCGACGGTGATCACCGCCAGGCCAATGCCAAACTTCTCCATATCCCACGCCATGCCGGTGCGCCCCTTCGGTCTGCAGCGGCTTCATTTTGCGCCCGACCGGGATGGCGGGAAAGCCCCGCCGACGCTCGGACACCCGCGGATCATGGGGGCGGCTGACCGGCTTCCCGCGCGCGCGCCATTGCCGTCAGTGCGCCATGAACACCGGCACCGTCATCTCGGTCAGCAGGCTTCTGGTCACCCCGCCGAACACCATCTCGCGCAGGCGCGAATGGCCGTACATGCCGGTCACCAGCAGATCGGCGCCGATATCGGCGGCATAGGACAGCAGCGCGTCGCCATCCGAAATATCGGTCGCCACGGTTTGCGCCGCCTCGGCACGGACGCCGTGGCGGGCGAGATGCAGGGCGATGTCGGCCGAGGGCAGGTCGCCGTCGCCGGCGATGCCGTGGCGCGCATTGATCGACAGCACCGTCACCTTGCGCGCCTGCTGCAGGATCGGCAGCGCGTCGTTCACCGCGCGCGCCGCCTCGGCGCTGGCATTCCAGCCGATCAGCACGTCCTGCCCCACCACCGGGAAGTTGCCGGCAAACGGCACCATCAGCAGCGGACGGCCCCCCGCCATCAGCATGGTGGCCGCCGGTTGCGCCGCCCGCTCGGCTGCGCTGGCCCGCGGATCGGTCTGGCCAACCACCACCAGGTCCACGTAGCGCCCATGCAGCGCCACCGTCTCGCCGGTGTTGCCCTCGACCAGCCGCCACTCGCCTTGCAAACCGTCGCGGCGCAACCGGTCACGGAACGCCGCTTCGGCAACCGCCGCCGCGGCGGTGGCGGCGGCGCGCAGGCGCTCGACGATGTCCTCGGCGCGCTGCAGATCGATGAAGGCGGAGGGAAAGCCGTAGAACATGTCCGGCGGCGGCAGGTCGATGACGAACAGCCCGGTCAGGTGGGCGCCGTGGCGCGCCGCGAGGCCGGCCGCCACCCCCACCCGCGCGGCGCAGCGCGGCGTGGCGTCCAGGTGGAGCAGGATGTCCTTCAACGTCATGCGCTGTTCCTCATCGCCTCGCGGCTGGCCCGGTTTCTCCCGGCGGCGGGCGCTGTCCACGTCCATGGCGGGAAACGCGGCCTGTCAGCAATGGAAGTGGATCAAGCATCCAGGAGGATGGTGGCATAAAATGAAGTGGAATAAAAAGCAAAACCCCCGGGAGACGCACCAAAGCGTCAGCCGGGGGTCGGATTGCGAAGTTTCATTCTTCGCGCCCGGGGCAAAACCCGAGCATGGGCTTGGCATTTTTGCTCGACTGCCGCTGCCAAGTTATGCGGCAACTCGGTTCAATCCTGGTGGAGTCATGCTGGCTGGGCACCCTCCTTCTCTGTTATCGACACGGTTACTCTGCGACCCTGTCATGGGGGTGTCAAGAAAATTTGGCGCCATGTTATCCGGCGCCGGCCGGCGGTCCGGCCGCCCGCGCAAGTGCCGCCAGCCAGCCGCGCACACCGGCGGCATCGACAAAATTTTCCTGCACGCGCAGGCCGCTACCCCCCAGTTGCCGGGCCGCAAGCATGCCGTCCTCGTCGGTCACGTCGTCGCCGACATACACCGGCACCCGCCCGGCAAAGGGCGGACGCGCCATCAGCCGGTGCACCGCCCGCCCCTTGTCGGCGGCGCCCGGCTTCACCTCCCAGGCCATATGGGCCGGCATGAGGGTGAACGCCGCGGCATCGCCGCCGAGGATCGACAGCAGCGCCCGGTGCAGCGCCGGACCGGCCGCCGGCGCCAGCCGGTAATGCAGCACGAAGCCGTGCGCCTTGCGCTCCAGCAGCACCCCGGGAATGCCCGCGGCCACCCGCCCGGCCTGTTCCAGCCAGGCTGCCGGCAGCGCCGGCAGGTCCGGCCGCTCCGGCGCCGCGCCGGGGGCGTGGCGGATGGCGGCGCCATGCTCGCCGGCCACCGCATAGGGCACGGCCTGCAGCAGCGACTCGATCTGCTCGATCGGCCGCCCGCTGACCACCGCCAGCGCGTCACAGAGCGCCGCGCGCAGGGTGCGCAGGGTGGTCAGCAAGTCCGCCGGCACAACCACCGAGTCGGGAGTCGGCGCGATGTCCAGCAGCGTGCCGTCGAGATCGAGCAGCAGCGCCGCATGGTCCGGCAGCGACGGCCCGGGCACGACCGGCGGCCCCTTACGATTTGCGGATGGTGCGGAAGAAGTCGAGGTCCTCGGTGATGCCCGGGGTGAAGCCGCTCACGCGGGCGCGGCGCGCCACCTGGTTGCTGTTCTGGAACAGCAGGATGTACGGCCCCTCGTCGGTGACCTGCCGCTGCAGATCGGCATAGAGCGTCGCGCGCTGCCGGCTGTCGCGTTCCCTGGCAGCGGCGAGTGTCTGCGCCGTCAGCTCGGGGATGAGCCATTTGTTGCGCCAGGCCAGCGACTTGTTTTTCGCGGTATCGGCGTTGTCGTCATTGTGGGCGAAGGCGTCGGCGTTGGAATTCGGGTCGAAATAATCCGGCCCCCACGACATCAGCAGCAATTCGTGCTGGCGGGCGCGGTAGGTGCGCAGCACCGCCTTCAGGTCCGCCTGCTCGATTCCGGCGGTGATGCCGGCCTGCCCCAGCGTCTGCTGCACGGAGCGGGCGATGTCGGTCCAGGGCGCGCTGTCGGGCACGGTCAGCTTCACCTCGAAGCCGTCCGGATAACCGGCCTCGGCCAGCAGGGATTTCGCCCGCGCCACGTCGAGCCTGAACGGGGCGGCGGCAATGGCGCCGAACAGGCCGACCGGCAGGAAGCTCTGCTGCACGGTGAACCGGCCGGCCAGCAGGCCCTCCGCCATCCCCTGGTAATCAACCAGCCATTTCAACGCGGTGCGCACCTTGGGATCGGCGAAGGGGGCAAAGCCGAGATTCATCCCCAGGTACCAGATATTGGCGCCCTTGAAGTCCTCGACCCGGATGTCCGGCGTCCCCGCCACCGCCTCGATCTGCTCGGGTTGCAGGTTGCGGGCGAAATCGATCTCGCCCTTCTCCAGCAGCGCGAGCTGCCGGGCCGGGTCCGGCACGTGGCGCACCAGCACCCGCTTGAGCCGCGGCGCGCCCAGGCGAAAGCCGGCGAAAGCCTCCAGGCTGACCTGCTCGCCGGGCTTCCAATCGACCAGTTTGTAGGCGCCGGAAGCGGCCGAATGGGTTTTCAGCCAGGCATTGCCCAGGTCGCCGCCGGTTTCGTGGGCCAGCACCAGCTGCTTTTCCAGCACCGAGCCGGCAATCGAGGTCAGCAGGTTCAGCACCAGCGAGGGGGCGAAATCCGCGGTGATCGTCAGGCTCAGCGTCCCTGCCCCGGTTGCCTGCACCAGGTCCTTCACGTTCGCCCTGGTCCAGCCGAGCTGGGTGAACAGGTAGGCCGGCACCCGGTCGAGCAGCACCACGCGCTGCAGCGAGAAGGCGGCATCCTCGGCGGTCACCGGCGCGCCGGAATGGAACTTCAGGTTGCGGCGCAGGGTGAAGGTGAACTGCCGGCCGTCGCCGCTGACCGTCCAGCTCTCGGCCACGCCACCGACCAGCTTCGAAAAGTTCTCCGGCTCGTAGCGCAGGATGCGGTCGTAGACGTTGGTGGCGATCTCGATGCCGGAGGGTTCGTAACACTCACCGGGATCGAGCGAGATGATGTCGTCGATCTGCCGGCCGAACACCGCCGTGTCGGCTGGAAGGGCCGCATCGGCCCGCCGGGTCCAGCCGGCAAAGGGAGCGGCGGCGGCGCCGGTGAGCAGCAGGCGCCTGGAGATCTCGCGCATGTCCGGGTTCTCGTTGTGTCGATCGTGAGCGGATAAGAACCCGGTCATGGGCGATGCGCAGCCGCGGAGCAAGGCTTTGGTTGCAGGCACCCCGCACCGGGCGCGCGCCGGCGCGCCCGGGCCGGCACGCAGGTCACGGCGGCAGCGGCCCCGGCCGCGCCTTCCCGGTCACGCCTCGGGCGCGCCGGCCAGGGCGCGGGCACAGACGGACTGCATGGCGCCCAGCAGGTCGGCACGGGCGAACGGCTTGGCCAGCACCACAACATCCGGCAGCCGCCCGGCGCTGAGTGCGAGGTCGGCCGAAAAGGCGGTGATGACCACGGCGGCCAGGCCGGGACGCTGGCTGGTGGCGCGGCGCACCAGTTCCAGCCCGTCCATGCCCGGCATGGCGTAGTCGGTCACCAGCACGTCGACCGGCTCGCCGCCGCTGAGGAGCTCCAGCGCCGCCTCGGCCGTATGCACGCGCACCACGTCGTAGCCGCCGGAACGCAGGAAGGCGCCGACCACGACCAGCACGTCGGGCGCATCGTCGACCAGCATGGCGCGCCGGCGCGGCACCGCGGGTTCGCACGGCGGCGGCGTGGCGGGTTCCTGCCCCCCGGGTTGGCTTTCGATGCCCAGCCCGTCGGCCATGAACAGCAGCAGGCGACGCGACTCGTCGTCGGCGATCCGGGAGAACGCACTCACCAGGGCCGGGATTTGCGGGTCCTGGAACAGCGCCGCCAGCAGCGTGTCGGGCCAGAGGTCGCTGTCGTCCACGCCGTACAGCCACGCCACCGGCACATCCAGCGCCACCGCGATGCGCAGCAGCGTGGCGGCGGAAATGGCGGCTTCCCCGGACTCGTAGCGGCGGACCTGCGACACCCGTGAACCGACGGCGGCGGCCAGTTCACGTTGCGACAGCCCGGCGATACGCCGGGCGAAACGCACACGGCCGGCAAGCGACTGGTGGAACGGCTCCACGGTGTGGCCGGACATGGACGGCGACTCCTCAGTTTCACCCGGCACGGCGCCGGAAAGGAACGATGGGCCTGGCGGAAACCGCATGACGCGCGGCCACTGCCTGTCGTCGGGATTGTCAGGGTTAGGGCAACGTTGTTGATTTTACCGTTACACGGACGTTACCGCAAGCACTTCGTCAAACAGGGCCGCACACCGGAACATTCCCGTCGAGTACCTTATTTCGCGACGCGGGCGGCAGTTTCCCGCCAGGAAACGCCCGCCCCCCCCCCCCGCGGCAGACAACAATGGAATTCGCTTCAGCTGCCAACCTTCAGGGAAGCAACCAGCCCGCGCAGGCAGGCGATGACCGACAGGGCGGTCAGCCCGCCGGTTTCGGGGTTGGCCGCGCCCGGCAGGTTCTCCACCGTCATGGTCAGGCGCGCCGCATCGGCTTGCACCTGGATGATGTGGCTGGAACGGTCCACCCCCGGATCGGCCCAGATCGCGACCCGCGTGCGCACCGGACCGATGCCGGCCAGCGCCAGGGCGGCGACCATGTTCGCGCAGGGCGGGAAACCGGCGGCCGCATCGATGGCATTGCCCTCGAAGATGCAGGTGGCTGTGGTGATCGCCAGCACGTCGATGGCGTGCTTCGCCAGGTACGGGGCGCCGGCCAGGGCCGCCGGCGGCTGGCGGGACACCAGGGTGACGCTCTCCACCGGCCCCTCGGCGCAGGCCCGCACGGCGTCCAGGCCCGGCAGTGTGCCGGATGGCACCAGGATCCGGCCCCCCGTCTCCTGCGCCAGCTTCACCAGGTGCATGCGCGGCAGCAGCGCGCCGACGGAACCCGGCACCAACACCCGTCCGGCCTCCAGCGCCGGCAGGGCGATGCGGTCGAACACCGGGGCGGGCACCGCTTCCACCACGATGTCGGCGAGCACCGCCAACTCCTCCAGCGCGAGGATATCGGGCGGGGCTGCAAACCCGGCGAGTTTGGCCGCCGCCTTGTCGCGGTCGCGGGCGCTCACCGCCACCAGGCGCAGACCTTCGACGCCACCGTTGCCGGCCACCGGGTCCAGAGCCCGCGCCACCGCCAAGCCCAGGGCACCCAGACCACCGATCGCGACCAATAAAGTCATCGTCGAGGTCCTTCGGTGCGGGATACCGCCAACCGGCAGGACTCAGGCCCGGGAGCGGAGGACCCGGGCTGAGCTGGGGCGCCGGGCTGAGCTGGGGCGAGCGAAGGGACTCGAACCCTCGGCATCCAAGACCACAACCTGGCGCTCTACCATCTGAGCTACGCCCGCCATACCCAGCGAGGGCGCGGTCTACGCCGAACGCGCCCGGCCCGTCAACCGGCCCGGGCCGGCAGCGGCGAAATGTGCCGCCAGCCGTTCCAGCGCCGCATCCAGCACCTCCGGACGCTTGCAGAAGGCGAAGCGGGCGTAGTGGTCCGGCGCCGCGCCCTCGTAGAAGGCCGAGACCGGAATCGCCGTCACCCCGGCGGCCTCGGTGATGTGGCGGCAGAACGCGGCATCGTCGCCGGTGAAGCCCAGCGGGGCGAAGTCGGCGGTGATGAAGTAGCTGCCCTGGACCGGCAGCACGCCGAAGCCGATCCGCGCCAGCCCCTCGGCCAGCTGGTCGCGCCGGGCGGCCAGGGCACCGGCCAGGCCGGCGAAATAGGCATCGTCCTTGGCCAGGCCCAGCGCCACCGCGCGCTGCAGGTTGGGCGGCGTGGTGAAGGTCAGGTTCTGGTGCGCCTTGGCCGCCACCGTGGCCAGCGCCGCGCCGGCGGTGATGTAGCCGACCTTCCAGCCGGTGAGCGAGAAGGTCTTGCCGGCGCTGCCGATGCGCAGGCAGCGCGCGCGCATGCCGGGCAGGCTCATCAGCGGGATGTGGCGCCAGCCGTCATAGGTGAGATGCTCGTAGACCTCATCGCATACCGCATAGGCGTCGTGGCGGACCAGCAGGTCGGCGATGAAGGCCAGTTCGGCCGCGGTGAACACCTTGCCGGTCGGGTTCATCGGCGTGTTGAACAGGATCGCCTTGGTTTTCGGGCCAAAGGCGGCGGCAAGCTCGGCCCGCGGCAACTCCCACCCCGGCGGCTGCAGCCGCACCAGCCGGGGCACCGCGCCGAGCAGGCGCACCACCGGCAGATAGGTGTCGTACAGCGGTTCGATCAGCACCACCTCGTCGCCCGGGTCGAGCAGGGCCATCAGACAGGCGGTGATGCCCTCGGTGGCGCCGGAGGTCACCACCACTTCGGCGCCGGGGTCCACGTCCAGGCCATAGAAACGGGCATTGGCGGCGGCCACGGCCTCGCGCAGTTCGGCCAGCCCGGTCATCGGCGGGTACTGGTTGCGCCCGTCCAGCAGCGCATCGGCGGCGGCGCGCACCACGTCGGCCGGCCCGTCGGTGTCCGGAAAACCCTGGCCGAGATTGATCGCGTCATGCCGGGCGGCCAGCGCCGACATGACGGTGAAGATGGTCGTGCCGGTGGCCGACAGGAGAGCGTTGGGCGACTTCACCGCGGGCAAACCTCCCCGGCCGTGAACTGGCGGCACCGTCCGGCCGGAGGGAACGGGCGTCCTGCGGATGCGGAGGGCGAGTATGCGGGCGCCGCCGCACCGGTTCAACCGCGGTGCAACAGGTGGCGGCGGCTGGTGGCCGGGATGGCGCGAAAGCGGGCAGCAAAGCCCAGAACGCAGGCGGCCGCAGTGCCGAAAAACCGGGCATCGCGACGCCCCGGCACCCCCGATGCTGCGCATTGCCGGATGGCACACTTCGTGCAAACTTGCGGGATCGCTCTCCTCTCGAGGGGACGGGCGGTCGTGGGGGCGCCCCCATCAGGCGCCGCAGCGGCAGCCGTTACGGCGCTGCCGGGATTTCAGGAGGGAGCCCGCAACCCGGGCGAGCGCAGATGAAGAAGATCGAGGCGATCATCAAGCCGTTCAAACTTGACGAGGTAAAGGAGGCACTGCACGAAGTCGGTCTGAACGGCATCACGGTGCTTGAGGCCAAGGGCTTCGGGCGTCAGAAGGGGCATACCGAGCTTTACCGCGGCGCCGAATACGTGGTCGATTTCCTGCCCAAGGTGAAGATCGAAGTGATCTGCGAGGAAAGCCTCCTTGAGCGCGCGGTCGAGGCGATCATGACCTCCGCCCGCACCGGTCGCATCGGCGACGGCAAGATCTTCATCAGCACGATCGAGGAAGTCATCCGCATCCGCACCGGCGAACGCGGCGAAAACGCGGTCTGACCGACCGTCCCGGAACGCGCCGCCGAATCGCGCCGGCAGACCAACGAATATCGACTTCCGGTCCCCTTGCGAACGACGTAAAGGGGCCGCCAACGGGAGCCGCGTGGGGCGGCTTCCTGCGCGCCGCCCGGCGGCGTTTGCACGAGGAATGAGGCAATGACGAGCAAGTCGGCCGAAGGCGGCGTCGCCAAGGTCCTGGAACTTATGAAGGAACACTCCGTCGAGTACGTGGACCTCCGGTTCACCGACCCGCGCGGCAAGTGGCAGCACACGGCGCAGCACGTCTCCACCATGGATGAGGACGCGTTCCGCGACGGCATCATGTTCGACGGCTCCTCGATCGCCGGCTGGAAGGCGATCAACGAGTCCGACATGATCCTGATGCCGGACCCCGACACCGCCGTGCTGGACCCGTTCGCGGCCAAGCCGTCGCTGATCATTTTCTGCGACATCATCGAGCCGTCCACCGGCCAGGGATACACCCGCGACCCGCGCAGCACCGCCAAGAAGGCCGCCGCCTATGTCAAGGCGTCCGGCATCGGCGACACCGCATTCTTCGGCCCCGAGGCCGAGTTCTTCGTGTTCGACAGCGTCCGCTTCGGCACCGGGCCGAACTACGGCACCTACCAGCTGGACCATCAGGAAGGCCCGCAGGCCAGCCTGAAGGACTACCCGGAAGGCAACATGGGCCACCGTCCGACCGTCAAGGGCGGCTATTTCCCGGTGCCGCCGGTGGACAGCGAGAGCGACCTGCGCGCCGAGATGCTCTCCACCATGGGCGAAATGGGCCTAACCATCGAGAAGCACCACCATGAAGTGGCGCAGTCACAGCACGAGCTGGGCATGAAGTTCGGCCCGATGGTGCAGATGGCCGACCAGCTGCAGATCTACAAGTACGTCATCCACAACGTCGCGCACAGCTATGGCAAGACGGCGACGTTCATGCCGAAGCCGATCTATGGCGACAACGGCTCGGGCATGCACTGCCACCAGTCGATCTGGAAGGACGGCAAGCCGCTGTTCGGCGGCAATGGCTATGCCGACCTGTCGGAGACGGCGCTGCACTACATCGGCGGCATCATCAAGCACGCCAAGGCGCTGAACGCCTTCACCAACCCGGCGACCAACAGCTACAAGCGGCTGATCCCGGGCTTTGAGGCGCCGGTGCTGCTGGCCTACTCGGCCCGCAACCGCTCCGCCTCGTGTCGCATCCCCTATGCGACCAACCCGAAGGCCAAGCGCGTCGAGGTCCGCTTCCCCGATGCCGCCGCCAATCCGTACCTGGCCTTCTCCGCAATGCTGATGGCCGGTCTGGACGGCATCAAGAACAAGATCCATCCGGGCGACCCGATGGACAAGGACCTGTACGACCTGCCGCCGGAAGAGCTGAAGGGCATCCCGACGGTGTGCGGCAGCCTGCGCGAGGCGATCGGCGCGCTGGAAGCCGACCACGACTTCCTGCTCGCCGGCGACGTGTTCACCCTCGACCAGATCGAGAGCTACATCGAGCTGAAGTGGGCCGAGGTCTTCAGGTTCGAGCACACTCCGCACCCGGTTGAGTTCGAGCTGTACTACTCGGTCTGAGTTTTTCGTTCTTCGCCCCCCGCGCCGGATCCGGCGCGGGGGGACGCCGCACAGACGCTAAGGGCCTGAGCCTGCATATTATACCCTGTTCACGCGATAATTCGGCATTCCGTTGGGTTTATGATACGGAAATGGTCGGTGACCTCATCGCAATAGGTGCCCCAGTTCCCTGGGACGCCGGCGCGCAAGAAGGCCAGCATCGCGATGCTGAAGTCCATAAAGGTGACGTAGCACTTGTTGTGGGTGATGCGTCTGTGCATCAATCCCCATAGTCGCTCGATAGGATTGAGATGCGGACAGTACGCCGGGACGAAGTGGAGCTTGATCCAGCATTCCGGCCGCGCCAGCCACGCCTGGACCAATTTTGCGTGATGG
This sequence comes from uncultured Acetobacteraceae bacterium, assembly GCA_903907955.1. GTDB lineage: Bacteria > Pseudomonadota > Alphaproteobacteria > Acetobacterales > Acetobacteraceae > Rhodovastum. Next base: position 64,003 of record CAIVPZ010000016.1, on the reverse strand, counting down.
TATCTGGCATTGTCCAGAAAGACGTGGATCAACCGCATGCCCGGATACGTCGCCTCGATCCCCATCAACAGCATGATCGTACTCAAGGCGTCCACGGTCAGCACATCTTTCATGATGGTTCGACCGGTCTCAAGGTCGATCGCATCATGAATATTCAGGCGATCCCGTCCACTGCTTTGTTCGATCGCGACGGGCGTCTCTTTGTCCTGTTGCTCCACCGTCAGCCGCCAGCTTCGCGTGGCTCTTCGAAACCCACAGCAGCGGCCGCATCGGATCGCCCATCGTCGCCGGCTCCACCAACCGACGCAGATCATCGCGCAATTTCGGGTCGGTGGCGGTCAACGCATGCCTGCCGCTGCCGGGCCGTCGGACTTCTCCAGACAAACCGTCAGGGTCGTCGAGGTCTTTCAGACCACGGCCATTCGTGCTGCGCGCAATCCCCGTGGCCCGCGAAGCTGCGCTGATCCCGCCATGCCCGGCCGTTCGCGCCGCCGCCGCCGCGAACAGCCGACGACCACGTTCGTTCAGGCTACGACGAACCGCCGCATAGCGCTCGCCAATCGCAGATGCATCTATCATTCGCGGAGCCTACGTGCTCAGCGAACCGCGCCGGAATCCCCTGTTCGCGCCAAGGCGCGCATCGACGGGGTGATTCGGGGATTGTTGGGCGTCGCCTTAGCGCCCTGTCCGTATTTCCCCGGCCACCTCTCCCACCAGCGGATACGATCGCGGAACTTACGACGTTTCATTACATTGGCCCATCCCGCCCCACGCCGACGAACTTCGGCAAGCGCCTGAAAAAACAGAACGTTTTCTGATGAGCGCGGAATGTTCCTCAGCAGCGGACAACCACTGGGTGGTGGCCGGGATAACATTTTCGCGCAATCTTACCGATCTTCACAGAAGCCTGTAGACACCGGACCTCCTCCCGTATCATATTGTAACCGGACGCGAGCCCCGTGCGATCCGCGGAGGATGCTGTGTCACCCGATCGCCATTCAGGCCTCACCTTCGAAACCTTCCTGACGGACCCGTTGATCCGGCTGGTCATGGAGAGTGACGGCATATCGGTAGCCGAAATGGCCGCGGTGCTGGAAGCCGCCGGGCATGCGGTGGCCCGGCGTGACCACGGACATGGCTACATGCACGGGCAGGAGGTGTGCGGCCGGGCCTGATCGTTTCTGAAGAATTGCCGCCAGAATCCTGTAATTGGTGAATATCGCCCGGCTGTCCGCCGGCATCGTTGCGCAGGCTCAATCACGACCCGATTTGCGCCGCCCCTGATGGACGCTGCCGGCCCCCTCGCCTATGCAGGGACATGCACGACCCGGTCCGCTCCGCCCCCCTGATCTACCTCGTCGCCGGCGAGCAGAGCGGCGACGTGCTCGGCGGCCGGCTGATGGAAGCGCTGCGCGCCGCCCGGCCGGAGGTGCAATTCGCCGGCGTCGGCGGGCCGCGCATGGTGGAACAGGGGCTCGACCCGATCTTTCCGATGCAGGACCTCGCGGTGATGGGGTTGCTGGAGGTGCTGCCGCGCATCCGCCAACTCGGCCGCCGGCTGGGCCAGACCGAACAGGACGTGCGGGTGCGCCGCCCCGACGTGCTGGTCACCATCGACAGCCCCGGCTTCACCCTGCGCCTGCTGCGCCGACTGACCGGCAGCGGCATTCGTCGCGTGCATTATGTCGCGCCGCAGGTCTGGGCCTGGCGGGAAAAACGCGTGCGCGAATTCCCCGGCCTGTGGGAGCGGCTGCTGTGCCTGCTGCCGTTCGAGCCGGATTTCTTCGCCCGGCACGGCCTGCCGGCAACCTTCGTCGGCCATCCGGTGCTGCAATCCGGCGCCGATCACGGCGACGGCGCCCGGTTCCGCGCCGCCCACGGGCTGGCAGCGGACGCCAGGGTGCTGGTGCTGATGCCCGGCAGCCGGCGCAACGAGGTGCCGCGGCTGCTGCCGGTGTTCGGCGCCACGCTGTCGCTGCTCGCCAGCCGCATCCCCGGCCTGGTGCCGGTGGTGCCGGTGGCATCGGCGGTGGCCGAAACGGTGCAGCGCGCCGCCGCTTCCTGGCCGGTGCGGCCGGTGATCGTCACCGAACTGGCCGACAAGCATGACGCCTATGCCGCCGCCGCCGCCGCGTTGACGAAATCCGGCACCTCGACGCTGGAACTTGCGCTCGCCGGGGTGCCGATGGCGGTGACCTACCGGGTGAACCCGATCAGCGCGGCGATCGCGCGGCGGCTGATCCGGGTGCCGCATGTCGCCATGGTGAACCTGCTGGCCGGCCGCGCCGCGGTGCCCGAACTGTTGCAACGGGATTGCCGGCCGGCAAAGCTGGCGGAGACGGTGGAGCACCTGCTCGGCGACCCCGCGGCGGCGCTGGCCCAGCGCACCGCCTTCCGCGCGGTGGCCGAGCGGCTGCGCTCGCCTTCGGGCACACCGGCGCAGGCGGCGGCGCGGGAGGTGCTGGCGGTGCTCGCGGCGCGTGATCCGGCTGAGGCGCCATCAATCTCCGCTTCGGCCTTCGTCGCCCGCCGGATGGGATAACGCCCCGCTGCTCAGCGCCCGCCGCGCGGCGACTGGCTGGACCGCGCCTGCGCCGTCAGCCGTATTTGGTGACCGCCGCCTTGATGGCACTGCCAGCCCTGGCGAGATCATCCGGCACCATCACCGGATAGCATTCGATGCTGGCATTGAACGCGAGGAACCACGGCTCGGCAATAGCCGGTATTTGTGAGGCATCCTCCATTTCGAAAAAAAGCAAGCCCGTCCGTCGGCCATTTTCGGCGGTGAAATAAGCGGCCTCGGGTTGCAACTCGGCAAGTATCGACTGGATGGTTGCGCCGAGTCTGCCAGCCTTCGCCGCCGTGTTCCCGGCCTCGACAGGAATGCCGACTTTCAGAAGAAATCGCACAATTTTGTCCCCCGATGATTGGTTCATTGTTGCTGTTCCAGCGACAATTCCTTGCCTTGGAAACCACTCACGCTCGCCGGATCGCCCCGGCAGCGACCGGAAATCTGCACCGGGCATGCGCATCCGGGCAATCGGGAACTGCCGCGCAGGGCCGGCCAGGGCATCAACACAGCTTGTGACCGGTGCAGCCTTCGTCTGTCGGCTTGGGCACCGGTTGTCGGGAAACCGACCTGGATGTCCCCGAGGCGCCGATCCTGTGTCGGTCTTACCCGGAATGGCCAGCCAGAATGCTGATTTTTTCGGCTTCCCGAAATGGCCCACGGCTTGCTTTGCCGTCCCCGACGACCATCGTGGACAGGGACACGCCAGTGAGCAATGTGACATTTTCATCACCCGTGATGGCGCGGGACGTGACCGTCTACGCGGTCGCCGGCGACCGGGGCACCGTCCTGGCCGTGGCCAAGGCCCACAAGATACCGATTCCGTTCGACTGCCAGGACGGCGAATGCGGGTCATGCCTGGTGGAGGTCAAGCACCTTTCGCCCAGTCAGAAATGCGGCATCGCACTGACCGAAAAGGAAAAGGAAGTCCTCCGCCAGCTCGGCAAAATCACCCGCAAGGAAATCGAGGACGCCGAAGTCAACGACATGCCGCCGCGCTACCGGCTGGCCTGCCAGTGCTTCATCCGCAACGAGGACATACTCGTGTCCTTCGAAGGCGACCAGACGCTGCCGGCGCAGAAGCCGGCCCTGTCCACCGCCGCCCGCATCTTCAAGGGCGGCCTGGAGATCGCCTCGCTCGATGACTTCCTCGGCTATGCCGTGAAGGTGGAGGAGGACGCCGCGGTCCATTTCGAGGAACTGGCCGCAGCGATGGAACAGGTCGGCAACCAGGAAGTGGCGGTGCTGTTCGCCCAGCTCGGACGCTTCTCACGCCTGCATCTTGCCGAGGCCACCAAGCGGGCGAGCGCCATCGATGTGTCAAAGCATGTGCCGCCCGACTACATCTGGCCCGACCATGTAACGCCGGAACGCACCGCGCTGTGGGCCGGCGACCCGGGCCTGTCGCGGCTCGACGCGCTGCGGGCGGCGTTGCAGGGCGAGCGGCGGGGCTATGAATTCTACTATTCCGTCGCCGGCACCACGACCGATCCCGCCATTCGCGCGGCGGCCAACGAGTTCGTCCAGGAGGAAGCCGAGCATGTGAAGGTGCTCGAGGCCTGGGTTACCCGCGAGGTGTGGAAGCACAAGACCGGGCACTGATCAGCCCGGCGCCCTGATCAGACCCGACGCCTCCGCCTTCCGGCGGCTGGACGCCATGCTCTCCGTCACCGCCAGCGCCGCTTCCAGGGCGCGGCGGCCGGCGGCGGCGTCCACCACCACCGGGGCGCCGTCGAGAATGGCGGCGGCGAAGGCAGCGTGCTCGGCCTCCAGCGAGTCGTGCTCCTTCCAGGTGATTTCCTCGATGCGGCCGCCGCCGGTGCCGGGCAGCGGCAGGCCGCGCTCGCGGCCGATCATCATCAGCTTGCGGGCGGCGAAATCGACCGACATGTAGCCTTCCTGACTGAACAGCCGCATTTTCCGTTCGGTCTTCAGGCTGATCCGGCTGGCGGTGATGGCGGCGACGCAGCCATTGGCGAAGCGCACCCGCGCATTGGCGATGTCCTCATGCGCGCTCGCCACCGGCGCACCGACGGCATCGACGCTCTCGATCGGGCTGTCCACCAGCGACAGCACGAGGTCGAGGTCGTGGATCATCAGGTCGAGAATGACCGACACGTCGGTGCCGCGCGGCTTGAACGGGGCGATGCGGACGCAGTCGATATACAGCGGCCGGCGCATGCGGGTGCTGATGGCCTGGTGCTCGGCCGAGTAGCGCAGCAGGTGGCCGACCTGCAGCACGCGACCGTGCCTGGCGGCGCGCGCCGCCAGCGCGTCGGCTTCGGCCAGGCTGGCGGCGATGGGCTTTTCCACCAGCACGTGCAGGCCGGCCTGCAATGCTTCGGATGCCAGCGCAAAATGGGTTTCCGCCGGGGTGGCGATCACCACCGCGTCGCAGGCCGCCAGCAGGGCCGGCCAGTCGAGCGGCGCGGTATTGGTTTCCCTGGCCACGGCGGCGGCGCGGGCGGGGTCGCGGTCGTGCACGCCGGCCAGCGTGGCGCGCGGCGCGGCGGCGAGCTTCAGCGCATGGAAACGCCCGAAATGTCCGGCGCCGGCAACCCCGATCCGCAGCCTTGCCACGATGACCCCTCCGCTGACCGGGCGAGAGGTAGCAGCGGCGGGGCGATCGGGTAAAGCGAGGCAGGGCGCCGCCGTGGCCCCGCCCAACGCGCCTGCGGCAAGACGGGATCAGCTCCCGCGCAACCGCGCCCACGCCTCAAGCGACAGCAGCCTGGATGCCAGGGCTGGATCAGGATGGCTTTGCATCGCCCTGACGAACGGACCATCGGCGGCCACGATCCGATCCGCCCCCATGGCGATGGCAAAGGCGACATACATCGTGTCGTAGGTCGAGTGGTTGACGGCCATGCCGATCTCCAGCGCAACGTCGTGCAAACCCAGATCGGCGGTCGGCGTCGGCTGAACCTGCGCGCGCAGCAGAGCCAGGCCCTCGCGGGCCTCATCCGGGGTGAACACCCTCTTCCGCACCTGAAGCCAAAGCACGTTGGTCGCCTCGGCCAGCCAGAAATCGGGAACCAGCAGAACCTCGTCGCTGCGGGCCAGGGCATCGGCGAGGTGGCTGTCCGGCTCCTGCAACACCCATTTCAGCCCGACCGAGGCATCGACAACGATGGCCAATTTCAGACCTTCCCACCCGCCGCCGACAACGCCGCCGATCTGCCGGAGCGCGACTCGTCGAGAAGCTCGGCGGCCGACGCCGATCCCCGCCCGGCGGTACGGCGGCGGAACTCGGCCAGGCGTTCGGTGGCCTGCTGGCGTGCCAGCTTCTGCTCGCCCCCAAGCAGCGCCGTGCGGAGAATCTCGCGATGCTCCGCCTCCGCCGAACGACCATGCTCGGCGGCCCGGATACGCAGGCGGCGGGCAACGTCATCATCCAGATTCCGGACCGTCAGTGTGGCCACGCCTGCCTCCATCGCTGTCAACCGCAGCATTGACATCATTTAGCGTGGACGGCGACCGCATTGAAGCCCCTGGTTTCCCCCCCGGTTTGCCCCCGCACCGGATTGCCGCTATCCAGCGGCGCCTGTTGGACCGCTCCGGGGAGACGCCGCGACGCCATGATGTATTTCAGCCGCCTCAAAACCGCGCTGGTGATCGGCACCTGCGTGCTCGGCGCGCTGCTCTGCCTGCCGAACCTGCTCCCCGCCCCGGCGAACTGGCTGCCGTGGCGCAGTATCCATCTCGGGCTCGACCTGCGCGGTGGCAGCCATCTGCTGCTGGAGGTCGATATGAGCGTGGTGATCCGCGAGCGGCTCGACAGCCTGGCCGATTCGACCCGGACCGGGCTGCGCCGCGCCGGCGTCGCCCGTTTCCTGGTGACGGCGCAGCCGGCCCAGGACCGCATCGCCGTGCGCATCGACGAGCCGGACAAGCAGGACGCCGCCAGGACCGCGTTGCGCGAACTGATCGCCGCCAACACCCCGGGCGGCGGCAACAGGCCCGACCTGGAACTGGCGACCGCGCCCGACGGCAGCTTCACCATCACCCTCTCGCAGGTCGCGCTGAAGGAGCGCGCCAGCGCCGCCGTGCAGCAATCCATCGAGATCGTGCGCCGGCGCATCGACGAGACCGGCGTGGTCGATCCGCAGATCACCCGGCAGGGCGAGAGCCGCATCGTGGTGCAGTTGCCGGGCATCGAGGACCCGAACCGGATCAAGGAACTGCTCGGCAAGACCGCCCGCATGACGTTCCGGCTGGTCGCCGAGGAGGTCAATACCAACGTGGCGGTGCCGCCGCCCGGGGTGGATTTCCTCGCCGATGAAAGCTATCCGGGCAGCCGCATCGCGGTGCGCCGGCGGGTCGATGTGGACGGCGCCAACCTGACCGATGCGCGGGCCGGGCAGAACGGGCAGACCGGCGAATGGGTGGTGAACTTCACCTTCGACTCGCTCGGCACCCGCCGCTTCGCCGACATCTCGCGCGCCAATGTCGGCCACCGCTTCGCCATCGTGCTGGACGACAAGGTGATCAGCGCCCCGGTGATCCGCGAGGCCATCACCGCCGGGCGCGGCCAGATCAGCGGCCATTTCGACCCCAAATCGGCCACCGACCTGTCGGTGCTGCTGCGCGCGGGCGCCCTGCCGGCACCGCTGACCGTGGTGGAGGAACGCAGCGTCGGGCCGGAACTGGGCGCGGACGCCATCCGCGCCGGCGCCATCTCGCTGGCCGTCGGCTTCCTGTTCGTGATCGCCTACATGGGCATCTTCTACGGCCTGTTCGGCTGGTTCGCCAACATCGCCCTGGTGGTCAACCTGGTGCTGCTGATCGGCGTGCTCAGCCTGTTCGAGGCGACGCTGACGCTGCCGGGCATGGCCGGCATCCTGCTGACGCTCGGCATGGCGGTGGACGCCAACATCCTGATCAACGAGCGCATCCGCGAGGAGGTGCGCAACGGCCGCTCCCCGCTGAGCGCCATGGACACCGGTTTCCGCCGCGCCTTCTCCACCATCATCGACAGCAACGCGACTGCTTTCCTTGCCCATGTCATGCTGTTCTTCTTCGGCGCCGGGCCGGTGCGCGGCTTCGCGGTGACCATCACCGTGGGTATCGCCACCTCGCTGTTCACCGCCACCATGCTGGCCCGGCTGTTCATGGTGCGCTGGTACGCGACCAACCGGCCGCAAGCGCTGCCGGTTTAAGGAACCAGCCCGATGTTCTTCCGCCCCCTGCTCCGCATCGTCCCGGACGGCACGCGCATCAAGTTCATGCGCGGGCGTTTTCTCGGCCTGCTCACCTCGGCGATCCTGTCCAGTGCCTCGGTGGTGCTGTTCTTCTATCCGGGGCTGAACCTCGGCATCGACTTCGCGGGCGGCATCATCATGGAGGCGCGCACCCCCGCGCCGGCCGACTTCGCCAAACTGCGCGCCGCTCTCTCGACTGAGGGGGTGCGCGAATCCGGGGTGCAGCGGTTCGGCGACGAGAGCACGGTCGCGGTGCGGCTGGAGGCACAGCCCACCGAGGCCGGTACCCAGGTCATGGTCGCCAAGGTGCGGGCGGCGCTGGAACTGGCGCAGCCGGGCACCCGCATCGTGCGCACCGATGCGGTCGGCGCCTCGGTTTCGGCGGAGCTGTTCGAAAAGGGCATGCTGGCGCTCGGCATCAGCATGCTGATGATCCTGTTCTATATCTGGTTCCGCTTCGAATGGCAGTTCGCGGTCGGCGCGGTGGTGACGCTTATTCTTGACGTTACCAAGGCGATCGGCTTTCTGGCGCTGACCCGTTTCGAGTTCGATCTTGTCATGATCGGCGCCATCCTGACCATCCTGGGGTATTCCACCAACGACAAGGTGGTGGTTTACGACCGGATGCGGGAAAACCTGCGTAAGTACAAATCCATGCCATTGCGTGAACTGATCGATCTGTCGATCAACGAGACGCTGAACCGGACGCTGGGCACGTCGATGACGGTATTCCTGGCCGCCCTGCCGCTGGCGCTGTTCGGCGGCTCCGGGCTGTCGGGGTTCGCCTGGGTGATGCTGTTTGGCATCGTGGTCGGCACTTCGTCGTCGATCTTCATTGCCGCCCCGATCCTGCTGCTCCTGGGCGAGAACCGGCTGCGGCGCGACACCCTGTTGCCGGGCAAGCCGGCGGCCAAGGCGAAGGCCTGAGAGTTTGTGAATGAATGCCCGCGACGCTCCGGTCTGGCCGGAAATGCTCAACGATATCAGCGGGCGTTCATTCGTAAGTTCGATTGCTTCACAAGCTCTGAGCGGGGCCTTTGGATAGGGATCGACGGGAAGGAAGGCCAGGGGGCTGCCCTGGACCCGCCAGGGGGCTGCGCAATCCCCCACCAGGAAATCGTTGGCGCCCCGCTGGCCCTGAAGAATCAGGAAGATGGTCTGGATTTGCCAACCACCGCTGTTTCCGGGCGCCGCCTCCCATCAGGCCGTCCTGTAGCTGGCATCGCAGAGCGACGCCGGCCTTGCCGGCACGGCTGAATTCTGCCGCCCGGCGCCAACGGCCAGAACGGCAATCAGCTTATCCAACAGATAATCGAGATCGTCTTCGCCAAAACGCTCGAACTGGGTCAGGATGCGGGTGATGACGCGGGCGCGATAGCGCGCAAGGTCGTGCTCGCCGCCGTCGAATTTCACGCCGGCCACCACCTCGATGGCAACGCGGATTGGCGGCAGCAGACGGGCGGGCAGGCGGGATTTCTCGAAGAGTGACCTGAGGCCGTTCGGACCGGCGTCGTGAATAAGCGTATGGGCGTTCGCCGCCGGCACATTGGCCAACGCCGCCATGGCCGCTTCGAAGAACTCCATATCGCCCAGGCACAGGGCGCGCAGGACCAGGAACGGCGTCAGCCGGTCATGGCGGTGCATTTCCTGCACCAGCCGTTCCAGTTCGTCCGCCCGGCTGCCCTGGCTCAGGGTGATCGTGGTCACATCGCGGCTTTGCAGCACGATATCGGTGGCGACGGCCGGCGACAGTTCATGGTGGGTGACGAGGTAGTTCCTCAGATTGTCGGTGACCAGCGCGACGAGGCGTTCGCTGATGGTGATCGGCAGCTTGTCGCGCAGGACGATGCTTTCCTTGACGCCGTCATCGTCGGCGAACCGGTCGATGGCCTTGCCGAAACCGGTTTCGCTGATCTGCGCCGTCGCATTCCGCATCAGGGCGGCGACGGCGGTGGCATGTGCACGGGTGATCAGTTCATCGGCGACATCCTCCGCGAGGTCGGTCCGGCCGGCGATGGTTTCCTGCTTGACCGATGACGCGCAGCGGATGATCGCGACCAGATCGGCCGCGGTGAGCACGCTCGAATCCGCCAGGATCGGCAGCGCCACGCTTTCGATGTCGTTGGCCAGGCGCACGGCGACGTCATGCGGCAGCCGGTTGGAGTGGCGCAGGCTTTGCGCGACCGTCTGGCGCACGGTCGTTTCGATGTCATTCGCCAGGATGCGAAGAATGTCCTGCGCCAGCGCGACTTCACTGGTGCTCAGCGCCGGATCGTCGATATCGCGCCCGAGCTTGCCGGCGACCTCGGCGCGCGTTTGCGGTGACGGTTCCGCCAGCAGTCGTGCAACGTCGGATTGGGTGAGGACGGACACCTTACCTCCACGGGCCTGGCAGGCAGCGGCGAGGGGGGCCTGCGTGGGGGACCGCTCGCTCATGCCGGTCCCGGGAGTATCGCGGGCAAGCCTTGCTGTCCTGTTAACCAAGCGCGTGGCGGTGCTCCGCGGCTTGACGCGGCGCGACCGGCCCGCGACATCCGCGCCATCACATCCGAGACAGCTGACATGGCTCGTGCCCGGCACCGGTTGTCCGCCCGCGCCGCTGCGCCGGCATGATGGGCCGGGCGGCGGTGCGGGCGCTGGTGGGTGATCCGGGGCTGGTGCTGGCCGACGGCGGCGCTGGACCGGCAGACCGGGCACGACGTGATGGCGCTGCTGCGCGACCTGGCCAAACAGCGCGGCGTGCCGATTCTGATGGTAACGCATGACCCGCGCATCGTGGACCTCGCCGACCGGGTGGTGGCGATCGAGGACGGCCGGGGGTGGCCGGCGAATCGGGCTGAGAGTTTGAAAAGGAATGCCCGCAAGCCGCCGAACGATGACAGAAAACTCAATGATATCAGAAGGTTTTCTTTTTCAAGCTCTCACGCCACCGGCCGGCGCGGCCAGGAGGCGTGCCAGATGCAGGCCGCCGCGGCGGTCAGCGGGCGGGCGATCAGGAAGCCCTGGCCGGCATCAACCCCAAGCGCCGCCATGCGGGCCCAGCCGGCAGGGTCCTCGATCCCCTCGGCGACCACCATCATGCCGGCCGTTCGAGCCATGGCGACCGCGCGCTGGAGGAACTGCCACGCCGCCGGCGACGCCGCGCTGTCCTGCACCACCGCCTTGTCCAGCTTCATGGCGGTGAAGGGCAGGCCGATCAGGTCCTGGTAGTCGCGCATGTCCGGCCCGACATCGTCCATCGCCAGCCGGTAACCGGCCGCGCGCAGCTGCTGCAGCACGGGAAGCAGCAGCTCCGGATGGTGGATGGGATGCGTCTCGGTCAGCTCGATGATGATCCGGCCGGGCTCGATGCCGGCTTCCTCGCGCCAGGTTTCCAGCCGCTCGGTTGCCCCGGGCTCCATCAGCACGTCGAGCGGCATGTTCACGGCCAGCCGCAGTTGCAGCCGCGCCAGCGCGTCGCCGCCCCATTCGGCGAAGGCCCGGCGCGCCACCAGCTCGGCCAGCCTGGAGGCGAAGCCGGCCGCCTCGACCTGCGGCACGAAGCGATCCGGCGCCAGCGTGCCGAGCACCGGATGTTCCAGCCGCGCCAGTGCCTCGATGGCCAGCGGCACGCCGTCGGCCAGGCGCACGCTGGGTTGGTAGCGGGTCTGCAGCCGCCCGGCGGCGAGTGCCGCCAGCAGGTCGTGCAGCGGCACCTCCTCGGCCGCGGGCGGCGATGCCGAGGCCCGCGCCAGCGCCGGGCCGAGCCAGCCTTTGCCGGCCTGTGGCACCAGCGTGGCCCGTCCGCCGCCCGGCAACCGGCGCGCCGCCGCGCCGTCCTCGCCCAGCAGCACGATGGCGATCCCCGATTCGGCCTCGCCCGCGGTCAGCCCGATCAGGTCGGCCAGCAACCCGTCCGCTGCCGGCGGATGCATCAGCAGATGCGAGAAGCGCTCGCCGCAGCACAGCAGGGCCACCGCATCGCGGGCATCGCTGACGATCAGCAGCCGCTCCACGTGCAGTGCCGCCGCCTCGCGGCGTACCGAAGCGGTCCAGTGCGGGCTGCGGCTGAGCAACAGCAGCGCCGGACCGGAATTCTCATCGTTCGCCCCGGTCATGCTGCTCTCTGCCCGGCATATCCGGCCGGGCGGCTTGCGGTGCATCGTCGCCTGCTGCCGAAGGACCTGCGCGGCCCGGACAAGCCGGCCGGAATACGCTAGCGCGTTGCCCCGCGGCTGGTAAGTGCGATCGCGATGTTCATGTCGGATGCGGCACAGGAGGGTTCGAGGCGCCGCGTGCGGCAATACCCGCAAAGATCGCGCCGGCATCTTGCTGCATTGCAGCAACCGACAGGCTGAACCGGCGAGGTGGCGCACATCATGTTGCCGTGTCATGCGTGCTTGACAAGCTTGCCTGCAATTGTGTTTTGTCCCTAACGAAAGCAAAGAGCAGGGAGGTTCAACCGTGGTGCGTATCGCAAGCGCAGTGCGTGCGTCGGTGACACTTGGATTGGGCGGCGTCGCCGTCACGTTGCTGGCCGCGCACCCTGCCCAGGCTCTGCCGGCTTTTGCGGCCCAGACCGGGCAACCCTGCGTGTTCTGTCATATCGGCGCCTTTGGCCCGCAGCTTACCCCGGCCGGCCGCGCCTTCAAGATCGCCGGCTACACGCAGACCGGCGGCGAGGGCTGGCGGTCGAAGATACCGCTGGCGTTCTACTGGCAGGGGTCCTTCACCAACCTCGACCAGGGCACGCAGCCGCACAGCCCCAACGGCAATCCGCCCGGCACCACCGCGCACCGCTATGCGCCCAACAACAACTTCAACGTTGATCAGGCCAGCCTCTTCGTGGCCGGCGGCTTCGGCGAGCACACCGGCATCTTTTCGCAGTGGACCGGTTCCGACAATTTCAGCGCCTTCTCCATGGACAACCTCGATTTCCGTCCCTACACGACCACCTTCGATGTCGGCGAGAGTGAAGTGCGGGTCGGCATTTCGCTGAACAACAACCCGACAATCCAGGACCCCTACAACAGCGCTTTCGGCTGGGATTACCCATTCATTCAGCCGTCCGGCTCACTCGGTCCCGCCCCCGCTGCTGACGTGATATTGGATGGCGGCTTCAATCAGAATTCCATCGGCGCCTCCGTTTACATGTGGTACGATCGTCGAATCTATCTCGACGCCGGGATTTATACCTCGCAGAGCAACTGGATGCTCGCCAGGCTCGGCAATTCCTATGGCGTCGGCGGCATCCAGGGGGTGGCCCCCTATGCCCGGGCCGCCTATGAGTGGAACTGGGACGAGGGGTCCGATACCCAGCAATCGGCCCATATCGGCCTTATCTTCATGAACGCCAGCGTCAACCCGGTGGACCAGGGCAGCTTCAGCGACATTCCGAATGTCACCGGCATCTATGGACGCGACCACTACACCGACATCACGATCGATGGCGGCTACCAGTTCCTCGGCAACGGCACCCACATCGCCACCCTGCTGGCCAACTACACGCATGAGTGGCAGGGCCTGACCGGCTCGGCGAATATGGAGAACGCGCACAATGCGGCGGACGGCCATCCGACGAACTACGGCAACGCCTACGAACTCGACAAGGTGATGCTGGCGCTGTCCTACTGGTACAAGAACACCTACGGGTTGACCGCGAGCTGGGAAGGCATCTGGGGCAAGAAAAACCCGACAATTTTCGACGCTGCCCCGCTGGTCGGCAGCTTCAACAACAGCCCGAACAGCAACAACTTCATCTTCGAGGCCGACTGGGTGCCGTTCGGCAAGGAGGATTCCTGGGCGCGGCCGTTCGCCAACCTGAAGATCGGCCTGCAGTACTGGATTTTCTCGCCGTTCAATGGCGGCAACAAGAACTACGATGTCGGCCCGTTGACCGGCGGCAACCCCAACAACTTCCAGGGCCGCCACGCCGGCAGCAACAATACGCTCTACCTGTTCGCCTGGCAGGCGTTCTGAGGCCCGCCGGACAGGACCACAACGACCGCAATCCGCAGTTGCATCTGGAACGGCGGCGCGCGACTTTGGGCGCGCCTGTAATCGAGGGAGGTAACACCATGCATGCCAGAATGGCCGCGCTCGCCGCGGCGTCGCTTGTCAGTATCGTCTGCTGGTCCGGCCCGGGCAGCGTGGCGCGCGCCGAACCCGCCCGCGATATCCCGCAATCCGTGCTGGCCGAGCACGAGAGCGTCATGGCCTACCTGCACGGCATCGCCGCGAAGCCCACGCCAGAGGGGGCGGCGGCGCAAAAGGTGATCGACATGCTTAAACCGCACATGGCCAAGGAGGAGGCGTTCATCCTGCCGCCGCTGGTGCTGCTGCCGGACCTGGCTGCCGGCAAGGTCAGCCCCGACATGCGCTGGGCCATCGAGATGGCGGATCGCGTCAAGGCCGAGCAGGCAGCCCTGTTGAAGATCCACCAGGGGCTGAGCGATGCCTTCATCGTGTTGCTGGACGCCGCGGAGGCGGCGGGCGACGAGGTCACGGTGGGATTCACGAAGGATCTCGCCGCAGATGACCTGGGCGACCGCGAGGTCACCGAGCCGACGACCATCCTGATCGGCGAGTTCCTGCGCAGCCATTTGCACCACGATAAGGACTAGGACCGGGGGCAAAGCGGAACGGGCTGATTCGAACCAATCGCCGCAATGCTGTGGCGATTTTATCCGCAACCGGGGCGGCCGACCCTGGACGTGGCGGCAATACAGGGAGGACAGACCATGGATGCCCGAATGGCTACGCTTGCCGCGGTATCTCTTGCCTGCGGCGTCTGCTGGCCGGGCCCGGGCGGTGACGCGCGGGCACAGCCCGGGGTGGACATCCCGCAATACGAGCGCGTGGAGCACCGCGGCATACTGGACTACCTGCACGGCATCGCCGGCCGCCCCGGGGCGGTCGGACCGGCGGCGCAGAAGGTGCTCGACCATCTGATCCCCCTTGTCGCCAAGGAGGACGAAATCGTCCTGCCGCCGCTGGTGCTGCTGTCGACTCTGGCCGGGGGCGAGGTTACGCCGGACATGCGCTGGGCGGTCGTTCTGGCCGATCGCGTCAAGGCCGAGCGGGATACCCTTCGCCGGGGCCACGAGGAACTGAAAAAGGCCCTGGTCGCTCTGCGGGAAGCCGCGGCGGCGGTGGGCGACCATCACACGGTCGGGTTCACCAAAGACCTGATTGCCGATGACCTGGGCAGCCAGGAGATCACCGAACCGACCACCATCCTGATCGGCGAGTTCCTGCGCAGCCGGCTCCCGGCGCAATAAAGCAAGCCAACGGCGCCGGCCGGGTGCGGCCGGCGCCGTTGGTATCCAGCGGGGGCGTCAATGGCGCAGGGTCTTGAGGTAGGCAATCACGTCGTGCCGCTTCTTGTCGTCCTTCAGCCCGCCATAGGTCATGCGGGTACCGGGAACGACGGATTGCGGACCGCCGATCCACTTGTCGAGCATTTCCTCATTCCAGGTAATGCCTGATCCCTTCAGGACGGGAGAATAGGTGAAGTCCGGCATGCCGCCGGCGCGGCGGCCGACCACGCCGTAGAGTGACGGCCCGACCCGGTTCTTGCCCTCTATGGCCTCGTGACAGAGGTTGCAGATCGACTTGAAGACGATTTTGCCGGCTTCGGCGTCCTGCCCGTGGGCAGGCAGAATGAAGCCGGGAATGCAGGCGAGGAAGCCGGCGACGAGAAGGGACCGCTTCATGCTTGGCTCCTGAAATGGCAATAACCGTGGAGGTCACGCTTAGAAGAATACCTTATGGATTGCACATAAAATATGCGAGAAATAGTTTGTGGCAATGTGTTGTTTTGCAGCGCAGGGGCATGCTGGACAATTCCGGCATGAACTTGGGATGTCTTGCGTTTATACGAACCTGCAAAATGACCGACCTGTCCGAGGCGCAGCCCGGGTCCTCGCCAGGAGGCTTTGCCGCATGGACCGCCACCAAGGGCTTTGCCCTTGGAACCGTATCAGTCAATGGGGTGCAGGGGCCTGTGGTCCCTGCCGGGTCCAGGGCGGAGCCCTGGTGGAGCGCGAGGCGAAGCCTCGCGGAAGGATCAGTTGTGCAGGGTCTTGAGGTAGGCGATCAGGTCGCGCCGCTTCTTTTCGTCCTTCAGTCCGGCGAAGGTCATTCGGGTGCCGGGCACGACGTTCTGGGGCGCGCTGATCCATTTGCCGAGCATATCGTCGTTCCAGGTAATGCCGGATGCCTTCAGGACGGGAGAATAGGTGAAGTCCGGCATGGTGCCGGCGCGGCGGCCAACGACGCCATAGAGTGACGGCCCGACCCGGTTCTTGCCTTCGACCACCTCATGACAGAGGTGGCAGACCGCATTGAACACGATCGCGCCCGCTGCGGCGTCCTGCGCATGGGCCGGCGGCGTGAAGCCGGCAACGGTTGCGAGGAAGCCGGCGACGAGAAGGGATCGCTTCATGCTGGGCTCCCATACTTGAAATGAAGGGAATATTGTTGCCAACGCACAGTATATTGGTGCATTTTGATGAACGCGAGCGCATGTTTGTGACAATATGTTGTTTGGCAGTGCAAAAAGACCGCCAGATGATGCTGGATCGGTCATGGCGGAACGGGCATCTACTGCAATAATCTGGCTGTGTGTTTCATGCCAGGCGGCGAAAAGGGCAGCCTGCCTGTTGGACGCCGCATGGAGCATCTAACGAAACAACGCTGCTCCGGACCGACTTCGGCGGCGCCGGCCGCAATCCGGCCGGCGTCGCGCGTGTCAGTCGTGCAGGGTCTTGAGGTAGGCGATCAGGTCGTGCCGCTTCTGGGGATCCTTCAGCCCGGTATAGGTCATTTTGGTGCCAGGTACCATCTTCTGGGGATCTTCTTCGTACTGGAAAAGTACATCCTCGGTCCAGGTAATGCCAGAGTTCTTGTTGGCATCTGAGTAAGCGAAGCCTGGAATCATACCGGAATGACGACCGACTACGCCATAAAGTGACGGCCCAACACGGTTTTTGTTCCTGATGTTCTCATGACAGAGGTTGCAGATCGACTTGAAGATTTTCTTTCCTTCCTCGGCGTCCTGCGCGTGGGCAGGCAACATCCAGCCGGGGGCCGCGACGAGGAAACCGGCGACGAGAAGGGATCGCTTCATGCAAGGGTTCCTGCACTGGTGATGAATGATAACCAATCTTAGGAAACCGTATACGCGGCCAACGGGAATAAGGCGAGCACGTAGTTGGCAAGTGAGACGATGTTATCTCGCAGTGCAGCATGGGCGCCGGCCAATGCTGACCCGGTGCTGAACTGTTGCACAATCGCCCCGGCAATTCCTTGGTGCATCGCAACAAAGCGCCGGGAAAGGGTTCTTGGAGAATGGGGTCAAGGGGGGCCACTGCCCCCAGGATTCCCGAACCAACCCGTTACCATTACGGTTACGGTCCGAGTTGGCGGACGCAGCGGTGCTCGCGACCCGGAATAGTCCGGTGATTGCCGTCCGGTCAGGTTGGCGTGCACGCAGGGCGATTCCATCCGTGGCGCTGTGCAGCCGACGCGAGTCTTCGGCTTGCCGTGCGGGCACGGGCGCGCATGGCCACCCGCAAAGAGGGCCTGCGCCTGCACCGGCAGGGGGGAAGCGGTGGCGATCCATCCGGTCGGAGCGGCGGCCAGTGCGCGAATGCTCTGGCGGGCCTTGAGGATGGTCCGGGCCGGTGTGCACCAGGGAGATCGCGGCGCCATGCGCACGCACCAGTCGGCCGCCTCCTCGATCTCGGCGGCCAGGTCCGCGGGGGCGCGGGTCAGCGCCGGCGGGCCAACGCGGTGGCGCGCTCCACCGTGCGCACCAG
Source organism: uncultured Acetobacteraceae bacterium (assembly GCA_903907955.1). GTDB lineage: Bacteria > Pseudomonadota > Alphaproteobacteria > Acetobacterales > Acetobacteraceae > Rhodovastum. The sequence goes on along the minus strand of CAIVPZ010000016.1, from coordinate 46,433 downwards.
CACGTCGCCGGCATGACTGACCTGCGGGTCGGCGTGCATCTGCAGCCGCTCGGCGGTCAGCAATGCCGGCGAGAGAATGCCGCGCAGGTCATGGCTGGCCCGCCCCACCGCCGCCGCGAGCACGGCCCGGCGGGCGTTGCGCCACAGCGCCGCGCGCAGTTCCTGCTGCAACGCCGCCAATCCGCGGCTGGCCACGGCGATCTCGCCGCCGGCCAGCCGCGGATTGGCGACGTTGCCGATGATGCGCCGCATCGGCCGCACCAGCAGGCTGTGCAGCGCCGGATGCATCAGCACGCCGGCAGCCAGCGCCACCACCACCGAAATGGCGCCGGGGCCGCGCGCGAACCGGCGCAGGTCCTGGTCAAGCGCGGCCTGCTTCAGCACGATCTAGATGGTCGCGCCGGGCGCCAGAGCAACATCGGCCAGACCGGCGACAGCCGGCCGATAAATTTGCTCGCCAAAACAAAGAGCTAGAGCGCGCTGACCGTTTACGGTCAGCCTGAAAGCGCTCCAGCGAGGCGGTGGCCTGCACGCGCGGCCGGGCGTCGCCGGGGCGCAGCAGGGCCGCGAGCGGCCGGCGAATGCTCTCCCCCACCATTTCGTGATGCAGGTCGATCACCACCGGATCGGCAACCGGGGTCGGAAAGAACCGGTCGCTCTGCCCTGGTACTATTTCACGGCAGCCAGGCCAGCAGCCGCACCATTCGCCTGGTCGCCGCCGAAAACAACCGCGCCATGAAGAAGGTCCCCGCCGCTCGCTTGCCTGCCTCGGCCAGCGTCGGGTACGGCACGATCAGCCCGGCCAGCACCGACACCTTCGTGCGTTGGGCGATGGCGAGCGTCCACAGCCCGATCATCTCGCCGGCATGCGGCGCCAGGATGCCGGCCCCCAGCACCCGGCCGCGCCGCGTGGTCACCAGCTTGACCAGGCCGCCGGGTCGCCGTTCGGCCTGGGCGCGATCGTTCTCCGCCAGCGGCCAGCGCAGGATGCGGATGTCGTGGCCGGCGGCGCGCGCCGCCGCCTCGGTCAGGCCGACCTGCGCCAGTTCGGGGTCGGTAAAGGTCACCCGCGGCAAGGCGGCGTAATCCACCCGCGCCGGCAGGCGGAACAGGACGCGGCGGATCACGATGCCGGCGTGATAGCTGCCGACATGGGTGAAGGCGCGCGGGCCGATCCCCTGCGGGTCGGCGATGTCGCCGATCGCATATACGCGCCGGTTGGTCAGGCTGCGCAGCCCGGCATCGGTGGCGATGCCGGACGGTCCGGCGCGCACGCCGCCGGCCGCCAGCCCGAGCGCCTCGATGTTCGGCCGCCGGCCGGCGGCGACCAGCAGGTGCGAGCCCTCGATCCGCCGGCCGTCCGCCAGCAGCAGCGCCGGGCCGGGTTCGGCGCGGGTCACCTGCACGCCTTCCAGCAGTGTCACGCCGTTGCCCGCCAGGGCGGCGCGCAGGCCGTCGGCAAGCTCGGGGTCCTCGCGGCCGGCGATGCGGCCGGCCTCGAGCAGCGTCACCCGGCAGCCCAGCCCGGCATGCGCCTGCGCCATTTCCAGCCCGATCGGACCGCCACCCAGGATCAGCAGATGCGCGGGACGCCCGGGCAGATCAAACAGTCCTTCGTGGGTGACATGCGGCACCGCCGCCAGACCCGGAACCGGCGGCAGCACGGCGCGGCTGCCGGCGGCGATCACGATGCGCCGCGCGGTGAGCCGGCGGGGACCGTCCGGCAGCGCCACCTCCAGCGTATGGGGCGCCACGAAGCGGGCCTCGCCCGGCAGCACGGTGGCGCCGAGGGCGGCGAAGCGGGCGGCGCTGTCCATCGGCGCGATGGCGGCGATGACGCCGTGCACATGCGCCTGCACCGCCTGCCAGTCGATCTCCGGGGCGGCGATGCGCAGGCCGAACCGGCCGGCGGCGCGGGCATCCATGGCGGCGTGCGCGGCGGCGAGCAGCGCCTTGCTGGGCACGCAGCCGGTATTGAGGCAGTCGCCGCCCATGCGGCCACGCTCGATCAGCACCACCCGCACGCCAAGCTGGGCGGCAACGGCGGTGACCGACAGCCCGGCGGCGCCGGCGCCGATGACGGCCAGGTCGAACTCAGCCATTCGAAGCCCTCCAGTGCCGCCATGCCACCGGCAGCAGCGACAGCGCGGCCAGCCCGAGCAGCGGCAGCAGCACCGGCGGTGACCAGATCAGCGACAGATCGGGCCGCTCGCCGGCGGCCAGCACGTGGCGCAGCCCGGCGCCGATGCTGGCGAACACGAAGGTGGCCGGGATGATGCCGATGAAGGTGGCGGCGGCGAAGCTGCCGAGCCGCATGCCGACCAGAGCCGGGGCGAGATTGCCCAGCCAGAACGGCACCGCCGGGATCAGGCGCAGGGCCAGCAGGGCGGAAAACCCGTCGCGTTGCAGCCGGGGCCGCAGCCGGTCGAGGAAAGGGCCGGCGCGGGCGGCGAGCAGCGGGCCGAGTGCGGTGCGGGCGGCGAGGAACAGCAGCACCGCCCCGGTGGTGGCTCCGGCGACCGCCAGCATCCCGCCGGCCAGCGTGCCGAACAGCAGCCCGCCAGCAACGGTGAACAGCCCGCCGAGCGGCACCGCCAGGGCGACCGCGGTGGCATAGGCGGCAAGATAGGCGGCGGCGGCCAGCACCGGGGCCCTGGCCACCAGCAGGTGCAGCGCGGCCTCATGGGTTGCCAGCGCGGCCCAGTTGAGGTGGCGGTGCAGGCCGGTGGCGAAGCCCGCGGCCAGCACCGCCGGGATCAGCAGCGCCGGCCAGGTTCGTCGCAGCAATGTCATCGGACTCCTGTCGGGCCGCCGGCCCATGGTTGACGCACCGGGTGGCGCCCCCCTATAAGCCGCCGCCTGCACGGGACCCGCCGGAGTTGGGCCCCGCCATCGCTCGTTCCGCCGCTCGCCACCACTATCGTCCCGGTGACGGCGGTCCTGAAGCCTTATCGGAGAGTGTCGTGAAGCGCACCTATCAACCGTCGAAGCTTGTCCGCAAGCGCCGCCACGGCTTCCGCGCCCGCATGTCGACCGTCGGCGGCCGCAAGGTGCTGGCCAATCGCCGTGCCAAGGGCCGCAAGCGCCTGTCGGCCTGACGGACGCGGGCCATGGCGCCGGCGCCGCAGCGCCTGAAGCGCCGTCCTGAGTTCCTGCGCGTCGCCGCGCGGGGGCGCAAGGTGGCCGTGACCGGACTGGTGCTGCAGGCGCTGACGCGGCCCGAGGGCGGGCCGGCGCGGCTCGGCTTCACCGTGACGAAAAAAGTGGGCAATGCCGTGGTCCGCAACCGCACCCGCCGCCGGCTGAAGGAAGCCGCGCGGCTGTTGCTGCGCGAGGCGCCGGTGCAGGGTGTGGACCTGGTGCTGATCGGCCGCGACACGACCCGCAAGCGGCCCTTCGGCGCCCTGATGGAAGATCTGCGGCGCGCCCTCGGCCGCGCCGGCGTGACTCCATGACCTCCCCCGCTGCCCATGTGCTGTCGGCCGGCGTGGTGGTCTACCAGTGGACGCTGCGCCCGTTCATCGGCGCGCATTGCCGCCATGAGCCGAGCTGCAGCCACTACGCGCTGGAAGCGCTGGCCCAGCATGGGGCGGGGCGCGGCAGCCTGCTGACCGTGCGGCGCATCCTGCGCTGCAATCCCTGGCACCCGGGCGGCTACGACCCGGTGCCGCCCGCGCGGGCGCACCCGCATTCTTCGCACCACAAAGATGTTCCGCTCGCCCCCAATGCCGCGAGGCACGCTGATGGGCCGCCGGAAGGCACATTGATGGACCCCCGGAAGGCACACTGATGGATCAGAGGCGTCTGTTCATTGCGATCGCTACTTCGATCGTGATCCTGCTGGTGTTCCAGTACCTGGTGCCGCCCGCACCGCGGCCGGTGCCGCCGCCGCAGCACGCCGCGCTGCAGGCGCCGTTGCCGGCGGGGGCGCCGGCCGGCTCGCAGGCCGGCGGCGCGCCGATGGTGCCCGCGGCGGGCCCGTCAGTTGCCGCGCCCACGGTGCCGAAGGAAGTGCCGCGCCTCATGATCGACGGGCCGCGGGTGGCCGGCAGCGTCAGCCTGCTCGGCGCCCGGCTCGATTTCGTGGTGCTGCGCGACTACCATGAAACCATCGATAGGCTCAGCCCGCTGGTACACGTGCTGGAGCCGCGTTCCGACGAGCACCCCTACTTCGTGCAGTTCGGCTGGCTGCCCGGCCCGGGCACCGGCATCAGGCTGCCTGATGAAAACACGCTTTGGAGCGGGTCCGGCAAGGTGACGCCGGGCAAGCCGGCGGTGCTGACCTGGGACAACGGCGAAGGCCAAACCTTCGAAATCACCATCGGCGTTGACGACAACTACATGTTCTCGGTGCGGCAGCGCGTGCGCAACGCCGGCGAAGCCGCGGTTTCGTTGTATCCGTGGTCGCTCATCCGCCGCGAGTACACGCCGCCGACCGCCGGCTACTACATCCTGCACGAGGGGCTGCTGGGCGTGCTGGGCGGCACGCTGAAGGAGCAGACCTATGCGACCGCCAAAAGCGAAGGCGAGAAGCGGGGCGGGGTCAGTTTCCAGAACACCGGCGCCGGCGGCTGGGCCGGCATCACCGACAAGTATTGGCTGGTGGCCCTGGTGCCTGACCAGGAAGCGCCCCAGATCGCTTCGTTCCGGTACTCCTCCGACCGGGGCCAGGATCACTACCAGGTCGACTTCATGGCCAACGTGCCGCAGACGATCGCGCCCGGCGGCGAGGCCACGGCCACCAGCCGGGCATTCGCCGGCGCCAAGGAAGTCGATCTGCTGGACCGCTACGAGAGCCGCGACCACATTCCGCTGTTCTCGTATGCGGTGGACTGGGGCTGGTTCTGGTTCCTGACCAAGCCGTTCTTCACGGCGCTGGACTGGCTGTACGGGGTGTTCGGCAATTTCGGCGTGGCGATCATTGTTTTCACCGTTTTCGTCAAGGCGGTGTTCTTCCCGCTGGCCAACAAGTCGTACCGGTCGATGAGCAAAATGAAGCTGCTCGCACCGAAAATGGCCGCGCTGAAGGAACAGTACAAAGACGACCCGGCCAAGCTGCAGAACGCGATGATGTCGCTCTACAAGGCCGAGAAGGTGAACCCGGCCAGCGGCTGTCTGCCCATGTTCGTCCAGATTCCGGTGTTCTTCTCGCTGTATAAAGTTATCTTCATAACCATCGAAATGCGGCATGCGCCGTTCTTTGGCTGGATTCACGACCTCTCGGCGATCGACCCGACCAACGTCTTCAATATGTTCGGGCTGCTGCCGTTCAATCCCGCGCTGTATTCATCGTTCCTCCATCTCGGCGTCTGGCCGCTGCTCATGGGCTTCACCATGTACTTCCAGCAGAAGCTGAACCCGCCGCCGCCCGACCCGGTGCAGGCCAAGATATTCCAGTGGATGCCGGTGATGTTCACCTTCATGCTGGCAAACTTCCCGGCCGGGCTGGTGATCTACTGGACCTGGAACAACCTGCTGACGATCGCGCAGCAATGGTACATCCTGCGCCAGACCAGCCTCGACAAGCCGCGTCTGGCGCGCACCTAAGAATCCGTGAATGAACGCTCGTGACGCTCAGCTTCCGCCGGAACAGGCGAATGACGACGGCGAGCGTTCATGCACCGGTTCGATCGCTGCCCAACCGCTGACCCCCGAGGCGCATGCGGCGTGGATTGAGGCCGGGCGGCTGTTGTTCGCGCAGGAATGCGGGTTCTTCTACGCCGCCCAGTCGCTCGACCAGTTGCCCCCGCCCGGCCTGCCGGAGCTGGCCTTCGCCGGCCGGTCGAACGTGGGCAAGTCGTCGCTGATCAACGCGCTGACCGGGCGGCGGGCACTGGCGCGCACCTCCGGCCAGCCAGGGCGCACCCGCCAGCTCAACTTCTTCGACCTCGGCGGCCAGGTCGTGCTGGTGGACATGCCGGGCTATGGCTACGCCGAGGCGGCCAGGCAGGTGAAGCAGGACTGGCAGGGACTGATGTTCGAATACCTGCGCGGCCGGCCGACGCTGCGGCGGGTGATGCTGCTGCTGGACGCGCGGATCGAAATCAAGGAATCCGACGCCGCGGTGATGGAGTTGCTCGACCGCGCCGCGGTCATCTACCAGCTGGTGCTGACCAAGGCCGATGCGGTGAAGCCGCCGGCGCTGGCCGCCAAGCTGGCCGAAGTCTCGGCCCTGGCGCGGCGGCATCCGGCGGCGCTGATGGACGTGCTGGTGACCAGCAGCGATACCGGCGGTGGGATTGCGGAACTGCGGGCTGCGCTGGCGGATGTGGCGCTGGCGTGATAGGCCGCAGCAGGTAAGGCCAGGGCGCTGCCCTGGACCCGCCAGGGGTCGGTGGACCCCTTGACTCCATTCCTTAGGGAGCACCCCGGCTCCCGCACGCCAGGGACAGCAGCATGAGCGACAGCACTGCGCCGGCGCGACGCCAGGCCGCCGAGGAACAGGCCGAAATCCTGGCCCATGCGCTGCCGTTCCTGCGCCGCTATGCCGGCGCCACCATCGTGGTGAAATACGGCGGCCACGCCATGGGCGAGGAGCATCTGGCGGAGATGTTCGGCCGCGACATCGCGCTGCTGAAGCAGGTCGGCGTCAACCCGGTGGTGGTGCATGGCGGCGGGCCGCAGATCAACGCCATGCTGAAGCGGCTGGCCATCCAGTCCACCTTCATCGACGGGCTGCGGGTGACCGACGACGCCATGGTCGAGGTGGTCGAGATGGTGCTGGCCGGCACCGTCAACAAACGGGTGGCCGGGCTGATCAACCGCGCCGGCGCGCTGGCCGTCGGCATCTGCGGCAAGGATGGCGGGCTGATCCGTGCCCGCAAGCTGTCGCGCACCAAGAAGGACCCGGACAGCCACATCGAGAGCGTGCTCGACCTGGGCTTCGTCGGCGAGCCCGAGCAGGTGGACGTGCGGGTGATCCATGCGCTGACCGGGGCGGGGCTGATCCCGGTGATCGCGCCGGTCGGCGTGGGCGCGGACGGGCTGACCTACAACATCAACGCCGACACGGTGGCCGGCGCCATCGCCGGCGCGCTGGGGGCGACCCGGCTGCTGATGCTGACCGACGTGCCGGGGGTGCTGGATGGGGAAAAAGCGCTGATTCCGGAAATGACGGTGGCCGATGTCGAGGCCGGCATTGCCGGCGGCATGATCACCGGCGGCATGATCCCGAAGGTCGAGTGCTGCATCGATGCGGTGCGCCGCGGCGCCAGGGGGGCGGTCATTCTCGATGGCCGTCAGCCGCATGCCTGCCTGCTGGAGCTGTTCACCGAGGGCGGCATCGGCACCATCATCCGGGCATGACAATCCGACCCGGAAACCCCCGCGCGGGCGGTATCAGTGCCCCATGCGCAGCAGGAAATCGATCTGCCAGCGCATTTCGTCGATGGCAAGCGGAAACGTGCCGCCGGCGCCGCCGCGCAGCACCGCGGCGGGCGGGGTGCGGGCCAGCAGCGTTTGCAGCGGACCGGCAACCTGCATGGAAAAGCCGGCTCGCCAGACCAGGCTCACCAGCCCCTTGGCGCTGCGCAACGTGGCGGCGCGCTCAACCACCGAGACCGGCACGCCCGCCGCCGTGGCCAGCAGGGCGGTGGCCATGCACGCCTCGCCGCGCTGCACCGCGCGGAGCAACGTCGCTTCATGCAGTTGCTCGCCGGCGGCCAGAATCTGCGCTTCCGCCATGGCCTCCCCGATATTCGCCGCCCGCGATGGCCGGAGCGGCATGGCTTGCTGCAGCCGCACCTGCAGCCGCTGCTTCAGCTCGGTGGCGAGTTCAGCCGACAGGTCGGCGCGGCTGGCCAGTTCGTCCAGCAGGCGGGTGGTGACGTAGTCCGACAGGGCGCGGGAGGCCGCCGACGACAGGTGCGGCCGGCGGACCAGCGGCGCGTGCCAACTGGTCCGCTCGGCGGCGTTGGCGACCAGCGCGTCCAGCGTGGCCTCGCGAATGGCGGCCGAATGGTTGGCCAGCAGGGCGGCTATGGCGCCGGTGTCGGAGGAAGCCGCCACCGCGTCGGACAGCGTCTCGTTGACACCACTGCGGCAGGCGACCGCGGTGGCGGCGGCGGTATTCGGGGCGGCGGCGAGCAGCTTCAGCAGGTCCTCGGTGGTCAGCAGCGGCGACAGGCGGATGACCGGCTCGCTCACCGGCACCGCCCGGTCGTTTGCCAACCGGAGGATGATCTCGCGCGGCGCCTGCGGCATGTCCTTGACCGCGTCGGCAACGGCGGCGCGCACCCGCACCGCTTCGTCCTCGACCAGGGATGCCAGCACCAGCAGCACGTGCTGCTGCAAACGGTCGCGCTCGGCGAGCTTCAGGGTGGGCAGCAGGCTGGCCAGCTTGCGCGCCAGCAGGGTGCGAATCCGCTCATCGCGGTCAAGGGCGAGGATGCGATCGGCGTCGGCCGGCGCGGCGCTGTTCAGCGCGACTGCGGCGCGCACCGTCGCCGCCGGGTCGGTGGCCAGCGCGGCGAGCAGATCGGGCGGCGAGTCCGTGCTCGCGCCCAGGCGCACACGGGCAGCCTCATCAGCCTGCGTGCTGCCCGCCAGGCAGGCTGGTGGCAGCGAGACGGTCCGCGGCGGCACGAGCCGGGTCACCCGTTCTCCGGATGCGCAACCCGCCAATGGCCGCGACCGTTGCGCTTGACCTCGTACATCGCCTGGTCGGCGCGGTGCAGCACGGTCTCGATGTCCTCGCCGCGGCAGGGCCAGCGGGTGGCGATGCCGATCGACAGGGTCAGCGGCATGCCGGTGCCCTCGCTGACCGAGGCGAGCGCGCGCGGCCCGGCGGTGCGCAGGTGTTCGGCCCGCTCGGCGGCGGCGAGGTCGTCGGCGCCGTCCAGCCACAGGGCGAATTCGTCGCCACCGAGGCGCGCCACCAGGTCGGCCGGGCGCACGGTGTCGCGCAGCAGTTCGGCGGTGACGCACAGCGCCGTGTCGCCCGAATCGTGGCCGCGTTTGTCGTTGAGCTGCTTGAAGTGGTCGAGGTCCACGAACATCAGCGTCCCCGGCAGACCCTCGCGGTCCAGCCGGTCGAGCCGGCGCGTCAGCTCGTCCATGAAGGCGCGGCGGTTGAGCAGCCCGGTCAGCGGATCGGTGCGGGCCTGCCGCGCCATTTCGCGCTGGATGCTGTCATGGTCCAGGATCACGCGGATGATGCCGGTGGCCGAGGATACCAGCAGGCGCTCATCATTGTCCCAGTCGCGGCTGCCGGGAATGCGCCACAGCGCCAGCCCGGTCTGTTCGGCAAACCGGGTCTGGGTGGTGCAGACCAGCAGTTTGCGCCCGTCCGGCGCCATCGCGACCTGTGGTTCGGTGCTCTCGATGTGCAGCGCGCTGAGGGCGGCGTGCTGCACCACCGGCAGCGAGCTGCCGGTCTGGTAGAGCATGGCGGGCCGGTTGCCGTCTCCCAGCACGTCGAGCACCGCCGCGCCCTCGGCGCCGAGCGCGGAGATGAGCGCGGTCAGCGCCATTTCCATCATCCTGGGGGCCAGCACTTCCTGGCGCATGCGCCACAGGATGTGCTCCAGCACCTCGCCGCGCCGCAGCGCAGCCGCCATCGCGGTGTCGTCGCCGTCCTGCTCGGTGGTATCCTGGCCGATGCCGCGGGCGCCGATGATCCGCCCCTCCCCGTCGGTCAGCGGAGCGGCGGCGAAGACGAGGCAGATGGCGCTGCCATCCGGCCGCTTCAGCCAGGCCGGGCGGCGGCGCACCGCGCTGGTGGTGCGGAACGGGTTGAAGCCGGTGGTGCCGCCGGCATCCGCCAGCAGCAGCTCCGCCGGCTGGCCGAGCAATGTGGCTGCCGGCCAGCCCAGCGCCGGATCCGGCGAGATGAACACGAACCGCCCCCAGGCATCGGTTTCGAAGGCGATGTCGGCGGACAGGGCGACCAGATCGCGCCAGCGGTTGCGGCTGTCCAGCAGCGCGCTGCGCAGCCGGTCGTCGAGCGGTCCATCCGCCGCCGGCGCGGCGCCGCTTCGCCGGAACTGCGGCAGTAGCGCGGGGTCGTGGTCGGTGGATGCCCGTTTCATGGTCAGCCGAACCCCCCGATGCGGGCCGAACGCGGCAGGACGTCACGCCCTGGCAGCCGGCGCGGCGATCGCGCCCGGTCAGCCATGCGCGCTGGAACCATGCTTGCTTTCAGACCAGACCAGCGCGGCACCGGCATTCATTCGCCCCTTCAGCGCGCCATGCTTTGCAGCACGTTGATCTGCCAGCACATCTCCTCCGGCACGAGCGGAAAGCTCCCCCCGGGGCCGCCCCGCAGCACCGAACCCGGCGGGGTCCGGGTCAGGAGAATCTGCAGCGGGACAGCGGCCTGCATCGAGAATCCGGCACGCCACACCAGGCTTACCAACGCCTTGGCGTCGCGCAGCGTGACGGCGCATTTCACCACCTCGGCCGAAACGTTGGCGGCCACCGCCAGCATGGCAGTGACCATGTTCTCCTGGCCGCGGCTCGCCGCGGCGAGCAGCGCCGGCTCATCCAGCCCGCCGCGGCTGGCCAGATTGCGAACCTGCCAGATGGCCTCATTGATGGTCAGGTCGGGGACCCGCGGACGGCCGGTCAGGAACTCCGACAATGCGGCCGGCAGGCCCGGCCGGTCGGTCAGCAATTGCTGCCAGTCGGGCCGGCGGGCGGTGGCCAGCGCCTGCAGGGTGGCGGCGCGGATGGTGGCGGAGTGGTTGGCCAGCAAGGTCGAGATCGCCGTGGCATCGGCGGAGCAGGCGACCGCGTCGGCCACGGTGGCGTTCAGCCCGGCGCGGCCGGCCACGGCATTGGCGATGGCGGCGGATCGGTTCGAGGCGTTGCCCAGCAACTGCAGCAGGTCGTTGGTGGTCAGCACCGGCGACTGGCGGATGACCGGGGTGTTCACCGGCACCGCTTCATCCTGCGCCAACTGAATGATGAGCGTGTGGGGCGCTTCCGGCATGTCCTTGACCGCCTCGCTCAAGGCCGTGCGCACCACCACGGCATCGTCAGCGGCCAGTTTCGCCAGGATATCAAGCGTCGGCTTCTGCCGCCGCGCGCGATCGGCGGCGCGCAGATCGGGCAGCGTGCTCGCCAGCTTGCCGGCCAGCTTGCCGGCCAGCACCGAACGAACCTGCTCGTCACCGTCGAGAGCCAGCAGGCGATCGGCCTCGATCGGCGTGCGGGTGTTCATCGCTACCGCGGCGCGCACCGTCGCCTCGGGATCGGTCGCCAACTCCATCAGCATATCCGGCGTGGAACCGGTGTTTGCCCCCATGCGGACCCGGGTCGCCTCATCCATGGCCGTGTGGCTTGGCTTTCGGCTTGTCTGCGAACGCGGCATGATCCCTCTTTGCGGACGGCGGCGGCGGCGGCGGCGTTGCGGCGATTGCGATCCGCCGCCACCGGCTGGCGGTAAGAATCGGTGGCTGCCGCCCGTGCATCTTGGCGCGCCGTCAGTAAAAATAATGTTATTGTGGCCGCCTCGCAGGCCTCGCCGCGACCGCGATTGACTCCCTTCCGGCGGCTGCGCATGGTCCGACCCCGTCAGCCGGCATGCCGGCCGGAACGCGCGACCGTCGCGCAGAGGAGTCGCCGCCGACATGACCGATCACCCGCTCCAGGCCACGATCGAGGCTCTGTGGGAGCGCCGCGACCAGCTTGGCCCGGCCACCGAAGGGGAGCCGCGCGCGGCGGTCGAGCGGGTGCTGGCGTTGCTCGACCAGGGCGAGGCGCGGGTTGCCGAACCGACCGCCCAGGGCTGGCGCGTCAACGAATGGCTGAAGAAAGCGGTGCTGCTTTCGTTCCGGCTGAATGATCCGGTGCTCATGCCGGGCGCCGGCGGGGCGCCGGTATGGGACAAGGTGCCGCTGAAGTTCGCCGGCTGGGACGCGCCGCGCTTCCAGCAGGCCGGATTCCGCGTCGTGCCGGGGGCAGTGGTGCGCCACAGCGCGTATGTCGCGCCCGGCGTGGTGCTGATGCCCTGCTTCCTCAATGTCGGCGCCCATGTCGATCGCGCCACCATGGTGGATACCTGGGCCACGGTGGGCAGCTGTGCGCAGATCGGCCGCAACTGTCATCTTTCGGGCGGGGTGGGCATCGGCGGCGTGCTGGAGCCGTTGCAGGCCGCCCCGGTGATCATCGAGGACGACTGCTTCATCGGCGCCCGCTCCGAGGTGGTCGAAGGGGTGATCGTGGAGCGCGGCTCGGTGCTGTCGATGGGGGTGTTCATCAGCGCCACCACCAAGGTGATCGACCGCAGTACCGGCGAGGTGTTCCTCGGCCGCGTGCCGGCCTATTCGGTGGTGGTGCCGGGCAGCCTGCCGGGCAAGAACCTGCCGGACGGCTCGCCCGGCCCGTCGCTGTCCTGCGCGGTCATCGTCAAGCGGGTGGACGAACGTACGCGGGCGAAAACCTCCATCAACGAGTTGCTCCGGGATTGAACACCGATCCGCTTCCTCTGGCGCAGGCGCTGATCCGCTGCGCCTCGGTGACCCCCGCCGATGCCGGGGCGCAGGATGTGCTGGCGGACGCCCTGACCCGTCTCGGCTTCGCGGTGACGCGGCTGCGATTCGGCGACATCGAGAACCTGTTCGCCCGGATCGGCACCGCGGGGCCGCATTTCTGCTTTGCCGGGCACACCGATGTGGTGCCGGCGGGCGCCGGGGCGTGGAGTGCGGCGCCGTTTGCCGGCGAGCTGCGCGACGACGTGCTGTACGGCCGCGGCGCCTGCGACATGAAGGGCGCGATCGCCGCCTTCGTGGCCGCCTGCGCCGCCCATTTGCAGGCCGGTCCGCCGCGCGGGTCGATCAGCCTGCTGATCACCGGCGACGAGGAAGGGCTGGCGGTGGACGGCACCGTGCGGGTGCTCGACTGGATGGTGGCAAACGGGCAGATGCCGGATTTCTGCCTGGTCGGCGAGCCGAGCAACCCGGGCCGGCTGGGTGAGACCATCAAGATCGGCCGGCGCGGCAGCCTGACCGCGCGCATCGCCGTGCACGGCATCCAGGGCCATTCCGCCTATCCGCAGCGGGCCGACAACCCGGTGCACCGGCTGGTGCGCGCGCTGGCGGCGCTGACCGCCGCACCGCTGGATGCCGGCAGCGACTGGTTCGAGCCATCCACCTTGCAGATCACCAGCGTCGATGTCGGCAACCCGGCCGGCAACGTCATCCCGGCGGCGGCGCGGGCGCTGCTGAACATCCGCTTCAACGACCGCCACACCGGTGCGTCGCTGACCGCCTGGCTGCGCGCGGTGCTGGCGCAGCACGCCGGGCGCTTCGACCTTGACGTCACCATCAGCGGCGAGAGTTTCCTGACCACCCCGGGGCCGGCGGTGGAGCGGCTGGTCGCCGCCGTGCGCGCGGTGACGGCGCTGGAACCCGGGCTGGACACCCGCGGCGGCACCTCGGATGCGCGCTTCATCGCGCCGCTCTGCCCGGTGGCCGAATTCGGTCTGGTCGGCCGCACCATGCACCAGGTGGACGAATGCGTGCCGGTCGCCGAATTGCGCGAACTCGCGCGCATCTACCGCGCCGTGCTCGCCGCGTTCCTGCCATGAGCGATCGCGGGGACAGCGAACCTGGGGGCCATCTGCTGCTGGGCATTCTGCAGCTGGCGCTGCTGCGGGCGGAAGGCATGCGGCAGTTCGGCGGCACAAGGCAGGCTTTCCTGAACAGTTTTGCCCCGCTGCTCGCCTTTCCGCTGGTGGGGGCGGTGCTCGACGTGGTGTCGGGCGCCCGGCCGGAGGATCTGGCGGCGCTGTTCGGCGGGCTGGTGGCCCTGCTGGCGCCGCCGGTGCTGTCGGAAGCAATGGCCAGGCTGTTCGGGCGGGAGCGGGAATGGCTGCGCTATGCCACCGCCTTCAACTGGACGCGCTGGGTGATGCTGCTGGCGCTCGGTGCGACACTGATGCTGATGGGATCGCTGGCGGCGGCCGGGTTTTCGGATCATGCGGCGGTAACGCTCGGGGTGCTGGCGGTGCTGACCTACAGCATCGTGCTGGACTGGTTCGTGGCGCGGGTGGGGCTGCGGCTGAGCGCGTGGCGGGCGGTGGTGCTGGTGGTCGTGGTGAATCTCGGCGCCGGGCTGCTTTCGCTCGGGCCGCATTTGCTGACCGCGCTGCCGGAGGTGCCGACGCCATGACGGCGCGGCTGGGGACCGCCCTGCACGGGGCTTTCCTGCTGGCCCGCGGGCGGGCGGACGGGCTGCTGCTGATCGCCGCCCCGCCCGAAGCCGAAATGGCGGTGGCGGCGCGCAGCTTCTGGGCGATTGCGGTGTGCCTGCCGGCCTTCCTGTGCCTGCACCTGCTGGACTGGGCGGAGGAAGGGCTGCCGCCGGACGCGGCGGAGGGTCTGATCCGCGATCTCCTCGGCTACGTGATCGGCTGGGTAGGGTTCGCGCTGCTGTCGCACCGGCTGGCCGGCACGATGGGCCGCGCCGCGCTGTGGCCGCGGTTCATCGCCGTGTGGAACTGGTGCAACGTGGTCCAGTACCTGATGCTGGTGACCGCCGGACTGGCATCGCTGGTGGAGTTGCCCGATCTGCTGTCGCAGACCGTCTGGCTGGTGGCGACCGGCTGGGCGCTGTGGCTGGAATGGTATGCGACCGGGCTGGCACTGGCGATTCCCGGCGGCCCGGCGCTGGCGCTGGTGGGGCTGGATTTTGCGCTGGGGCTTTTCCTGGCGGGGGTCATGGGCTCGGCGGGGTGAGGCGGGGCGGTTCGGGGGGCTTTGCAGACCGGCGGCAGCGCCCGGGCGGGGCCGGTGACAGGCAAGAGGCGGAAGACGCTTCGCTTATCCACCCTTGCTTGCCAACTATCCCCCACGGTTCGGTGCAAACCGGCGTCCCCACTCAGAGCCTGAAAAACAATCGAACTTGAAAAAGAACGCCCGCTGACATCACTGAGTTTTCCGTCATCGTTCGGCGGCTTGCGGGCATTCCTTTGCAAACTCTCAGGCCGCGGCATTCGCCTGCGGTTGGCGTCGGGGCTGGTCAGTTTCTTGCGGGCGTTGTGCGTTGCAGCTCTTGATCCCGTCTTGTCAGGAATTCAATATAAGAATTGTCAAACTTACTTATGTGGAATTCCAGCCAGCTTCGCAGATTGATTCCGATGTCATTTAATACTGGAACTCCATTATGCTCAGCAGACTCGAGAAATGCAGTTAGGCTTGTTCTAAGATAATCGTGATCGCGCTTGTGCATCAAAAATTCACCATAATTCGTCTCCGCCATAATAAGCTCTTCATGCTGGAAGTGGACTCCGGAAGTTTCGAGCAACCCCCTTACAGAATCTATTATCTGTCCTTTATCTTGAGGGTTAACGCGCAGCAGACTGTCAATCAAATTGATCTGTTCAATAAGCGCGTCGTGCTCTTCCTTGACCGACTTTCCACCGATGGATTGAAGCGCGTCGTTCGCCATTAGCGTTCCCCTCTAACCGCCGGTCCCCGGATATGGCTGGCACAGAACCTGACCGCCGACAACATGGCTGATCGGATTCCCGCAGCTCAGCGAGTGCATCGGCTTTGTCACTTTGATGTCATGTAGCGAGCCTGCGCATGATCGGCAATGGGCCTGCCGGCGGACGGGCGGGAATGTGTCCTTCAGCGCGGGCAAGGTCTGGTCACGGGTCGCCAGCATGAATTACTGAGAGGGATCGCGCCATTTGATGGGCTACCCCCTTCCGCTTCCCGTCACTTGCAGGGGCGCGCGGTTCGGGGGAGTGGGTTCGACCTGGAGTGGCCCTGCGTGGCGTACCGAAGCTGGCTGATGGTTGCCTCCGAAGCGGCGAACCGCGGCGCCGGCCGGGATGGTTCCGGTAGCGCCACGGTGTGATCGGCCATGGCACGGAAGGAAAAGCTTGCATCGCAGTCTGAAATCGATGTGAACTGCGGACATCATGGCGCTCCGGTTCGGGAGGGCGGTAACGTGGACCTGACGGGTTCGCCAGCGGCCGGCGGCGGGGCGATCGCCGAAATCGACGGTCTCCTCAAGCAAGCCATGGCCGCGATCGGCGGCAACCGGCCGGACGATGCCCGCGCAGCGCTGCAGGGCGCCTACCCGCTGCTCGCACAGGCGACCAAGGCCGGGCAGACGTTTCTGTCGGTGGTGTCGCTGCAATGCGTGATGATGGCACTGAGCACGCAATCGGTGGATCTGGCGCGCGATTTCGCCGGGCTGGTGGTTGATGAAATCGGCCGCGAGCTGCAACGGCTGGGCGCGTTGCACGCGGAACAGGTGCGGCAAGGGGACAGGGACGCTGTCCGACAAACCGAGGCGCGAGCCTACACCTATGCCGTGACGTTCATTCCCTTTGTCGGGCGCGCGCGTCGCGTCAACCTGCTGGCCGCCGAACCGGAACTGGCGAGCGGAAAAGAGGTCCAGGCGATAAGCTTCCTGCAGCAGCGGGTCAGGCCGCATTTGGACGAGGCTGGCTGGGGCTCCTGGACCTATGAGCAGACCGCCGCTGCGCGGGCCCGCTACTGGTCGGCGGCGGCGCTCATGCGCTGGGCCAATACGCTGCTCGAAAATCACGATTCGGGAGAAGACATCGAAATCGTCCAGGAGATTTTCGAGGGTGCGCGGCTGCTCATCGCGGGCTTTCCGGACGACCGCATCACCTGTGACATCTGGAATCTGGGCGGGCGCATCAGCATATCGCTTGGTCACGACCATTACGAAGATGCCGAGCAGTGGTTCACCCGCGCGGCGGACGCCGAACGCAGGCTGGGGCTGCTGTCCGAATGGGCGCGCGATCAGGCAAATCTGGGCGCGGTCTGCATCGAATGGGCGGATTGGGATAAGCTCAGCGGCCGGAAGCCGGCAGCCGCGGAGCGGCTGAAGCGGGCAGCCGAACTGCTCGAAGGGGCCGCCCGGGTCGGTCGGACGCTCAACGAGCCGGAAGCGCTGATCGGCACCCTGGTCAATCTTGCCGTGCTCTGCAGTCGCGGCGAACGGTGGCCGGAGGCCGGCCGGCTGTTCGAGGAAGCCTGGTCACTGGCGCCGAACACCGGCAGCCAGCAACCGCTGCACGAAGCACGCATCGCGTCGAACTACGGCACCCAGCTCTTCGAGCACCGGCAGAGCGAACAGGCCAGGATCTGGCTTGAACGGGCCATCGCGGCCAGCCGGCGGTGGCAGGCACCGGAGCCGCGCGCTTACCTGCTGAGTTTGGGAACATTGGGCGATCTGCTGAGCCGCGAGGGGAAGCAGGAAGAAGCCTACCCGCACCTGTCGGCCGCGGCGGCCGAACTCGACCGCTTCCGAACCTCATTCAGGGCGGAGCGCACCAGCCTGGAGCTGCTCAAGACGCTCGGTTGGATCTACGAGTCGCTTATCGCGTGCTGCGCCGCCTCGGCAGCGTCGTACCCCGAACGCGCCGCCGAGGCCTTCGAGACCGCCGAGAAGACAAGATGGCGCATCCTCATCACCGTGCTGCGCTACCTGCCACTCGGCCTGCTCCAACCCGCGGAGGAGCCGCTCCTCGAGGAGGAGCACGAACTGCTGCGCGTCGGACAACTGGCCTTGCGGGCGCCGGCCCTGGCGGCGTCCTACGACGCCACCATGGCGTTCCGCCGGCTGGACGGGATCTGGACCGACATGGCGACGCGTCACCCGGAATACGTGGCGTTCCGCAGGCAACAGACGATCACGTTGGCAGAAGCCCGGGCTTTGCTGGATGATGAAGTTCCGATGCTGGTCGAATACTATATCGAGGCGGAGCACGACGCCGTGCTGGCCTTTATCGTCGCGAGGGACGTGCCGCAGCCGACGGTGATACGGCTGACGATCCGGCCGCAGGCGCTCACGGAACAGGTCAATGCGCTTCGGCAAGAAACCAGCAACCGGCCGCCTCGGGAATTCGATCGCATCGCCGGCGGGTTGTATAATGCGCTGATACGCCCGTTGCTCGATCACGTGCCCGAAGGCATCGGCCTGTGCATCGTGCCGCATGGGCCGCTGCACAATCTTCCCTTCGCGGGATTGCATGACGGCAAACGATACCTGATCGAACGCAACGCGCTGGTGATCGCACCGTCGGCGAGCGCTTTGCGATGGTGGGTGAGAAAGGACCCGGGACGGCCGGACAATTGCCTGGTGTTCGCGGCCACCACCAACATCGTCGGCGCGGACGGCCCGCACCCGGATCTGCTGCTGTTCGAAAGCCTCGCCAAGCGAAAGATTGCGCCGCTGTTCCCCTCGCACGGCGTGGTGCTGGGCGAGGAGGCGACCAAGCAGCGCCTGCGGGAGGAAATCGGCACCGGGCAGGATCGCTGGAGCGTCGTCCATATCGCATGCCACGGGATCGTGCCCGACGCGGCGGGCGAGCCAATGCCCGACAGCGGCCTGCGAAGCTATCTGGCCATGGCCGGCAAGCCCGCACCCGACAAGGACCTGACTGCGATCGAGATCATGAGCGGATTTCGGGTCCGGGCCACGCTGGTGACGCTGTCCGCCTGCGATTCCGGAGAGGCGCGATACGGGA
Organism: uncultured Acetobacteraceae bacterium; assembly: GCA_903907955.1. GTDB lineage: Bacteria > Pseudomonadota > Alphaproteobacteria > Acetobacterales > Acetobacteraceae > Rhodovastum. Next base: position 27,979 of record CAIVPZ010000016.1, on the reverse strand, counting down.
CGGGCGACGAAATGGCAGGTTTGACCCACGCCTTCCTGCTGGCTGGCGCATCTGCGGTTCTCTCCAGCCTGCACTACATCGTGCAAGACGCGGGTGTCTGCCTGACCGAAACCTTCTACCGCAGCTGGAAGGGAGGTCTTTCGAAGATACGGGCGCTGCAGCGGGCGCAGCAGGTCGCTTTGCGCCGCCGCGTCCTCTGGTTCGGGCCGCGCCGGTTTCATCCGCAGCAATGGTCGGCGTTTCAGCTTTACGGCCACTGGCGTTGAAGGGAGTCCTCGACAATGAACGAAGCCGAACAGGTCATATTGTTCGTTCTGGGTTGCATCATTCTCGTGGTCGGGATCTGCCTGATCGCCTGGAGCGCCGTGCAGAGCCGGATCAGGGCCGGCGGCAAGGTGGAGGCCTGGTCGGGTCTGCTGCGCAATCTCGCCCGGGTGGTCGACGCGATCGCGCGGTATTTCCCCGACCGCGCAGCAAGGTATGGCTGGACCCTCGTCATGGTGGGGCTGGTCCTGATCTTCGTGCCGTTCTATCTGCCCCCCGCAGGCGCGTCGCACCGATCGTGAGCATCCGGCGACAGGCCGGCCGCCTGGCAGACGTCCGGTGGCACGGATCGCTTACCGACACCCCCCGAACGGATCGTTGGGATAGCACACCGCGGTCATGGTCAGCCCCTGCGGCGGCGCGGTCGGGCCGGCGGCCGAGCGGTTGCGGGCAGCCAGGGCGACGGCGACCCGCTGCACTGGCCAGGCCCCCTCGCCCACCAGCTTCAAGGTGCCGACCATGTTGCGCACCTGGTGGTGCAGGAAGCTGCGCGCTTCAGCGATGATTTCCAGCAGGTCGCCGTGGCGGGCGATTTCCAGCCGGTCGAGGGTGCGCACCGGGCTTTTCGCCTGGCAGGAACTGGCGCGGAACGAGGAAAAATCATGCCGGCCGAGCAGGCTGGATGCCGCCGCCGCCATGGCGGCTTCGTCGAGGTGGCGCTCGACGTGCCAGACCTGTCCTTCCAGCAGCGCCGGCCGTGGGCGGCGGTTGAGGATGCGGTAGCGATAGGCGCGGCCGGTGGCGGAAAAGCGGGCGTTCCAGTCCGGCGGCGCCACGGCGGCCTGCACCACTGCCAGCCGATGCGGCTTGAGGTGGAAGTTGAGCGCGTCGCGCAGGCGGTCGGGCGGGTAGGCGGTGGGCAGGTCGATCTGGGCGACCTGGCCTTCGGCGTGCACGCCGGCGTCGGTGCGTCCGGCGACGATGCTGGGCACGTGCGCCCCACCCGCCAATTTTCCCGCGGCGGCTTCGAGGATACCTTGAAGCGACAGCCCAACAGCCTGGATTTGCCAGCCGACAAAGCCGGTGCCGTCATATTCCAACAGCAGAGCGTAACGGGTCTTCCGGGGTCCAGGGGCCAACGGCTCCTGGTGGGTTCCAAGGGCGAAGCCTTTGGTGGGGTCCGGGGCAACGCCCCGGCTCACCCCAGCATCGTCCCGGCCGGCGTCGGCCGCCCGCGAAGAAAAGCTTTGGCATCCATGGCCGCCCGCCCCGGCGCCTGCACCCGCGTCAGCCGCAGCGCGCCCTCTCCGCAGGCCACGAGAAGGGCATCGTCCAGCACGGTGCCCGGTGGTCCGGTGCCGCGTTCCGGCTGCGCGGAATGGATTTTCAGCGTTTCGCCGTCGAGGACAGAAAAGGTTCCCGGCCAGGGGTTGAGTGCCCGCACCCGCCGGTCCAGGGCAACGGCGGTATCCGTCCAGTCGATCCTGCCGTCCTCGCGCGCGAGCTTGGGGGCGTAGGTGGCGCCCTCCGCCGGCTGCGGGACGGGCGGCCGCACCTCGTCCAGCGCGCGCAGGATGAGGCGGGCGCCGATTGCCGCCAGCGCGTCGTGCAGCATGGCGGCGTCGGTGTCCGGCGTGATCGGCACCGCCTCGTGCAGCAGCATGGGGCCGGTGTCCAGCCCTTCCTCCACCTGCATGATGGTCACGCCGGTTTCGGCATCGCCGGCCAGGATCGCCGCCTGGATCGGCGCGGCGCCGCGCCAGCGCGGCAGCAGGCTGGCGTGGATGTTCAGGCAGCCGCGGTGCGGCGCGGCGAGGATGGACGGGGGCAGGATCAGCCCGTAGGCACAGACCACGGCGACCTCGAGGCCGAGTGCGGCGAAGGCGGCGTGCTCGGCTTCGTTGCGGCGCAGCCGGGCCGGCGTGCGCACCGGCAGGCCGAGCGCGTCGGCCGCCGCGTGCACCGGACAGGGGTGCACCGCATGGCCGCGCCCGGAGGGTCGCGGCGGCTGGCAATACACCGCCACGATGTCATGCCCGGCCGCGTACAGCGCGTGCAGCGCCGGCACCGCGAAGGCCGGGCTGCCCATGTAGGCGAGGCGCATGCGTGCCGCCTCCTACCGCCCTTTCTGCCGCTGGTCCTTGGCCAGCCGGCGCAGCAGGATGTTGCGCTTGAGCACGGACAGGTGGTCCACGAACAGCACGCCGTCGAGGTGGTCGATCTCGTGCTGCAGGCAGGCGGCGAGCAGGCCCTCGCCCTCGAGTTCGCGCCGGCCGCCGGTTTCGTCGGTAAACCGCACCTTCACCCGGGCGGGACGCACAACCTGCGCGTACTGGCCAGGCAGCGACAGGCAGCCTTCCTCGCGGCTGGCAAGATCGTCGCTCTCGGCGATCACCTCGGGGTTGATCATCACGATCGGCGTGCGCTTGTTGTCGGCCATCAGGTCGACGATGCACAGGCGCAGCAGCACGCCCACCTGCGGCGCCGCCAGGCCGATGCCGGGCGCCTTGTACATGCTGGCGAACATGCGCGGCAGCAGCGCGCGCACCTGCTCGGTGTCGGCGGTCTGGACCGGGCGACAGCGCGCCTTCAGCACCGGGTTCGGCGCGACCAGGATCGACAACAGCTCGGCGCTGTCGGGATCGGCCAGAGCGGGGATGACCTGAAGGGCGGCGGCCGGGGGGACCGCGAGGGGTGCAGCGTCCATGCTTCCCATGTAGCGGCGCGGTGCCGCAGGATCAACGTCCGCGCACTCTTGCAACACTGCGTGCGGGTGCCAAAATGATGTTGCGACGGGTTGCCACTTCCGGGGCCCGCCATCGCTTCGCTCTCAGGAGGAGGCCATCGTGACCACGCGCATGTTCGCGTCCCCGCTGTTTCTCGGTTTCGACCATCTCGAGCAGATGCTCGAGCGGGCCTCCAAGGCTTCGTCGGACGGCTATCCGCCCTACAACATCGAGCAGATGAGTCAGACCGGGCTGCGCATCACCCTCGCGGTGGCAGGGTTCACCATGGACGATCTGCAGATCACCCAGGAAGACAACCAGCTGGTGATCCGCGGCCGGCAGACCGATGATTCGCAAGGCCGGGTGTTCCTGCACCGGGGCATCGCCGCGCGGCAGTTCCAGCGGGCGTTCGTCCTCGCGGAAGGCATCGAGGTGCGCGGCGCCTGGCTGGACAACGGCCTGCTGCACGTCGATCTCGCCCGGCCGCAGCCGGAGACGCGGGTCAAGACCATCCAGATCCGCAAGCCGGGGAACGGCAGCTCGGCGGTGGTGGACGGCAGACCGGAACGCTGAAAGCACATCGCATCCGACGCCCCAGGAGAACGCAGATGACCATTCCTTCGTCCAACCGGACCGGCGGCCCGCCCGCCGAATCAATCGATATTCGCCATCTGTCCATTGAGCAGCTCGCCCGGCTGGGCGTTTCGCAGATCGCCTATGTCAAGCCGGTGATGATGAACGGCGCCATGGCCTATGCCATCCACGCCGCCGACGGCACCCCGATGGCGGTGGCCGGCGACCGCGAGGTGGCGATCGCGGCGGTGCACCAGCAGGAGATGCTCGCCTCGCTCGTGCACTGAACGGCGGCGGTTACTCCGCTGCCGCGGGCAGCGGTGCCGCCAGGGCGCTGCCGCGGGCCGAGCCGGCGAACAGCAAGCTCAGCAGCAGCAGCGCCGCCACCAGCACAAGCACAAGTTCGGGGCGCCCCTGGTCGATCAGGAAGCCGAACGGCACCGGCGTGACCGCGGCACCCAGCGGCAGACCGGCACTCACGAAGCCGAACACCTTGCCGATCTGGCCCGGCGGCGCCGCGTCCTTCAGCATCATGTCGCGCGGCGTGCGGCTGGCGCCGAGCGCCAGACCGGACAGGAACAGCAGCGCCAGCACCGCCATGTCCGGCAGCCGGATAACGGCGATCAGCAGCACCAGCAGGGCCGAAGCCGTGGTCAGCACGGCGGCGAAGGTCAGGTGGCGCCGGATGCGGTCGGCCGCGTAGCCGCCCACCAGCGTGCCGCCGGTGGCGCCGATCATGTAGCCGGTGAGCGCCGAGGAGGCGACCGCCAGATCCATGCCGTTGACCTGGTGCAGCACGGTGATGACCCAGGCCTGGATGCCGGCGCCGGCCATCGCGCTGAGCATGAAGAAGGCGAAGAAAAACAGCATCGTGCGCGTCATCAGCACCTGCCGGCCGGACAGCGCCGGGGCGCCGCGGGCCAATGCGGGCCTCGCCTGGTCAACCAGGACGCGGCTCTGCAGCAGGATGGCGGCGACCAGCGGAACGCCCACCAGCCCGGCCACGATCAGGGCATTGCGCCAGCCCAGCGCGTTCGACAGCGCGATGATCACCGGCGGGCCAAGCGCGAAGCCGAGATTGCCGTTGAAGGTGTGCAGGGCGAACGAGCGGCCCATGCGCGTCCGGTCCACCGAACCGGACAGGATGGCGTAGTCGGCCGGGTGGATCACCGAGTTGCCGACCCCGGACAAGGCGGCGAGCAGCAACACCTGCCAGAACGCGGTCGCCAGCCCCATGCCGGCGATGGTCAGCGTCATCACCAGCGTGCCGCCGACCAGGAAGCGGCGGGCGCCATGGCGATCGACCAGAAACCCCACCGGCGTCTGCAGCAGCGCGGTAATGCCCGACATCAGCGCCACGGTCAGGCCAAGCTGCGCGTAGCTGACCCCGAAGGCCCGCTGCCAGTAGGGGAACATCGGCGGCAGGCAGAGCACGTAGAAATGCGACAGGAAATGGCCGGTGCCGATCAGGGCGTTGACGCGGGTGTCTCGGCTGATCATGGGGACCTTCAGTCGGCAAGGAAGCAAGGCCAGGGGCGCTGCCCCTGGACCCCGCCAAGGGGCGGTGGCCCCTTGGAACCCATTACTTAAGGGCGAAGCCGGCTAATTCATCTTCCAGGTGCCGTCAGGCAGGTGGCACCAGGCGACCGTGGTCGTGCGGGGGGTCGGACGCAGCTTCAGCGTGACGCTGTATTTCAGGCGGCGGCACGCATAGGTCACGCCACCAACCCTGCGGCTGGTGGGACCGACATAAGCCACCGTGCCGGCGTTGCCGGTGGCGTCGTTGGTCCAGCTCTCCCTGGCGCCCTTGGCCGGCGCAGCGTGGCCGAGCAGCTTCTGCCCGGCCTGCTCCAGCAGCGGCAGGTCGGAATCATCGAGGCGCGGGGCGCTCTTGTTGCCCTTGAATGGATTGATCTGCGCCTCGGCGGTGCCGGCGAGCAGCAGGAAGGCGGCGAGCAGGGCGATGCAGAATTTCATGCGAACGGGTCTCCAGCTTGGCACGGAATGGACGGAACGGCAGCCGGCTCAGGCAGTCCGGTCGCCGCCGCCATGCAGCGCCGCCTGGGCGGCGGCGAGACGGGCGACCGGCACGCGGTAGGGACTGCAGGAGACGTAGTCGAGCCCGACCTCCTCGCAGAAAGCAATCGAGGCGGGGTCGCCGCCATGCTCGCCGCAGATGCCGAGCTTGAGGCCCGGCTTGGTGGCCCGGCCACGCTCGGCGGCGATGCGCACCAGTGCGCCCACCCCCTCGATGTCGAGCGAGACGAACGGGTCCTTGGGCAGGATGCCCTGCTCGACATAGGCGGGCAGGAACTTGCCGGCATCGTCGCGCGACAGGCCGAACGTGGTCTGGGTCAGGTCGTTGGTGCCGAAGCTGAAGAAGTCGGCGATCTCGGCGATGCGGTCGGCGATCAGGGCGGCGCGCGGCAGCTCGATCATGGTGCCGACGGTGTATTCGATGGTGATGCCGGCCTCGGCGAACACCGCGCGCGCCACCCGGTCCACCTGGGCGCGGGTGATGTCCAGTTCCTTCCTGGTGGCGATCAGCGGAATCATGATTTCCGGGATCGGCGCGGTGCCACTGTCGCGCGCCACCGCAATGGCGCCCTCGAAGATGGCGCGGGCCTGCATTTCGTAGATTTCGGGATAGGTGACGCCGAGCCGGCAGCCGCGATGGCCGAGCATCGGATTGGCCTCGGCCAGTTCACCGGCGCGGCGGCGCATCGTCTCCACATCGGTGCCCAGCGCATGGGCCACGTCGGCGAGTTCGGCCTCGGCGTGCGGCAGGAACTCGTGCAGCGGCGGGTCGAGCAGGCGGATGGTGACCGGCAGCGGCGCCATGATGCGGAACAGGTCGATGAAATCCTGCCGCTGGAACGGCAGCAGCCGGGCCAGGGCGACGCGGCGGCCGGCTTCGTCCGGCGCCATGATCATCTGCCGCACCGCGCCGATGCGCGCCGGGTCGAAGAACATGTGCTCGGTGCGGCACAGGCCGATGCCCTCGGCGCCGAACTTGCGCGCGGTTTCGGCATCGAGCGGGGTTTCCGCGTTGGTGCGCACCTTCAGCCGGCGGCTGGCGTCGGCCCACTCCATGAGCGTGCCGAATTCGCCCGACAGCTGCGGTTCGATCATCGGCACCAGGCCGAGGAACACCTCGCCGGTGGCGCCGTCGAGGGTGACGATGTCGCCGGCATGCACCACGCGCCCGCCCGCCGTCAGGGTCTGGCTGCCGTAATCGACCGAAATGCCGGAGGCACCGACCACGCAGGGCCGGCCCATGCCACGGGCGACCACCGCGGCGTGGCTGGTCATGCCGCCGCGGCTGGTCAGGATGCCGCGGGCGGCATGCATGCCGTGGATGTCCTCGGGGCTGGTTTCCACCCGCACCAGAATGACCGCCTCGCCCTTGCCGGCGCGGCTTTCCGCCTCGTCGGCGCTGAACACCATGGCGCCGCAGGCCGCGCCGGGGCTGGCGGGCAGGCCGCGCGAGATCAGCACGCGCACCGCCCTGGGGTCGAGGGTGGGATGCAGCAACTGGTCGAGCGAGGCCGGGTTGACCCGCAGCACCGCTTCGCGCTGGTCGATCAGCCCTTCCTTCGCCATCTCGACGGCGATGCGCAGGGAGGCCGCGGCGGTGCGCTTACCGTTGCGGGTCTGCAGCATGTACAGCTTGCCGCGCTGCACGGTGAACTCGATGTCCTGCATGTCCTTGTAGTGGCGCTCGAGCCTGTCGCGGACGGCCATCAGCTCGGCGTAGGCCGCCGGCATGACGTCTTCCATCGGCTGCTCGTCCGGCTTGGCGCGGGCGCGGGCCATCGGCTGCGGCGTGCGGATGCCGGCCACCACGTCCTCGCCCTGGGCGTTCACCAGGTATTCGCCGTAGAACATGTTCTCGCCGGTCGAGGGGTCGCGGGTGAAACACACGCCGGTGGCGCAGTCGGCGCCCATGTTGCCGAACACCATCGCCTGCACATTGACCGCGGTGCCCCAGTCGGCCGGGATGTCGTGCAGCCGGCGATAGGTGTTGGCGCGCGGGTTCATCCAGCTGCCGAACACCGCGCCGATGGCGCCCCAGAGCTGTTCCTCGGGGTCCATGGGGAACGGCTTGCCGGTTTCGGCGACCACCATCTCCTTGTAGCCGTCCACCACGCGGTGCCAGTCCTGGGCGAGCAGGGCGGTGTCCTCGACCACGTCGCGGTCGATCTTCACCGCTTCGATGATTTCCTCGAAACGGTGGTGATCGACGCCGAGCACCACGCTGCCGTACATCTGGATGAAGCGGCGGTAGGAATCCCAGGCGAAGCGGGCATCCCCCGAGGCTTCGGTCAGCCCCTCGACGGTGGCGTCGTTCAGGCCGAGATTGAGCACGGTGTCCATCATGCCCGGCATCGACACCCGGGCACCGGAGCGGACCGAGACCAGCAGCGGCTTGTGACGGTCGCCGAAATTCAGGCCGACCGAATTTTCGATATGGGCCAGGCCGCCGCTGACCTGCCCGGCAAGCTCGGCGGGGTACTGGCTGTCATTCTCGTAGAAGGCAGTACAGACTTCGGTGGTGATGGTGAAACCGGGCGGCACCGGCAGGCCGATGCCGGCCATCTCGGCGAGGTTGGCGCCCTTGCCGCCGAGCAGGTTGCGCATGTCCGCGCCGCCTTCGTTCTTGTCGGCACCGAATCTGTACACCCACTGGGTCATGGCCGGAATGGACTCCTGTTCAACCTTCGATACGTGAGAAATCAGCCGCCAGATTCATGGCGGCGCGGACGCGCGCGAGCAGGCGCAGACGATTGCGGCGTAATTCCGGCGCGGGATCGTTTACCGTGACCTTGTCGAAGAAGGCGTCGAGCGGCGGGCGCAGGACGGCAAGATCGGCCATGGCTTCGGTGAATTTCTCGTCGCGGATCGCCGCCCCGATGGCTGGTTCGAGCCGGTCGAGCGTGGCTGCGAGGACTTGTTCCTCGGGCTGGCCCAACAGGGCTGTATCCACCGGGCCGTCATGCGGGCCGTCCTTCTTTTCCTCGATGCGGAGAATGTTGGCGGCGCGGCGATAGGCGACGAGCAGGTTGGCGCCATCGTCAGTGGCGAGGAAGGCGGCGACGGCATCGGTGCGGGCGAGCAGGCGGACGATGTCGTAGTCGGTCTCGCCTGGAAGGATGGCGTTCAGCACATCATGGCGCGCTCCTTCGGCGCGCAACTGCACGCGCAGGCGCTCGCCGATGAAGGCAAGAATTTCTGCCGTTTGGCCAATGTTCGTGTGGCGCGAAAGAAAGTCGCCGAGGCCCAGGCGAATCCTGTTGTCGCGAATGACCCGGATGATACCCAGCGCAGCCCGGCGGAGGGCGTATGGATCGCCGGAGCCGGTCGGCTTTTCGCCGATGCGGAAGAATTCCGCGATCTGGTCCAGCTTGTCGGCCAGCGCGATGGCAACGCCCACCGGGTGGGTGGGAACCTCATCGCCGGCGCCCTTGGGTGCGTAATGGTCACGAATCGCATCGGCAGCGGCGGCGTCCTCGCCATCGTGCAGGGCGTAGTAGCGGCCCATCACGCCCTGCAATTCGGGGAACTCGCCCACCATGCCGCTGGTGAGGTCGGCTTTGCAAAGGCGCGCGGCACGTCGCGCCTGCTCGGGGTCGGCACCGACGATGAAAGCAAGCGCGCCGGCCAGCCGGACCAGCCGCTGCACCCGCGCGCCCTGGCTGCCCAGCTTGGCGTGGAACGTGATCTTGTCCAGCGCGGCAACCCGGCTGTCGAGCCGGACGGCACGGTCCAGGTCCCAGAAATGCCGTGCATCGGCAAACCGCGCCCGCAGCACCCGCTCATTGCCGGCAATAATGGTGCGCCCATCATCCGTGGCCACCACGTTGGCGACAAAGGCAAAGCACTGCGCCGCATTGCCCGCCGGATCGCGCAGCGCAAAGTAGCGCTGGTTCACCCGCATCGACACCTGCATGACCTCGGGCGGCAGGTCCATGTAGGCGGCGTCGATGGCACCCAGCAGCGGCACCGGCCATTCCACCAGTCCCGCCACCTCGTCCAGCAGCCCCGGATCGTCCACCACCGTCAGGCCGTGCCCGGCGGCGAGGCGGGTGACGCCGTCCCAGATGACCCGCCGGCGCTCGGCAGCATCGACAATGACAAAACGGTCGCGCAGCGCCTCCCGCCATTCGGCGCAGGAGTGAACGGCAAACGCGGCGGGGGCGAGGAACCGATGGCCTTCGGTGAGATTGCCGCTGGCCAGGCCGTGGCCGTTATCGGCGCCGTCGCGCAGGTCGAAGGGCACGGTTTCGCCGTCGAGGATACACAGGATGCGGCGTAGCGGGCGAACCCAGGTGAAGCTGCTGGTGCCGCCCCAGCGCATCGATTTGGGCCAGGAAAACCGCCGCAGCAGGCCGGGCAGCTCGCGCGCGATCAGGGCGGCGGCGGCGATGCCGGGCACCACCCGGTCTAGGACAAGGAAATCGCCTTCCTCGCGCAACTGCGCGCGCGCCGCGCCGTGCTTGCGCAGGAAGCCGGCCAGCGCCTGCTCCGGGGCGTTGCGGCGCGGCCCGCGCTCGCTGCTGCGGCTTTCCGCCACCGCGCGGGCCACCGTCGCCGCCAGGGCGATGCGGCGCGGACCGAAGAAGGTGCGGATATCGGACGGGGCGAGCGGCGCCAGCGCCTCGGCGACCAGCCGGGAAAGCTCCTCGGCGGCCCGCGCCTGCATCCGGGCCGGAATTTCTTCGCTGAACAGTTCGATGAAAAGTTCGGACATCGGTCAGTCCCGCTCGCCGGCGAGCCAGGACTCGCAGCAGCCCTTCGCCAGCGCCCGCACCCGGCCGATATAGGCGGCGCGCTCGGTCACGCTGATCACCCCGCGGGCGTCCAGCAGATTGAAAAGATGGCTGGACTTGATGCAGTGGTCATAGGCCGGCAGCGCCAGCCCGTGCCCCAGCAGGGCGGCGCATTCGCGTTCGGAATCCTCGAAATGGCGGGTCAGCATGGCGGTGTCGGCGTGCTCGAAATTATGGCCGCTATATTCGACCTCGGCGCGGCGGAACACGTCGCCGTAGCTCACGCCGCGGCCGTTGAAATCGAGATCGAATACGTTTTCCACGTCCTGCACATACATCGCCAGCCGTTCCAGGCCGTAGGTCATCTCGAAGCTGGGCAGATCGACCGCGATGCCGCCGACCTGCTGGAAATAGGTGAACTGGCCCACTTCCATGCCGTCGCACCACACCTCCCAGCCGAGGCCCCAGGCACCCAAAGTGGGGCTTTCCCAGTCGTCCTCGACGAAGCGGAAATCGTGCCGCAGCGGGTCGAGGCCGAGGGCGCGGTAGCTGTCGAGCAGCAGCGCCTGGGCGTCGGCCGGGCTTGGCTTCACGATCACCTGGTATTGATAGTAGTGCTGCAGCCGGTTGGGGTTTTCTGCGTAGCGGCCGTCGCTCGGGCGGCGGCATGGCTGCACGTAGGCGGCGGCCCAGGGGCGGCGGCCGAGCGCGCGCAGGGTGGTGGCGGGGTGGAAGGTGCCGGCGCCCATCTCGACATCGTAGGGCTGCAGAATCAGGCAGCCCTGCGCCGACCAGTAGGCGTGCAGGCGCAGGATCAGGTCCTGGAAGCTCGGCGGGGCCGAGCCGGGGGGCAGTGATATGTTTGTGTCCATGGCGTCCCGGCCGGGCAATCGTTTGGCGCCGCACCATAGGGGGCGGGCCGGAGCGTCACAAGCGGGGCCGGCCGGTCCGAACTTTCATGCGCTTGTCTTTCGCGAGTTTAACTTGAAGCCGTAATGGCGGCGGACCACATCGCCGGGTGCCGGCGGTACGCGCCGGCACAATGAGGCAACACGGCCCGGCTAGAGGAGTCTCGGAGAGGCCCATGACCAACGAGGAACGCGACCTCATCACCCGTTTCATTGAGCGGGTCGGTGGCGCCCAGTCCGGCGGGTTCGCCCCGGGGACCGGGCAAGGCGGCGCGCCGCCGCTGCCGCCGGTCGATCGGGAGGCGGACGCGCTGATCGCCGACCTGTTCGCCCGGTATCCGGAATCCCGCTACCGCATCACCCAGACGGCGTTCGTGCAGGAGCACGCGCTGGTGGCGGCACAGAACCGCATCCAGCAGCTTGAGTGGGAGCTGCAGCAGGCACGTCAGGCGCTGGCCGCACAGCAACAGCCCGCGCCGCAGCAGGGCGGTGCGTCGCCCTGGGGCCAGCCGCCGCAGCAACCGGCATCGCGCGGGTTCCTGGGCGGGTTGTTCGGCGGCGGAGCGCGCCAGGCGCCGCCGCAATATGCGCCGCCGCCGCAGCAATACGCGCAGCCGCAATATGCCCCGCCGCCGCCGCAATACGCGCCGGGCTACAGCCCCGGCATGTTCCAGCAGCGCGGCTCGGGTTTCCTGGGCAGCGCGCTGACCACGGCGGCCGGTGTGGCCGGCGGGATGGTGGCCGGCAACGCCCTGATGAACCTGTTCTCCGGCAGCCATGGCGGTGAGGCCAGCGCGGCCACCTCGGCGGCCAGCCAGTTCATCCCGGTGGCGCCGGCCAGCCCCTGGGCGTCGCCCGCGGCTGCCCCCGGAACCGGCGCGTATGACGCCGGCGGGGCGGACAAGGGGGTCACCGACACGACCGGCTGGACCAACGTGGACCAGGGCGGCTGGCAGCAGCCGGCTGCCGATCCCGGCGGCTGGACCGACCAGCCGAGCGTTGACACCGGCGGCTGGTCGGACCCCAGCACCGACATGGCCGATTCCGGTGGTGGTGGCGGCGGCGACGACTGGACCTGATAACAGGCTTTCCGCACCGCGCGTGCCCGCGCGGTGCGGAAGCTTGAGTCATGGTGGAGAGGGGATCGCCGCCCCCTTCGCAGATTTCGAAGGCGAAGTCCGCCCGGAGTGGATCGACAGCAACGGCCACCTGAACCTGGCCTATTACGTGGTCCTGTTCGACCAGGGCACCGACGCCGTTTACGACGCCATGGGCATCGGCGCGGCCTACCGCCCGACCGGGCACGGCACGTTCGCCGCCGAGACACACACGCTGTATGCGCAGGAACTGGTGCTCGGCGACCGGGTGCGGGTGACCAGCCAGATTATCGGTCTGGACGGGAAGCGGCTGCATCTGGCGCATGAGATGCACCGGATCGCCGATGGCCGCCTGGCGGCCGCGCAGGAAATTCTGTTCCTCCACGTCGATCTGCGGCTGCGCAGGGTCGTGCCATGGCTGGCGCCGGTGTTGCCGCGCCTGCAGGCGGCGGCGGCGGCGCATGCGGCGCTGGCCATGCCGGACTGGGTGGGGCGGCGGATCGAACTGCGGCGGGGATAGCGGCGGCGCGCGGCCGGCTTATGACACCGCCTGGTGCAGCTTCATCCAGGCCGGCATGCGCGGGATGAGCCGGGCCTGTCCGCACGCCAGCGAAGCGGCCTCCAGCGCGTCGAGGCGCAGCAGCGCCAGCGCTGCCGCCCCCTGCCCGCTGCGCAGGCTGCCGATTTCCTGGCCGTCGCGGAGCACCGGCGTGCCGGGGGCAGGCAGCGGACCCTCGACCGCGACCGGCACCAGGCGGCGCTTGATCAGGCCGCGGTAGCGGGTGCGCGCGGTCAGTTCCTGGCCCAGGTAGCAGCCCTTGCTCCACGACACGCCGTTCAGTTCGTCGAAGCCCGCCTCCAGCAGCACCGTCTTATCGGCTTCCAGGTCGCGGGCATCGGGCAGGCCGAGGCCGATCCGGTGCAGGTCGTAGGCCGCCGCATCGGCGGTGGCGGGCAGCGGGGCCGGGGCGAGAATGCGCCAGCCGGCCGCGGCCAGACGCGGATCGGGCGCGGCGATCACGCCACCCGGCAGGTCCGGCGCGCCGCCCCAGGCGGCGTGCACCGCAAGCGCATCGGAGGCATCGCGCAGGCTCACCCGCGCGCGCAGGCGAAACCGCGACAGTTTGGCCAGCAGCATCGCCACGTGATCGCGCGGACAGTCCAGCAGCAGGCGCTCGCCCTCGGCGAGGACGAAGAAATCCGACAGCCACTTGCCCTGCGGCGACAGCAGGCCGGCCCACACGGCCCGGCCGGGAGCCGCCTGGGTGACGTCGTTGGAAACCAGGCCTTGCAGGAAGCTCACGCGGTCATCGCCGGCGAGTTCGACGACGCCGCGGCAGGGGAGATGCGCCAGATAGGTCATTCCGAAAAGGTGGGGGGCGGACCGGGCGGCGGCAAGACGGTGCGGTGCCGGGCATGCCGCCCGGCTTCAGCTTTCCCCCCTGCTTCAGCTTTCCCCCTGCTTCAGCTTTCGTTGTCAATTGCCCGGCTATGATCCGTGGGCCTGCCTGCAAGGAGGATCGGCCGTGCGTGCCGGAGCCGATGAAACCGCACTGCCGGGCGCCCGGGCACTGTTGGACAACCGCGCGGGCGAGAGCCTGGAGTTCACCGCATGCCAGCAAACGACGTGAGCCGGTCCGACCGCGGTCAGCGCATCGAAACCGAGCCGCTGGCGGTCATCCTGGCCCGGCACGAGGCATTCCTGGCTGGCCGGCCCGGCGGCAGGCGGGCCATGCTGAAGTTCCAGGACCTTTCCGGCGTCGACCTGAACGGACGGCGGCTCTGCGATGCCGACCTGACCGGCGCCAGCCTGGTTCGCTGCGCGCTGCGCCAGACCGATTTCAGCGGCGCCACGCTGTTCGGCGCCGATCTGACGCGCGCCGACCTGACCCAGGCACGGCTGGTCGGGACCGATCTGCGTGGGGTGCAGATGCGCGACGCGTGCCTGCTGAACTGCGACCTCACCCGGGCGGACCTGCGGGAAGGGCGGCTGATGGCGGCGGTGGGCGGCGAATTGCGGTCAACCACCGAAACCGGACGCAGTTCGCTGGACGGCGCCTCGCTCGCCGGTGCGCGGTTCGCCCAGGCCAGGCTTTCCAGTTCGCTGCTGCGCCAGGCCGATCTGCGCGACTCCGACCTGCGCGGCACCCAACTGGTGCGGGTGGACCTTTCGAAAGCGGACCTGACCGGCTGCAACATGCAGGGCGCCAATCTCACCGAGGCCAACCTGACCGGCGCGCGGCTGCGGGGCGCGATTCTGAGCGGGGCGCAGCTTCGCGACACCCGGCTCGACGGCGTGGACATGATCGGCGCCCTGGTGGACGATGTGGGGTTCGCCAGCGTGGACCTGCGCGCGGCACGGCGCCTGCGCACGCTGGACGAGACCGGCACGAAACTGGCCGAGGTGCTGATGCAGCACCGCCTGTTCCTCGACAGCCTCGGGCAGAGCGGCACCCGCGCGGACCTGTCGGGCGTCGATCTGAGCGGGTTCGACCTGCGCGAGGCGTGCCTCTATGCCGCCGTGCTGCGGGGGACGGTGCTGCGGCGCACGCTGTTGTGCGGGGCGCGTCTGGCAATGGCCGACCTGTCGCTGGCCGACGCACGGGAAGCGGACCTGCGCGCCGCCGATCTGCGCGGGGCGACGCTCACGCGGGCGTCGCTGAACGGCGCGGCCATGGTGGGCGTGCGGGCAGCGGCGATGCCGATCTGCGGCACCCGGCCCTGGCCCACGGATTTCTCCCGCGCACGCCTGCCGGGAGCGAACCTGCAGGGGGCAGACCTGCGGTCGGCCCAGTTTTCGCGCGCCAATCTGAGCGGTGCCAACCTGAACGGCGCCGACCTGTCGGGGGCGACACTGCGCGAGGCCGTCCTCGAGGGCATCACGCTGGACGGCGCGGCGGTGGCGGGCAGCGATTTCACCGCGGTGATCGGCTTTGCCGCGGCGCTGCGCGGGGCGTGCGATTTCAGCCAGGCATTGGTCGGGGGCGACGCCGCCGGCACGGTGGGGTGAGCGTCCGCCATCGCGCGGTGGTGCGGCGCCGCCGGCGCCGCCAGGTGGCAACCGGCAGGCTCACCAATCCTTGATCCCGGCCAGTATTTTGGGTGGGGCCGACGTGGTTCATGGTAGGACACCACCGAAACAACCACCAGGAATCGGGCAGGACATGAACCAACGACAAGCGCGAGGCTGGCTTCGCACGCTGACGGTCGCAATGGCCCTGATCGCGGCGCTGATCTGGGGACAGCCCGCGATGGCGCAGCCAACCGCCGCCGGCAGGCCCAACATCGTCGTCATCTGGGGCGACGACATCGGCCAGAGCAATATCAGCGCCTACGCGCATGGGGTGATGGGCTACCAGACGCCCAATATCGACCGGATCGCCCATGAGGGCGTGCTGTTCACCGACTATTACGGCGAGCAGAGCTGCACCGCCGGCCGTTCCGCCTTCATCACCGGGCAGAGCACCTTCCGCACCGGGCTTTCCAAGGTCGGGCTACCCGGCGCCGATATCGGCCTGCAACCGGAAGACCCGACGATCGCCGAACTGCTCAAGCCACTCGGCTACGCCACCGGCCAGTTCGGCAAGAACCACCTTGGCGATCGCAACCCCTTCCTGCCGACCGTGCACGGGTTCGACGAGTTCTACGGCAATCTGTACCACCTGAACGCCGAGGAAGAACCGGAAAACCGCGACTATCCGAAGGACCCGGCGTTCCGGGCGAAGTTCGGGCCGCGCGGCGTGCTGCACAGCTTCGCCACCGATGTCGATGACCCGACCGTGGAGCCGCGCTGGGGCCGCGTCGGGCGGCAGCGGATCGAGGATACCGGGCCGCTGACGATCAAGCGGATGGAAACGATCGACGACGATATCGCCGCCCGCGGCGCGGAGTTCATCGAGCGGCAGGCGCGCGCCGGCAAGCCGGTGTTCGTGTGGGTCAACTTCACCCACATGCATTTCCGCACCCATGAGAAACCGGGCAGCGTCGGCCAGTCCGGGCGCTGGCAGAGCGAATACCACGACGTGATGATCGATCACGACCGGAACGTCGGCACCATCCTCGCCAAGCTGGATGCGCTTGGCATCGCCGACAACACCATCGTGTTCTATGGCACCGATAACGGGCCGCACATGAACACCTGGCCGGACGGGGCCATGACGCCCTTCCGCAACGAGAAGAACTCCAACTGGGAAGGCGCCTTCCGCGTGCCGGCGCTGGTGCGCTGGCCCGGCCACATCAAGCCCGGCAGCGTCTCCAACGAGATCATGTCGCAGCTCGACTGGCTGCCGACGCTGCTGGCCGCCGCCGGCGCGCCCGATATCACCGAGCGGCTGCTGGCCGGCGACAAGGTCGGCGACATGACCTACAAGGTGCATCTCGACGGCTTCAACTTCGTGCCGTACCTGACCGGGCAGGCGGCGAAGGGGCCACGCGAGAGCTTCTTCTACTTCTCCGACGACGGCGACCTGATGGGGGTGCGCTACGACAACTGGAAACTCCAGTTCGCGGTGCAACCGGTCGAGGGAACGTTGCAGGTGTGGATGCACGAGTTCGAGCACCCGCGCATTCCGTACATCTACAACCTGCGGACCGATCCGTACGAGCGGGCGTCGATCACCTCCAACACCTATTACGACTGGCTGTTGGACCGCGCCTTCCTGCTGGTGCCGGCGCAGCAATATGTCGGCCAGTTCCTCGCCACGTTCCAAGCGTATCCGCCGCGCCAGAAGGCGGCGAGTTTCACGATCGGGCAAGCGCTGGAGATGTTGAAGACGCCGGAGCGGTAACGCCTGGAGGCGCCGCGCCCTGCCGGCGCGGCGCCCGACGCTGCCATTGACCAAACCGGCTGGCAGATCCGCCCCCTGACCGCAGCCAGCGGGCCGGGATGGGGGCGATACCCAGAAGCATCATCACATTCCGGTGATTGCGCCATAAAACCGCTCGCGGGCCGTTCCGATCGCGCTAAAAAAAAGAATGCTGGAATAAAAGCGCCTGTTGGAGACACTGCGCTATGGAATCCCGTATAGAACAGCTTCGAAAGCAACTCGAAGATTGTCGGCGCATCGCGTCTGTCACCACCGAGCAACCAATTCTCATGGGGCTTGCCCGCTTCGCCTGCGATCTCGAGGAGGAGATCAGGCTCGAGGAAGAGGGCGCACTCTGCCCGCAGCCTGCGGAACCGGGGGTGGCTCCCTGACCATGCTGGTCGGGCGGCCATGCAGGGCGGTGAGTGCCGGCCACAGCCTGCCGCCGCTGCGCACCAACGAGCAGCGCACCAACGCATTGAAAAAGCTGGAGGTCCGGGCGGGAATCGAACCCACATACGCGGATTTGCAGTCCGCTGCATCACCACTCTGCCACCGGACCAGGCACTGAGGTGGCCGTTTATCGGGCCGCCATCCGCAGCGGTCAAGACTGCTCCTGTCCCGTCCGGTAATGGCCGCCTTGGCGGCGGCTTGTCCCGCCCCTATGATGTCGGGTCCTTAACGAGCGCAGTCCGCCCCATGGTTCGTCCCACGATCGATTACGCCGACCGCCGCAGCAACATGGTCGATAGCCAGTTGCGCCCCAACAAGGTTTCCGACAGCCGCGTGCTCGGCGCCATGCGGAGCCTGCCGCGTGAGCGTTTCCTGCCGCCGGCGCTGACGGCGCTGGCCTACGCCGATGAAGATGTGCCGCTGCCGGACGGGCGCTGCCTGATGGAACCGATGGTGCTGGCCCGGCTGGTGCAACTCGCCGACCCTGCGCCGGGCGAACGGGTGCTGGTGATCGGGGCCGGCACCGGCTACGGCACCGCCGTGCTGGCCGCCTGCGGTGCCGCCGTGGTGGCGCTGGAGGAGAACGAGGACCTGTTGCGCATCGCCCGCGCCGTCCTGCCGCAAGTGGCGAACGGCGCGCAATCCCCCGGCGTGGAGATCGTCTCCGGTCCGCTGGCGGCGGGCTGGCAGGCCGGGGCGCTCTACGACCTGGTGTTCATCGAGGGCGGCTTCGAGCAGTTGCCCACCGCCATCGCCGACCAGGTCAGCCCGAACGGCGGGCGGCTGGTCGGCGTGCGCGTCCTGACCGGGCGGGTCGGCCAGGCGGTGCTGGGCGAGCGGGCCGGCACCGCGCCGGTCATCAGCCTGCGCCCCGTGTTCGACTGCGCCACCCCGGTGCTGCCCGGCCTGCGCCGCGCGCCCGGCTTCGTGTTCTGACCGCGGCTTTCCACCCCTGGCAAGGACACGGGCGCAGCAAAATCTTGGCGAAGCGGCAATGGCTGTGGCACATGATACCATGCGCGTGCCGCCGCAACCGATGGTGACGTCGTGCGTTGCCGTGGCCGGGTCGGCCGGACGACATGTACCTGGCAGATAATATTGAGGGTCGAAGCATGTTCCTGCGCCACCGTCTCGCCATCGGCTTCGTCGCCGCGCTCGCGGCGGGCGGTTCCGCACGGGCCGAGACACGCACCCTGACCGAGGCCCTGGCCGCCGCCTATTCCAACAACCCCTCGCTGCAGGCCGCCCGCGCCCAGTTGCGGGCAGTGGACGAAAACGTGCCGCAGGCGCTGGCCGGCTGGCGGCCCCAGGTCACCGTGTCGGGCAATGTCGGACGCGCGGATCTCACCAACCCCACCCTGGTTCAGAACCCGCTCATCCAGCCATTTTCCAGAAGGGTGACCACCAGCAGCACGGTCAACACCAACTCCCAGCAGGTCATCGTCACCCAGCCGATCTGGCGCGGTGGCCAGACCCGGGCCGGCACCAACCGGGCGCAGAGCCAGGTGATGGGCCAGCGCGCCCGCCTGATCGCCGCCGAACAGCAGGTCTTTGTCGACACCATCACCGCCTTCGTCAGCGTCATCGGCTACCAGCAGGTGCTGGCGCTGAACATCAACAACGAGCAGGTGCTGGCCCGCCAGCTGCAGGCCACCAACGACCGCTTCCGGGTGGGCGAGATCACCCGCACCGACGTCGCCCAGGCCGAGGCGGCGCTGGCCGGCGCCACCGCCACCCGCCAGACCTCCGAGGGCAACCTGCAGACCGCGCGGGCGCAGTTCCAGCGCATGGTGGGCGAGCTGCCCGGGGCGCTGATCGAGCCGCAGCCGCTGCGCCTGCCCGTGCATACCCTCGAGGAAGCCAAGGCCCTGTCCGCGGCCAACAACCCGACCGTGGTTGCCGCGCTGTTCGACGACGCCGCGGCAAAGGACAATTTCGACCTGCAGTACTCGAAGCTGATGCCCAATATCAGCCTGCAGGGATCATTCGTTCGCTCCGAAAACGTCACCACCGCGAACACCACGACCCAGAGCAGCGCGGTTGTCGCCGCCCTCACCGTGCCGATCTACCAGGGCGGGTCCGAATACGCCGCCATCCGCCAGGCCCGCCAGCAGCAGCAGCAGGCCCACAAGCTGGTCGATGACGCCCGCCGCACCGCCGTGGAGCAGGTGATCGCCGCGTGGGAAACCTACAACGCCACCAAATCGGCCATCGAGAGCACCAACTCGCAGATCCGCGCCAACCGGATCGCGCTGGAAGGCGTGCAGCGCGAGGCCATCGTCGGCAGCCGCACCACCCTCGATGTGCTGAACGCCGAGCAGTTGTTGCTGAACACGCGGGTTACCCAGGTGCAGAACCTGGCCAACCTGGTGAACGCCAGCTACGGCGTGGCCGCGGCCGTCGGGCGGCTGACCGCACGCGATCTGGCGCTGTCGGTGCCGCTGTACGACGAGACCGCCTATTACAATGCGGTCCGCGACCGCTGGATCGGCACCGGCGACTACGCCACCGGAGAGCCCGGGCGGTGAGCGACCGCAGGACAGGGCAGAGACCCAAGGCAGCGGCATGAGCGGTTCCAACCCTGGCGGCCCGACCGGGTCGCCCCCCTCCGGCGGCGGCGCCGACCCGTCGATGGAAGATATCCTCGCCTCCATCCGGCGCATCCTGAGCGAGGACGAAACCGCCCCGCCACCCGGGACGGTGCCGCCACCACCGCCCAACGAACCCGACGTGCTGGCGCTCGATGCCTCGATGCTGGTGGCGGAGCCGCCGCGCCCCGAACCGCCGCCTCCCAGCCGCCCGGAAACCGACCCGCCGGCAGTCGCGGCCCCGCCCGTCGCCGTCGAGCCGCCGCCCCCCGGTCTGGTGGCACCCGAGGCCGTCGCCGCGGCGGCATTCTCGGTTGGCTCGCTGGTGCGTACCCTGGCCGAGCACCAGTCGGTGTCGGTCTATCGCGGCGGCCCCACGCTGGAGGACATGGTGCGCGAGGAGATGCGCCCGATGCTGAAGGGCTGGCTCGACGAGAACCTGCCGCCGCTGGTTGAGCGGCTCGTGCGCGCCGAGATCGATCGGGTCATCGGCCGCGCCGTCTCCTGACCGCGCCCGCCATGCCTGCCCCGCGCCGGCCCGGCTGAACGCCCGCGCGCTTTTTCCGCCGTCAGCCCGACAGGCACCGAACACCATGCTCGACAAGACGCATACCCCCGACACCACCGAGACGCGGCTCTATGAAGGCTGGGAGTCCTCCGGCGCCTTCGCCTGCGACCCGCAGAGCAACGCCGCCCCGTTCGCCATCATGATCCCGCCGCCCAACGTCACCGGCCGGCTGCACATGGGGCACGCGCTGACCTTCACGGTGCAGGACACGCTGGTCCGCTGGCGCCGCATGCAGGGCCGCGACGTGCTGTGGCAGCCCGGCACCGACCATGCCGGCATCGCCACCCAGATGGTGGTGGAACGCCTGCTGGGCGAGCAGGGCAGCAGCCGCCAGGCGCTCGGCCGCGAGGGCTTCCTGGAGCGCGTCTGGCAGTGGAAGGCGGAATCCGGCGGCACCATCACCCGGCAATTGCGCCGGCTTGGCGCCTCGCTGGACTGGCCGCGTGAGCGCTTCACCATGGATGACGGCCTGTCCGCGGCGGTGCGCGAGGTGTTCGTCACCCTGTACCGCCAGGGGCTGATCTACCGCGACCACCGGCTGGTGAACTGGGACCCGAAATTCCAGTCGGCGATTTCCGATCTCGAAGTGGAAAGCCGGGAGGTCGGCGGCAGCCTCTGGTACCTGAACTATCCGATCGCCGGCGAGCCGGGCCGCTTCATCACCGTCGCCACCACCCGCCCCGAGACGATGCTGGGCGACACCGCCGTGGCGGTGCATCCCGACGATCCGCGTTTTGCCGACCTCGTCGGCAGGTTCGCCGTGCTGCCGCTGGTCGGGCGCCTGATCCCGATCGTGGCGGACACCTACTCCGACCCGGAAAAGGGCACAGGGGCGGTGAAGATCACCCCCGCCCATGATTTCAACGATTTCGCCGTGGGGCACCGGCATGACCTGCCGATGCCCTCCATTCTCGACCGCGAAGGGCGCGTCACCCTGGCCGAGATCGCCGAAGTGCTGGCTGCGGTGCCGGGCATCGCCGATGCCGCATTCGTCCGTGGGCTCGATGGCCAGGACCGCTTCGCCGCGCGCAGGGAAATCGTGGCGAAGCTGGAAGAACTCGGCCTGCTGGTGCGCACTGAACCGCACACCCATCAGGTGCCGCATGGCGACCGCTCCGGCGTGCCGATCGAGCCGCGGCTGACGGTGCAGTGGTACTGCAACGCCGCGGTGCTGGCCAGGCCGGCGATCGAGGCGGTCGAGCAGGGCCGCACGAAATTCGTGCCGCAGCAATGGGAGAACACCTTCTTCGCCTGGATGCGCGACATCCAGCCCTGGTGCATCAGCCGCCAGCTCTGGTGGGGCCACCGCATCCCGGCCTGGTACGGACCGGACGGTGAGGTGTTCGTCGAAAAGACGGAGGAAGAAGCGAAAGCTGCCGCGCACGTCCATTACGGCCGCCACGAGGCGCTGACCCGCGACGACGACGTGCTGGACACCTGGTTCTCCTCCGCCCTCTGGCCGTTCTCCACCCTCGGCTGGCCGGAGCAAACGCCGGAAGTGGCGCGCTACTACCCGGGCGACGTGCTGGTCACCGGCTTCGACATCATCTTCTTCTGGGTCGCCCGGATGATGATGATGGGCCTGCACTTCATGGGCGACGTGCCGTTCCGCACCGTCTACATCCACGGTCTGGTGCGCGACGAGCGCGGCCAGAAGATGAGCAAGTCCAAGGGCAACGTGATCGACCCGCTGGAGCTCATCGACCGCTTCGGCACCGACGCCCTGCGCTTCACCATCTGCGCCCTCACCGGCCCGGGCCGCGACATCAAGCTCGGCCCCGCCCGGGTGGAGAGCCAGCGCAGTTTTGTCACCAAGCTTTGGAACGCGGCGCGGTTCTGCGAAATGAACGGCGTGGCGCCGGACCCGTCCTTCGACCCCGCACAGGCCACGCTGCCGCTGACCCGCTGGATTCTCGATGCGGCGTCGTCCGCGGTGGCCGAGGCGACGGCGGCGCTGGAAGCCTCTCGTTTCGACGACTACGCCGCCGCCGGCTACCGCTTCACCTGGAACACCTTCTGCGACTGGTTCGTCGAGTTCGCCAAGCCGGCCTTTGCCGACACCGCCAGCGCCAGCGCCGAGGCGGCGGAAGTGCGCCGCACCGCCGCCCACGTGCTCGGCATCGTGCTGCGCCTGCTGCACCCGGTGATGCCCTTCGTTACCGAGGAATTGTGGGACCGGCTCGGCTACGGCGCCGCGTGCAGCCTGATCCGTGCGCCCTGGCCCGAACCCTTCATGGTGCCCGGCGCCGCCGCGGCGCGGGCGGAACTGGACTGGGTGGTGCGGCTGATCAGCGAGGTGCGCACCGTTCGCGCGGAGATGAACGTGGCCCCCTCGGTCAAGGCGCCGCTGCTGCTGAAGGATGCCGCACCGGAGACACTGGCGCGCGGCGGCCGTTGGTTCGACGCGATCGCCCGGCTGGCGCGCGCCGCCTCGTTGCAGGCGCTGGACGGCGAGGTGCCCCGCGGCGCCGCGCAGGCGGTGGTGGGCGAGGCGACGGTGGTGATCCCGCTGGCCGAGCTGATCGACCTGACCGCCGAGCGCGCCCGGCTGACAAAGGAACGCGCGCGCGCCGCGGGCGATGCGGAGAAGGTGGAAAAGAAGCTCGCCAATCCTGATTTCGTCGCGCGGGCGAAGGAGGAAGTGGTTGAGGAGAACCGCGAACGGCTGGCGGCGGCCCTGGCGGAGATCGCCCGCCTGGATGCGGCGCTGGGGCGGATTGCGTAGGGAAGCAAGGCCAGGGCTCTGCCCTGCACCCGCCAGGGGTCGGTGGACCCCTGGACCCCATTCCATAGATATGGCCACTGGAACTTGCTGGGGTCATGGCCAAACCCCTGGCGGGGTCCGGGCATGAAGCACCGTGCCGATCAACTGCTTGTCGATCGCGGCCTGGTCGAATCCCGCACCCGCGCCCAGGCGCTCATCCTCGCCGGCCGCGTCTTCTCCGGCGAGCGCCGCATCGACAAGCCCGGCCAGCAACTCGCCGAGGACCAGCCGCTCGAACTGCGCGGCCAGGACCACCCCTGGGCCTCGCGCGGCGGCCTGAAACTGGTCCGCGCGCTGGACGAATTCGCGCTCGATCCGACCGGCCGGGTCTGCCTCGACATCGGCGCCTCCACCGGGGGGTTTACCGACGTGCTGCTGGCGCGCGGGGCGCTGCGCGTGCATGCGGTCGATGTCGGTCACGGCCAACTGGCCTGGAAGCTGCGCACCGACCCCCGCGTGGTGGTGCACGAGCGCACCAACGCCCGCCACCTCACCGGCGAGACCATCGGCGAGCCCGCCGGCGCGCTGGTGTGCGACGCCAGCTTCATCGGCCTGTCCACCCTGCTGCCGGCGCCGCTGGCGCTGTGCGCGCCGGGCGCCTGGGCGGTGGTGCTGATCAAGCCGCAGTTCGAGGCCGGGCCGGCATTGGTGGGCAAGGGCGGCGTGGTGCGCGACCCGGCGGTGCACGCATCGGTCTGCGCCCGCATCCGCGACTGGTGGGCGGCGCTGCCCGGCTGGCAGGTGCAGGGCATCGTCGAAAGCCCGATCACCGGCCCCGAAGGCAACCACGAATTCCTGATCGCCGCCCGCAGGTCGTGACGACTCGGTCAGTCCGGCGGCGGCGGCAGGGTCGGGTTCAATTCCCTGGCTTTGGCGAAGTCGCCGGCCGCCGAAGTCGGCTGGCCCAGGGCACGGAACGCCAGACCCCGGTTGTACAGGGCCGTGGCGTCATTGGGGTTGAAGGTGGTGGCAAGGTCATAGTCCTGAATGGCACGTTCGTGCTGGCCCCTCCCGGCATAGGCAAGGCCTCGGTTTCTGTAGGCATCGGCCAGATTCGGATCGAGCCGGATGGCGCGGTCGAAATCCGCGATGGCGGGGTCGAATTGCCCCTTGCGCGCCAAGGCGATGCCCCGATTGCTCAAGGCCTCCGCAAGGTACGGGTCGAGCCGGATGGCCTCGTCATAGTCCTGGATGGCGCGGTCGGTTTCGCCTTTGCGGGCGTAGGCAAGGCCCCGGTTGCTGAACGCATCGGCCTTTTTCGGGTTGAGCCGGACGGCCTCGTCGTAGTCCTGGATGGCACGGTCGTACTGACCCTCGGCGGCATAGGCGAGGCCCCGGTTGCCGAAGGCATCGGCATTGTTCGGATTGAGCCGGATGGCCTCGCCATCGTCCTTGATGGCGCGGTCGTACTGACCGGCGCGGGCGTAGGCGAGAGCCCGGTTGTAGAAGGCCGAGGCCGCATTCGGGTCGAGCCGGATGGCTTCGTCGTAATCCTGGATGGCGCGGTCGTCATGGCCCTGACTGGCCTGGGCATTGCCGCGGTTGTAGTACGCCAGGGCGGATTTCGGGTCGAGCCGGATGGCTTCGTCGTAATCCTGAATGGCACGCCCGGTTTCGCCCTTGCGCGCATAGGCGCTGCCGCGGTTGTAGAAGGCCAGGGCGGCATTCGGATCGAACCGGATGGCCGTGTCGTTGTCCTGAATGGCGCGGTCGTATTGCCCCTTGTGCGCGTAGACGCTGCCCCTTGTGGTGAAGGCCGCAGTATAGATCGGGTTGATCCGGATGGCCTGGTCGAGGTCCTGAATGGCGCGGTCGTCCTGCCCCGTCATGACGTAGGCGCTGGCCCGGTTGCTGAAGGCCTCGGCAGACTCCGGGTCGAGCCGGATGGCTTCGCTGTAGTCCGAAATGGCACGGTCGTGTTGCCCGGTCCTGGCATAGGCAACGCCGCGCCTGGTGAAGGCGCCGGCATTATTCGGGTCCTGCCGGATGGCCTCGTCGAGGCCCGGAATTGAACCGTCGGCCTGGTCATTGTCGGCGTGGGCGGCAGGCGTGGCGTTGCCCGTGGTCACCGGGGCAGCACAACCGCTGATGCCAACGACAGACATCACGACGCCAAACGTGATCCAGATACTCCGCATCGGCGGCCTCTCCTGAACCGGTCGAACCGATCATAGCGGATTTCATATCAATGCCAATACACGGATCGGCCACGTCCAATGTCGGCCGGAAGATGCCTGGGAACTGAAATACAGGGCAGTGTCAGCAGCACCCCCAACATGGCGGGGGTTCGCCGGGCATGGCGGCCCCGTTTCTCGGCCGTCATGCCCGGCGATGCCGCTCCGTCGTTGCCTACGGCCCCGCCAGCGCCGCCTCGACCCGCCGCGCGAAGGTGGCCGGATCGCGCGGCAGATCGCCGTCCTGGATGCGCGCCAGGTCCAGCAGCAACCCCGCCGCCTCCGCCACATCCTCGCCCGCGCCGGCCTTCGCCGCCAACGCCACCACCAGCCTGTGACGCGGGTTGATCTCCAGCACCGGCGGCGCGGCGAACGATGCACGGCCGGCCCGGCGCAGCAGGCGCTGCATCTGCAGGTCCGGCCCGGACGTGCCGGCCGCCAGCACCACGGCGCTGTCCACCAGCCGATCGGTGGCACGCACCTCAGCCACCGCGTCGCCCAGCGCCGCCTTCAGCGCCGCCAGCAGGGCGGTAACGTCGGCTGCCTCGCCGGCCGCAGCTTCGGCCAGCGGCAGCCTGGACAGATCGGCCGCACCCTGCGACACGCTGCGGATCGGCTTGCCGTCGAACGCGTCCATCCGCTCCGGCCAGAAGGCGTCGATCGGGTCGGTCAGCAGCAGCACTTCGATGCCGCGCGCCCGGAACCCCTCGACCTGCGCCGACCGCGACAATCCATCCGCATTATCGCCGGCAAGAATATAAATCGCCTCCTGCCCCGCCTTCATGCGGCTCACATAGTCGGTCAGCGACGTCCAGCCGTCCTCCGCCGAAGAACGGAAGCGCAGCAGGGCGGAAATTTCCTTGCGGTGCTCGCTGTCTTCCCACACCCCTTCCTTCAGGACCGGACCGAAATTCTCCCAGAATTTATTGTAGTCCTCCAGCTCCTTCGCCTTGTTCTTCAGTTCCGTCAGCACCCGGTTGGTCACGGCGCGGCGGATGCGGGCCAGCACCGGGGTGGACTGCAGCATCTCGCGCGAGACATTGAGCGGCAGGTCCTCGGTGTCCACCACGCCCTGCACGAACCGCAGCCACGGCGGCAGAATCTCGGCGCCGTCGGTGATGAACATGCGGCGCACATGCAGCCGCACCCTGGACGCGCGGTCGTTGTCCAGCGGCTCGAACGGCCGGCTGCCGGGCACGAACAGCAGGGCGGCGAACTCCATCGCGCCCTCGGCCCGCCAGTGCAGCACCGCCCAGGGGGTGTCGAACAGGTGGCCAAGATGGCGATAGAATTCGTTGTACGCCTGCTCGGTCACCTCGGCGCGCGGCTTGCGCCACAGCGCCGTGCCCTCATTGGCCGGCACGTCCTTGCCGTCGCGCTCGATGGTGATCGGGATGGTGACGTGGTCGGCCCATTTGCGCACCACCGTCTCGATGCGGACCGGCTCCAGATATTCCTCGGCATCCGCCTTGATGTGCAGCACCAGTTCGGTGCCGGCCTCCTCACGGCTGGACGGCGCGATGGTGAACTCGCCGCGGCCGTCCGAGGCCCAGGTCCAGGCTTCCGTCGCACCGGCCTTGCGGGAAGTGACCTCGACCCGGTCGGCGACCATGAAGGCGGAGTAGAAGCCCACGCCGAACTGGCCGATCAGGCTGGGCCGCTCCTCCGGATTCGCCTCGGCCAGCTTCTGGCCGAAGGCGCGGGTGCCGGAACGGGCGATGGTGCCGAGTTGGTCGATCAGCTCCTCGCGCGTCATGCCGATGCCGGCATCGGCAATGGCCAGGGTGCGACCCGGCTTGTGCGGGCGGATGCGGATCGCCGCGCCCTCGGGCAGGGCAAGCGCCGGATGCGTCAGGCTCTCGAACCGGCGCCGGTCGGTCGCGTCGGCGGCGTTGGCGACGAGCTCGCGCAGAAATATCTCGCGTTCAGAATAGAGCGAGTGAACCACCAGGTCCAACAGGCGCCCGACCTCGGCGCCGAAGCCATGGTGTTCGATCTGGGAGTCCGTCTCGGTCATGTCGCGCTGCCCTCCGGTTGCGGGGGCGGATATGCGGCTGATTGGGGGGCATTTCAATTGCGGGAAGCTAAGGCCAGGGCGCTGCCCTGGACCCGCAAGGGGTCGGTGGACCCCTTGACCCCATTCTTTAGGCCGCCCGAATCCCGCCGATGAATCCCCCGACCTCACCGCGCAAAGTCTCCGCCTGCCGCGCCAGATCCCCGGCCGCCCCAAGCACCTGGGTGGCGGCAGCGCCGGCCTCGCCGGACATGCGGGTCAGCGTGGCGACCGAG
>CAIVPZ010000015.1 GCA_903907955.1 uncultured Acetobacteraceae bacterium | reverse complement strand
GGGCAAAACCCCGGGCGAACACAGAACGGAAGCGGGTCAATCCGGGTTCGACGGCCAAAAAATGGCGGATTTCTGCGGCGGCCGTTCCGCAGGCGGACGCATGCTGCACCTGCTTACCCGGGGTTTTGCCCCGGTTACGAAAATGCACCGCAACGCCTTGGTATAGCGGAAAAGATCATTCCGCGCTTACCGAACTCCAGTGGGATGTCGCAACAGGCTCCTGGGCAGTTACCCATTGTGGACAGAGTCAGCGCAGGGTTGCCTCGCCGTCGTCCCAGGCCAGCACCCGCCAACCGCGTCCGTCGGGTGAGTAGCCGAAACGTACGACAGCACGACGCAACACCAGTGGCGCATCGGGTAGCGTGGCAGTCGCGCTGATGGCAATGATCTGCGTTTCATCTTGACCGCTTGTGACCGGCGGCACGCCAGCGGTGCGCAGCGCGTCGAGGACCACTGCGTCGGCAGTGGTGGGATCGGGATCGGTGATGGACCACAGTGTCAAGTGTGGCATCAATTCGGCCAGCAGCGCAGGGGTCATGCCGAGCACGGCGGCAAGTTCGCCGAGGTGCTCGAACGGTCGTCCGGGCGGCCCGTAGGGCAGGCCGGCGGCACGATAAGCCGGCGCCTTGGCGCCATGCGGGCTGGCTTTGAGGCCCGGCGTGCGCCAGTCCACGATGGCGGCCGCAAGGCCGTCGGCGGCCTGCTGGGAGACGCCAAGTTGAAGCAACAGCGCCCTCAGCATTTGCGTGGACGCGATGTTGGGGTTCAGCCGGCCGGAGAGATTCTCCAGGCCGACCGAAACCGTCACCGCACCGACGCGGTGTATCGCGCTCGTCGGCTGCCCGGGGCGCAGCAGATCGAGTATGGTGGCGGATATTGCGGCGTCGGCCGCCGCCACGGCAATCGCTTCGCCGCGGCGGTTGAGTGTAAGCTTTGCTTCGGTACGGGCGTCTGCCAGGAGGGTCGAAACGAGCAGAGCGAGCAGTGCGACCGTCCACAGCACAACGACGAGGGCGAATCCCTGCTGGCCATGCAGGGCCACTGGCACGGACCCCGCTTTGCAACTCATTCCTCGGCCGCCTCGCGCAATGGTCGTGCAACGATCGGCGGCCATGAGTGGCCAGCCGGCACCAACCGCAGCCGCACTAACCCCGGCAGTGCCGGCAAGCTCCAATCAGGCCTCCATGCTGCGCCGCTACCTTTCGGCGCATAGTCCAGCTGAAGTCCGGAAATGCGCTCCAGCAACACCGTGCGCTGGGG
Source organism: uncultured Acetobacteraceae bacterium (assembly GCA_903907955.1). Taxonomy (GTDB): domain Bacteria; phylum Pseudomonadota; class Alphaproteobacteria; order Acetobacterales; family Acetobacteraceae; genus Rhodovastum. Next base: position 32,945 of record CAIVPZ010000015.1, on the reverse strand, counting down.
TGGCGGCGGGGCCGCGAACGGCACGCCGCGTCCGTGCGGCGTCCACCACAACAGCAGCAGCCCGCCTGTTGCCTCCAGCCTGACGTCGGCAACCATCATGCCGCCGGCGGCAAAATCGGGCAGTTCGGTGGTGAAGGCCAGGGCAGTCGCCGTGCCGCGGATGGTCGGCGGTTGCGGATACACGCCTGGGTCCATGCGTTCGATCATGTGCCGCAATGCGACCTCAACCGGCGCGATATCGAGTTGGGCCTGGACGATACGGTGATAGCCGGCCGTCGTTCGCGTACCCACCAGCACAGCTTGTCCAAGCATAACAAGCAGGAGGCCCAGAAGGGCCAGCGCGACGAGCACTTCAAGCAGCGTGAAACCACTCGAACGACCGGTCACGGCCCCGCCTTTCGAACCGGTCCAAGCAGTGCGCTGTTGAGCACGAAGCGACGCTCTGAGCGGCCTTCCTTCCAGGATATCGTTACTGTAACGCTGTAAAGTGCCGTGCCACGCGACCACGGGCCCCTGCGCGCCTGTGCCGGTGCGGGCGCGATACCGGCGACGAGTATGCGGGTGCTCCAATGGTAGCCGTCGCCATCGTCGTCACTCTGGACAACTGGCAGCGCGGCCGGATTGTCGATTGCGGCGAGATGCGACTGCGCCCGCGACACCGCCACTTCCCAGGCGGCTGTCGCGTGCGCGATTCGCAACGCATCGGCGATGCTGCCGTAGAGCAGGTCGAGCGCGAGCAGGGTTATCGCCAAAGCAACCAGGACCTCGATCAGCACGAATCCGCGCTCGTCGCCTGGGCCGTCTCGCACTCCACGCATGCCACCCTCGCCACTGTCTCAGCGTGTTCGCTGCGCCATATCCGAAAGCGGCACGGATCGGAAGGATTGCGATGATCGGCCCGGTTGAGAGGCGTCTCGGCGCCTGTTCGATCCGCAGGGGCCGGGACGTCCAACGCGAATTGTCATCGCATCATGACAATTCCTTTTCCAGGTGCACGCTAGACTAGCACACGGACTGGCGGTCACGGGGCATGCAGCAGGTGGAAACGACGCGTGGACAGGGTGGATGTGTCATCCCGCTCCACCCACCGCAGGATCGTTGGGCCGCGCGTCTGTCGACCGGCGATCGGTGGCTCTTTGCGCGTTCCCTGGCGGTGGCGCTTTTATTTGAAGGCGTGGCGATCAGCGCCACCGAATGGGGAATGCAGTCAAGCCCAAAGCCGGCCCTGGTGCCTATCGCCATCACCGTCATGGCGCCCCCCCAAATCGCCGTTGCGCTCATGGATGCACCGGCCGGCGCGGCTCCGTCAGGAGAGGAAGTACAGGCGATTTCGGTACCATCACAACCGGTGCCCGAGCCGCCAGGAATGGCGACTGCGTCGCCGCCACTGCACGCGATGCTGGCCGTCAATTCTCCGCCACCGCTCCCGCCTGTCTCCACCGCTGTCCCTCCCCACGAACCGCCGCCGGCCGTTGCGGCGTCATCGCGTGTGCCCGCCACCCCACAACCGTTACGATCGCCGGAGCCTCACCCGCAAACATCCCCGAAGCGATCGGCGCCTGGACCCGTCGCCACGCCGCCGCGGCCAGTCACCCCCAATACTGGTGCGCCGACGGTCGAAACCCAGCCGGCTCCCGTCCTGGGCCCCGCCACCGCCGCATCGCCCCCGGCTGACCTTCACGCCGCCGACGTCATCGCAATGTTTGGAAGCCGCATTCGCGCTGCCGTGCAGGCGACGCTCCGATACCCCCGGGCGGCACGCATGATGAACCTGACGGGCCGGGCGCGAATTCAGTTCGAATACCGGTCGGGCACAGTCCATGATGTGCAGCTCATGCAGTCGGCCGGCAACGCCCTGCTCGACGCCGCCGCCTTGTCGGCCGTGCGCGACGCCAGTTATCCGATGGCACCGCCGGAAATCGGCGACCGTCCTCTTGTCCTGCGCCTGTGGGTACAACTGGAGACGAGCTGACCGCACGCACGGTCGCAGCGATCCATCTGCCACACAGAAGTCACACATACGCCAGCGCCTGTCGGCTAATTCCGCCCCCGATTCAGCCGCAGAAGGGATATCGCCGGCATGACGCACGCGACACGGCCGCAGATGAAGCGCTGCGGCGGGTTGATTCTCCTCGGCGCGATGGCTTGGCTGGACGGGAACGCGATCGCGTCGGCGCAGACACCGCCGGTGTCCGTGCCGACCGAACCGGAAACGCCCACCGACATCGGCAGCGTGCGCGCGACAACACCGCTCTCGCCAACGCCGGCCCCCGGCACCACCAACAACGTGGTATCATCCGGCGACATCGAACGGACCGGCTTGCCGTCGCTCACCGGAACGCTGAACAGCGACGTCCCCAGCGTTCATGTCAACGACGCGTCGGGCAATCCATTCCAGCCGAGCCTGATGTTCCGCGGCTTTCTTGCCTCGCCGGTCGAAGGTGACGAACAGGGACTGGCGGTCTATGTCAACGGTGCCCGCTTCAACCAGCCGCTGGGCGACACAGTGAACTGGGACCTCATTCCCTCCAACGCCATCCAAAGCGTGGACGTGGAGGGAGGCAACGCGGTGTTCGGCCTGAATGCGCTTGGCGGGTCGGTATCTGTGAAGCTGAAGAACGGGTTTACCTATCACGGCGGCGAACTCGTGGCCTATGGCGGGTCGAACGGCCGCGCCGCCGGCATGTTCCAATATGGCATCGAATCGGACAATACGTCCGCATATGTTGCCGTCAATGCAATCCGCGACGACGGCTTCCGGAATACCAGCGCGTCAACCCTGTATCAAATCTATACTGATCTCGGCTGGCGCGGCCATGATGCAGAACTGCATCTTGGCATTCTGGGCGCCTCCACCGCCCTTGGCAACCCGGGGGCGACCCCGGTCCAGCTGCTCGCCGTCGATCGCACCGCGAACTCCACGGCGCCAAATACGGTTTACAACAAATATCTTGCGCTCAACCTGAACGGCACCGCCGACCTCAGCGACAATACGTCGGCGCAATGGGTGCTCTATTACTCGAACCTGTCACAACGCCTCAACAACGGCGTTACGGTTGACGCCGCGCCGTGCACGGATGGTTCCGGCAATCTCTGCACGCCGGAAGGCGACTATCTGACCGGCCGGAACGGCCAACCGATACCCGACTTTCTGCACGGCGGCGCGTATGGCGGGACCAGCTATCAGGGCGTGGACAGCAACGCCTACGGCGCTTCGGGGCAGATCTCCAACACCCACGACATCCTTGGCCTGGCCAACCACGTCATCGGCGGCGTGAGCTTCGATGCCGGTGACGTGATGTTCACCGGCAGCCAGACGATCGGTCTCCTGACGGACAAACGTTATGTCGTTGCGCCGGAGTTCACGATCGATCAGGCGGACCTCTCGATCGCCCCGGTGCGGCTGGCGACGACCAACCGCTACTACGGCGCGTTCTTCACCGATCTGCTCGATGTAACGCCGAAGGTGACGTTGTCGGTGTCGGGCCGCTTCAACGTCGCAGATATTTCGCTGCACGACAAGATAGGCACGGCGCTGAACGGCAGCCACGCCTATGACCGCTTCAATCCCGGCTTCGGCGCCGCCTACAAAGTGCTGCCAAACGTCTCGCTGTACGCCAGCTATGCCGAGAGCAACCGTGCCCCGACCCCATCGGAGCTGTCCTGCTCGAATGCGCTGCAGCCCTGCCAGTTGCCCAACTTTTTCATCAGCGATCCGAATTTGAAGCAGGTCGTGGCGCGGACAACCGAATTCGGCGCACGTGGCGTGGTCACGGATTTCTATCGCGGCAACCTGACCTGGAACGCCGATCTGTTCCGCACCGACAGCGGCGATGACATCATCTATGAGGCCAGCCCGCAGGTTCCCGGCGGCGCTTACTACCAGAATGCGGGCACAACCCGCCGGCAGGGCGCGGAAGCCAAACTGGTGCTTCGTCGCGGCCCGCTCCGCGCCATCCTGTCCTATAGCCTTGTGCAAGCGACCTTTCAGACCCCGCTGACCCTCAACAGCCCGTTCAATCCGCATGCGGACGCGGCCGGCCAGATCCATGTTCATCCGGGAGACAGACTGCCCGGTGTGCCTGCCAATCAGCTCAAGTTCGTTGCCGAATACGACATCACCGATCGGTGGACGGTGGGCACTACCGGTCAGCTGGTCGATGGCCAGTATCTCTATGGTGATGAGGGGAACCAAAACAAGATAATGGGCGGATATTTCGTGCTGGATCTCAATACCAGTTATCGAATCACGGACCACATCCAGGTCTTTGCGCTGGCCAATAATGTTCTGAATCACAGGTATTCCCTCTACGGAACGTTCGCGCAGGTGGACGGCGTGCCGTTTCCAGAGGTCCCGGGCGGCGTGACCAACACCCGCGTGGAAAGCCCGGCCGCGCCGTTCGCGGCCTATGGCGGGGTGCGCGTAACCTTCTGAGCACGCCAGCCCTGGCGGATTGGTATCGTTCATCGTTTGTCCGTTTGCCTGCATCACTCAAGGTACTTCCCAGGCCGCTCGCCCTCAGATCTCGCGGGGGCTTGGCCCGGAATTCCCGCAACGAAATCTTTATATTGTCATTCTACTGCCATCGGCGCTTGATCATTATGATTGCATGGTTCGGTGCAGCTGCACCGGGCCGCTGGCGGACACGTTACTTGGCGCCCGGTCGTACGAGGCTGGCTGGCGGCGATGCTTCAATCGTGCCGGTCCGAACGTCTGATCGGGCTGCCCTCCCGGCTGGTGGGGGCACGCTTCACAATATGGGGAGCTCTCATGACTCGGACTCGTTTTTTCAGGCTCACGCGGGCCTCGCTGCTTGGCGCCACGATTCTCGGCAGCACCATGGTTGGCGGGCTGCCGATCGCACGCGCCGCAAACGCCACCGTCCAGCTGCCGGACGGCCAGTATATCACGCCGACCGCGATCACCGGTGCGGTTCAGCAGTTTCTGAATCCCGGTCTGCCGCTTTACCCGAACTTCGTTGCCGGCGAGGCGGTGCAGTCGCGGCTCAGCCCGGACGGCACGACGCTGGCGATCATCTGCGCCGGCCAAAACTCGCTGTACAAGGCGGGCGGCGTGACCGTCGATGCGGCCAACTCGACGCAGTACATCTTCTTCTATAACATCGCGGGCGCCAACAAGACGCTGCCTGTTCTGACTCAGGTGATCCAGCAGCCGAACGCCCATGTCGGCCTGGTCTGGGCGCCGGATGGCAAGACGCTTTATGCTGCGGGCGGCGTCGATGACGCGGTGTACGTCTACAATCAAGCCGGCGGCAATTGGGCGCAGAGCGCAAAGATCGCGCTCAACCATTCCTTCATCGACTCCCTGCACCAGGGTGGCATCGGCGGCGGCGTTAAGCCCAACGCGAGCGGTCTGGGCATCTCCGCCGACGGCAAGACGCTGGTCGTCGCCAACAACTTCAACGACTCGATCAGCGTGATCGACACCGCCAGCAACACGGTCCGCTACGAGCACAGCCTGCGCCCCTATTTCGCCGGCAACGAGGGCACGGGCAGCGTCGCTGGCGGTACCTATCCGCTCGCGGTCGTGGTGAAGGGCAATGGCACTGCCTATGTCGGCGCCAACCGCGACCGCGAGGTGGTGGTTGTCGATATTTCCTCGCCGACCGCCGGGCACCTGATTACGCGCATCAAGCTTGACGGCAATCCGAACGGGATGACTTTCAACGCGGCGCAGACTAGGCTGTATGTGGCGCAGGACAACGCGGACCAGGTGGCGGTGATCGCCACTGCGAACAACACGATCGTCAACAGGATCGATGCCCGGGCGCCGGCCGGCATTCTGTTGGGCAAGCAGACCGGCGCCGCGACCTTCGCCGTGACGATCTCTCCCGACGGCAACACGCTCTATGCGGTCAATGACGGCGCCAACTCGGTGGCGGTGATCCCGCTCACCGGCGCGCACGCCAACAAGGTGACCGGCCTGATCCCCACCGCCTACGCTCCGAAGGACATCACCTTCAGCGCCGACGGCTCGTGGATGTACATCATCAACGGCAAGAGCGCCACCGGCCCGAATCCCGGCCACCTGTCCAGCCAGACTGCGGCCATCACGAACACCGATCCGCTTGCTACTCCGCCTTCCAACAAAGGCGCGGCCGCGGCGGCCACCGCGAACGCGACCAACGAATACCAGTTCCAACTGGAACGCTCGACGCTGGTCAGCGCGCCAGTGCCGAAGGACGCGGCTTTGCCGGCCCTGACCACCCGGGTCGCGGCGAACAATTTCTACTCGGTGCTGCCTGACATTCTCAACATCGCGAAAATGGCTTTCCTCCGCACGCAGATCAAGCATGTGATCTACATCGTGAAGGAAAACCGGACCTTCGATCAGATCCTTGGCGATCTCAAGAACGGGGCGAACGCCGATCCGTCGCTGGTGCAGTTCGGCGCGCCGATCACGCCGAACTTCCACCATCTGGCCAGCAATTTTGTCACGCTGGACAATTTCATGGACGCCGCGGATGGCAGCATGGATGGCTGGTCGTTGGCCACCCAGGGCCGCGTGACCACCACGGAGGAGATCACCCAGCAGATCAACTACGCCTTCGTCTCCCGCGGCCTGTCCTACGAGTCCGAGGGATCGAACCGCAACGTGCCGGTCGGCCTGACGACCGTCGCGGCCCGCGATGCTGCCACGGGCGGCGCCTTCTCCGCCGTCTCCGCCACCCTGCCTGGCGGGACGACCAACCTGCTGGTCGGCGACGCCAACGTTGCGGCCACCGACGCGCCGTTCGGCATCCAAGAGGGCTATATCTTCGATGCGGTGATGCACGCCGGCGGGAGCGTTCGCAACTACGGCTTCCTGGTGGGCAATATCGGCAGCATCGGCACGAAGGCGCTGCCCGTCAGCGATCCGTTCGGCGCGGGCATCGTTCAGGTCGCTGCGCTCAACCCCACGCTGGTGCCCTACACCGACGTCTATTTCCGCGGCTACGACCAGGCCTATCCGGACGTGTGGCGTTACAACGAGTGGAAGCGCGAGTTCGACCAGTATGTTGTCAACGGCAAACTGCCCAGCCTGGAAACGGTTCGCTTCAGCCATGACCACATGGGCGCCTTCAGTGCGGCGCTCGGCGGGGTGAACACGCCGGAAACCGAGCAGGCGGACGACGATCTCGCGGTCGGCCGGCTGGTCGATGCCGTGGCGCACAGCCCCTATGCCCGCAACACCCTGATCATCGTCACCGAGGACGACTGCCAGGACGGTCCGGACCATATGGACTCGCATCGCGCCACGGCCTACGTCGTCGGCCCCTACGTGAAGAAGCACGCCGTGGTCAGCACCCGCTACAACCAGGTCAGCGTGCTGCGCACGATCGAGGACCTTCTCGGCACGCAGCATATCAACCTGAACACCGCGTATCAGCGGCCGATGGCAGACGTGTTTGAAATCCTTGCCGGCAACGGCTGGAGTTTCAACGCGGTCGCGTCGACGGTGCTGAATACGACGCAGCTTAGCGAGGCGGACATTGGCGTGCGGTTCGCCGAAGGCCCGGCTGTGGTGCCGAAGCACGACGCGGCGTACTGGGACAACGCGACGCGTGGTTTCGACTTCTCTGACGCGGATCGCGTGCCATTTGATCTGTTCAATGAGGTGTTGTGGCAGGGCCTGATGGACGGCACCCCATATCCGACCGAACGCAGCGGCAAGCAACTCGGTCTGACCCGGGAATCGGGCCAAGCGACGACTCCCGACGAGCAGAACTGAGCCGTTCGGGCAACCAGGAAGGCGAGCTTGGCGGGGCCGTAAGGCTCCGTCAAGTCGCCGTGCGCCCCGAAGGACGCGTCCATCTCGTGGGTGCAAGTCCCCACCCGGGCAATCGTTGGTTGGCCCGGTAGTTGGTAAGAAGACGCCTACCAATCCCCCAATCGCCCCGGCAGGACGCCGACTTGGTGCGAACCGGATCCAGGGCATACGGCTCTCGATCAGCCGACGCAGGGCCACGTGCGCACAGCGCTCCTGGCCGCCCCGCCCGACGCCTTCGATAAAGCTCTCGCCAATCGCCGCGTGCCCGATATCCACCTCAACCCATGCGACCCTATGGCACGGCATCGAGAACACGGCGCTTGCCGAGTTGGAATTCCTGCTCAATACGCTGCCCTGGCAAGGAACCGAACGGCGGCAGGCTCGTATCCAGTCCGCGGCGGCTTCGCGCCGCAGAAACCCATAATTCGTTTACGGTGCCGTTGTTCGTGGTGAGTCTTTTTTGCTTGCAGTACGTCAATAACTTGATGTTTGGCTGCTGGAGGTTCGGTGGAACATGCGGGCCAGATCACCCTGGATCGAGCGCGCTATCCTCGATCCAGGGCGCGTTCGCGTTAGCGCAACGCCGGTCAGACCGGCGACAGCCGGCCGGCAAGGTTGCTCGCCAACACAAAGAGCTAGAGCGCGCTGACCGTTGACGGTCAGCCTGAAAGCGCTCTAGCGCACCGGCAGCGGATGCATCAGCCCGCCGCTGGTCCACAGCGCATTGTGGCCCCGCGGCAGGCGCAGCGGTGAGCCCTGGCCGGCGGTGCGATCGTAGATCTCGCCGTAGTTGCCGACGGCGGCGATTACCCGCGCCGCCCAGTCAGGGTCGAGGCCGAGGGCGCGGCTGGCGTCGATGCCCAGCAACTGGTGCACCGCCGGATCGGCACTGTCGCGCATCGCCGCGACATTGGCCTGGGTGACGCCGCTCGCTTCGGCCTGCACCAGAGCGTGCACCGTCCAGTCGATGATAGCGCCCCATTCCGCGTCGCCCTGTCGATAGGCGGGCGCGACCGGATCGAGCGTAAGCGTTTCCGGCAGCATCACGAAGTCGTTGGCCTTGCCATGGAAGTTGGCGCGCTTTTCGGCAAGCTGCGAAAGATCGGCGCTGACCGACTCGCAGCGGCCCACCACCAGGGCCGCATCCATCTCGCCCTCCTCCTGGAACGGGAAGGGGGAATAGGCGATGCCGCGGCTGCGCAGTGCCGCATCGAGGACCAACTGCGTGTCAGTGCCGTCGATGAAGCAGACGTCCCGCTGCGCCAGGTCGGCGAGCGTGTGGATGCCGGACTCGCGGTGCACCATGATGCCCTGGGCGTCATAGAACACCGGCGGGCCGAACTGCACGCCATAGGCCCAGACTCCGGTCGCGCTCGGTGTCGCGCCCACCAGCACGTCGATCTCGTTCTTTTTCAGCGCGAGCAGCCCCGCGTGCTCGACCGGATAGGATTTCGCCTGCATGTGCGCCGCGTCGCCCAGCACGGCGACAGCGATCGCCTTGCAGATTTCCAGGCCCAATTCATCGAGCCCGCTGTGCCGATCGTCCTTGTTGTATTCGGGGATCCCGCTGACCACGCCGCAGGCGAGACTGCCCGCGTGGCGGAGGTTGTCGAGTGTGGTACCCGCCATTGCGTCCGGCGTCATGCCGAAAAGCGCGGCTGCCGCCAGCAGCACGCATCGCCAGTCAGATCGCATTCCGTACACCTTGAAGCCCTGTAAAAAAAGTCGGGGGACGGAGCCACCGGCTCCGTCCCCTTGCCTGCGTATCCGGTCGTGCTTACGGCTGCCAGGGATAGGTGAGTGCCGTCGTGCTGGTGCCTTTTCCCTGCGCGGGGATACCCGGCGCCGTGCCGGGCCGCGGGTTGAAATCGGCCGGCGCCGGATCGGACGGCGGGTTGGCCAGCCCGTTCGGGTAGTCGGTCGGCGTGATCTTCAGCGCCGCACAGCCCGCCCGGCCATAGTGCGGCAGGCTCGTGACGGTGTTTCCGGCGATGGTGGCGTAGCTCGGCGGCAGCTTCGGCGCGACGCCGAGCAGACGCTCGATGTCAAACGCCTCCAGCAGGTCGCCCATCGGATTGACCAGATCGTCCGCCGGGCCGAGGTCGCTCTGGCCGAGCTGGCTCTTGCCGAGTTTGCGCCCCTTCTGCTCGTCCGGCAGGTCGGCCAACGGCACCAGGCCGAACAACTCGTTGATGAACTTGATCACCGAGCTGTGCTCACTGTACGCATGCGAGATGGTGTGGGCGCTGCTGTAGGGCGAGACCACGATCGCCGGAATGCGCGGACCGCCGGTCAGCGGGTAGCCCGACGGGTCCCAGGAGCGGATGTTCATCGGCGCATGGTCATACATGCCATCCGTTTCGTCGTAGGTGATGATGATCGCGCTCTGGTTCCAGTACGGACTGTTGGCGATGGCATTCACCGTATCGGCCACCATCGCCTCGGAGATCATCGCGTCCGAGTAAGCGGGATGGTCGTCGTTGCCGGCGAAATACGACTGCTGGTGCGGTGTGGTGCTGTTGTTGGGCACCAGCGGCGTCAGGCCGTCGTTGTTGGCGTAGCCGCCGCGCACGTAGAACACGCCGCCCTGCGCCGGCAGCGCCTTGTTGGCGACGTCGGTGTAGAACTGCTGCAGACCATGCATGTTCTTCAGCTCGGCGGTGTTGTCGCCGAGATAGCCGAAATACTGCGGGCCGTTGTGGTGGACGATGTAGGAGGCGTGCGTCTGCCACAGGCAGGCGGAACCGACGTTGCTGTACGGCACGGAGCTGCTGTTGCAGCCCGGGTAGTAGGCGCCGCCGGCGAGATTGGTGGTGTCGAACGGCTCCGGCCCGAAGCCCTGCTGATACCAGCCCCAGTTCACATTCGGATTTGAACTGGAGATCTTGGCCATGTCGTGCTGCACATCCAGCAGGTCTGCGCCCGGATTCTGGTCGCTCTTGATGATCTGGCTGAGCTTGCTGCCCATGAAAGACAGCGGCAGCGAGGCGAAGGTCAGGTTGCCGTTCACGTTTCTCACGCCGGCGGCGCCGCTGCCGGACGAGGTCGATGTACTTGCGCTCTCGTCAGGGCCGTAGGGCGGCTTCGTCGCCGAGGTGTCGCCGGAAATCGTGGTCACGACCGCGGGCGGAGCGGGCGGGGGGGGCGAAGGGGGCTGGTAGGCGATGGTGGCGTTGGAGCCGGGGAACGGCCCCGGATCGCCGACGATCGGCACGCTGTTGGCGATCCCCGAGCTGGTCGTCGAGTTGTGCAGCGCCCACTGGGTCTCCCCCGTCTGGCCGGCGATCATGGCGATCGCGTTCGGCGTGGACGGTCCGATCGTGGTCTGGTGGAAGTTGTCGAACAGGGTGAAGCGGTCGGCGTAGTTCCACAGGAACGGGATGGTGTCGCAGTCCACGTGACCCATCGTCAGCTCGGCCATCTGCTTCTGCGCCAGGGTCGGCTTGTAGCCGCTGGCCGGCGTCACGCCGGTGGACTGGAGCACCACCGTCGAGGTGTCGGAACCGGCGCCGGAGAAGCGCAGTTTTTCCTCGTCCAGCGCGTAGCCGTCGTTCTGCGCCGTCTTCGGGTTGGGGGTTTCCTTGAAGTGGGCGCCATAGACCATGCCGGTGTGCGAGTGATCGACCGAGGCGGTTGCCTCCGGATAGATCTGCACCTTGGTGCTTTGGGTGTCGATGATGGTCTTCGGAATCAGGAACGGCGAGATTGTGCCGTAGGTGCCGTCGGAGTTGAGGATCGGCTGAACGACGCCGTTGGTGGCGGTGGCGGGAATCAGCGTATGCGTATTATTATCGAACAGCCCGTTGGCACCGGGATATGTGCCAAAATAGTGGTCGAACGAGCGGTTCTCCTGGAAGATGACGAAGACGTATTTCACCTTCTGGCGCAGCGCCACCAGCTTGACCAGGCTTGCAAGCGGGCCGCTGGTGCCAACGCCGCGGTATTGCGCGGCGCCGGCGGTACCGCTCGCGCCGGCGGGAACCAGAACGGCGTCCGACACCGGCGTCGCCGCAAGCGCCGCGTTCTGCACCATGGCAACGATTGCCAGTGCCGCACAGGATGTCCTGTAGGCTTGCTTCCGACTCATTTCGATTTTGACCCCTACCCGATTTCCTGAGCCCGCCGGTCGGCGAACATCCCGCGCCGACCCTCTGGTACGACGCACGCGGCGGCAATGTTGCTGTGTTCGATCATCGAAGCATGCACGGAAACATTACGATGCGAAGAAATATTCACCGCGACAAGCTCCGACGTGACGGCGTGCCGGTCGGAGCCGACATCGGCACTTGTCAGGCGGCAGCACGATCCGTATGAACCCGCGCGCCCCGCCGGCGCCCCCCCGCCGGCGCCAAGGAGCATAGCCGGACATGTGCCTCACCCGTCCTGATCGTGCCCGCGACGAGGGCGGTTTCACACTGCTCGAAATCCTCGTCGTCATCGCCATCCTCGGCCTGCTGATCGGGTTGGTTGCGCCGGCCGCGCTGCGCCAGTTGGGCGGTGCGCGCCTGTCGGTGGCCAAACAGTCAATTGAGCGGATCGGCGCCGTGCTGGACCTCTATAAGCTCGATGTCGGCAGCTATCCCAGCAGCGAGCAGGGATTGCGGGCGCTGGTGGCGCCGCCGACCGGCGTGGCCATGTGGAACGGCCCCTACCTCAAGGGTACCGAGCCGGTCGATCCGTGGAACCATCCGTACAGCTACCGCAGCCCGTCGAACCGCAGCGGCCACGACTACGATTTGTGCTCGAACGGGCCGGGCGGTGCGCCGGCGGCGGCCGCCGCGATCTGCAATCCCTGAGCCGCCATGGCGATCCCGTTGCTGGCCTGCATGGTGGCCACCGCGTCGTACTACCACCTGCCGCCGCGCGTGCTGCCGTCGATCCAGCGTGTCGAAGGCGGCATCATCGGCAACGTCAGCCGCAACACCGACGGATCGGCAGATCTCGGCGTGATGCAGATCAACACGCGCTGGGTCCAGCCGCTCGCCGCGCTGACCCGGCTGGCACCTGCCACGGTGCGGGCGCGGCTGATCGATGACGGGTGTTTCAACGTCGCGGCAGCGGGGGCGATCCTGCGCACCTATCTCGACGAAGCGCATGGCGACCTGATGGTCGCGGTCGGCGACTACCATTCACATACGCCGACGCTGCACCAGGCCTACCGGCTGCGGGTGCTGAAAGCCGCGACGGCGCTGTTCGTGGCCCGCGGCGGCCAGTCTCAGCCGGGCACATCGCCGTAGAGCCACACCAGCCAGATCGCCATCGCCAGCCACGGGCCGAACGCCAGCTTGATCCCGGCGAACGCCCGGCCACGCACCAGCCGCAGCGTGGCGGCCCCGCCGAGCGCCGCCACCGCGGCCAGCAGCATGACCTGCGGCAGCGCCTGCCAGCCGAGCCAGGCTCCGGCCGCGGCCAGCAGCTTGGCGTCGCCCCCGCCCAGGCCATCGCGGCCCCGCAGTGCGCGATAGCCGGCCGCAACCGATGCGAACACCAGCCAGCCCAGCACCGCGCCCAGCGCCGAATCCGCCAGCGCCCCCTCTCCCAGCGAATCGGGAACGGTGATCCAGGTTGCCGCCAGCCCACACAGCAGCAGCGGCAGCGTCAGCACGTCCGGCAGGATCAGCCATTCCAGGTCGATCCAAGCCAGCGCCAGCAGCGTCCAGCCGAGCCCGCAACCCAGCCACGCCCGCAGGGTGTCATCACCGGCGGTCCACACCGCCCATGCGGCGACCGCGCCGGCCGCCAGCTCGATGCCGACATGGAACCGGTCGATCGGTGCCCGGCAATGGCGGCAGCGCCCGCGCAGCCACAGCCAGGACAGCAACGGCACCAGCTCGAGCGGTCCCAGCGCGGTGCTGCATGCCTCGCAGCACGAGCGCGCCAGCGCCACCGGCGCGCCGCGCGGCAGGCGGCGGATCAGCACCCCGAGCAGGCTTCCCACCGCGGGCGCCACCAGCACCGGCGCCAGGCCGATCGGATCGAAAACGCTCAGGTCCATGCCGGCATCAGTGCCAGGCGAGAATGTGCCAGGGCAGCGGCGTATCCGCTTCCGGGGGATCGAAGCGCACCACCACCCGCCGCACCGCCTGCGCCTCGCGCAGGGTCACCCGCGCGACGATCTCCGCCACCAGCGGCGGGACCTCCCCTTCCGGCAATTGCTGCCACCGGCCGCGGCTGCTGTCGCGGGTTTCCGCCACCGCCTGCGCCACCACCGGGTCGGCGCGTTCGACGTTGATCTGTCCGCGGGTCCAGACCGACACCTGCGGTTCCAGCCGTGCCAGCACCTCGGGCGTCATGCCCAGCACCAGGCCGAGTTCCTCCGGGCTGCGGAAGGCCTCGTTCGGCGGACCGTAGGGCAGGCCGGCGGCGCGGTACTGGGCGAGCTTCGCCCCACCCGGCGACGGGGTTTCGTCGGTCGTGTGCCAGTCCACGATGGCAGCGGCGAGCCGGGCGGCGTGCCGCACCTCCACCCCGTCGTGATGCAGCAGGGCCGCCAGCAATTGCGGGGTCGCCAGCGAGGGGTTCACCCGTCCGGCCTGGTCCCGCACCACCACCTCGCCGACACCGCCCTCGAGCCGGAGCGGGTGCGGCACGCCATCGGCGGTCCAGCCGCGTGGCGAGGGGTCGAACAGGCGGAAGATCGCCTCCGCCACCAGCCCGTCGGCCAGCGCGTCGGCGCGGGCGGCGCCGTGCAGCAGCAGGCTCAGCGCGGCCGCCTGGCGGGCGGTCGCGGTGATGTGGGTGCCGAGCAGGGCCAGCAGCGCCACCGTCCACAGCACCACCAGCAAGGCAAAGCCGCGCGGATGATGAGCGGCCATCGCTCAGGGCGCAATCGCGCGGCGTACGCGCGCCCGCAGCCCGGCATTCGGATCGTCCGACCCGGAAGCCGGCAGCGTGCGCAGCGCCGCCGGCGCGGCCGCGGCGTTGCGCAGCCCCTCCCGCATGTCCTCGGTCAGCGCCCGCGCGTCGCGCTGGTCGCGGATGACGTGCGGGGTGATCAGCACCAGCAGCTCGGTGCGCACGCGCTGATTGGTCTGCTGGCCGGCCAGGACGCCGAGCAGCGGGATGTCCTTGAGCCACGGGATACCCGAATTGGCGCGGCTGACATTGTCGCGGATCAGACCGGCCAGACCGACCGTCTGCCCGTCCTGCACCACCACCCGCGAGGTCACGCTGCGCTCCAGGAATTGCGGGCTGTTGAGCCCCTGGATGGTCGGTGCGGCGCTGTCGAGTTCGCTGACTTCCTGGCTGACGTCGATCGTCACCAGCCCGCCGCCGTTGACCCGCGGCGTGACCTCCAGGATCACCCCGGTCGGCTGGTAGCCGACCGAGTTGATAACGTTCGAGACGCCCACCGTGCTCTGCTGCTGCGACTGCAGGTACGGAACCAGGGCGCCGACCTGCAGCCGCGCCGGCTGGTTGTCCACCACCATGATCTGCGGCGAGGACAGCACGGTCACCGTGGTGACCGCCTGCAGCGCGGAGATTGCCATATGCCCGCCGGCGATCCCGCTGCCCCCGAGCACGAAGCCCGGAAAGCTGGTGCTGAGCGGGACGGAGGCCAGGGTGCCGGTGACGGCGGCAACGGTGCCGCTGTTGAGCATGCCGTTGATGCCGCCGGCCTGGAAAAAGTACTGGGTGCCGTATTGCAGCTGGTCGTTCAGCGTCACCTCGGCGATGGTGGCGTCGATGCGCACCTGCAACGGCAGGATATCGATCTTGCGCAGCATCCCCACCACGGTGTCCTCCTCCTGCGGGGTGGCATAGACCAGCACGGCGTTGTTCTGCGGGTTGGGCAGGATGCGCATGGCGTCCGGATTGTCGCCGCCCGCACTCTGGTCGAGCCCGCCCAGCAACGGGTTGCCGGCGGCCGGGGACGCGGTGGCGGCGGTAGCCGCGCCGCCACGGGAGTCGGAACCGGCGGCGCCCGCGGCCGGGCTGCCGGCGGCGGCGTTGCCGCCCATGCTGCTGCCCAGGCCACCGCTGCTGCCCAGGCCACCGGCGCCGCCCATGCCGCTGCTGTTCCCCGACTTGCTGGACGAGCCGCCCATGCGGCGGCGCCCGGCCTCGGTGGGCGAGGTGGGCTGCGCTGTCACGTTGTTCGGGGTGAAGGCCATCTGCAGCGTGTAGGCGATGTCGTCGGCCTGGCTGTCCTGCAGATAATAGACGTGCCAGCTGCGCACGGTGCGGCGGCGTTCGTGCTCGAGCAGGGTGTAGACGCGCGTCGCCGCCTGGATGAAGCGGGGCGAGGCGGCGGCCACCAGCACCGCGTCGATGCGCGCCAGCGGCACCACCTGGACCGGCGCGGTCTCGGCATGGCCCCGCAGGGCACCGCGCAGCGCCTCGGCGAAGTCGCGCACGTTGCCCGAGGTCACCGGCAGCACCGCATAGGACTGGCCGGCCAGTTCATCGACGTCGAAACTGCGCACCAGCTCGACGAGCGGCTCGACCTGGCCCGGCGCGGCGGCGATCACCACGGCGTTGCGCCACGGTTCGGCGGCGATGCGGGCGTTGGCGCCGGCCAGCGGCTGCAGCACCTTCACCAGTTCGTCGGCCGAGACGTAGCGCAGCGGCACAACGGTCGATCCGGCCGCGCCCGCCGACGCCAGCGGCACGATGCGCGCCACGCCGCCCGCATGTCCCCCCTCCGCCGGGATGAACGTCGCACCGACGCCGGCCAGCAGCGACTGCAGCGCCGGCAGCAACTGCCCGCGCGATACCGGCCGCGCCGTGTGCAGCGTGACGGTGCCGCGCACCGCCGGGTCGATCGTGTAGTTCAGTTTCAGCATGCCGCCGAGGATCTGGGCGGCGGCTTCGCGCACATCGGTATCGGCGAAATCGAGCGAGTATTCGGCGCCGCCCGCCTCGCCGCGGCCGTACCCGGCCGCATCCGGCAAGGCGGCGCCGTAGCTGGCCGAGGGAGGTGGCGGCATCGCCGGGGCGCCGATGCTGCCGGCCTCGCGAGGGGTGGCGGCAATGTTCGCGGCCGTGCCGGGCAGCGGCTCCAGCGGTGCCGGCGGCGGCAGTGTGCACCCCGCCAGCAGCGCAAGCGAAAACAGCAGCGCCAGCGATGCGCGACGACAGGCCCTCACGGAATGCCCCCTTTGGCAAGGCTGGGACGGATCACGAACTCCCGTTCGGAATCCGAAAGCGTGACCTGTCCCGGCACGATCGAGCGGACCGTGTAGCGGCCGACATGGCCGCCCTCCGGTACCACCAGGGCGCGGCCCTCGGCAGGGGCGA
Organism: uncultured Acetobacteraceae bacterium; assembly: GCA_903907955.1. GTDB lineage: Bacteria > Pseudomonadota > Alphaproteobacteria > Acetobacterales > Acetobacteraceae > Rhodovastum. The sequence continues at coordinate 15,934 of CAIVPZ010000015.1, read as the reverse complement.
AGATCGCCCGCCCGCCGCCGGGACCGACAATCACGCCGGCCAGCCGCGGCAGGTCGTCGGACGCAGCGGCGGCGGACCCATCGGCCAGAGCTGCGGGCCGGCGGCTCAGGCTGAACAACGGACGCGCCAGCATGGTCCGCACCGGTGCCGCAAGGTCGCCATCGGAATCACCCTGGCCGGCCGCAGGCGCACCGGCGGCAGCCGGATTGCCGGCAGCCGGCAACGCCGGCGGGCCGAGCGGCGCGTCATCCCGGTCCGACCCGGCCGCCAGCTGCAATGCCAGCAACATCGACAGCACCGCGGCAAGCGCCAGCAGCAGCGCGATGACGCGGTTCACGGCGCCACCACCTCGCCGCCGTCCGGCGGGCGGCCGCCGCGGTAGCCGATGACGCTGAACGTCACATCGATCGGCCAGTCGCTGTCCGATTTGGTGTGCACCAGGCTGCGCATCTGCAGGTTGTCCACCAGCATCGGCACGTCGGCGGTGGCGATCGCCTGCAGCAGCGCGACCAGCGATGGCCAGGGGGCCGCCACGTTCAACCGCACCGCGATGGCGCGATAGAGGCCGGCCGGCTCGGGCGGCATCACCTCGACGCTGACAATGCGCAGGCCGGCGCTTTTCGCCATTTCGTCCAGCACTTGCTGCAACGTGGCCGCGGCCACCGCGTCGGAGCTGCCGTCCAGCAGCGCCTCGCGCCGCCCGGCGCCGCGCGCGCCGGCGGCATCTGCCGCCGCCTGCAGGGCCGGCAGCGTCTGCACCAGGGCCGCCATGCGGCGGCCGATCGCCTGCTGGCGCCGCAGCGCCTCCGCCCGCTCCCCGAACCAGTCGAGCAGCGGCCCGGCCACGCCGATCCACAGCAGCAGCACGGCGAGCAGCACCAGCGCGAGCGCCAGCACCCGGCCGCGCACACCGGAGGAAAGAACAGGGAAAGCAAGGGCGGGCAGCACAGTCACCGGACGAATTCGGCCTCGATGGCGAACACATCGGTGCCCGAATCGCTGCGCAGCACCGGCGCGGCGAAGCCCGGGTTGCGGATATGCGACTCCGCCGCCAACGCGCCGATCAGGCGGGTCGCGGCGGCCGATTCGCCTTCCAGCCGCAGCCGGCCGTGCTGCAGGGACAGCATGGACAGGAAGGTGTCGTCCGGCAGCAGGTCGGTCAGCATGGCCAGCACCAGGAGCGTGTCGCCGGCATGGGCGCGGGCCGCCGCCGGCGCGCCGGCGTCACCGGCAAGGCGGCGGCGCAGCGCGTCCACCGCCGCCATGCGCGGACGCAGCGCGGCGATCCGGTCCTCGGCCTCCTGCAAGGCAAGCGACTGGCGGAGCAGTGGCGTCGCCAGCGCCGCCAGCGTCAGCGCAGCACAGGCCGCGCCGGCGAGCCACACCAGCCGGCGCGCCCGCGCGGCCCGCGCCGGGTCGGCCTGGGCGAGCGGAATGCGGCGCAGGCGGCCATCGGGCAGCCTGCCTTCCAGCGCCACTGGCGCCAGCCCGGCACGGCGCAGCGCCGCCAGCAGCGGCGCCACCGTCGCCTTCGGCACCACCGCCAGATCGACCAGCAGCACCCCCCGCACGCGGTCGCGCCGCAGAATCCGGCAGTCCCAGAACAAATCGTCCGGCCGGAACGGCGTCAGCCGGTCCATCTCGAAACGGATCGCGGTCTGCAACCCCTGCTCGGCCGCCAGCGGCAGCGACACCTCGCGCGCCAGCACCGTCGGTGCGGCCAGCGACAACACCACCGGCCCGCGCCGTGCCGCTGCCCCGTCCAGAGCCGCCCCGCCCAGGGCAAAGCGCCCGATTGGCGCTGCCACGCCATGCCGGCGCTGCACCAGCTCGATTTCGGTCGCACAAGCCGGAAAATCGCCAACCGGCACCACCAGCACGGCATCCGGTTGCCGCGCCCCGCACGGCGTGTTGCCGGGCGGACGCAACCCGTGGCGCGCCAGGTCGGTGAGTTGCCCGCCCCACCACGCGAAAAACTCAGCCAGCATGTCGTTCAGACAGCATCTCGCGCGCCGATCAGCCCGGTTGTTCGGCCCGCTATATTCACATTGTCGGGAACAGGAAAAAGAAGGAACCGTGACGATGTCCGGTCGAGCCTTGGCGCGGCAACAATATCGGGCCAGCGCCGCGCATCGCCGGGCGGGAAGACGATGCGCAGCCGCACCAGCGCGGGCGGCTCCGGCTCGCCCCAGGAGCGCTGCCAGGCACCGCCGCCGCCGACCTGTTCCTTCCAGTAGGCGAACTCCACCCGCTCGACGCGGTCGAGCAGCACCGCCTCCTCCGGCCGCGGCGGCGGGCCGAACCAGGTGGCATGCGGCATCGGCAGCCAGCGCAGCAGCAGGCGATGGGCGGCATCGACCTGCAGCGTGAGCATCACCGGCCCGGGCAGGTCTCCGGCGCGCGGCGGCAGCAGGGTGATCAGTTCGCAGCCCTGCGGGCCGCCCACCACGGCCGGGCGGTCGCGCAGCTCCGCGCCGGGACGGACCCGGCGGATCAGCAGGCGGATGCTGCGGTCCGCCGCCTCGATGTCGTTGCGCCACGCCACATCGCGCGCCTGCATGTCCCAGGCGCGCAGGCCGAACTGCAAGCCCTGCGACAGGCCGGCCAGCAGCAGGCCGAGCACCGCCAGCGCCGCCAGCACTTCCAGCAGCGTGAAGCCGGGCCTCACCCGGGCCGGCCCGGCACGGCCGCCAGACAGCGGGTTTGCAGCGACACCGCATGCGGACGCAGCCCGCCCGGCCAGGAGACCGTGACACCGACGTCGAACAGAGTCAGGCGCAGCGGCGGGCGCGGGTCCCCGGTGCTGCCGCGCGCGAGCGTGGCGCTCTCCGCCACCTGCACCTGGGCGCGCCAGGAAAAGCCGCTGCCGTCGTCGCCGCTCTGCAGGCCGGGCACCAGCCGGGCGCCATGACACATCGCCTCCAGCCGGGCGGCCGCGCGGGCCACTGCCTCATCGCGCCGGGAGGCGGTGCGGGTGGTGGCCAGGCCCTCGACATCGCCGCTGTACAGCACTGCCAGCGCCAGTGCGGCAATGACAAAGGCCACCAGCACTTCGAGCAGGGTGAAGCCGCCAGCGCCGGCCGGTTCACCTTGCATTGGAGATCGCGACCCGGCCGGTCAGCCAGTCCACCGTCACCAGCATCGCCTGCGTGGTGCCGGTCACCCGCACCGCCCCGCCCGAGGCGCTGCCGTCGGGGGCGAAGCGGATGACGGGCGGGCCGGCCATGGCGACCGCGGCCGCGCCGGACAACGGCCGGACCACGCCGTCCACCACCAGGGCGCCGCCGCCGGCCTGCACCGCCACCGGGCGGCCCGCAGCGATCGCCCGCGCCCGCGCCAGCCGCAGCGTGGCGGCGACCATGTCGGCGGTGTTGGCCAGTTCCAGCCGGGCCGGCCGGCGCGGCGCGAATCCGGCCAGAATGGTCAGCATCAGGCCAAGTACCACCACCACCACCACGGTCTCCAGCAGCGTGAAGCCGCCGATGCCGCAGCGCCGGCCCCTACTGCTGCGCCAGATCATTGAGGCTCAGCATGGCCAGCAGCAGCGACGACACAATGCCGGCGATCACCGCGCCCATGACGATGGTAATGGCCGGCGTCAGCAGCGACACCAGACGCTGGGTGATGATGCGGGTGCGGTCCTCGTGGATATCGGCGGCACGCAGCGCCATGGCGCCGAGCTGGGCGGTCTCCTCGCCCAGCCGCAGCAGATGGATCATGCGCACCGGAAACAGCCGGGTCTGCTCCAGTGGCCCGGCCAGCCCGGCGCCGCCGCGGGCGCTGACGGCGGCCTGATCCAGCCCGCGCGCGCCGGCTTCGTTGCCCAGCACGTCGCGCACGATCGCCAGCGCCGGGATCAGCGCGACGCCGTTCTGCAGCAGCGTGCCCAGGGTACGGCACAGCCGCGCCGCCATCGCTTCGCGCGCCAGCCCGCCGTAGACCGGCAGAAGCAGGCGCAGCCGGTCGAACGCCAGGCGCGGCCCCGGCCGCCGCAGTGCCACCTGGGCCACCACCAGCAGCACCGCCAGCCCGAGCAGCACCGCCGGGCCATCCGCCGCCACCACATCGCCGGCGGTGATCAGCAACCGGGTCGATGCCGGCAACGCGGCGCCGTTCTGCTCGAACAGCGGCACGAACTGCGGCAGCACCTGGGTCAGCAGCAGGGCGATCGCGCCGGTGGCCGCCGCCAGCAGCAGCGCCGGGTAGATCATGGCGGACTGCACGGTGGCGGCCAGGCTGCGCTCGCGCTCCATCAGCGTCGCCAGCCGCTCCAGCGTGGGCGCCAGCGTGCCGCCGGCCTCGCCGGCCCGCACCAGGCCGATGGTCAGCCGCGAGAAGCTGCGCGGCTGCGCCGCCATAGCGGTGGCCAGCGCGCTGCCGTCGCGCACCGCCTCACGCAGCGTCGATGCGACCCGGCGGATGCGGGCGTTGGCGGCGGTTTCGACCAGGAAGCGCAGCGCCCGGTCGAGGTCCTGGCCGGCGCCCAGCATGGTCGCCAGCTCGCGCAGCAGCGCCGTCACGTCCTGGCGGGTCAAGGCGTCGCCGCGGCCGAATTCCAGCGCCAGCAGCCCGCCCAGCCCGCGCCCGCGTCCGGGCGGCACCAGCTGCACGGGGATCGTCCCCTGGCGGCGCAGATGGCGCAGCACCTCGGCCTCATCGGCCGCCTCCAGGCGGCCGGCGATGGTCTGGCCGGCACGGTCGATCGCGGTGAAGCGCCATTCCGCCATCAGACTTCAGCGCGAATGCTGCGCGCCACTTCCTCGATTGTCGTGGTGCCGGCCAGTGCCGCCGCCAGCCCGGCCTGGAACATCGTCGTCATGCCGGCGGCGACGGCGGCGCGCTCGATGGCGACGTGGTCGGTGCGGGCGAACACCAGCCGTGCGATTTCGTCGTTCGGCTCCAGGAACTCGGCGATCGCCTGCCGGCCGCGATAGCCGGTGCCGCGGCAGAGCGGGCAGCCGACCGCGTGCCAAAGCAGCGGCGGGCCGTCCGGACATGGCAGCCCGAACCGCTCGATCAACGCCGGCGGCGCCGCGGCAGGGCGGCGGCAGTCCGGGCACAGCCGGCGCAGCAGGCGCTGCGCCAGCACGCCGCGCAGCACCGCGGTCATCAGGTAGTCCTCCAGCCCCATGTCGCGCAGCCGGGTAATGCTGGCCGCCGCCGAGTTGGTATGCAGCGTGGACAGCACCAGATGCCCGGTGAGCGCCGCCTGCACCGCGATCTGCGCGGTTTCCAGGTCGCGGATCTCGCCCACCATGATGACATCGGGGTCCTGCCGCAGGATCGAGCGCAGCAGGCTGGCGAAGGTCAGGCCGATCTGCGGCTTGACCTGGATCTGGTTGATGCCGCGCAGCTGATACTCGATCGGGTCCTCGACGGTGACCACCTTGCGGCTCACCGAATTGAGCGACAGCAGGCCGGTATAGAGCGTGGTGGTCTTGCCGCTGCCGGTCGGGCCGGTCACCAGCACGATGCCGTTGGGGAGTTGCAACGCCTGGGTCAGCCGCTCCACCACGGACCCGGCCAGGCCAAGCCGGGCGAAGTCGAACACCACGGTGCTGCGGTCGAGCACCCGCAGCACCACCGTCTCGCCGTACATCGAGGCGACGGTGGAGACCCGGAAATCAACGTCCTGGCCGCGTACCGCCAGCCGGATGCGACCGTCCTGCGGCAGCCGGCGCTCGGCGATGTCGAGCCGGGCCATGATCTTGATGCGCGAGGTGATCGCCGCCGCCAGCCGCGGCGGCTGGCTTTCCGCCTCGTGCAGCACGCCGTCGTAGCGGTAACGCACCCGCAGCGCGTCCTCGAACGGCTCGATGTGGATGTCCGAGGCCTGGGTCTCGACCGCGCGGGCGATGATCTGGTTGACCAGCCGGATCACCGGCGCCTCGCTGGCCAAATCCTTCAGCCGCTCGGCATCCTCTTCCAGCGGATCGCCCGCGGCCTCGCCATCCCCCCGGGCGGCGGCTGCATCCTCGGCGGGGCAAAGCCGGTCCAACGCCGCCTCCAGCTCGATCGGCACCGCCACCTCAATGCGCACCGGCAGGCCGGTGGCCGCTGCAATGGCGTCAGCGGCGAAGCGGTCGAGCGGGTCGGCCAGCGCCACCACCAGCACGCCGTGCTCGACCGCCAGCGGCAGGGCGCGGGCGCCGCGCAGAAAGCGCGGCGCAATCGCGGCGGCAGCTTCCGGCAGACTGTCGGGATAGCGTGCAGACGTCACCACTGCGACCTGCAGCAACGCGGCAAACGCCGCGGCGATGTCGCGCTCGCTGACCAGGCCGAGCTGCAGCAGTACCGATTCCAGGCGCTGGCCGCTTTCGGCGGCGACCCGCCGGCCGCGCTCGACGGCGCGCAGGTCGCAGCCGCGTTGCACCAGCAGGGCGGCAAGGTCCGGCGGCGCCGCCGCCGTTGAGGCGAGCGGCAGGTTCACAGCGCCGCGCCGCGGCGCCCGCCAGGGCGGGCGGCCCGGATAGCCTGCATAACGCCAACGGAGCAGCGCGCGGAGTCTGACACCGATTGTGGTCCAGCAATGGCCTGCCGCGCGCCTATCACGCCGCTGCCAGCAAAGTCCATTCCATCTTCCTCAGGCTGGACAGTGCGTTTCTTGCGAACATCATGACATTGAAAGGGAATCCTGGAAATTCCGAGACGTCAGGATGCGCGCAGAAATCGCGCCAATCGGGCCGAAACACCAGCATGAACGCCCCACCGACCACCGCAGACGCCAAAGCGGACAAGGCCGGAGCGGCGATCCCCGACGACGACGGCAGCATCGCCGCCGATGCCTTCGCCCGCCGGGCCAAGGCCCAAACATGAGGTCGTCCCGCGTTCACCAGGGCATCGAGTAGGTCTTGACGTTGGAAAAGCTCTTCACCGCCTCCAGCACGCCCTCCTTGTAGCCCAGGCCGGAATCCTTGATTCCCCCAAAGGGAGTCAACTCCAGCCGGTAGCCGGGAACCTCCCAGATATTGACCGATCCCACATGCAGTTCGCGAACGAACCGCATGGCATCGTCGAGACGATTGGAGCAAACCCCGGACGACAATCCGTAGGCCGTGCCGTTGACCAAACGAATGGCCTCGTCGATGTCCCGGAAGGTCATTACCGGCGAAACCGGGCCAAAGGTTTCCTCCCGCACCAGATCCATATCGGGACGCACGCGGTCCAGCACGGTGGGGGAATAGAGCGCACCGGCGCGCCGGTTGCCCACCAGCAGGCGGGCACCCTGCGCCACCGCGTCGTTGACCAGCGCTTCGAACCGGCAGGCGGCGGCCACGTCGATGACCGTTCCCATGGCCATGCCCGGATCGAGGGGATCGCCATAGGTCCAGGCTGCGGTTTTCTCCACCAGCGCGGCGGTGAAGTCCGCCGCGATCTTTTCATGCACCAGGATGCGTTTGACCGCCGTGCAGCGCTGGCCGGAGTTCTTGTACGACCCTTGGGCGGCGAGTTCGGCGGCCCGCCCGGGATCGGCATCGTCCATCACCACCAGCGGATCGTTGCCGCCCAGCTCAAGGATCAGGCGCTTGTAGACGGCGCGGGCGGCGATCTGCTTGCCGATGGCAACGCCGCCGGTAAAGCTCACCATGTCGATGCTCGGATGGGTCAGCATCTCCCCGGCGATCTCGGCCGGATCGCCGGTGACCACCGACAGCATCGGCGGCGGCAACCCGGCCTCATAGAGGATGTCGGCCAGCAGCAGCGCCGATACCGGCGTCTTCTCGCTCGGCTTCAGCACCATCCGGTTGTTGCTGGCGATCGAAGGCGCAATCTTGTGCGCCACCTGATTGAGCGGATGGTTGAACGGCGTGATCGCCGAGATGACCCCGAGCAGCGGCTCACGCACGGTGTAGACCCGCCGGGCCTTGCCGTGCTGGGTGAGGTCGCAGGAGAAAACCTGGCTGTCGTCGACCAGCGCCTGATTGGCGGCAAACAGCAGCACGTCCGAGGCGCGCCCGACCTCGTACAGCGTGTCACGGACGCACAGGCCGGATTCCAGCGTGATCTGGCGGGCCAGCGCGTCGCGGCGCGACGCGACGATCTCGCCGGCCCGCATCAGGATGCGGTAGCGGTCATGGCGGGTGAGGGTTGGAACGTAGCCCGCGGCGATCGCAAAGGCGCGGCGCACATCCTCTACCCGGGCCATGGGAACGGTGGCGATCACCTCGCCGGTGAAGGGGTAGCGGACCTCGATCACGCGCCCGGTGTGCACGCTTTCACCGGCGATGCGCATGGCCTCATGGCGCGGCCGGTCCACGCTGCCGTTATCCTCTGTCATGTTCGACTCTTCCGTATTTGTCAGGCGACCGCGCGCAGCATGCGATCGCGCACCCACGCGGAGATCAGTTCGGCAACGAATACAATGGCAATGATGGACAGCAGGATCGCCGCCACCCGATGGGAGTCCACCCGCTGCACGCTCTCGCGCAGAAAGGCGCCCATGCCGCCGGCACCAAAGAATCCGACGACGGTGGAGGCACGAAACACCACGTCCCAGCTGTAGATGGCGATGCCGGTCCAGGCCACCCGCACCTGCGGCAGGGCGGCAAACACGAACACCTGCAGCGCGTTGGCGCCGGTCGCGCGGATCGCCTCGACCTGGCCGGGCTGGATCGCCTCGACGGCCTCGGTGAACAGCTTGCCGGAGAAGCCGATGCAGAACAGCGTCATCGCCACGGTACCCGGCAGCATGCCGAAGCCGAGGATCTCAACGATCAGAATGGTCCAGATCATCTCGTGCACCGAGCGGCAGCCGGCGATGATCAGCCGGGCGGCCGGATACAACAGCCGTCGGTGCGGCGAGAGATTGAACGAAGCGAACCAGGCCAGCGGCACGGCGATCAGCATGCCCACCACGGTGGCGGCATAGGACATCTGGAATGTCTCGCCGACCGCGGCCAGATAGTCGGGGCGGCGGATATGCTCCAGATCTGGCGGGAAATAACGCTGCGACAGCACATCCGCCAGCCGTCCCAGCAATCCCGGCAGGCGCTCGAGATCGATGTCGAGATAGTCGAGCGACCAGGCAACGAACACCAGCAGCGCCAGCACGACGGCATAGGGCTGCAGACCTTTGCGGAGGCTTGGCCGGTACGGGACGGGACCGGGCAATGCTGCGACAATTGCGCTCATGGCGTCACAGCACGGCTTGCCGGGCGCGGTTCGACGCAACCTCGCCGATGAGAATGATGCCGAGAATGATCAGGATCACCGCAACGATGCCGCCATAGTTGTAGGAAACGATCTGGCGGTGCAGCGCCAGGCCAAGGCCGCCCGCCCCCACCAGCCCCATGATGGTCGAGCGGCGCACATTGACGTCCCATTCGAAGATGATGGACCCCAGCACGACCGGCAGCACCTGGGGCACGATGGCATACAGCAGAACCTGGAACCGGTTGCCGCCGGCCGCCCGCATTGCCTCGATCGGGCCGGTATCCACGTCCTCGATCGCTTCGGCCACCATCTTGGAGATGAAGCCGATCGACCGCAGGCTCATCGCCAGGATGCCGGCCAGCGCCCCCAGCCCCACGGCGGCGACAAAGACCAGCCCCCAGACCATTTCGTGGATCGAACGGGAGAGTGTCATCAGCCCCCGCCCCAGCACGTAGGTGACGCGGCCGACGGGGGAGATATTGGCCGCCCCCAGCCAGGCGACCGGGATGGCCAGCAGCAGCCCCAGCAGCGTCGCCAGCGTCGCCATCAGCACGGTTTCCAGCGCCGGCTCCAGCAGGTCCGGCATCAGCCGCCAGTCGAATTCGGCGAAGCGCCCCAGCGCCCGTCCCACCGATGCCAGGGTGATGCGGCTCCAGTCGGTGTCACCGATGACGATGGCTTCGAGGCTCCACAGCACCAGGGCGGCGATCCCGGCCTGAAACAGAAGGCTGAAACGACGCGATCGCCGCCGCCTGGCCATGACCGCGGTTGCCAGGATCTCCACCGGGCCGGTCACGTCACAGCACCTCCATGTTGTAGATGCGGTTGAGGACGATTTGATCGACCTCGGCGGCGGGGGCGTCGAACATCACGCGGCCCCCTTGCAGTCCGATCACCCGCGTACCGAACTCCAGCGCCAGGGCGACGTCGTGGATGTTGCAGAGCACCGGGATGGCGAACTCGCGGGCGGCGTCGCGGATCAGCGCCATCACTTCGCGGGAAATCTTCGGGTCCAGGCTGGAGGTCGGTTCGTCCACCAGCAGCAGCCCGGGGTTCTGGATGAGCGCCCTGGCGATGCCGACGCGCTGGCGCTGGCCGCCGGACAGCTGGTCGGCCCGCTTGTCGATATGTTCGGCCAGCCCGAAGCGGTCCAGCAGCCGGACCGCCCGCTCGATGTCCTCCCGTCGGAACATCCGGAACAGGCTGCGCAAGGTGCCGGTATGGCCCAGGCGCCCGGTGAGCACGTTGTCGATCACCGACATCCGTTCGATCAGATTGAACTGCTGGAAGATCATGCCGATGTTGCGGCGCTCGCGCCGCAGGTCGCCGCTGTCCAGCCGCAGCATGTCGCGGCCGTTGAACAGAACGCGGCCATGGCTCGGCTCCACCAGCCGGTTGACGCAGCGGATCAGGGTGGATTTGCCGGCGCCGCTGGAGCCGATGATGGCGACGAATTCATCGGCCCCGACGGCGAAGCTGATTCCCTTGAGAACCTCCGGCCCGGCGACGTAGCTGACCCGCAGATCGCAGATTTCAAGGACCGGAGGCATGGCCGGGCTAATGGGCCACGGAGCGGATGATGTCGTAGTCGGCATCGGTCATCCTGACCATGCGCTCCGACCTGACATTGTCCAGGTAGCGGCGGCCGTCCTCGGTCTGGTCGACGCTGAGGAAGGTATCAGCGATCGCTTTCCTGAGGCCGTCGCACAGGGTGGCGCGATAGACGAAGGGGTCCTGCGGCAGCAGCGGCGACGTCCACAGCACATTGAAGTCGTCCTGCTTCACGCGGCCGGCATGCACCGTCTCCATGAAGCGATGGGTGGCGACGAAGGCGGCGTCAACCTTGCCGTCGGCGACCGCCAGCGTGGAGAGGTCGTGTCCGCCAGAGAAGATCACCCGCGAGAAATACTGGTCCAGCGGCGGAAGCTTCCGGTCCTTGGGGAATACCGCCTTGGGGATCAGCGAGCCCGAGGTGCTGGCCGGATCCACCAGGGCGAGGACGGAGCCCTTCAGCGACTCGATGGTGGCGAAGGCCGATCCCTTCCTGGTGATCAGCACCGATTTGTATCCCGGTCCGGCCGGCTGGATGCCGTCGGCCTTGCGCGAATAGGTGGCGAAGACCTCGATGTTCGGGTCCTTGCCATGGGCGATCACATAGGATTCCGGCCCAAGCACGGCGATATCGACCCATTTGCCCAGCAGGGCCTCGACCACCGACGCATAGGATGTGGGCATGTAGAATTCGATCTTCTTGCCGGTGTTCTTCGACAGCAGATCGAGAATCGGCTTGTAATAGCCCAGCTCACGGACGCTGTCCTGGGTCGGGATCAGCGAGAAGCGGAGAACCTTGGGGTCCTCGCATTGCGGGGCCGCCGCCGCCCGGCCGCGCGCGGCGAGCGACGCCGCCGCGAATGTGCCGGCCCCGGCAATGGCCAGGCGCCGCGTGATGGATAACGACATGGTGTCGGTCTTTCCTCTTGAATTAAGGAACAATGGCCGCGCGCAGAACTCTGCGTCCGGCCGCGTCAGCCATCGCCTGGCCGACCTCATGCAGCCCGTACTTGCCGTCGACCAGAGCGTGGAACGGAAACCGCACCCGGTTGGCGACGACGAAGTCGAGCGCCTGCATCAGGTTGCGCGGGTGGTAGTTGTGAACGCCGCTGAGCGTGATCATCCGCCGCAGCAGCAGGTTGGCATCCAGCTCGAACAACGCGCCGGGATTGACCACCCCGCCCAGCACATAGCGTCCGCCGGTGCGCAGGCATGCCAGGCCGGCCGGGATGGCGCCGGCGGAACCGCAGACCTCGATCGCCACGTCGGCGCCGTCGGGACGGCAGAGGCTGCGCACCACGGCGACCAGTTCGGTTTCGGTCATGGCAGCGGGGTCAACGGTGTGATCGACGCCGAAACGTGCGGCCAGATCGCGCCGGGCGGCGACGGTGTCCACGCCGATCACCAGCTTCGCGCCGCGCGCCCTGGCGATGGCGGCACCGTACAGGCCGAGCAGGCCCAGCCCCTGGATCACCACCGTCTCGCCAAGCCCGATCTGCGCCCGCTCGGTGATGCACACCATGGTGGCGACGCCGCAATTGATCGGCGTTGCTTCCTCGTCGCTGAGGCAGTCTGGCAGCCTGAGGATCCACGATCCCGGCAGCACGTAGCAGTATTCGGCGAAACCGCCATGGTGGTGCGGATCGACGGCCACTGCCATGTGGCCGTATTTTTCGACCCCCGGTGATTTCTGCGGCAGGTCGAGAACTTCGGTGAAATAGCTGGGGCCGGGGATGAAATACTCGCTCCAGGTGATGCGGTCGCCGACCGCCAGGGCATCGCCGCGGAGGTCCCGCCGCACGCCCTCGCCGAGCGTCTCGATGGTGCCGATGATCTCGTGCCCGAGAACGCCGGGGCAGGGATTGGGCCGGTGTCCCTGATAGGAATGAATGTCCGAGCGGCAGATGGTCGACATGCGCACGCGGACCAGCACTTCGCCCGGGAGCGGTGGCCGCAGCGGATAGTCGCGAACCGCAAACGGCTGGTTGGGAGCGTCATAGACGGCGACCCGGCCGGTGCGGATCATGGCCCCGCGCATCATACCCGGGCCGCCCCGTTGATGGCGAAATCGAAAATCTGATAGCTCTTCGGGATCGCGGTCGCGGCCTTGAGCCGGTAGGCGTCGTTCAGGGGATGGCTGATGATGAACGGCACCTGGGCCTCCGACAGGCCGCCATGGCTGCGCAGGCGATGTCCCTTCAGTCCCGACAGGTCGTGGTCGGCGCGGGCGGCGCCGATGCAGACATCCGCGCGCGCCAGCACCACCACATCCCCCTCGCGATCGGGCGGCATGTCGAAGCGGCGGCAGGCGGTGTCCCGATCGAGCGCCGCCTCCACGCCGTCGAGGCCGCGGATGACCGGGATGATGTCCTCCGCGCTCGCCCGGCCGCGGCACCACACGCGGACGAAGCCGCCGAGCGCACCGTGGTGGGAGACGAAATAATCGGTGATGGGGCAGATCACGCGGGTTTCGCCGGTGCCGAAGCGCTGGTCCAGGATGTCCTGCAGCCAGATCACCCGCGGCTGGCCGGCCGCATCCGACTTGTCGCTCATGCCGTGGTCGGCGGTCAGCGCCACCACCGCGCCGGTCGCGGCCAGGCGGCCGAAACACGCGTCGATCCTGGCGTAGAAATCCCGGGCCGCGGCCTCGTGCGGCGCGAACTTGTGCTGGACCCAGTCGGTCAGCGACAAATACATCAGGTCGGGACGGCGCTGTTCCAGCAGCCTGATGCCGGCCTCCAGCACGAACAGGGACAGTTCCGGCGAATACATGTCAGGAAGCGGCATGCCCACCAACCCGAGCACGTTGTCGATGCCGTGTTCGGCCAGCGTGCATGTGTCCGCCCGCTCGGAGGAGAAGCTGATGCTGCCGCGCCCGGCATCCAGACCCTTGCCGAGCTGCCGGCGCAGCTTGTCCTTCGCGGCGATGGAGACGACCTTGGCGCCCGCCGCGGCGAAGCCGGCGAGAATGGTGTCGGCGCGCATCAGCTCCGGGCCGGTCATCACCACCGCCTCGCCGGTAGCGGTGTCGAGGTAGTAATTGCCGGAAATGCCGTGGCGTGACGTGGGCGTGCCGGTGATGATCGAGATGTTGTTGGGGCAGGTGAAACTGGGCATGCTGCCCTCGGCCACCGCCGCGAACCCCTGCGTGATGAAGCGCCGGATGACCGGAACAGCGCCGTCTTCGAGTGCCTGACGAAGATAGGCGGGGTCGCCGCCGTCGATGCAGACCACCACCACGGGGCGAGCCGGCCAGGCGTAGCGAACGCCATTCACCTCAACGTCCGGCCTGACTTGATTCGATCCGATTTCCACTTTTGGTCCCACAAATCCGCGCTGTTGTTGCATGACAACAAGTTGTTGTTATAGAATTACAAAATCGAGCACGGCGGCTTGATAGCATGCATCCGGCGGCATGAAAAAACGAATTTTGTTCGCCGCCCTGTGAATAGGTCTCACATGATTCATTGCATTGAATAAAATCTGCAACCTTATTGTCATCTGTTGCCGCTACGTTCGCAAAATATCTGCCAGCCTCCCGGCACTGTGCCGGGCGCCCCCCAACGCGAGCATGCGCAATTGATGAGACGGCGGTTGCCCCCCATGAAGGCCCTGGTTGCTTTCGAGGCCGTGGTGCGATGCGGCGGCATCGCCCAGGCCGCGCGGGATCTGGGGGTCACCCACGGCGCCATCAGCAAGCAGGTCGCTGCATTGGAGGCGTGGCTGGGCCGTTCGCTGTTCGACCGCGACGGTCACCGCCTGCGTGCCTACGATGAAGGCGTTGCCCTGGCGACGACGGTGTCGGAATGCCTCGACAGCATCGCCAGGGAGATCGGCCAGCTTGGCGGCGGGCGCCGGACGCTGCGGGTGCTGATCCAGGCCACCTTCGCCATGCGCTGGGTCATCCCGCGATTGCCCGAGTTCTTCCGGCTGCATCCCGAGGTGGACGTCTACATCATAACCCGCCAGACCAACGACGACTGGCGGGCCACCTCGTTCGATGTTGCCGTGGTCAGGGGCGACGACACCATCAGGGAGTGGCAGGCAACGCCGATCATGACCGAGGCGATCACCCTGATGGGAATTCCCTCATTGGCGGCGCAGGTTTCCTGCGGTCCGGAGGCCCTGGCCGGGCATACTCTGCTGTGCAGCGATTCCCGCCCCGGCGAAATGGCGAACTGGCTCGCCGCCGCCGGAGTGGCAATGAAGGGGAAGCGCTGGCGACGACAGTGTTTCGATCACTTCTACGCGGCGCTGCAGGCAGCGATCAGCGGCCAGGGCTTCGTCGCCGGCCCGTTGCCGGTGCTCGAAGACGAAATAGCGTCCGGCCAACTCGCCATCCCGTTCCCCGGCATTGCCGTGCCTGGCTCGCGACATGTCGCCTTCCACAACCCGCAAGCCGCCACTGCGGCCGATGCCCGGCATTTCGTCGACTGGCTGCGGGCAATCGCTGAGTCGCGGCGCCTACCGGGGCCGTGGACGACAAAGCCCGTCGGGCGCTGACAGGGACCGCGGCGCCAACGCCGATCGCCACGGCGCCGTTCAGTGCGGCAAGCCCCGCCGCCCCAAGGCCTTCCGCATCGAACCGCCCCGTCTCAGTCCAGAGCACGACAGGGCAGGTGGTCTTGCCGGGATCAACCGCCAGCACGCCGGTCATGCACCGCACTCTCCCGCCAGATCGGCGGCGGCGGATCGCAGCCGGACGGCGGCGGCGGCGGACGATGCGGACCCGGCACCGCCTGGCGCTTGACGGCGCGCAAGGCGCGGCGCGCTGCCGGATCTGCGTCCGGCGGCGGCAGGAAACGGCCCCGATGGGTGTCGCTTTGCTTTGAGCATTGCACTCGGATATGTTGAATATCACTTAGTTAGCCTTTGAGAATTGCACTCCGGTTTGGCCTTTACGACTGCGCTGTGCGACGAATTCACCCTTTACGACTGCACTGTGTGGCCCTGAAAGCGACGCGTTCGAGAGCATCGCCGTGCCGGGTAGATTGTCGGCATGGACGAAGGAAACCCGCCCCCGCCTGATGATGTCCAGCTGCGGCTCGACGGGTTTGCGGGCCCGCTCGATCTGCTGCTGGAACTCGCCCGCCGGCAGGAAGTTGACCTTGGCCAGATCTCGGTCACTGCCCTCGTCGATCAGTACCTGTCCGCCACTTCGGACGTCGGGCGCATTGACCTGGCGCGCGCGGCCGACTGGCTGGTGATGGCGGCGTGGCTGGTCTGGCTC
>CAIVPZ010000014.1 GCA_903907955.1 uncultured Acetobacteraceae bacterium | reverse complement strand
TGGTGCAGGCCGCCAAAGCCAAGGTACGGGGCTACCGCACCAAACGCAATCTCATAGCCATGGTCTATCTCCTCGCCGGAAAGCTCGACCTCAGGCTGCCTACGTAAGCCCGTTCCCACCCACGCCCGACAGCGAGGAACCGCCGAACGCCTGGTTTGCGGCTCAGCGCCGCGAACATCAGTTGCTCGAGCGCCTCGTCGGTCAGATCGGCAGGCAGCGGCCAGCCAAGCCCGGTCGCACCCTCGCGGGTCAGGTAATCCTATACGGTGCTGGGACCGATGCCCACCTCCCGGGCAACCGCTCGGGAACTCGCGCGCGCCTCGAAATGCAGGTGCAGAACCTGGAGTGTCCGCCGCATGGTCTGTCGCTCCGTCGGCATCCCATCCGCTCAATCGATTGCGATGGCGGATTGGATTACAGGTGAATACTGGCCTGCGAGACGATCTCCTTCCCCGACATCGGCTGCATCCACGAGTCACCCTACTACATCATTGCACCGGTGGATGGCGGCGCGCTCTTCCGTGGCAGTGCGGCGGGTGAACGACACCAATTTCCTGGCCCGCCGTTGGTGACTTTGATGCTTTGTCGCCTTGTGCCTGCCATGAGGCCGGGTGGTCATTTCCGCCGATCAGATCCGCCGGAGCAGTTCCGTCTTCTTCGTGCTGAATTCCTCGTCCGACAGGATGCCCCGCTGATGCAACTCTGCGAGTCGCTCGATGAGCGCAAGTGGGTCGTCGGCAGCCGGCTGCGTCGCCCGCGCGTGAATCTGCACGACCGGATGAGCGGTCTCGGTGGCGGCATCAAGCGGCAAATCGGCAAGCCGCTCAATCCGCGCGAGGGTGGCATCGATGGCCGGTTGCGGTGCCGCCGCCGCGACCGATGCAATTGAAGGAAGGGGTTCCGCCGCGGCGGAGCCCGGCAAGCCGGCGCGCCTGCCCATGCGCGCCAACCTGTCGTCGGTAGCGGGTTGCGACGCTGGGGGCCCCACGGGCGCTTCGGGAGGCGTGGTCCCGGCGGCGATCGCAAGTGGCAGATCGACCACGCGCACCGGGCCGAACTGGCTGGTGAATACGAGCGACTGCACGCCGCTCTGCTGCTGGGAAACGCCGCCGATCTGGTGATCGCCGGTATCATAGACGCGCACCTGCCCACCTTCCTGGATGGCAAGCCGACGGCTGGCCGGGAAGTAGGCGTAGCGCATGTCGTTCTGCGCGCCACTGGCAGCGGGCGTGCCCAGTCCGGCCGGCCACCACTGGCCGCTTCCGCCGGTTCCCGCGGCGTGCGGCGGCAGCGTGAAAACCCGCGATCCGCGCAACAGGGCCGCCAGTTCCGAGCACAGCGTATCCACCCGCTGCTTAAGGCCGTAATTGAACATGTCGCCGACCATGACCATGCCGCCCGCGGTCCATTGGCCCATGCCGCCGAGTTCCGGGTGACTGAACTGTGCCATCGTGCCGCCCCCGGCGGCGACGGCGCGCAGCAAGGTCAACGCGGCGTCGGTGCTTACGCCGTGACGCCGGGCGATGTCGTCGAGGGCGCGGCGGCCCTCCTGGGTCAGTTCCTGCATGCCAGCATCTTACGGCCGGGCACAGAGGCTGTCTCTATCGAGCGGCCCGGATCGACTCGCGCCGCGGTGGGGCTGTATCAGCTAGTCAGCTATGCCCGCCGAGTGCGGATCACACGCGGTTGCTGGCGGACCGTGCTGACGGCGTTCTGCATTGCCGCCGCAAGCAACAGGCAACCGTCATAGCGTGTGACAGGACCGGCATCACGCCCGAGAGGAAGAAGACGCGTGCCTGCCACAGCGCAACGGCGAACCGGTCAGTCGCCCCGCCATGCCGCCCACAGCCGCCCCAGCCGGCCGAGCGCACGCCGGGCTGTCTCTGCCTGGCGTAGCTGCCGGAGTTGGGCCGCCTCCGCCTGCATGGCGATCTGCACGGCGCGATCCATCTGGACGATCTCCTGTGCGGCCGCTTCTGCGGCCGCTCGCGCCTTCCGCTCCGTCGCCAGCGCCGCTTCGGCCCGGGCGATCTGCGCCGCCGCGCGTTCTCGTTCCATCCCAGCCGTCGCTTCTGCTGCCGCCCTGGCCTGCTCCGCCTTCCGCGCCCGCGTCTCGGCCAGTTCTGCCCGCCGTTCGGCGGCCTCCACCCGCTTTCGCAGTGCGCGAATGACGTCCGCCTGTTTGTCGGGGAAACCGTCAGCCGCCTGGTTCGCAGGATTCTTTGCTCTGGTGCTGGTTGCATCATGCGGGACAAGCACCCGGACGAGTCCCTGATTGTCTGGCTGTCGCTGCCATCCCTGGCGCCGGACCAGCCGGGTAACCGATCCCATGCTGATCCCTCGCATTGCCGCCAGCTCGGCGACCGTCATCCATTGGCCGTCCGTGGTGGCATCCGCCGGCCTGTCCGCCAGGCTGTCCCGGTTGTGCATGAAGCTGTGGTTTCCCTTTGGTGTGTCGCCAGCACAGGCTGGTCTATCCGGCGCGCGTCGGGCAAGCGCGCTGCGCTGGCGCCCGGCAACGGAGCAGGCTGGGCAGCAGGGAAAGCGGCGCGCCCAACATGTTGGGAAAAAAAAAGGCTTGGCACCCACATCTTGCACCGGAAGGTCTGCTAAGGTCTAATCTCGGCGCAGTCGCAAAGAGAATGGGGTGAACGATGGATGGCGGTGCGCCCTCGGTCAGGATAGCCAGGCGGGCTCTCCTGCCTGGTCTCGGCGAAGCGCCCGAGGCGAAACCCCCGGCGCCCGCCACACGGGCAGACTGGGTAGAGCAACTCGGGCGCACCCTGACCACGCTGTCGCCCGAGTCGCTGCGCATCGCGGAAGCGGCCCTGCGCGATCATCCGGCCGATTCCGGGCTGCTGATGCTGGCCGCCCTCGCCGCCCTGGTGGCGGAGCAGCCGGAGCGGGCGATCGGCTTTCTCAAGCGCTTCGAGCGCCGATATGAGACCGGCAAGGCGTCGGCGCTGCTGACGGCGCTCGCCCTGGCGCGGCAGGGCTACACCGCGCGCGCCGCGACCCTGCTGGAGCGGGACAACCTGCTCGATCCCTACGAGGCGATGCGGTGGTTCGTCGGCGGGCGGGGCATGGCGGGCTGGCTGGTGCCGCAGTTGACGAAAATCCGCACCGCTTCCGCCCGCCCGCAACATGCCGCAGCATCGGGTGGGAAGCCGGCCAGCGAGAAACGCCGGACGGACGGTAAGCCGGCTGCTCGTCCGGTTCCGGCCAAAGCGAAGCCACAACCAGCCGCCAAGGCGCCGCCGCCGGTTGCCGATCTGCCGCGCCTGGAGGTAGCCCTCGACCTGACGTTCGAACTGGTCGATCCCGACGCCATCCAACTCAGCGGCACGCAGCCGGACCCGGCCTGGTTCCGGCTGCGGGCGGAACTGACTCAGCTCGGCTTGGTGGAAGGCTTCGACGAGCTGCTCTGCCTGCCGGCCCTGCAGGGGGTGGAGGCACACTGGTACCAGATCGAGACGGTGCGCAAGGTGCTGAAACAGTATCGCGGCCGGGTGCTGCTGGCCGACGAGGTCGGGCTCGGCAAGACCGTCGAGGCCGGCATGGTGCTGAAGGAATATATGCTGCGCGGCATGGCCGAGCGCGTGCTGATCCTGGTGCCGGCGCCGCTGGTCGGGCAATGGCGCGACGAAATGGCGGCGAAGTTCGGCATCGACTGCGCCACCACTCACGACGCCCTGCTGCGCAGCGATCCGGCTGCGTTCTGGGCGCAGCCGCGTGTCATTGCCTCGATCGCCACGGCGCGCCGCCGCGAACACGCCGATGTTCTGGCGCAGCGCGCTTATGATGTGGTGGTGGTCGACGAGGCACATCATTTGCGCGATCAGGGCAGTGCCAGCTACAAGCTGGTCAACAGTTTGCAAAAACGTTTCCTGCTGCTGCTGTCGGCAACCCCGGTGCAGAACAGTCTGCTGGAGCTGTACAACCTGCTCACCCTGCTGCAGCCGGGCATATTCCGTACCCAGAAGGACTTCCGGGCCGCCTACATGGTGCCGGGCAAGCCACGCGAGCCGGTCAACCGCGACCGGCTGCGCGACCTGATGCGCGGGGTGATGGTGCGCAACACCCGCGCGCTGGCAGCTTTGCGCCTGCCGCGACGGCATGCCGCCACCATCCGTGCGGTGCCGGATGCGGCCGAGGCAGAATGCTATCAGGAACTGACTGCGCTCGCCCGCGCCGCGGCCACCGGCGGACAGGCGCGGCTGGCGGTGCAGCATCTGCTCTCCGCGGCCGGGTCGTCGCCGGCCGCCGCCGCTGCTGCCATTTCCCGGTTTGCCGAGCGGCATCCGAAGGAAGAAGGCTGGGCGGCACTGCTGGCGCGCTACCGGGACGTTGCCGCCGGCGCCAAGCAGGATGCGCTGCTGAAGCTGCTGGCGCAGAATCCGGCCGAGAAGAAAATGGTGTTCGTGCATCATCGCGACAGCATGACGCACCTGGCCGAATTGCTGCGCCGCCACGGCATGGCGCCGTTGCTGTTCGACGGCAGCATGTCGGGGCCGGAGAAGGACCAGGCGGTGGCGGCGTTCCGTGATTCGGGAAAGCTGCTGCTGTGCAGCGAATCCGGCGGCGAGGGCCGCAACCTGCAATTCTGCAACACGCTGATCAATTTCGACATCCCGTGGAACCCGATGGCGATCGAGCAGCGCATCGGCCGCATCGACCGGATCGGCCAGACCCGCGAGGTGTTCGTGTTCAATCTGGTGACCGCTTGCACCATCGAGGATGCGATGCTGCGCATCCTCGATGAGAAGATCAACATGTTCGAGCTGGTGGTGGGCGAGGTCGGCGCCATCCTTGGCGAGATCGATGATCAGCAGGATTTTTCCTCCATGGTCCTCGATGCATGGCTGCAAAGCACTGACGCGGCGCGCGATGCCGCCTTTACCGCGCTGGAAGCGCAGTTGCTGGCGGCGCGGCGGCAGTACGAGGGCGCCAAGGAACTGGACGAAGCGCTGTTCGGGAACGATCTCGATGCCGCTTGAAGAAGGCCGCATGCACCGTTTCGTCGCCGCCCTGCTGACGGAGGGCGGTGCGCTGGTCGAGCCGCTGGAACCGGACGGGCTGGACGTGCTGGCACCCTCCCCGTTGCAACAGGCGCTCGGCGTCGGCGAATTCTGCCGCTTCGGTTTCGGCCCCAGCCTGCCCGACGGCGCGCAAAGAATCGGGATCGAGAGCGACTGGCTTGCCCGGTTCGCCCGCGTCGCCGGCGAGCGGGGCCGCTGGAACCGGCGCGTGCTGGACCCCGGCGCGCGCAAGGCGCCCGATGCCGAACGGCTGCTGGAGCAGGAACTTGCCCTGGACAACGCCACCTTCCGCCTGCTCAGCGCGGCTCCGGCCTGGACGCGCTATCTGCTGCTGGATTTCCGCTTCACCGCGCTGTCCGACGAGAAACGCGAGGGCACAAGGCGGCTGGCAATAAACCTGGCAACCGGCGCGATGCCGGAGGCGATCTTCGACCGGATCGCGCCGGTTCTCGCCGATACCGAGGACGCCAACCTTCCCTCGGACGCGGCGCTGCCGCCCGATTGGAAGCATGCGCAGGTGATCGAGCGCGTGCAACGCGCCCTGCCCTGGCGGGTGGAGGCGGCGCTGGCGCCCTTCGTGACCGGGCTGCGCCGGCGGCTGGCACGCGATCTCGACCGGCTGCACGCCTACCACAACGACCTGCACCGGGAGGCATCGCAGCGGGCGGCACACCTCGCCGCCGGTGACGCCGCCCGCCAGCGGGAGACGCTGCGCATCGCTTCGATCGGGCAGGAGTATCGCGCCAAGCTGGATGATCTTGCGCACAAATACGCGCTGCGGGTCACGGTGGACTGGGTGCAGACGCTGGAACTGGTGATGCCGGTGCACCGGCTGACCGTGCAGATCCGCCGCCGCAAGGCTGAACGGGTCATGGCGCTGGACTGGAACCCGCTGGCCCGCCGGCTGGAGCCGCCGGCGTGCGAGGCGGGCTGGTCGGCTGAACGGCCGCGCCTGGTGTGCGACGACGCGCTGCATCTGGTCACGCCCGCGGGGCTGGCGCCGTGTTCCGGTTGCGGCCGCGCCTATTGCCGCGCCTGCCATCCGCGGCGCTGCCCGAAATGCGATCACGGCGGCAGCGTGGCGGCGTTCGCCGCGCTCGCGTCGGTATCCGGCAACGGTGCAGCGGCCGTGCCTGCGCCACTGACGTGATGTCCACGGCCGCTGCCGCCAACGGTGAAACCAATCAGGTTCGCCACCACCGAATCACTCTGCACGATAACCGCCCCGCGGTTTCTGACCGGCTCTAGCGCGTCAGCACCAGGACTCCATTGGCCGGCAGGTCGAGCCAGGCCGAGTGGGAAAAGCCTCCGCGGCGACCGGGAAAGCGGGCCGGCCCGACCAGAAATCACAACGCCAGCAACGCCAGCGCTGCGGCGAACGCCTGATCGGGGTCGAGTTCCGTCGTGTCCAGCAGCTTCGCGTCATCGGCTGGCTTCATCGGCGCGGCGGACCGTGCCGCATCGGCCGCATCGCGGGCGCGGACTTCTTCGGTGACAGCGGCAAGATCAGCCGCGACGCCGCGCGACAGAAATTCCTTCCAGCGGCGCAGGCCGCGCGCTTCCGGGCTGGCGGTGACGTAAAGTTTTTTCTCCGCATCGGGAAACACCACGGTGCCGATGTCGCGCCCGTCCAGCACGGCGCCGCTTGCGCGGCCGAATGCGCGCTGGAACGCCAGCAGGGCCGCGCGCACGCCCGGGATGGCGGCGACCGCGCTGGCGGCGGCGTCGGCGGGGGGGCCGCGCAGGTCGGGGCGGTCGAGGTCGGCGGGGCGCAGGGCGCGGGCGGCGGCTTCGGCGGCGATGGGGTCGGCCGGGTCGGCGCCGGCATCGAGCACGCGGCGGGCGACGGCGCGATACAGCAGGCCGGTGTCGAGATAGGGCAGGCCGAAATGCGCGGCGAGGCGGCGGGCCAGCGTGCCCTTGCCGGCGGCGGCGGGGCCGTCGATGGCGATGATAAACGGACTCATGCCGCGGCGACCAGAGCGGCGGCACTGGTCAGTCCATTGATGAAACGAACAAAACCCGGAAAACTGGTGTCGATGAAGGCGCCGTCATCCACCGCCACCGGGGCGGCGGTGGCCAGGCCGAGTACCAGGGCGCTCATCGCCAGCCGGTGGTCCATGTGGGTGGCCACCGTCGCCCCGCCGGCGGGGGGGCGGCCGCCATGCACGATCAGGTCGTCGCCGTCGATCTCCACCCGCACGCCATTGGCGGCCAGCAGGGCGGCGGTGGCGGTCAGGCGGTCGCTCTCCTTCACCCGCAATTCCTTCAGCCCGCGCATGCGGGTGGTGCCTGTGGCGAAGGCGGCGGCGACGGCGAGGATGGGATATTCGTCGATCATGCTCGGCGCCCGGTCCCAGGGCACGTCCACCGCGTGCAGCAGCGAATGCGAAACGATCAGGTCGCCGACCGGCTCGCCGCCCTGCAGGCGCTCGTTCTCCACCGCCAGGTCGGCGCCCATCTCCAGCAGGGTGGCGAACAGGCCGCAGCGCAGCGGATTCAGGCCGACCGACTCGATGCGCACCCGCGAACCCGGCACCAGCAGCGCGGCCACCAGCGGGAACGCCGCCGAGGAGGGGTCGCCCGGCACCGCGACATCGGCGGCGCGCAGATGCGGCTGGCCGGCAAGGGTGATGATGCGCGCGGCGCCGTCCGCCTCCACCGCCACTTCGGCGCCGAAATGGCGCAGCATGTTTTCGCTGTGGTCGCGGGTGGCCTCGATTTCCTCGATGCGGGTGAAGCCGGGTGCGTTCAGGCCGCACAGCAACAGCGCCGACTTCACCTGCGCCGAGGGCACCGGCACACGATATTCCAAAGGCAACGCATCGGCCGCCCCCTGCACGGCGAGCGGCAGCCTGCCGCCGGCGCGGGAATGGAAGCGGGCACCGCAGGCGGCAAGCGGGTCGGTCACCCGCCGCATCGGCCGGCTGCGCAGGCTGGCATCGCCGGTCATGACGGAAAAAAACGGGTGGCTGGCCAGGATGCCGGCGAGCAGCCGGGCGGCGGTGCCGGAATTGCCCATGTCCAGCACATCCGCCGGCTCCACCAGGCCGCCGACGCCGCGGCCGGCGACCCGCCAGGCGCCCGGGCCGTCATGCAGCACCTCGGCGCCGAGCGCGCGCATGGCGGCGGCGGTGCGCAACACGTCCTCGCCTTCCAGCAGGCCGGAGATGCGGGTCTCGCCGACCGCGAGGGCGCCGAACATGAGTGCGCGGTGGCTGATCGACTTGTCGCCGGGCACCTGGATGGTGCCGGCGAGCGGGGCGGCGGGGCGGCTGGCGACAAGCGGGCGGGGGGTGTGCATGCGCGCGCGCTTAGCACGGCGATTGCGGGTTTGACAGGCGGGCGGGAGGATGGCATGGGGCGCGCCCTCCGCAGATATTCCTGGCGAGGCGACACGATGGCGAAGCCTGAACTCGGCAACAAGCGCGTCTGCGTGTCGTGCAGCGCTCGTTTCTACGACCTTACGAAGCAGCCGGCGATCTGTCCGAAGTGCAACAGCGAGCAGCCGGCCGAGCAGCCGCGGCTGCGGCGCCCCATCGGCAACGTGCCGCTGGAGGAAAAGCGCCGCCCGAAAGTGATACCGGTGCCCGGCCTGGAAGACACCGACGTCGAGGTCGAGGCCGGCGAGGAGGAGGTGGAGGAGGACGTGCTGGAAGACACCTCCGACCTCGAAGGCGGCGACGAAGCGGTGGTGGATGTCGAGATCGAGCCGGAGGCGGGCGAGGAGGAGCGTTAAGTTCGCTGCGTCGCCCGCAGCCACAGCACCAGCGCCGCATCCCACGGCAGGGCGGGGATTTCCCGCAGGCGCCAGTACCAGCGCTTGCGCCAGTGCGCCGCTGCCAGTGCCTGCGGCGGCGGGCAGGCGCGCGCCGGCAGGCCGGCGAGGCGCAGCAGCAGGACGCAGCGCGGCAGGTGATAGGCGCTGCTTGCCGCGAACACCGGGCCGGGATGCCCGGCGGCGCGCAGCAGACGCCGCACCTGCATCACCGAGGACACCGTATCGGTGCCGGTGGTTTCGGCCAGGATGTGTTTGTCGGTGATGCCGGCGGCGCGCAGCAGTGACGCCATCACCACGGCCTCTGCCGGCGGATGGTTGCCCAGCCCGCCGGTGGGCACATAGAGCGCGTGCGGATGGTTTTTCCCGAACGTCAGGGCCGCTTCCACCCGCCGCCTGAGCGCGCCGCTGGGCTGGCCGCCGGGATGCACCGCCGCGCCGAAGATCACGATGGCGGGGGCCGGGGCAGCGTTCCGGCTCATGGCGGCGGCGCCAGCACGATGCGATTGAGCCCGTTGAGCTTGTCCCAGGTTTCCTGCCAGGCCTTGTTGAAGGCGCCGCGATCAATGCCGCGCGGTGTCAGGGATGCGGCGATCTCACCCACGCAGCGCACCCCGTCGATCTGGCGCAGGATGGCGCCACTCAGCGGCGGCAAAGCGACCGGCACCGCCAGCCCGTCGAACAGGAAGGTGAGCGTGCCGTCCGGGCGGATGGCGCGCGCCACTTCCTCGGCCGGCATCTCGCGCCCCACCGGCACGGCGGCGTCGGCCATCGGGTCGGCCGGTTCGGTGGGTTCGGCGGCGCGCACGCAATAGGCGACGTGGGTGCTCATGTTGGCGGTCAGCGCCTCGGCCAGGGCGGCGCGGGCGACCGGGTCGAGCGCGGCGGCGCGGGCGCGCAGCTTCGGGTCCGGCAGGTAAGTGGCGGGGTCGTAACGCGTCGGCTCCATCAGCGCCGTTACCGAGAGGCCGGCGGCGTGCAGCAGGGCGTGCAAAGCGGGGATGTCGAAGGCGCGGTCGCGCGGGTTCAGCAGCAGGTCATACAGGCCGGCATCGCCGCCGGTCAGGTGGTCGGCGAAGTTGCGGTTGCCGTGCAGCCAGTTGCTTTCCGGCAGGTGGCGCATCACCCGTCGGGCGACGTCCAGCCGGGCGGCAGGCGGCTGCTCGGGCGGGGCGAGCAGGCGCAGCGCGTCCTGCACCATGTAGACGCCGGTGCGGCCGTGCGGCGCGTAGACCATCAGCCCCAGCCCGCCGCCTTGTGCCAGCACTCCCAGCAGCGCGGCGAGGCCGGCTTCCGGGTCGGGCAGGTGATGCAGCACGCCGCAGCAATCGATGTAGTCGAATTTCTCCGGCCCGGCGCCGGGCAGGTCGAGCAGCGAGCCGCGCTCCCAGACGATGTTGGTCAGTCCCCGCGCGGCGGCGCGCGCCTGGGCGATGCGCAGCGCCGCCTCCGAGCGGTCCAGGTAGGTCACCGTGCCGGGCTGGCCCCAGCGCGCCATGTGGGCGGCCAGCATGATGGTGGCATCGCCGGTGCCGCCGCCGGCGACCAGGGCGCGCAGCGGGCGGGAGCGCGGCCGGCGGGCGCCGAACACCCACCAGTCCACCTCGCGCAGATGGCTCGGGCTGCCCACCACCAGACGCTTCTTCTCGTCCTTCGGGTCGCGCTGGGGGTAGGGGAATGCCTCGTACTGGGCGGCCAGGCGGGCGTCGGTTGCGTCGCTCATGGGCGCGGCATAGAGCAGTCGCATGCATATCGCCAGAACCCGCGGCTATTTCGGCATCGGCGCCGAGGGCGTCTCCAAATCGGCCAATGTCGGCGCGCTGCTGCGCACGGCGCACGCCTTCGATGCGGCGTTCTGCTTCCTGATCGGCGCCGGGTTCGATGCCCGCGCCGGCCGGCTGGCCGACACCGCCGACACGCCGGCGCATGTGCCGTTGTGGCGGTTCGACTCGCCGGCGGAGATCCGTCTGCCCGAGCGCTGCGTGCTGGTGGGCATCGAACTGCTCGACGACGCCGATGAGCTGCCGAGCTTCCGCCATCCGTTGAACGCCGCCTATGTGCTCGGGCCGGAGCGGTCGGGACTGTCGCCGCCGGTGCTGGCGCAGTGCCGGCATGTGGTGCGCATTCCCACCCGGTTCGCGCTCAACCTGGCGGTGGCCGGGGCGCTGGTGCTGTACGACCGGCTGCTGCAGCATGGCCGCTTCGCCGAGCGGCCGGTGCACAGCGGCGGCGCGAAGACGGCGCTGCCGCCGCCGCCTTGCCATGGCGACCCGGTGTTCCGCCGGTATCCGCCGACCTGGCGGGCGCGGCCGGAGGAGGAGGCATGAGAGCGGGGCGCTTGTTCGGCGACGGCCGCGCCCGTATGTATTTCAGATGCGCGCATTTCTCCTTGTTCTCGCTCTTCCGCTGCTTGCCGCCGCCCCGGCGCCGGAGCAGCCGCACAAACCCGCCGCTGCTGCCCCCGCCGGCAAGGCCGAGGGGCCGAAGCCGATCGGCCATTTCGACGACTGGACCGCGGCCACCAACAGCGAGGCCGGGGAGCGCGTGTGCTACGCCTTCGCGCGCGCCAGCCACTCCGCCCCGGCGAGTGCCGGTCGCGGCGAGGTGGTGCTGACGGTTACGCAGCGGCCGAGCGGGCGCGACGCGGTGGCGATCCTCGCCGGCTTCACCTATGCGGCCAATGCCGCGGTGACGGTGCAGGTGGACCAGAACCCGCTGGAGTTCTACGTCGCCGGACGCAGCGCCTTCGCGCGCGACGGCCACGCCGCCGCCGCCGCGTTCGGGCGCGGCAGGCAGGTGACCGCGAAATCGCCCGGCCCGCACAACGCCAGCGTGGTGGACACCTTCAGCCTGAAAGGCTTCGGCCGCGCCTACGAGGCGATCAACAAGGCCTGTCCGCCGAAATGACCGATCCGCTCGCGCTGAACGAAGCGGAACGCGCGCGCATCCTCGCCAAGACCGCCCGCTTCGCCCCGCCCGAGGCGGTTGCCGGCGATGGCCGCCGCGACCTGGTGGGCCTGTCGCGCGCGGAACTCCGCGCCGTGCTGGAGGCGGCCGGCGAGGCGCCGTTCCGCGCCAAGCAGGTGTGGCACTGGATCTACTACCAGGGGGCGACCGACTTCGCCCGCATGTCGTCCATCGCCAGGCCGACCCAGGCGCGCCTGGCCGAGCGCTTCGTGGTCGGCCGGCCGGACGTCGCCACGGTGCAGACCAGCAGCGACGAAACCCGCAAATGGCTGTTCCGCTTCCGCGACGGGCAGGAGGCGGAAACCGTCTACATCCCCGACAAATACGAGGATCGCGGCGCCGTCTGCATCTCTTCGCAGGTGGGCTGCACGCTGTCCTGCCGGTTCTGCAACACCGGCACCCAGCCGCTGGTGCGCAACCTGGGCGCGGCCGAGATCGTCGGCCAGTTCATGGCGGCGCGCGACGCCTATGGCGAATGGCCAAGTCCGAAAGGCGAAACCCCTCGTCTGCTCTCAACCATCGTACTGATGGGCATGGGCGAGCCACTGTACAACTACGAGAACGTGGCCAGGGCGATGGTCATCGCCATGGATAACGAAGGCATCGGCCTGTCGCGCCGGCGGATCACGCTGTCCACCTCCGGCGTGGTGCCGATGATGGACCGCTGCGGCGCGGAGCTGGGCGTGAACCTGGCGGTGTCGCTGCACGCCGTGCGCGACGAACTGCGCGACGAGATCGTGCCGCTGAACCGCAAATACCCGATCCGCGAGGTCATCGCCGCCTGCCGCCGCTACCCGGCGGCGAGCAACGCACGGCGCATCACCTTCGAATACGTGATGCTGAAAGGCATCAACGACAGTGAGGGCGACGCGCACGAACTGATCCGCCTGATCGCCGGCATCCCCGCCAAGGTGAACCTGATTCCGTTCAACCCCTGGCCGGGCAGCCCCTACGAAACCAGCACGCCAAAGGCGATCGACCGGTTCGCGAAGATCGTCAACGATGCCGGGTTTTCCTCGCCGGTGCGCGCGCCGCGGGGGCGGGATATCCTGGCGGCCTGCGGGCAATTGCGGACCGCCAGCAGGCGTCATCCGGCGGCGGCCTGAGGCGGCAAGGCCAGGGCGCTGCCCTGGAACCGCAAGGGGGCAGCATCCCCCTTGACCCCATTCTATAAGAAATCCTTGGGTTCCAAGGGCCTATGGCCCTTGGTGGGTCCAGGGCGAAGCCCTGGTGGGGGTCGGGGCAAAGCCCCGATAGGATCACGAGAGAGCTATCTCAGTGACTATGGGGCGCGGCCGTGCGGCGTCTCCTGCGCTTCGCGCGCTCCCGGCTCCTCTCCGCGTCCCGGCGGTCAGAACGTCAGTTGCAATCGGTTACGATGCGAAGCGCTTCCGATGCGTGGCGGAGATATTGGGCCGGTATGGCCCGCCCCCAATCCCGAACGTATCGCTGCGCCCGAACGCCATCCGTATTCCATGAAAGATGCCAGTCAGTGAGTCGTGCAATTTGTCATGGAGCCGAAGTTCTGGCAGGTGGTATAAACCGGCCTATTAGCTGCGTTAATCATTTGTTGCTGGTAATTTTATTGTGCAGCCGCCGCTGAAATTGCATTAACGCTGTTTGTAAAATTCTGAAGTGCAATTGCTCTTTGCTCTAATTCAGCTTGATTTTGTCGATCGAGTTGACTCGTAACCTGCTGCATCTCCGATGTCACTTCGCGGGCAGTTTGAGAGTTGATGTCTCTTATTTTGC
Organism: uncultured Acetobacteraceae bacterium; assembly: GCA_903907955.1. Lineage (GTDB taxonomy): Bacteria > Pseudomonadota > Alphaproteobacteria > Acetobacterales > Acetobacteraceae > Rhodovastum. The sequence goes on along the minus strand of CAIVPZ010000014.1, from coordinate 787 downwards.
TGGTCGCCGTTCCCCAACTTATTTTTCTTTCAATTAACTCCACAAAAACCGCGTCTCTGGCGGAGCCAGCCTCTTCTCTAGTGAGAGCTATCTGCGGCACGACGGCCCGAATGGTTGCAATGTATTTATCGCGGCATGGCTGTATTTCACTTTGCCACGCAATTAGCAAATCCGCTTCTTCTCTAGTTATCAATAATTCGTCAGACAACTGCGCAAGCGTGGCCGCTCCGGTGCGAATTGGATCCCTGGCAGCAATCTTGTCATATTTTGCATTATTATTTACGGCGCTATTGCAAGCGGCGTTTTCAGCGTGCGCAGCAGTGCCTGTTTCTCGAATAAGGTCTCCCTGCCTCTGAGCATTTGTGCTGCATGCCCCTACAGCCAATGCCAGAGTAAGCGAAATTTGTAATGTGATTAAACTCCTTAGCGCTTCGGCAATTCGCTTTATTGAATTTAGATATTCAAATTTATTTAAACGAAAATTTCTCTTATGCATACTTATTCCACTGTCGTATTTTGCAGTGCAATTACGAATCTGCTGTGCGTCCATCGCAGCAACCTCCAGCGCATTGCTTAGTACTCCTTTTCGCAATTACGGTGACGTATTCCGTAAGGCCGACTCGCGAGGGCTTGGCAGGATCACCCTCGGTCAGGAGGGCGTATCATGCCGAGGAAGAGCCCATACGGGATCAATCTCACTGGGGAGGAGCGAACCGAACTGGAGGCCCGGTCCAGGCAGTATACGTTACCGTACCGCGACGTTATCCGAGCCAAGATTGTGCTTCTT
>CAIVPZ010000013.1 GCA_903907955.1 uncultured Acetobacteraceae bacterium | reverse complement strand
CCACGACACCGTCGCCGCGACCATCCAACGCCTGGCGCGCAACGTCCGCCTCGTGTTTGACTACCTACGCATGACCGAGAACTCCCGCCGCCGCCCGCGGCCGTTCCCAGCACTAGCGGGCTAGAACGGATCTCCCGTGGCGTGATGTGCGTCACCCCTTGCGGAAAGAACGGAAACTGTAGCTGCGGCATCGCCTGTCACCCCTCGGCTGCGGACACCCTGACAGCGGGGCACCACCGCGCACGCCCCACAGCGGTATCGTCGCAGAATCCGCGCGCCGATTGAAGACGGCCCGTAACCACGGCGCAGTCTTGCTGGCTTCTTCTTGAGTGCCGTGGGATTTTCAGAAAACCACGGCCAGCAAGATATAGGTCGAGATCAGGTTCTCTGAGGCTGCATCGTCACCATTGATGCAATGGGCTGTCAGACCAAGATCGCCGAGCAGATCATCGAGCAGGGGCCGACTACGTACTGGCGCTCAAGGGCAACCGGGGCATGCTGGCCGCCGAAGTCGAGGACGCGTTCATCGTAAGCGTCCGGCGAACTACAGACTTGACGGCCCGGCCTGGAGGTCTTGCGGCTTCAGTGCCTGAGGCAGGAGCGCCGCGACGGCCGCCGGGGTGTGAGCCAGGGGCAGCCGTTCAAAGAGGAAGTTGAGGTAGGCCCGCGGCTCCAGTCCATTGGCCTTGGCCGATTCGATGAGTGAATACAGCGTGGCGCTGGCCTGCGCTCCGCGCCAATGCCATTCAGTTAACGTAACGCACTGTTTCTACGATAAGATAGTCGTGAGTTAGCCTTCACAATCGGAGCCAATCGTAATGGTCCTCAGGCCTAAGAAAACGCAACTTACTGTTCGGAAGCACAATTAGTAAGTCAAATTTGAAAATATCTAGGCTCTTCCTGCGTTTCAGGCGGTTCTGGTCAGCAAGGCCGAGAGCATGGGCTGGAGCAGCCCCCGACCGCGCCGGCGGACGTTGTGCGTGAACTGAAAGAACCCCAGGTAGAGCGGCAATTGCTCCTGGGAGATCCCGCGATGAGGACGCAGCCAGGAGCGCAACAGTGACCAGAAGCCCTCCATGGTGTTGACATGGACCTCGTGGAAGCCGTCGCCGTCCTCATCACGGGCGTACTCGCCCTGGCTGTGGCAGACCGTCTTATGACCATAACCCCACTCCGGAAGTCGGGCATAGATGTCGTACTCGTCGGTGTAGACCTTGGTGCCCGGTGCAATGACCGCCAAAATCAACCGACGAATGGTCTTTTGCTGAACATTCTCCAGCATCCGAATCACCACCTGTCCACCACGTTGGATCATGCCAAAGATCGGTGGCTTCTCCTTTTCCAGTGTCCCGCGACCGGGAGCCCCCTTCAGCCGACGGCAGCGCCCCTTGCGCCCTTTTTTTTCACGGCCTCAGGATGGCCTTTGTGACCGGCCACCACGTACACCTCGTCGCACTCGACCTCGCCCGACAACAGGGGTGTCGGCTGGCTGGCCACGATCCCCGCACGCCGTTGCTCGGTCATCCGTTGCACGTCATCCTCGTTCAGACCCAACTCATGGGCAATCTGAAGGTTGGAGAGGTTCAAGCCCATCAGGTACAGACAGCCGATCCAGGCCATCAGCGACTGATGGCGCGCGGCGAAGATCGTGCCGGTCAAGTCGTCGCAGTGGCGTCCACAGCCCCCGCAACGATACTTCCGGCGCGCTGGCTGGGTGGAATCTCGCCCTTGTTTGCTCACCTGCGACGACTGGCAGTGTGGACACATCACGCCTTCGGGCCAGTGCAAGCGCCGCAGGACTTCGTAACACTTGCCGTCGTCCAGCAGCGTTGTGAGGGGGATCATCAGCCTAACTCCGAGACCTGCAAACCTTCCTGGCGGCTGGCGATCATAAGCCTCTTT
>CAIVPZ010000012.1 GCA_903907955.1 uncultured Acetobacteraceae bacterium | reverse complement strand
GGTGGTGGTGTCGCAGGCCATTGTCGACCGGCTGGCGAATTTGCACGGCCGGCTGCTGCCGGACGACATCACGGTGGAAGTGACCCGCGATTACGGCAGCAGCGCCAGCGAGAAAGCCGACGAGTTGCTGTTTCATCTCGGTATGGCAACGCTTTCCATCGTCGCGCTGATCGGGCTGGCGATCGGCTGGCGGGAAGCGGCGGTGACGCTGGTGGTGATTCCCACCACCATCCTGCTGACCATGGTGGCCGCACAGCTTATGGGATTCACGATCAACCGGGTGAGCCTGTTCGCACTCATTTTCTCCATCGGCATCCTGGTCGATGATGCCATCGTGGTGGTCGAAAACATCGCCCGCCACTGGGGCATGGATGACGCCGGTGCACAGGGGGGGCGTAGCCGCATGCAGGCGGCGATCGATGCGGTCGCCGAGGTTGGCAACCCGACGGTGATTGCGACGCTGACCGTGGTGGCGGCGCTGCTGCCGATGCTGTTCGTGTCGGGGCTGATGGGGCCGTACATGGCACCGATTCCCGCCGTCGCTTCCGCCGCGATGCTTTTTTCGTTCGTCGTCGCCATGGTGATCGCGCCATGGCTGATGCTGAAGCTGGCGCCGCGTGCGGTCAGTGGCGGCACCCACCATGGCGAGGGGCGGCTCGGGCGTATCTATCGGCGGGTCGCGGTGCCGCTGCTGGCAAGCAGAACCCGCGCATGGGTATTCCTGCTGGGCGTCGGCTTCGCAACACTGGTGGCCTGCGCGCTGTTTTATACCCAGGACGTCACCGTCAAGCTGCTGCCCTTCGACAACAAGTCGGAATTGCAGGTGGTGCTGAACCTGCCCGCCGGCGCCAGCCTGGAAGACACCGAACAGGCGCTGTTCGCCGCCGCCGACATCGCCTTCGCGCTGCCCGAACTGCGCACCGCGCAGGCGCAGGCAGGCACCGCCGCGCCATTCAACTTCAACGGTCTGGTGCGGCATTCCTATCTCCGCAGCCTGCCGGAGCAAGGCGATCTGCAGATCAACCTGGCGCCGCGGTCCGAGCGTTCCCGGGCCAGCCACGCCATCGCGCTCGATCTGCGCACGCGACTGCGCGCGCTGAAGCTGCCCGAGGGAGCCACGCTGCAGGTGGTCGAAGTGCCGCCCGGCCCGCCCGTGCTTGCCACGCTGCTGGCGGAAGTTTATGGCCCCGATGCGCAAACACGCCGCGCCGTGGCGGAAGAACTGAAAACGATCTTCCGCTCGGTGCCGTTCATCGTCGATGTGGACGACAGCTACGGCACGCCCCGCCCGCGCCTGCGCATCGCCATCGACCAGGACGAGATCGAGCATTTCCGCGTCGAACCAAGCGACGTCTACGACACGGTGCAGGCGTTGTTCGGCGGTGTGCGGGTCGGCACCTCGCATCGCGGCGCCGAGCGCGACCCGATCGACATCGTCATTGGCCTGCCGAAATCCGATCTCGCCTGGAGCGAGCGCCTGGCCGCAACGCCCGTGCCTGCCAACACGCTGCCGGGCAGCCACACCGTGGTCGAACTCGGGCAGGTGGTGCATGCGACGCGCGAGGCCGGCTCGCCGGTGCTGTTCCGCCGTGACGGTCGCTTCGCCGACATGGTGACGGCGGAACTCGCCGGCAGTTTCGAGGCGCCGATCTACGGCATGCTCGCGGTGGACAAGCTGGTTGCCGCGCATGACTGGGGCAAGCTGCCGCGCCCGGACATCCGCCTGCGCGGCCAGCCCGAGGACGAGTCCCGCCCGTCGCTGCTGTGGGATGGCGAATGGGAGATCACCTATGTGACCTTCCGCGACATGGGCGCGGCATTCGGCGTGGCCCTGCTCGGCATCTACGTTCTTGTCGTCGGCCAGTTCCGCAGCTTCCGCCTGCCGCTGGTCATTCTGACACCGGTGCCGCTGACGCTGATCGGCATCGTCGCCGGGCACTGGCTGTTCGGCGCGCCGTTCACCGCAACCTCGATGATCGGCTTCATCGCGCTGGCCGGCATCATCGTGCGTAATTCCATCCTGCTGGTGGATTTTGTGCGCCATGGGGCGGGCGCGGGGAAGACGCTGCGGCAAATCCTGCTCGACGCCGGCGCCATCCGCTTCCGTCCGATCCTGCTCACTGCGCTGTCGGCGATGATCGGCGCCGCGACGATCCTCAGCGACCCGATCTTCCAGGGGCTGGCGCTGTCGCTGCTGTTCGGGCTGGCGTCGTCCACCCTGCTCACCGTGCTGGTGGTGCCGGCGATCTACGTCGTGTTGCGCGACGCGGACGCCGTGCCGCAGACGAAT
>CAIVPZ010000011.1 GCA_903907955.1 uncultured Acetobacteraceae bacterium | reverse complement strand
GAGGTCATCACCACACTGCCGATCTGACGTGCTCCGCGACACAACCCTTGCCCCGCACCGTCAGCCACGCCATCTCTCCACCACGCAGCGACCGGCCATCCTTGCTGTCGCTGACCGGCCATCCGAGCTGTCGCGCTATAAGCCGGGGCGGAATGCGCTCGCGATCCGGCAGGTCGGGTCGCCGATAGTACGCAAGATAGCGCTCAAGCGGACGTTCGCTGATGCCGGTATGGGCTGCGTGGTTGTAGCTGTCGATGACAAGCGCCAGGATGCGCTCGAGTTCCGGCAGGCTGAGACAGGCCTGCTTGTCAGGTTCGCTCTCGCCGCGTTCGTTCACGTTGCTCCAGGTCGTGCCAGGCAACCCGTGGACGATGCGCATCATCGTGCCGATCAGGCGCTCGATGGTGCCGTGCTGCTCGGGATGGCCGGTGGCCCTCACCTTGGAGTGGATACCGTACCGCCGCAGGCCGCGCTGGATGCCGCGTGCCTCGTGCTCGGCCCCCCGGTCGTATTCGAGCGTGCCGGGCCGGCCCCAGACCGGCCAATGAACTTTCGGCAAATCCCGCTTTGCCAGCCAGTCGTCCTTGGGAAGGCAGGCGTGGGCAAGACAGGTCGCGACCGTCAGCGTCGAGGCTGCCTCAAGCAAAATCGAGAAGCCAAGGACCGCGCGGCTGAAGATGTCGATCGCGAAGGTCGCGTTCGGGCGGCCGATCACGGTCCTGTCGTCCTCCCGGACAAGACAGATGTCGCAGGGCGTGCTGTCGATCTGCACACGCTGCCACGGCGCCGCTGCGCCGGGGTGCGCACCGGTCAGCAGGCGTAAGGACCGTGCTGCGATCGGGCCTTGTCGCCGCCCGGTCAGCCATGCCTGATCGGTGGCGCGAACGCGTGCCTGCACGGCGCGCCAGGATGGTGGCAGCACCCCGGCGACACGGCATCGCTTGCCGATCTCGTCGCAGAGGGAGCTGAGGCTCGGACGGTTTGCCCTGGCGTAGTGCTGCTCGATTTCGTGCGCGATGATCGCCTCGACGGCAGCGTCCAGGCGCCTGGCGCGCGGCTTGCGGCTGGGCAGGAACGCCGTGATCCCGGCACCGGCCCGCGCCTGGCGAAGCAGCGAAAAGACATGCCGCCGGCCCACGCCGAGTTCCTTCCCAACCCGATCGACATCCGCGCGGCCGCGGCGTGGCAGGCAGGCCAACGCCGTCAGCAGATCAAGCCGTCTTGCGGCTTCGGACCACTCGGCATCGGTGTAGCGAAGCTCGTTCCTGGGGCTGCCCGGCGGAGTGAGCGCGATGTCGTCCGGAAAGCCGATCCTTGCCGGGTCAGCCGAGACAAGTTCTCCGGCCTCGTTGCGCAGAACCACAGCATCGGCCCCGAGCAGGCGCTCGACACGCCAGCGGCCGCCGGCATGGTCCACCACAGCCCCGGCGACAATGTGCCGCTCCATTGCGGGTCTCTGCGCCGTTCCCCGGCCACACCCTACCACCTCCCACATCAGCGGGACGAAGCACGGCTTCGAGCGCCAACCGGTTGGGACACCGCCCGTGGGAACTGAACGTCAGGCGTCCACGCGGACCTGACTGCCCGCATCCTGCTCCGCCGGCATCCCGCCGGCGGTGTGGACCGTGACCGCCCCCCACGTTTCCGCCTGCTGCAACCGGATTTCGGCCCCGCGGGCCAGCTCCAGGCCCGCCACCAGCGTGCTGCACACGGCCACCCGCGT
>CAIVPZ010000010.1 GCA_903907955.1 uncultured Acetobacteraceae bacterium | reverse complement strand
GGCACAGACGCCAGCGCATGCCACAGACTGCCAACCTGGCCGGCCACCAGCGACATCTGCGAAACTCCCGACCTGATTCGCACAACATCTTGAATCAGGAGCCAGCCGCGTCGCCAGACCTATCTTCAACCGGTTCCAGAACCGAATCGCCCTGAGCAGCACCTGGCGGCCCTGCTGGTCACGTTCAATCTGCTGGCCTTCGCCTTCCACACCATCTGTGATCACGGCGAAGCGTTGTGGCAGTCGGCCAGATCGAAGGTCAGCTCCAGGGCGCAGTTCTTCAGCAACATGGTGGCGATCACCAGTTTCCTGATCTTCCCAGGCTGGGATGAACTCATGCAAACGCTGGCCTTCGCCAGACCGCCCCCGCCCCGGCGGCGCCCGCGGCTATAGGACAAGCCCGCCGGTGCCGCCAGAGTCAGAGCCGCAGGTGATCCGGGATGTCGAGGCCGAGGCGCAGCGGCACGTTCCACTGCTCGCGCAACTCGCGCACCGGCCGGAAGCCGGCCCGCAGATAGGTGGGCAGGGCGCGCGGATGATCGGCGGTGCAGGTGTTGACCGTCATGACCCGGGCGCCGCGGCGCCAGACCTCGTCCACGGCATGGCGGAGGAAGGCCAAGCCCATGCCGCACCCGACGGCATGTGGCATCAGGCCGAAATAGCTGAGGTTGACGGCGGGCCAGGGCGTCGCATCCAACTCGTAGAAGCCGGCAATACGGTCGTCGGCACCCTGCAGCACATGGATCGATACCGCCGGATTGCGCAACAGCGCTGCCAATTGCTGGTCGGACGCGGTGCGGCGGAGCCACCAGAGGTAGGGCGCCCCCACCGTGTTGTAGAGGTAACGATAGGTTGCCACCGAACAATATGGCTCCAGACGCACTTGCACATCCGCCGGCAGGGCGGGCGCGGGCTCGGCCGGCGGTTTGTCCATGCGCAGGAAGGTGACAACCACGGCGACGCGGACCACGGGGTCCATGGTTCAAGCCCGGTGTGAAGAAGGAAGCAAGGCCAGGGGCGCTGCCCCCGGACCCCGCCAGGGGTCAGTGGACCCCTGGACCCCGCTTAATGGGTTCCAAGGGGCCACTGCCCCTTGGCGGGTCCAGGGCAGAGCCCTGGCCTTGCTTCCTTCCCGCATGGCGCCTCAATCGTCCAGGAAGCTGCGAAGCTTGCGGCTGCGGCTGGGGTGTTTCAGCTTGCGCAGCGCCTTGGCCTCGATCTGGCGGATGCGTTCGCGCGTCACGTTGAACTGCTGGCCGACTTCCTCCAGCGTATGGTCGGTGTTCATGCCGATGCCGAAGCGCATGCGCAGCACGCGTTCCTCGCGCGGCGTCAGGCTGGACAGCACCCGCGTGGTGGCCTCACGCAGATTCGCCTGGATGGCGGCGTCGAGCGGAATGACCGCGTTCTTGTCCTCGATGAAGTCGCCGAGGTGGCTGTCTTCCTCGTCGCCGATCGGGGTTTCGAGGCTGATCGGCTCTTTGGCGATCTTCAGCACTTTCCGCACTTTTTCCAGCGGCATGCCGAGCTTCTCGGCCAGCTCCTCCGGCGCCGGTTCGCGGCCGATCTCGTGCAGCATCTGGCGGGACGTGCGCACCAGCTTGTTGATCGTCTCGATCATGTGCACCGGGATGCGGATGGTGCGCGCCTGGTCGGCGATGCTGCGGGTGATCGCCTGGCGAATCCACCAGGTGGCATAGGTGCTGAACTTGTAGCCGCGGCGGTACTCGAATTTGTCCACCGCCTTCATCAGGCCGATGTTGCCTTCCTGGATCAGGTCGAGGAACTGCAGGCCGCGGTTGGTGTATTTCTTGGCGATCGAAATGACCAGCCGCAGGTTGGCCTCGATCATTTCCTTCTTGGCCCGGGCGGAATCGCGTTCGCCGCGCGAGACGGTGGCGTACACACGACGGAATTCGCTGATCGGCAGGCCGCCATCGGTGGCCACGGCGGCGATCTGGGCGCGCAGATGGCCGATGTCGTCGGGGTGCTTGCCGGCGAACGCCTTCCAGGCCTTGCCGGGCAGGCGCCCGATCTTCTCGATCCAGTTGGGGTCCAACTCGTTGCCGCGGTACTGGTTGAGGAAGTCATCGCGCGCGACCTTGCAGCTTTCCGCCATGCGCAGCAGCTGGCCTTCCAGGCCGGTGAGGCGCTGGTTGAGCTGCTTGAGCTGGGTGACCAGCTCCTCGATGCGGTTGTTGTGCAGGCGGACCTGCTCGACCTTGCTGACGAGTTCCTCGCGCAGCTTCTCGTAGGCCTTCTCGGAGCGGACGTTGGGGTCCTCGCCGGAGGTGATGGCCTCCAGGCGCTTCTGCTGCATCTTGTGCAGCTTCTTGTAGAGATTCTCGATGTCCTCGAAGGTGGCGAGCACCTCGGGCTTGAGCTTTTCTTCCAGCGCCGAGAGCGACAGGCCGGCACCTTCGCCTTCCTCGCCGTCGTCGTCGTCGGGCGGGGGCGGCGCCTCGAAAGCGGCGGGCTCGGCGTCGGCGGCGGCGGGGTCGGCCTCGCCGGCGGCGGCGGGGGCGGGGCCGCCCTGGGTGGCTTCCAGATCGACGATGTCGCGCAGCAGCATGCGGCCGGCCTTCAGCGCGTCGTGCCAGGCGACGATGGCGCGGAAGGTGAGCGGGCTCTCGCAGAGCCCGCCGATCATCATGTCGCGGCCGGCCTCGATGCGCTTGGCGATGGCGATTTCGCCCTCGCGGGAGAGCAGCTCGACGCTGCCCATTTCGCGCAGGTACATCCGCACCGGGTCGTCGGTGCGGCCGAGGCTTTCGGCGTCGACGTTGCCGGTCGGCTCCTCGGTTTCCTCCTCGGTTTCCTCCTTGACCTTGGCGGCCGGGGCCTCGCCCTCCTCGGTCTCCTCGCCCTCGACGACCTGGATGCCCATTTCGTTGAGGTTGGCCATCACGTCCTCGATCTGCTCGGAGCTGTTCTGCTCCGGCGGCAGGACGGCGTTGAGTTCGTCGAAGGTGATGTAGCCGCGTTCCTTGCCGCGCGCGATCAACCGCTTGACGGCGGCCGACTGGACGTCGAGCAGGCTGGCGTCCGCATCGGGCTCGGCGGTGGCGGTCTCGGTCTGCACGGCGGGTTTCGTGGCCATCGATCAGCAAGCTCCATCGCAGCAGAGGGGGGCGCAGCAGAGGGGGGGCGCGACCGTCATGCGCCAGACGGGCATGCGCCTGTCGGCGGGCGGGCGCATTACGGGTCGGTTTCCAGTCCCTGTTCGCCCCGGTTGAGGGCTTCCTGGGCGGCGCGCAGGGATACCAGCCGCCGCTGGGCGGCCGCGTCGGGACGGCGTTCGAAGGCGCTCCTGGCCTGCGCGACTTCCTCGTCGAGACGGCTGCGATGCATCAGACCGAAGAAATGCCACCAGATCTCCTCGGCTTCTGCAGGCATGGCGTTGGGCGCGGCGCATTCCGGCAAGGGATTGGGCGATGCCGAACGGGCCTGCGCGGCTTCCGCCGCCAGACCGATCGCGGTCAGGTGGGACATGAGACCGGCGGAGTCAAGGTGCTCGGTGCCGGCCGACCATTCCAGCATGGCTGCCCGGAGCCGGGCGAGGGGGGCCGAAAGCGGCACGGTGCCGAACGCTTCCTCGACGTCGTGCAGCAGGGCTGGGTGGTTGAGCAGGATGGCGACCAGGTTGCGCGCGCGCTCGGCGGCGGCATCGGCCGGGGCGATGGTGGGGCGGGTGAGCCCGCGCGGCCTGGCGGCGAGGGCGGTGCCGCCGCCTGTCCTGCCAGGGGCGCCGCGAGGGGGTTTGCGGTAGCGTTCCTTGAAGTGGGCGCGAAAGGCATTGCGGTATTCCCAGGCCAGGCTGCGGTCCTGGATGCGGTCCGCCGCCGCCTCCAGCCGCTTGCTGAGTGAGGCGCGCAGTTCCGGCGTGCCGTCGCCGACCTCATCGCGCAGCATGTCGAACAGGGCGTCGGACAGCGGCCGGGCGGCGGCCAGGATATCGGTCATGCCGGCGGCGCCGCGGCGGCGCACCAGCGTGTCGGGGTCCTCGCCGGCGGGCAGGGTGGCGAGTTTCAGGCTGCGCTCGGCGGTCAGCGCCGGCAAGGCGAGTTCGGCGGCGCGCGCGGCGGCGCGGGCGCCGGCGCCGTCGCCGTCGAAGCACAGCACCGGCATCGGCGAGAGGCGCCACAGCTCCTCGAGCTGTTCCTCGGTCAGCGCCGTGCCGAGCGGGGCGACCGCACCGGCCAGCCCGGCCTGATGCAGGGCGATGACGTCCATGTAGCCTTCGACCGCCAGCACGGCCGCGCCGGTGCGGGCGGCTTCGCGCGCCAGGTCGAGCGCGAACAGGGTGCGGCGCTTGGAGAACAGCGCGGTCTCCGGGCCGTTGACGTATTTCGGCTGGCCGTCGCCCAGGGTCCGGCCGCCGAAACTGATGGTGCGCCCGCGGCGGTCGCGGATGGGGAACATCACCCGGCTGAAGAACATGTCGGTGGCCTGGCGGCCGTCCTCGGCGGCGCGCATCAGCCCGGCCTCCGCCAGCATGGCCGGCGGGATGCCCTCGCGCGACAGCTCGGCGGCAAGCTGGCCGCGGCCCTCGCCGGACCAGCCCAGGCCGAAGCGGCGGATGGTGTCGTCGGTCAGGCCCCGGCCGCGCAGGTAGGCGAGCGCGCGGGCGCCTTCCGGCAGCAACAGGCGGCGCTGGTAGGCTTGCGCCGCGGCGGCGAGCACGGCATGCAGGTCGAGCCGGCGCTGTTCCGCCGCCGCCGCGGCCGGCGTGGCTTTCGGCACCTCCAGCCCCGCTTCGGCGGCAAGCTGCTCCACCGCCTCGGTGAAGGATGCGCCCTGGCTGCGCATGACGAAGGCGATGGCATCGCCGTGCTCGCCGCAGCCGAAGCAGTGATAGTGGTCCTCGTAGACGTGGAAACTCGGCGATTTTTCGCCATGGAACGGGCAACAGCCCTTCCATTGCCGGCCGGCGCGCACCAGCCGCACGCGCCGGCCGATTACCGCCGCCAGCGGGGTGCGCGCGCGCAGTTCGTCAAGAAAGGCGGGGGGGAGGGCCATCAGCCGGCCAGTCTGGCCTTCACGCCAGTCTGGCCTTCACGATCGGCCCGGCGCGGGAGAGGTCGAGCGCCGCGCCGTACTTCCCTTTCAGTTCGGCCATGACGCGGCCCATGTCCTTGATGGCGGCGGCGCCGGTCGCGGCAACGGCGGCGTCGATGGCGGCGGTGAGCGTCGCCTCGTCCAGTTGGGCCGGCAGGAAGGCCTCGATGACGGCGATCTCGGCCGCCTCCTTGGCCGCCAGCTCCGGGCGGTTGCCCTGGCGATAGAGGTCGATGCTCTCGCGGCGCGACTTCACCATGCCGCGCAGCATGGCGAGGATATCCTCCTCCGGCACCTCAGGCACGCCTTTCGGGCGGCCGGCGATGTCGGTGTCCTTCAGCTTCGCCAGCACCATGCGCAGCGTCGAGACGCGCGGGGCGTCGCCGGCGAGCATGGCGGTCTTCAACTGCTCGGTGAACTGCTCACGCAGGGCCATTCCGCAATTCCTCCAACATACGCTTCCTATATATAGGGATGTTGTCGCCATGGCTTGGTGGGAAGAAATTTCCCGGGGATTTCCGGCGGCGTTGCGGTGGGAAAAGACTTCCCATAAAGTGCCGCCATGGCAAGCGTGGACGAGATCATCGACCGTCTGGGCGGCGCGGAGGCAGCTGCGCGGCTGCTCGGCGTCGGCACCGAGGCGGTGCGCAAATGGCGGCAGAGCCGCAGTTTCCCGGCCCGACACTGGCCGGCACTGATCCAGGCCACCGGCTTTCCGCTCGATGCCATTGCCGGCGCCGGCCGGCCCGACACCGCCACCGACACCGCGAGGGCCGCCATGCCGAACCCGACCGAGCCGCCAGCCGGCGCAACCGCCGCCCTCGTGCTGGGGGATGGCACCGTGTTCTGGGGGCGCGGCTTCGGCGCTCCCACCGTCGAGTCGCCGGTTGGCGAGGTGTGCTTCAACACCGGCATGACCGGCTACCAGGAGACGCTGACCGACCCCTCCTATGCCGGGCAGATCATCACCTTCACCTTCCCGCATATCGGCAATGTCGGGGTGAACCCCGAAGATGTGGAGGCGACCACCATCGCCGCGCGGGGGGTGGTGGTGAAGCAGGACATCACCGAGCCGAGCAACTGGCGGGCGGCCGAGCATCTCGCTTCCTGGCTGCGCGCCCAGGGCGTCACCGGGGTGGGCGGCATCGACACCCGCGCGCTGACGGTGCGCATCCGCGACGGCGGGGCGCCGAACGGGGTGCTGGCCTTCCCGGCGGACGGCCGGTTCGACATTTCTGTTCTTGTCGCCCAGGCGCGTGGCTGGCCGGGGCTGGAGGGGATGGACCTGGCTCGGCAGGTTTCTTGTACGCAGAGCTATTCCTGGGACGAGACGTGCTGGTCCTGGCCGGCGGGGCATGGCCAGCAGACCGCGCCGCGGCATCACGTGGTGGCGGTGGATTACGGCGCCAAGCGCAACATCCTGCGCTGTCTGGCCGATGCCGGCTGCCGGGTGACGGTGGTGCCGGCGACCGCTTCCGCCGAGGACATATTGCGCCATGCCCCCGACGGGGTGTTTCTGTCGAACGGCCCGGGCGACCCGGCGGCGACGGGGGCGTATGCGGTACCGGCGATAAGCGGCGTGCTGGATGCCGGCAAGCCGGTGTTCGGCATCTGCCTGGGGCACCAGTTGCTGGCGCTGGCGCTGGGGGCACGCACCTACAAGCTGAACCGGGGGCATCGCGGGGCGAACCAGCCGGTGAAGGATTTGTCCACCGGGCGGGTGGAGATCACCAGCCAGAACCACGGCTTTGCGGTGGATGAGAAATCACTGCCGGCCGGGGTGCGGGTGACGCATGTGTCGCTGTTCGACGGCAGCAACGAGGGCATCGCCTGCGACGACCGGCCGGTGTTCTCGGTGCAGTACCACCCGGAGGCGAGTCCGGGGCCGAGCGACAGCCATTATCTGTTCCGGCGGTTTGTCGGGATGATGGAACGGGCAGGCTGAAGGCGTTTATCGCGTTGTAGCGATGCCAGCGAATAACCCGACAAACACCTTCAATATGGCAAGCCTCCTGCGCATTGCCTGGCGCCATCCGCTGACCGCTGCCAATGCCGAGGAAGGTTTTCTTCGTGTGCAGGACATCGTCGGCACCAGGCTCGATCCCGCCGCCTTCCACGAAGCCGTGGCACAGGCCCTCGCCGCCGGGCTGATCCATGCGCCTGTCGTGCTGCCCGAAGGCGCCCTGCAATGCCACTGGCGCCTGCATCCTACGCCGCAAGGCGTCGCCCGCGCCCGCGATCTGCCCGCGCCACCGACCTGATCGGACCCCAGCCATGCCCAAGCGCACCGACATCCACTCGATCATGATCATCGGCGCCGGGCCGATCGTCATCGGCCAGGCCTGCGAGTTCGACTATTCCGGTGCCCAGGCCTGCAAGGCGCTGCGGGCCGAGGGCTACCGCACCATCCTGGTGAACTCCAATCCCGCCACCATTATGACCGATCCCGGTCTGGCGGATGCCACCTATATCGAGCCGATCACGCCGGAGATCGTCGAAAAGATCATCGCCCGCGAGCGGCCCGATGCGCTGCTGCCCACCATGGGCGGCCAGACGGCGCTGAACACGGCGATGAAGCTCGCAGCTTCGGGCGTATTGGAAAAATACGGCGTCGAACTGATCGGCGCGAAGGCGGAGGTCATCGACCGCGCCGAGGACCGGCTGAAATTCCGCGACGCGATGGCGGAAATCGGCATCGAAAGCCCGAAAAGCGCCATCGCCCACAGCATGGACGAAGCCCGGGCGGCCTTGCTGGAAGTGGGGCTGCCGGCGGTGATCCGGCCGAGTTTTACTCTTGGCGGCACCGGCGGCGGCATCGCCTATAACCGGGAGGAATTCGAGCGCATCGTCGGCACCGGACTGGATGCCTCGCCGACCCGGGAAGTGCTGATCGAGGAATCGGTGGTCGGGTGGAAGGAATACGAGATGGAGGTGGTCCGCGACTGCGCGGACAACTGCATCATCGTCTGCTCCATCGAGAACGTCGATCCGATGGGCATCCATACCGGCGACTCCGTGACCGTGGCACCGGCGCTGACGCTGACCGACAAGGAATACCAGCGCATGCGCGATGCCAGCATCGCGTGCCTGCGAAAGATCGGCGTCGATACCGGCGGGTCGAATGTCCAGTTCGCCCTGAACCCGGCCGACGGGCGCATGCTGGTGATCGAGATGAACCCGCGCGTCTCGCGCTCCTCCGCCCTTGCCTCGAAGGCCACCGGGTTCCCGATTGCGAAAGTCGCCGCCCGGCTGGCGGTGGGCTACACGCTCGACGAACTGCTCAACGACATCACCCGCACCACGCCGGCCAGTTTCGAACCCACCATCGACTACGTGGTGGTGAAAATTCCCCGTTTTACCTTCGAAAAGTTTCCCGGCACGCCGGCGCTGCTGACCACCAGCATGAAATCGGTGGGCGAGGCGATGGCGATCGGCCGCAGCTTCGCGGAAGCCCTGCAGAAGGGGCTGCGCAGCATGGAAACCGGCTTCGCCGGCCTCGTTCCGATCGAGCCGCCGGGCGATGGCGGGGCGGATGCGTTCCGCGCCGCGCTGTCGCAGCCCAAGCCGGACCGGCTGCTGATGGCGGCGCAGGCGCTGCGGGCCGGGCTTTCGGTTGCCGAAATCCACGACCTGACCAAATTCGATCCCTGGTTCCTGCGCGAACTGGAACGCATCGTGCAGGCCGAGCGGGAGGTGGCCGCTTCCGGGCTGCCGCAGGAGGCCGGGGCGCTGCGGCGGCTCAAGGCGCTCGGCTTCTCCGACAGCCAGCTGGCATCGCTCGCCGGCACCGACGAGGCGGCGGTGGCGGCGCTGCGGGCGCGGCTGGGGGTGCAGCCGGTCTACCGGCGCATCGACACCTGTGCGGCCGAGTTCGCCTCCGCCACGCCTTACATGTATTCCACCTACGAAGGCGGCTTCGGCACGCCGGTATGCGAATCCGCCCCGACCGAGCGCGAGAAGATAATCATCCTCGGCGGCGGGCCGAACCGGATCGGCCAGGGCATCGAATTCGACTATTGCTGCGTGCACGCCGCCTATGCGCTGAAGGAAGCCGGGTTCGAGACCATCATGGTCAACTGCAACCCGGAAACGGTGTCCACCGATTACGACACCTCCGACCGGCTGTATTTCGAGCCGCTGACCGCCGAGGACGTGATTGCCCTGGTGCGCCGCGAGCAGGCGAACGGGCGGGTGCTGGGCTGCATCGTGCAGTACGGCGGGCAGACGCCGCTGAAGCTCAGCCAGGCGCTCTCGCGCGAAGGCATTCCGATCCTCGGCACCAGCGCGGATGCGATCGATCTGGCCGAGGATCGCGAGCGGTTCCAGTTGCTGCTGCACCGGCTGGCGTTGCGCCAGCCGGAGAACGGCATCGCCCGCTCGGCCGCCGAGGCCGAGGCGGTGACCGACCGCATCGGCTACCCGGTGGTGATCCGGCCGAGCTATGTGCTGGGCGGGCGGGCGATGGAGATCGTGCACGACCAGAAGGGCCTGCACCGCTACATGCGCGAGGCGGTGCGCGTTTCGGGCGACAACCCGGTGCTGATCGACCGTTACTTGAACGACGCGATCGAGGTGGACGTGGACTGCATCGCCGATGGCGAAACGGTCTATGTCGCCGGGGTGATGGAGCATATCGAGGAGGCCGGCATCCATTCCGGCGATTCCGCCTGCGCCCTGCCGCCCTACACGCTCTCGCCCGCCATGGTCACCGAGTTGAAGGCCGAGACCGAGGCGATGGCCAAGGCGATCGGCGTGGTCGGGCTGATGAACGTGCAGTATGCCATCAAGGACAACGAGATTTTCGTCCTCGAAGTCAATCCGCGGGCCTCCCGTACGGTGCCGTTCGTGGCCAAGGCGACCGGCGTGCCGGTGGCGAAAATCGGCGCGCGGGTGATGGCCGGCGCCCGGCTGTCGGATTTCCGCCTCGATGACCAGGCGATCGCGCCGCATGTGGCGGTGAAGGAGGCGGTGTTCCCGTTCGCCCGTTTCCCCAATGTCGATACCATCCTGGGGCCGGAGATGAAGTCCACCGGCGAGGTGATGGGGCTCGATTTCAGCTTCGAGCGGGCGTTCGCGAAAAGCCAGCTTGGCGCCGGGGTGCTGTTGCCCGCCTCGGGTGCGGTGTTCCTGTCGGTGCGCGACGCCGACAAGGCGGCGGCGGTGGTGGTGGCGCGGCGGCTGGTGGAGATGGGGTTTTCCATCATCGCCACCCGCGGCACCGCCGGGCGGCTGCGCGAGGCGGGGCTGGCGGTGCGCATGGTGAACAAGGTCCTGGAGGGGCGGCCGCACTGCGTCGACGCGATTTGTTCCGGTGAGGTGCAGATGGTGATCAACACCGCGTCCGGGCCGCAATCGGTGTCCGACAGCTTTGCCATCCGCCGCAACGCGCTGACGCACGGGGTGCCGCACTACACCACCATCGCCGGCGCCCGGGCAGCGACGCATGCCATTGCGGCGCTGAAAACCGGAACACTTGAAGTTGCGCCGCTTCAGGCGTATTTTCGCGGTTCGTTCTAAGCCCTGTCGCGGGCCGGGATTCGTGGGGACCCCTCTGCGCGTGAGTGCGGGGGGTTTTCCGTGAACAGGGAAGCGGCGGGGGCGTTGGTGGCGCCGGTGTGGTGCCGGACACCGCGCAAAGTCGTGCCGATAACCGTATAACCTTGCTGATCGAGGTTCCACGACGTGCAGAAGTTCCCGATGACCGCCCCCGGCCTGCTGCGGTTGGAAGAGGAGCTGAAAACGCTCAAATCGGTCGAACGACCGTCGGTGATCCGTGCCATCGCCGAGGCACGCACCCATGGCGACCTCAGCGAAAACGCCGAGTACCACGCCGCCCGCGAACGGCAGAGCTTCATCGAGGGGCGGATCGCCGAGCTCGAGGAAATCGTCTCGGCGGTTGAGGTGATCGACCCGTCCTTGCTGTCGGGCGACCAGGTTAAGTTCGGTGCCCACGTCAAGGTGGTGGACGAGGAGACCGAGCGGGAGGCGACCTACCAGATCGTCGGCGTGCATGAAGCCGACATCAAGGCGGCGCGGCTGTCGGTTTCCTCGCCGCTGGCCAAGGCACTGATCGGCCGGAAGGTGGGCGACACCATCTCGGTGCCGGCCCCCGGCGGCGACCGGACCTACGAGATCCTCTCCGTCCAGTTCCGGTAGCCCGTTGATCGGGCTGGCTCCTTGATCGGGCTGCCCCCTTGATCGGGCTGGTCGACGTTCGCGCGGCTGCCGACCGCATCGCCGGCCGGGTGATGCGCACGCCCATGGTGCCGTGCGACGTGATTTCGCAGGCGACCGGTGCCCGGGTGACCCTGAAGCTGGAAAACCTGCAGGCGACCGGCGCCTTCAAGGAGCGCGGGGCGGCCAACCGCCTGGCGCTGCTGACCGAGGCCGAGCGCGCCGCCGGCGTGATCGCCATGTCGGCCGGCAATCACGCGCAGGCAGTGGCACGGCACGCGCACCTTCTGGGCATCAACGCGGTGATCGTGATGCCGGGGCACACGCCGCTGACCAAGGTGTCGCGCACCCGCGCCTGGGGGGGCAGGGTGGTGCTGCACGGCGAAACCCTCGCCGAGGCGGCCGGGCACGCCCATGCACTGGCCGCGCAGGAAGGCCTGGTGTTCGTGCATCCCTACGACGATGCCGCGGTGATGGCGGGGCAGGGCACGCTGGCGCTGGAAATGCTGGCCGACATGCCGGACCTGGATACGCTGGTGGTGCCGATCGGCGGCGGCGGCCTGATCGCCGGCTGCGCGGTGGCGGCCTGCGCGATAAAGCCCGGGATCGAGGTGATCGGCGTCGAGGTCGCGGCCTATGCCGCCATGGCGCAGCGCCTCGCCGGCCAGCCGGTGTCGGTGGGTGGCCCGACCATTGCCGAGGGCATCGCCGTGCGCGACATCGGGCTGGGTCCGCTGGCGCTGATCCGCGCCCATGTGGCCGACGTCGTGGTGGTGCCCGAGCGTGCGGTGGAGGAAGCGATCGCGCTGCTGGCCGAGGGCGCCAAGGTGGTGGCCGAGGGCGCCGGGGCGGTCGGCATCGCGGCGCTGCTGGCCTTCCCGGACCGCTTCGCCGGGCGGCGGGTCGGCGTGCCGATCACCGGCGGAAACATCGATGCCCGCATCCTGGCCAACGTGCTGCTGCGCAATCTGCTGCGCGACGGGCGGCTGGTGCGGCTGGTGCTGGAAATCCCCGACCGTCCCGGTGTGCTGGCCGACATCGCCGGGCGCATTGGCGGTGCCAACGGCAACATCATCGACGTGTCGCATCATCGCCTGTTCGCCTCACCCAGCGTGCAGGCGGCGCAGCTGGAGGTGATGTTCGAAGCGCGTGATCACGAACACGGGGCGGAGATCGTGCGGGCGCTGGAGCAGGTCTATACGGTTCGGCAGATTTGAGATGGACCTTGGCACATCTTGATGTGTGGTCGGCACGTGAGGAGAAACAACATCGTATCAGCGGACAGTCTTTCGCAAGTTCCATTGCTTCGCAGGCTCTGAGCCATTGACTGATCGTACAGCCAGGCAGGCAGCCTTCGCCGGGGCCGAACCTGTTGGGCCTGCCCCGGACAGTCCGCGCTACTCCATCTGCGTTCTTGTCAGCGATGCCAATGAGTATACTGCCGCGCGTGAATCCTTCCACGCCGGCGGGTTCGTTTCCCCCGACAGCGAGTTCCTGTACCTCGACAACACATGCGGCAATGCCCACGATGCCTACCAGGCGTGCAACCTGTTCTTGCGGGCGGCGCGCGGCCGCTACGTGATCCTCTGCCACCAGGACATCCGGCTGCTGGCGGACGGGCGCGACCGGCTGGACGCGGTGATCGCCGAACTGGATCGCCTCGATCCGTCCTGGGGCTTGTTCGGCAACGCCGGCGGGCTGGCCGACGGCACACTGGCGCTGCGCATCACCCAGCCGGACGGCCGCGATCTGAGCGTCGGCGGACCGTTTCCGGTCCGCTGCCGCAGCCTTGACGAGAACTTCGTGGTGGTGCGGGCGGAGGCGAACCTCGCAGTATCGTCGGATCTGCAGGGCTTCCATCTCTATGGCACGGATATGTGCATCGTTGCGGACCTGCTTGGTCGCAGCGCCTATGTCGTGGACTTCCACCTGGAGCACCGCAGCCAGGGCGATGACGGACCGGCCTTCGTGCAGGCCCGGCGCGCCATGATCAACAAGTACGGGCGCGCCCTCGTTCCGCGCCTGATTGCCACCACATGCACCACCTTGATGATCGTGCCGTTCGCGCCGCTGGCGTTCCTGGCCAATACCGGCAAGGGAATCATTCTCGCCCGGGCGCTGCGGCGCTTCCTGCTGGCGGCAACGTGGCGCCGTCGCGGTTGACCCGCCGCTGCTCATTGAACGTTGCATATATAGAAACGAGTTGGGCATTTTTTGGCTTGAGCAAGTAAGCAAGGCCAGGGGCGCTGCCCCTGGACCCGGCCAAGGGGCAGTGGCCCCTCGGAACCCATTACTTAAGTAACGGGGTCCAGCGGCCTCTCGGCCCTTGGCCGGGTCCAGGGGCAGCGCCCCTGGCCTTCCTGCCGCTTGATCCGCTCCACGGATGTGACTATTTAGTCAGGAACTGTCGCGAGAATCTGCCCTTTCGGCCGGACCTCCAGGTGACAGACCCAGGTTTGCATCGCGCCCCGCACTTTTTGGTTCCCCTGCCCATGAATGTCTCTGCCGACCTGCCGATCATCCCGGCGGGTTACTCGACTTCGCCAGTTGCCGATGCCGTTGTCTGGCACCACCGAGCGTTTTGCCGCGTGGCCCTGCCGGTTCGTGCCCCCAGCAAGGGCGTCTGGCAGCGTGAGGCCGCTGGCGTCGTGCTTACCATGGAGGCCGGCGATGGTGCGGCCCTGCCGACCGGGAAATTTGCGCGTCTGCTGCTGATGCACGTGTTTGACATCGCCGTGCGCACCGGCGATGCCGTGATCGAGATCGGCGACGACCCGGCCGCGGTGGCGAAGCGCATCGGCACCGAAACCAGCGGAGCGAAGCTGCGCGAGTTGCAGGAGCAGATGATCCGCCTGCTGGCCGCCCGCATCACGGTGGCGTGGGATGGCGGCCCGGCGCTGAGCGTGTTCGACGCGCGCGGCCGGTCGCGGGCCACCGAGCCGGTGTGGCGGTCCAGCATCCGCATGACGGCGCGCTTCCTGGCCGGGTTGGCCGAGAACGCAGTGGCGCTCGATCCGCGCGTGCTGACCGCGCTGGCCGATTCGACGCTGGCGTTTGACCTGTATGCCTGGCTCGCCAGCGCCCTGCCGGAGGCCGGCACGTCACGGGCAACGATCGTGGGCTGGGAGGATCTGCGCGGCCGGTTTGGCAGCGTCTCGCAGTCTCCCGCCGAATTCCGCACCGGCGCCGAGCAGGCGCTGGAGCAGGTCCGCCAGGTCTGGCCGTATTTCGCCTCGGTGCTGCGCGACGACGCGGTGGTGTTGCGCCGTACCGCCACGCCGGCCCGAATCGAGACGCCGCTGCCGGCCGAACCACCGCCGCCGGAGCCGCTGCAACCGGACGCCGCAGCGTTGCAGGCGGAACTTGAGGCCGAGCTGAATTCGCGGCCTGCGCCGGTGCCCGCGCCCGTCGCCGCGCCGGTTGCCGTGCCGGTCTCCCCGGCCAGGCCGCGGCAGATCACCCGCCAGACCGTGAGCCTCAAGTCGCACCTGACCGGGCTGCCGCAGGTGGTGTGGCTGCAACGCGCCAACGGGCGCGACAATGTCGTCATCGAGGTCACGCCGGGCGGACGCTACGACCCGGATTCCTGCACCGTCATCGCGCTGGAGCCGGTGGCGCTGCAGATCGCCGGCGGGCTTTATCAGCGCGATTTCGACCGCGTGGCGGCCTGGGCCGCCGCCAATCGCGACCTGATCGACGATTGGTGGGAATCGAATCTCGACGAGTTCGAGGAAGTGGCGAGCCGGGTGAAGAAGGTGCCGGCGCCGGCCTGGCGCTGATCAGCTCCGCAGCAGGGTCAGCAGCCCCTTCAACATCGCCGTCGGCGTCGGCGGGCAGCCCGGGATGGCCAGCGACACCGGCACCACCGCAGAGGCCGGGCCGACACAGGCATAGCTGCCGGCGAACAGTCCGCCGCTGACCGCGCAGTCGCCCACCGCCACCACCCATTTCGGTGCCGGCGTGGCCTCGTAGGTGCGTTCCAGGGCGATGCGCATGTTCTTCGTCACCGGCCCGGTGACCATCAGCACGTCGGCATGCCGCGGCGAGGCGACGAAGCGCAGGCCGAAACGCTCCAGGTCGTACACCGCGTTCTGCAAAGCGTTGATTTCCAGCTCGCAGCCGTTGCAGGAGCCGGCATCGACTTCGCGGATCGCCAGGCTGCGGCCGAGGCGGCGGCGGGCGGCGACGTCGATGCGCGCGGCAAGCGCGGCGAGTTCGGCATCGTCCAGCTTCGGCGCCGCATCGGTGACCGGACGGCGCAGCAGGCTTTCCAGCAGAATCCTGCGCATTACAGGTCGTGCCCCGAATAGGAGCAGTTGAACGATTTGTTGCAGATCGGGAAGTCGGCAACGATGTTGCCCTCGATCGCGGCCTCCAGCAGCGGCCACTGGAACCAGGACGGGTCGCGCAGATGGCAGCGGGCGACCGTGCCGGACGCATCCAGGCGCAGCCAGACCAGCACATCGCCGCGGAACGATTCCACCATCGCCATGCCTTCGCGCAGCGCGCCGGCTGCGGCATCGACCGGCACGCGGATGGGGCTGTCCGGCAGCAGGGCGAGCATCTGTTCGATCATCCCGACGCACTGGTCGATTTCGCGGATGCGCACCCAGACCCGGGCGTTGACGTCGCCCTCGGTCTGCACCGGCACGGTGAAGCGCAACTGTTCATAGGGCGGGTAGGGCAGGTCGCGCCGTGTGTCGAAGTCGCGGCCGGACGCGCGGCCGACATGGCCGCCGGCGCCGAAACGCTGCGCCAAAGCGGGACGCAGGATGCCGGTGCTGACGGTGCGGTCCTGCAGCGAGGTGGTCTGGTCGTACAGCTCGGCGATCTGCGGCAGGCGCCTGTGTATTTCCTTCAGCAGGCCGCGCAGGGTGATGATGCCGGAATCCTCCAGGTCCACCGCGACGCCGCCGGGGACGACGCGGTCCATCATCAGCCGGTGGCCGAAGCAGGAGGCAGCCGCGCGCAGCACGCGCTCGCGCAGCACGCCGCAATGGGCGTTGAGGATGCCGAAGGAGGCATCATTGCACACCCCGCCGACATCGCCGAAATGGTTGGCCATCCGCTCCAGTTCGGCCATCAGCGCGCGCAGCCACACCGCGCGCGGCGGTGGCGCGACGCCGCAGGCCGCCTCCGCCGCGTGGGCGAAGGCGAGCGCCCAGGCGACGGTGCTGTCGCCGGAGGCGCGGCCGGCCAGGCGGGCGGCGTGGTCGAGGGTGCTGCCCGCCAGCAGCGATTCGAGGCCCTTATGCGTGTAGCCGAGTCGTTGTTCCAGCCGCACCACCGTCTCGCCGTCAACCGTGAAGCGGAAATGCCCGGGTTCGATGACGCCGGCATGCACGGGGCCGACCGGAATCTCGTGCAGGTCCTCCCCATCCACGCGCAGGAACGTGTAGCCTTCCGGCACGGACGGTGCCGGTTCCCCGCGCGACCCGGCGAGCGGTGCATTGACGCCCCAGGCGCCGTGGTCGAGCCAGGGCCGGGGATCGGGCATGCCCTCGGGACGCAGACCGCAGAGGTCGCGCAGCGCCCGCTCCAGCCGGATGGCGGCCGGGTGGTAGCGGCCGACGGAGGGGTAGGCGCCATCCTCGGCGTCGAGGCTGACCACCGCAACCGCAGGCCGCGGGGCGTCGTCGGCGACCGCCATGTGCACGCGCTGCCCATCCGCCCACAGCCCCACCAGCGTCCAGCCGCCCGCGCCAAGCTGGGCGGCGATGTCGAGCCAGGTGTCGGCATCCACCATGACCCGCGGCCAGCGGGACTCGGGGTCGGCGGCGCGGTCGGTATCGATCAGGGCGGCGAGCGGCGTCATGGTGGGTTCCTCACCCCAGCAGCGTGGCGACGTGCTGGAACCAGGCCACCAGCGGCGGCGGCAGGAAGATGCCGCCGAGCAGCACCAGCGCGAGATGGGCGAAGATCGGCAGGGTGGAGGCGTCCACCCGCATGGAACGGCCGCGCGGCGGGCCGAAGATCACCGGGGTGAGCAGCACCAGCAGGGCGGCGAAGGCGATCAGCAGGCCGAGCACCACCGCCGCCGCCAGCACCGGCTGGCGGTCGAAGGTGGTGGTGATCAGCAGGAACTCGCTCATGAACACGCCGAACGGCGGCAGCCCGGCGATGGCGGCGACCCCCGCCACCAGGGTCCAGCCCAGCACCGGGTGGGTTTCCGTCAGCCCCCCCATATCGGCCATCGTCTGCGTGCCCTTGGCCTGGGTGATGTGGCCGACGGTGAAGAAGATTGCCGACTTGGTCAGGCTGTGCATGGTCATCTGCAGCAGCCCGGCGAAATTGCCGAGCGGGCCGGCCATGCCGAAGGCGAACACGATGATGCCCATGTGCTCGATGGATGAGTAGGCGAACAGGCGCTTGATGTCGTAGCGCCGGTACAGCATCAGCGCGGCGAAGATCAGCGACAGCAGTCCGAGCGCGACCATCAGCGGCCCCGGCGCCAGCGCCGCCGGGTTGGCGGCCAGCAGCATCTTGAAGCGCAGCAGCGCATACAGCGCCACGTTCAGCAGCAGCCCGGACAGCACCGCGGAGATCGGCGTCGGGCCTTCGGCATGCGCATCCGGCAGCCAGGCGTGCAGCGGCGCCAGCCCCACCTTGGTGCCGTAGCCCAGCAGCAGGAACACGAAGGCGACGTTCAGCAGCGCGGGGTCGAAATCGGAAGCCTGGGTGATCAGCACCGTCCACACCATCGAACCGGCACTCTCGCCCACCACCGGCCGGGCGGCGAGATACACCAGGATGGTGCCGAACAGCGCCAAAGCGATGCCGACGCTGCCGAGGATAAAGTATTTCCAGGCGGCCTCGATGGCCTCGGGGGTGCGGTAGATGCCGACCATGACCACGGTGGTGAGCGTGGCGAGTTCCACCGCCACCCACATCAGCCCGATGTTGTTGGCGACCAGAGCGAGGTTCATGCCGAACATCATCACCTGGTACATGGAATGGTAGAACCGCAGCAGGCCGAGCGTCAGCCGCCCGGTGTGGAGTTCGTGGCCGATATAGCTGGCGCTGAACGCGGCGGTGGTGAAGCCGACGAAGGTGTTCAGCACGATGAACACCACGTTGAGATCGTCGATCATCAGGTAGTTGCCGGCGACCGGCCGGTGCCAGAACAGGCTGAGGGCGAACAGCAGCGAGATGAAACAGGCCAGCACGTTCAGCCGCGACGGCCACCGGTAGCCGGGCAGCGCCGCGAGCAGGGCCGCCGCGCCAAGCGGCACCAGCAGCACCGCGGCGACGGGGTCGAGGCTGATCATTTCCGCTCTCCCCGGAAGGCGTCCAGCGCCTCCACGTCGACCGTGTCGAACCGCTCGCGGATGCGGAACAGGAAGATGCCGATGATGATGAAGGCGATCAGCACCGAGAAGGCGACGCTGATCTCGACCACCAGCGGCATGCCCTGTGCGCCGGTGGCGGCCAGCACGATGCCGTTCTCCAGCGACATGAAGCCGGCGACCTGGCTGACCGCATTGTGCCGCGTGACCATCATCAGCAGGCCGATCAGCACGACCGACAGGGCGAGCGCGATGTCCTCGCGCGACACCGGGTCGACGCCGGCGGTAACCGGCAGCATCACCTCCAGCGACAGCGCGATCAGCGCGATGGCGGCCAGCATGGTCAGCCCGGTGCCCACCACCGTCTCGATCTCGCGGTGGACGCGCAGGCGGAAGACCATCCGGCGCAGCGCCATCGGGATGACGATCGCCTTGAACACGAGGGCGATGCCGGCGGTGATGTAGAGGTGCGGCGCATCATGCACCCAGGCCTGCCAGGCCACCGACATCGCCAGCACCAGCGCGTGCAGCGCCAGCACGTTGATCAGCGCGTACAACCGGTCCTGATACAGCATCATCAGGCTCAGCAGCACCAGCGCGCCGGCCAGCATGTGGGCGATGTCGAAGGCGAAATCGTGCAGCATCATCGCAGATGTTCCCCGCTCAGAGGCTTCGGGACACGAACAGGAGCAGGGTGCCAAGCAGGCCGAGCATGAGTGCGATGCCGAGGAAGTCGGGCACGCGGAACACCCGCATCTTGGCGATGATGGTTTCGAACACGGCGAGCGCGGTGCCGGCGACCAGCATCTTGCCGGCCCAGGCCGCCAGGCCGATGGCGTAGCGTGGCAGCGTGGACTCCGGCGGCGCGATCCCCCAGGGGCAGAACACGCAGGCGATCAGCGAGGTGTACATCACCAGCTTCACCGCCGACGCCAGATCGATCACCGCCAGGTAGCGGCCGGAATATTCCAGCACCATGGCTTCGTGCACCATGGTGAGTTCCAGATGGGTGGCGGGGTTGTCCACCGGGATGCGGGCGTTCTCGGCAATGGCGACGATGACGAAGCCGATGAAGGCGAGCGCCAGCGAAACGCGCAGGCCGATCGTCGGCGAGAGCACGGCGGCGGCGATGCCGGAGAGTTCGGTGGTGCCGGCGATCAGCGCGACGGTGAACACCAGCATGATCAGCGCGGGTTCCGCGAGCGAGGCGATCATCACCTCGCGCGAGGAGCCGAGCCCGCCGAAGCTGGTGCCGACGTCCAGCGCCACCAGCGCCTGCAGGAAGCGCGCGGTGCCGAGCAGGGCGATGATGGCGATCAGGTCGCCGGACCAGCTGAACAGCAGGTCGGTGGCGAAGGTGGGCACCAGGGCGGCGGCCACCCAGGTGGCGGAGAAAATGAAGAAGGGGGCGACGCGGAACAGCCAGGACGAGGTCTCCGGCAGCACCACCTCCTTCTGCAGCAGGCGCCGCAGGTCGCGATAGGGCTGCAGCACCGAGGGGCCGCGGCGACGCTGCAGCCGCGCCTTCACCCGCCGCACATGGCCGATGAGCAGCGGTGCCGCCAGCAGCACCAGGAACGCCTGCACACCCTGCGCCAGCAGGGCCTGGATCATTGCCATAGCGTCAGCGCCAGCAGCAGCCCGACCAGGGCCAGGAAGACGAAGCTGAGATAGCGGCGGATGGTGAAGAACTGGACGCGGTTGAACAGTTCAGCCAGCGCCAGCACGGCGTCGCACACCGGCTCGTACAGCATCTCCCAGGCCAGATCGTGGGTGCGTTTGCGGATGCTGGCGGGCGCGAGGTCGCCGGGCGGTGGCATCACCACCGTCTCGGAGGAGTGGAACACCAGCGGGCCGAACACGCGGCGGATCGGCTGGGCATAGCCGGCGGCGCTGTACTGGCTGGACGGGCCGAGATCGGGGTAACCGCAATCCCAAAGCCGGGCGCGGCGCACCGCCCGGCTGCCCAGGATGCGCACCGCGAGCCAGCCGACCAGCGCCGCGATCATGAGGAAAGTGAATACCATGAAGCCGTTATAGGAGGTGCTGCGGTCGGCCATCGGCTCGATGGACAGCCAGGCCAGCCCGGTTTCCGACGGCAGCCGGCTGCCCACCAACTGCTGCACGGCGGCGGAGAGGCCGTTGATGAGCAGGCTGGGGAACAGACCGGCCAGCACGCAGAGGGCGGCGAAAATGCCCATGGCGGCCAGCGAGTAGCGGTCGGTCTCGTGCGCGGTCTCGACGCAGGCCGAGCGCGGCCGGCCGAGCCAGGCGATGCCGTAGGCGCGCACGAAGCAGGCCGCCGCCAGCGCCGCGGCGAGCGCCAGCAGCGTGCCCACCGTGGGCACCAGCAGGCGCAACCCCCATTGCGGCAGCCGGGGGCTGACCAGGATGGTCTGGAAGGTGAGCCATTCCGAGGCGAAGCCGTTCAGCGGCGGCAGCCCCGAGATCGCCATGCAGGCGACCAGCATGCAGGCGGCCGAGATCGGCATGACGCGGATCAGCCCGCCGAGCCGTTCGATATTGCGCTCGCCGGTGGCCACCAGCACGCTGCCGGCGCCGAAGAACAACACGCTTTTGAACAGCATGTGGTTGAAGGCGTGAAACAGCGCCGCGCTCAGTGCCAGCGCCGCGGCGTCGGGCATGGCGTTGGCGCGGAAGGCCAGCGCCAGGCCGAGGCCGATGAACACGATGCCGACATTCTCGATGGTGCTGTAGGCCAGCAGGCGCTTGAGGTCGCGCTCCATCAGCGCGTGCAGCACGCCCAGCACCGCGGCGGCGCCGCCAGCGGTAAGCACCGGCACCGCCCACCACCAGACGGACGGCCCCAGCAGGTCGAACACGATGCGGATGAAGGCATAGATGGCGACCTTGGTCATCACCCCGCTCATCAGCGCGGAGACGTGGCTGGGGGCCGCGGGGTGGGCGAGCGGCAGCCAGGCATGCAGCGGCATCAGCCCGGCCTTCGATCCGGCGCCGATCAGCGCCAGTGCCAGCACCAGCCCGGACCGCCAGCCGGGCAGCGTGCCGCCCCGCATGTCGGCAAAAGCATAACTGCCGTGCGGGGCGGCGAGCAGGCCGAAGGCGAGCAGCAGCGTCAGCGCGCTGAAGGTCGCCATGATGAGGTAGACGACACCGGCCCGCTGGCTGTCCGCCGCGCGGTTGTCCGACATGACCAGCGCCCAGGAGGCGAGCGACATCACCTCCCAGGCGAACAGGAACGTATAGGCATCGTTGGCGATGACGACGAGGTTCATGCCGGCGATGAAGGCGGGAAAGAAGGGCAGCACGCGGCGCGGCGCGTGCTCGTGCCGCCCGTAGCCGATCGCATACAGCGCAGCACCGCCGCCGCCGAGATCGATCAGGGCGAGGAAAACCGCAGCCAGGCGGTCAACGCTGAAATGCGCACCGAGCCAGGGCAGGCCGATCGGCAGCACCAGAGCGCCGTAGGTGCCGGTCAGGGCGGCGACGAAGGCCACCAGGCAAATGATGGCGGTGCCGCCATAGACCCGCGGACCGCTGAACGCCCGGCGCCCCCCCAGTGCCGCCGCGACCGCCAGCAGCAGCAGCGCGAGGCAGCACCAAAGCACCATCACCACCGTCATCGCCGCGGGAACCACACCGGCCCCGAGTGGCCGAGCTGCTGGCTCTGCCCCGTGGCAATCATGCGTGCATCATGTCGGTTTGGTCCGTCCGGGATCGCGTCTGGCAATAATCTGCCGGAAAAGTGTCGCATATCCGATGCGGTTGCTCAACGCACATACGGTGGTTTCTCCCCGGCGACGCACATCAGGTTGTTGCGCCGCGCATGCGGCGCTGCGCCTGGGTTGATCAAGATCAACGCGGCCTGCCCGGGCCGGCTTATCGTGTCGTTCGACAACGGAGTAGCGCGTGGATGGACAGCCTCCGGATTTCGTTCCGCAACCTCGACCCCTCGCCCTCGGCCGAGGAAAAGGTGCGGCGGCGGGCCGCCGAACTCATGCAGTTGGACGACCGCATTACCTCCTGCCGCGTGGTGATGGAGTTTGGTCGCCACGGTCACGATCCCGGCAACCTGTTCCACGTCCACCTCGACGTGGTGGTGCCCGGGGGCGAGATCCTGGTGCGTGAAGCGTGCGACGACCTTCATGCGGCCATTCGCGAAGCGTTCGACGTGGCGCGGCGCCGCCTCCAGGAGCATGTCCGCCGGCACGACGGCAGGTGAATCGCTGTCGCCCCTGGTTCCGTTTGCCGGCTGCCGGCCGGGGAGTCCGGCCGGCCCGGTGCCGGTGGCGGCGCGGATGATCGCGCTCTACGCCCTGCTGGGCTTCGCGGCGGGCATTGCCCATTTTGCCAGCCAGGGCGGCAATGCGCGGCTGTGGGTGGAAGGGTCGCGTTGGCAGGCGCTGTCGCTGCAGGCGGTGCGGCTGGCGGTGGCGGTGTCGCTGGTGGTGGTGGTGGGGCACGCGGGATTCTGGCCGCTGCTGCTGGCCGCGACGGGGTTCCTGCTCTCTGCTGCCGCCGCGCGGCTGTGGCGGCGGACCCAGGCCCAGGCGGAATGATGCGGCTTTGGCAGAGGGTTCGGTGCGGTTGACGCTGCACCGCTAAATCCGTAAAACAATACCGGTTTACGACTGCGCCGCTGCCCGACAGCGTGCAGGACGGGAGGAAGCGAAAATGCACCGGCCAGCCCACCGATGGGTGATGACGTCCGCTGTCGCCAGGCGCCCCGCGCACCGGGAGCATCGCTGACCATGGCCGCCAGCGCTGACATCATCGACCGCTGCCAGCATATCTTCGATGATCTACACTTCCGTGCCGCGCGCGACTGGAAAGCCGCGGTGCCGGGCCGGTTCGTGGTCGGCTACATGCCTTTCTATGTGCCGCGCGAACTGATCCACGCCGCCGGCGGCCTGCCGCTGGGCGTGCTGGGCGGCGGCGACCAGTTGGAGGTGATCCACGGCGACGCCTACTATCAGAGCTACATCTGCCGCATTCCGCGCTCCACCCTCGAACTGGCGGTTACCGGACGGCTCGATTTCGTCGATGCCATGCTGTTCCCCAGCACCTGCGACGTCATCCGCAACCTCTCCGGCATGTGGAAGATATTGTTCCCGAAGGTTCGGGCACGCTATTTCGACGTGCCGCAGAATTTTTCCGACCATATCGGCGGCACTTTCTACATCCACGAACTGACCGAACTGCGCGCGCTGCTGGCCGAGCTGGCCGCGCATGCGGTGACCGACGATGCGATCCGCGCGTCCATCGCGCTGTACAACGAGAATCGCCGGCTGGTGCGCGCGGTGTATGCGTTGCGCGCCCGCATGCCGTGGCAGGCGCCGGCGGCGGAGGTCTACCTGCTCATGCGGGCCGGCATGGTGCTGGCGGTGGAGGAGCACAACCGCATGCTGGACGCCTACCTGGAGGCCGCCGCGGCGGAAAAGCGGCCGATGCGCGACAATTCCCGCGTGGTCGTAACCGGGGCCTTCTGCGAGCAGCCGCCGTTGAACCTGATCAAGTCGATCGAGCTGGCCGGCTGCTACATCGTCGATGACGATTTTCTTCTTGTCAATCGCTGGGAGAAATCCGACGTGCCGGCGGAAGGCGACCCGATCGCCGCGCTTGCCGGCGCCTATCTGCACAACTCGGTCAACATGGCGGCGAAATACGAACCGGATGAGGAACGCAAGGGCCTGCACCTGGTTGAAGCGGTACGCCGCACCGACGCCGAGGGGGTGATCTTCGCCTGCCCCAGTTTCTGCGACCCGGCGCTGCTCGACCGGCCGATGCTGCAGACCGTGCTGGCGCGCCACAACATCCCCTACATCGCCTTCAAATATGCCGAGAACTCCGGCCAGATGCAGCCCATCCGCGAGCAGGCCGGCACCTTCGCCGATTCCATCAAGCTGTGGAGCGAGCCATGAGCGGGTCAAGGACGGCCGAAATCGTCAAGGAAGCTTCGATGCTGAAGCAGAAGACGATGATCGCGGCCAACTACGATCTGCTGGCCGGGGCGCAGGCGACCGGCCGCCGCGTGGTCTCGACCTTCGTGCCGGGCAATCTGAACGAGCTGATCATGTGCTTCGACATGGTCAACAACCTGCCCGAGATCAACGCCATCCAGAACGGCATGCGCAAGAAGAGCGGCCCGCTCATCCAGGAGGCGGAAAAGCGCGGCCATTCCGAGGATGTCTGCGCCTATGTGAAGGCCGATCTGGGCATGATCGCCCGCGGCAATATCGGCCCCGATGGCCGCGCGCTGCCACCGCCCGATCTGCTGCTGCTGTCCTACACCGGCTGCTTCACTTTCATGAAGTGGTTCGAACTGTTGCGTCAGCATTACAAATGCGAAACCGCCATGCTGCACGTGCCCTATGAAGGGGAGGGGCACGCCACCAAGGCGATGATCGCCTATGTCGTGAAGCAGTTGCGCGAGGAAGTGATCCCCAAGCTTGAGCGCGCGTCGGGAACGAAATTCGACATCGACCGGCTGCGCGAGAATCTGCGGGAATCGGCGCGCGCCGAGGAGGATTTCGTCTGGGTGCTGGAATCGGCGAAGCACCGGCCCTCGCCGATCGACGCGTATTTCGGCGGCGTCTACTATATCGGCCCGATCTTCACCGCCTTTCGCGGCACCGCCGACGCCACCGACTACTACCGCCTGCTGCGCAGTGAAATCGCGCAACGCATCGAAGCCGGTGCAGGCCCGATCACCCCCGACGGCAAAGCGCACCCGGAACGCTACCGCCTGGTGGTCGAAGGCCCGCCAAGCTGGCCGAGCTTCCACGAGTTCTGGAAGATGTTCTACGATGAAGGCGCCGTGGTGGTGGCCAGCACCTACACCAAGGTGGGTGGGCTGTACGATCTCGGTTTCCGCCATGATCCCGACCGCCCGCTGGAGTCGCTCGCCGAGTACTGCCTCGGTTGCTACACCAACCGCAACCTGCCCTCCCGCATCGACCTGATCGAGCAATACATGGCCGACTACCAGGCCGACGGGCTGCTGATCAACTCGATCAAGAGCTGCAACAGTTTTTCCGCCGGCCAGTTGCTCATGCTGCGCGAGATCGAGCGGCGCACCGGCAAGCCGGCCGCCTTCATCGAAACCGATCTGGTGGACCCGCGCTATTTCTCGCCGGCCAACGTGCGCAACCGGCTGGAGAGCTACCTGCAGATGATCGAGCAGAAGCGTGGCGCCATTGCCGCCGCTGCGGCCTGAGGCGGGAGAGGGAACTCATGCGCTGCTTCATCGGCGTTGACCTCGGCTCCACCACCACCAAGGCGGTGGTGCTGGACGAAAATCTGGATGTGCTGGGGCGCGGGATCACCAATTCCCGTTCTAACTACGACACCGCCTGTCGGGTGGCGCGCTACGAAGCGCTGATCGCCACCCGCTTTACGCTGGTGCGGCGCGGGCTGGCGGCGCTTCCCGATCTGTCCGCGGAGATCGACACCTTCCTCGCCGATCTCGACCGCAGCTTCCGGCTTGAGCAGTTCCTCGACCAACTCGCCGATCTGTCCGAAACCTGCCGCGCGCACACCCGCGCCGAACGTTTCCGCGACACCGGCGGCGCGATGCGCGAGGCGATCGAGGCGGTGTTCGTGCGACTGCGCGCGGAGGCGCCCGCCCTGTTCGCGCCCGGCGCCCGCCGCAAGTCGGATTTCTTTCGCGACATCGCCGGCTCGCGCTTCATGGCGGTGGCGCAGGAGGTCGCCAGGGAAGCCGCGCTGTCCTACGACCCGCTGCTGAACGTGTATGACAAGGCCATCATCGAGGTGGAGAACCGCCCGCCGCACGAGGAGATGCGCGATGGGTTCCTGCGTGCGCTCGCGCGCATCCACGCTGACGCCGACAGCCTGTCGCAGGTCGTGCACACGGCACTGGACATTCCGCTGGAGGATACCGCCCAGGTCGGCACCGGCTACGGCCGCGTCACCCTGCCGTTCCCGAAGGAAAAGATCCGCTCGGAAATCCTTTGCCACGGGCTTGGTGCGCACATGATGTATCCGGACACGCGCACCGTGCTCGACATCGGCGGCCAGGACACCAAGGCGATCCAGGTGGATGCCGCCGGCATCGTCGAGAACTTCCAGATGAACGACCGCTGCGCCGCCGGCTGCGGGCGCTATCTCGGCTACATCGCCGACGAGATGAACATGGGGCTGCACGAGCTTGGCCCGCTCGCCATGAAGGCCACCCGCACGGTGCGCATCAACTCCACCTGCACGGTGTTCGCCGGGGCGGAACTGCGCGACCGGCTGGCGCTCGGCGAAAAGCGCGAGGACATCATGGCCGGGCTGCACCGCGCCATCATCCTGCGCGCCATGTCGATCATTTCGCGCTCCGGCGGCGTGCGCGACCAGTTCACCTTCACCGGCGGCGTCGCCAAGAACGAAGCGGCGGTGAAGGAACTGCGTCAGCTCATCGCCGAGAACTACGGCGCGGTGGAAATCAACATCAATCCGGACTCGATCTATACCGGCGCGCTCGGGGCCGCTGCCTTCGCGCGCCGCGCGGCAGGCTGAGGGAGGGGCGCATGGTCGTCACCGCAGGCATCGACATCGGCACCGGCGCGGTCAAGACCGTGCTGTTCGCGGTGGACGGCGCGGCCACGCAGTGGCTGGCGCGCCGCACCGACCGCGTGCGCCAGCGCGATCCGTTCCAGCTTGCCACCGGTGCCTACGCGCAGGTGCTGGCGGAGGCCGGGCTGCGACCCGACGACGTGGGCTACGTCGCCACCACCGGCGAGGGCGAGTTGCTGGATTTCCACACCGGCCATTTCTACTCCATGACCACGCATGCGCGCGGCGCCATCTATCTTGACCCGCAGGCCCGCGCCGCGCTCGACGTGGGGGCGCTGCACGGCCGCGCCACCCGCATCGATGCACGGGGGAAGGTGCTGAGCTACCGCATGACCAGCCAGTGCGCCTCGGGCTCCGGGCAGTTCCTGGAAAACATCGCCCGCTATCTCGGCATCGCCCAGGACGAGATCGGCACGCTGTCGCGCCAGGCCGACGACCCCGAGCGTGTCAGCGGCATCTGCGCCGTGCTGGCGGAAACCGATGTCATCAACATGGTCTCGCGCGGCATCCTGGCGCCCAACATCCTCAAGGGCATCCACCTGTCGATGGCCGACCGGCTGGCCAAGCTGCTGAAGACGGTGGGCAGCATCGACGGCACGGTGCTGATGACCGGCGGGCTGGCGCTGGACGAGGGGCTGGTCGCGGCGATGCAGGAGGCGCTGCGGAAGGAGAAAGTGCCGCAGCCCATCCGGAATCATCCTGATTCCATCTATGCCGGGGCGATCGGGGCGGCGCTTTGGGGGGCGTTTCGGCACGGCAGATTGGCCCGGCGGCTGGGCCAGAGTGCTGCCGCATAGGCGCGAAGGCAGGCAAGCAAGTCAGGCCAGGACGCTGCCCTGGACCCGCAAGGGGGCAGAGGCTCCCTTGACCCCATATCTGCAGGAAACCATCCATGCGCTTGACGCAAGGCTGCCATTAGCCATTCCGATGGCAAGACCCTTCGGACCTTGCTTGACCAACGATCCCCACGCGCCAGCTTCCGGCCGGAAGGGGATTGAGCGCCTGTAGAACCAACAGCTTAAGGCAACGGATCGCTTCCAGCACCCAGGCGCGGGGCATCGGTCGTCGTCGCGCCCGGCGCCCCGATGATCCGCGGTGAAGCGGTTCGGTGTGGCTTCACCGCAGCAGATGCGGCCAAAGTCCTGCGGCGCCGACGAAAATCAGGTAGATGGCGACGATCAGGTTCAGCAGGCGCGGAACCAGCAGAATCAGAATCCCGGCGACGAGTGCCACCGCAGGCTGTAGTACGATCGTATCGATGCTCATCGGCGTGTTTCCCCGCTTGCTTTCGACATCGTAGCCCAGGATTGCCACGCCGGTGCCGCCGTTTCATCCTCCCACCGCGATCTGTGATCGGCGGGGTGCAGGCTCTGCAATCTGCCCCCGCAGCCTCGCCGGGGCCGGCGGGCCGAGCCGGCAACCGGCCGGATCGAATTCGCCGCCCGGGGGGCTGCCCGCAACCGGTTCGGGGTTATTCTTGCGGTGCGGCGCGCGGGCCGCGTAACGGCATATCAGCCCAGGGCGAGGCGCAAGTCCACGCGCGGGCAGCGACAGGAAGGGTGCCGGGGTGACGCTGCGGGGCATTTTCGAACGTGCCGCCCGGTTGTTCGGGGGGGGGGGCGGCGGAAGGCGCGATTGCGCCGCCGGCCGGTGACGAGATCGCGGCGATCCGGCGCGCGGAAATGCTGGCTGCCGCCCGCCAGCTTCCGGTTGCCGCTGCCGGCAATATCGTTGTCGCGGTGTTTGTCGTTGTTGTGCTGTGGGCGCCGGGCGCCGGCGCACCGCTGATCGGCTGGCTGCTGGCGATCGCGGTACTCGGGATATTCCGCCTGCTGCTGACCTGGCGCATCGCGGCGACCGGGCCGGCCCCGCAGGCAGCCACGGTGGAGCGGTTCATCCGCCGGGCCGTGCTGCTTTCCGGCCTGTCGGGCGCGATCTGGGGTGGTCTTGGCGTCGCGGTGGTGTGGCTGGGCGGGCAGGACTCGCAGGCTTTCCTGGACGTCGTGGTGGTGGCGATGGCCGCCGCCGCCGTGGCCACCTCGCTGGCCGTTCCGGCGGCCGGGCGCGCCTATATCGTGCTGGCCCTGCTGCCGTTCGGGCTGGCCTATGCGGTCGCGGCCACCGGCCGGATGAACGTTGTGCTAGCGATACTTTCGGTGGTTTATGCCGGCGTGTTGCTGGTGCTGCTGCGCGGCGCCAACGCCTCGGTGGTCGAGGCGCTGCTCGGCCGGTTGCGCAACGAGCGGCTGGCGGCGGAGTTGGCTTCGGCGGTGACCTCGGCGCAGGCGGCCAACCGGGCAAAGTCGCAATTCCTGGCCAATATGAGCCACGAGATACGCACCCCGCTGAACGGCGTGATCGGCATGACCGAGCTGTTGCTGCGCACCGAACTGACGCCGGCGCAACGCGACTATGTCGAGACTGCGCGGGTGTCCGGCGAGGCGCTGCTCGGGCTGGTGAACAACGTGCTCGACCTGTCGAAGATCGAGGCCGGGCGGGTGGAGATCGAGGCGGTACTGTTCGACCTTGGCACGCTGATCGAGGAGGTGGTGGCGCCGTTCCGCGACGGCGCGCTGGACCGCGGGGTGGCGATTGTCGCGCTGGTACCCGGCGCCGTGCCGCGGCGGCTGGTAGGCGACCCCTACCGGCTGCGCCAGGTGCTGACCAATCTGCTCGCCAATGCGGTGAAGTTCACTGAGCAGGGGCGGGTGTTCTTGCGCGTGGAGGTGCAACCGCCGGAAGACGGGCCGGCGATTGATGCCGCCGAGGCGCGGCAGGTGGTGCTGGCATTCACCGTCGAGGACACCGGACCGGGCATTCCGCGGGACCAGCAGGCGCGCATTTTCGACGCCTTCGCCCAGGCCGACGGGACGATGACGCGCCGTTACGGCGGTACCGGGCTGGGATTGGCGATCTCGCGGCACTTGTGCGAGTTGATGGGCGGCAGCATGTCGGTGCACAGCATTCCGGGGCAGGGCGCGACGTTCCGCTTCACTGCGCGGTTCGCGCTGGCGGACGCTGACGGGGAGGCGGCGGTGTTGCCCGCGGTGCCGTTGTTGCTGCCCGACGCCACGGAGGAGGAGGGGCGCCTCGATGTCCGCGTGCTGCTCGTCGAGGACAACCGCGTCAATCAGCAGGTCGCGCTGGGCATGCTGAGCCGGATCGGCTGCGTGGTGGACACGGTTGCGAACGGGCGGGAGGCGGTGGAGCGGTTTGCCACCGGCAGCTACGATCTGGTGCTGATGGACTGCCACATGCCTGAGATGGACGGCTTCGAGGCGACCGCTGCGATCCGCGCGGCGGAAGCGTCGGCCGGGCGGCGGACGCCGATCGTGGCGCTGACGGCGAACGCCATCGAGGGTGACCGCGAGCGCTGCCTGGCGGCGGGAATGGACGATTATCTCGCCAAGCCGATCCGGCTCGCTGAATTGCGCCGGGTGGTGGAGCGCTGGGGCGGCAAGGTGGCCAGGCGGGGCAGTGCAGCCGGATGAGCAGCGAGCGCGACGTGCGGATGCTGCCGATCAGGTAATGGCTGCGACTGCCGCGCGGCCGTCAATCTGCAAGGGGGCACACTTCGGTGTGTGTTCAGGCAGCCTGCATGGTGCGCCGGCGCTGCCGCACCGTGGCCAGGCCGGCCAGACCGAACAACAGCACTGCCATTGAAGCCGGCTCGGGAAGATCGGTGTTTTGGTCGCCGACGGTGGTTAAAGCGGAAGCGAGGTAGATGAGGTTTTGTTTACCGGGCGAGGTCAACATGAAGATTTTGTCGGTGGGGCTGAACGCCCAAAGCGGGTTGTTTCCGCTGACGTTTTGAATGAAGGCATCGGCAGCCTTGATCACATCGCTGCTGGCGCTGATCGTGATGTTGCCGTCCGTGAGTGCAGTGGGGTTAGTGGTGTCGTTCAGCGAGATGGCGCCGTTGCCATACTCGATGGCCCAGATCGCGACCTGCAACGCGGCCGACTGAGGCAAATTCGTATTGATGCCCCCTGTGCCATTTTGGATCAGCGCGCCGACCTGCTTGGCGGTGATCGCGGTAAGCATGTCATCTGGGCCGGTCGGCAGCACCGGGGTGCTCTGAGCCGTGAAGGCGTATTGCTGGCCGATAGTCAGTTCGGCGGCGACGTCGATGCACCAGGCATCCAATGAGAGTGTAGGTGCCCCGGAGCCGGGCACGGGCACAAGCACGATCTGCCCGGCCGTGCCAGACACGGTTTTGTTGAGGACCGAGGTGTCGGTGATCGTGACGCCCTGGCCGTTGGTCGGATTGCTGACGGTGTAGCTGATGGGACCGGCCTTCGCTGCGCCGGTGGCGAGAAGGCCGGCGAGGGTCGCCGCAGCGATCATGCGTCTCAACATTGATATGTTCCTCAATATTGTGGATTTCGCGTACAATGATTAACGCAGACGGCAATGTGAGTCAACAAAACGGCGGAAAATTTTGCAATTGATTCATTATTGTCTTAATTATAATGCATAACCCGGTATACGGGCGCGCTGGGGGCGGGTTGACCTGGGCGACGGTGGGATCAGGGCGCCTGCATCGCGGCGGGCGTTGCCGCGCCCATCGAAATTGTTCCGGCCGCATTTCGCTTTCGCCACCGAACCGGCTTGGTTCTTGCGACTGCGCTGTGCGGCGGATGCGCCCTTTGCGCCTGCACCGTCAGGGGCTGAAAGCAGCGCGTGGGCAAACAGCGCCCTGCGCCGGGTTAAGTTTCAGTCTCCGGGAGGCGGCGGCCAGGAATGGTCCTGGGACTTCGAGAATTTGATAAATATTTGTCGCGAACTTTACCTAAACGGCTGTCAAATCCACTGCATTGTCCACATCGCGCAGCGTGCGCAACAAGGCAACGCGCCGGCCGGCGAAGTTCCGCAGCGTATCGGCAAGCGCGTGCTCCGACGACCAGCGCACCCCGGCAAACGGCCGCGCCGGGCGCAGCGGTCCGAGCGCCACCAGCCAGTAGCCGCCATCCTCGGCCGGACCGAAGCAGGCCCGGGTGCGGCCGAGTGCGCGGAAGGCCGCGGCCACGTCGGCGGCGCGCAGGCCGGGGATGTCGCTGCCCACCACCACGGCCCGGCGGGCGCGGCCGAGCGCGCGGTGCATGCGCGCGCCGAGATCGCCATGTCCCTGCGGCACCACCCGCACGCCGCGCGGCCGGGCGATGCGCGCGCGATCGGGGGTGACGGCCAGCACGGTGACAAACCGGCGGTCGGCGGCGAGGTCGCGCAGCACGCGGGCCAGTGTGGCACGATGGAATTGCAGCGCGGCGCGGTCGCCGATCCCGCGCGCCAGCCGCCGCTTCACCGTGCCCAGGCGCGGCGCGCGGGCGAACACGAACACCGTGTCCCTCATCGGTAAAGGCGCGCGATCAGCCGCGGCGGGATGCCGGCGAAGAACAAGGACAGGCAGCAAAGGTTGCGCGCTGAACGCCGCCACCAGCCGTCGCGCTCCCAGCGTGCGGCCGAGGTGACGGCATCGACCTCCAGCCCGGCGAGGCGATGCCGGCCGAGCCGGCGCACCAGATCGACATCTTCCATCAGCGGCAACGGGCGGATGCCGCCGACCGAATCCAGCAGGGTGCGGGCAATCAGCAGGCCCTGGTCGCCATAGGGAAGGGAAAGATGACGGCAGCGCCACGCAACCGCCCGCTCCAGCCGGCGGGCCCGGGGATCGGAGGAATCGAGGGAAAAGCGGAAATACCCGGCCCGGCCCCGCCCGGTGGCGATGAATTCATGCGCTGCCGCCGCCCAGCCGGGGGCGAGGCGGCTGTCGGCGTGCAGCAGCAGCAGCCAGTCGCCGCTGGCGGCGGCAACCCCGGCGGCGATCTGCCCGCCACGGCCGCGCGGCGCCACCAGCACCCGCGCGCCGAGCGAAGCGGCGAGCTGCGTGGTGGCATCGGTGCTGCCGCCATCGACCACCACCACTTCGCCCGCCACGCGGCCCAGCGCCGCCAGGGTGGCGGGCAGCGTGGCGGCGGCGTTCAGCGCCGGGATGACGACGGAAAGAGTGGGTTCCAGGAGTAAGTTCCTCTTTCGTTCTTGACGGGCGGGCGGCATTCCCGCAGGTTATGCCGTGAACGGACGGGGAACATCAACATGCGACAGGATTCGTATGCGGACGTCACCGATCTGGCACGGGAGCTGGACCCGGCGGAGCTGGAAGCGCTTGAGCGCGCCGGCCTGCCAGATCCGCAGCCGGGCCCGGGACGTACCCGACGCGGTCGGCCGGTGCCCGGCATTCCGCCGGTGCCGCAGGCCGCCCCGCCGAAGGTTCCAGGCGCGCGCAAGGGCCGCGGCGCCACCGTCAACCCGCCCAACCGGTTCGAGTACGAGCAAACCGCCCCGTTCGACGACGGCTGGAACACGCTGGCCGCCGAGTTCACCGGACTGCCGCCGCTGCCAACCACGCTGATCCGCGATGCCAGCCGCTCCGTCATCGCCTGGAACCAGTCGCCCGATATCGGCTTCGATCGTGCGGTGAACCCGTATCGCGGCTGCGAGCACGGCTGCATCTACTGCTATGCGCGGCCGTCGCATGCTACGCTCGGCTATTCGCCCGGGCTCGATTTCGAGACCCGTCTGGTGTTCAAGCCGGACGTGGCGGAGTTGCTGGAAAAGGAACTGCGCAAACCCGGCTACGTGGCGCGCACGCTGGTGCTGGGCTCCAACACCGACCCCTACCAGCCGGTCGAGCGCACGCTGAAGCTCACCCGCGCGGCGCTGCAGGTGCTGGACCGGTTCAACCACCCGGTCAGCATCGTGACGAAATCGGCCGGCGTGCTGCGCGACCTCGACATCCTGCAATCGCTCGCCGGCCGCAACCTGGTGCGGGTGCATCTGTCGGTCACCACGCTGGATGCCGCGCTGGCCCGGGTGATGGAGCCGCGCGCCGCGACGCCGGCCCGCCGGCTGCAGGCGATGGAGGCGCTGTCGCGCGCCGGCGTGCCGGTGGGGGTGATGGCGGCGCCGATGATCCCCGGGCTGAACGATGCCGAGCTGGAACGCATCCTGGAGGCGTCCTCGCGCGCTGGCGCGCGCCATGCCGGCTATATCCTGTTGCGCCTGCCGCACGAGCTGAAAACGATCTTTGCCAGTTGGCTGGAGGCGCATTTCCCCGACCGCGCCAGCCGCGTGCTGGAGATGATCCGCGCGACGCGCGGCGGGGCGCTGAACGATTCGAAATTCGGCCAGCGGTTCAGCGGCACCGGCCCCTATGCCGACATGCTGGCGCGCCGGTTCAGCCGGGCGGCGAAGCAGTTGGGGCTGCAGGACCGTGGCGAGCTGGAATGCACGCGCTTCACGGTGCCGGCCGACACGCGGCCAGGGGCGGCGGCACAGCTGTCGCTGTTCTGAACGCGCCGGCGGCACGCCCAAGGGAAGCGGCTGGGCGGGCGAGGCGGCGCGCGCTACGGCACGCGGCCTGCCGGTGCGGCGCCTGGGCCGGTGCTGGGGCGGATATTGCCGGGGATCGGGTGGTGGCGGCGTGATCGAACGCGGTTGCGGGGGGCGCTGCTCATCGCGAACCAAACAAGGACATCACCGGGCGTTCATTCACAAGCTCCGGGTAACCTCAGAGATGACCGCGCCGACCAGACCAGCCGGCGCGTCCAACGCTTCCATGCCGGTCAGGCGCCGGCACGAGCCGCGCCGGCCTCCGCCCGGCCTGCAGGCTTACCGGGTCCGCCAGTCAGGCACGCCGTTATACCGCACATGGCCGATAAGCCGGCCGAGCTCGAGCATCACCACGCCGCCGGCCACCGCCGCGGCGAAGTCCGCGAACCCTTGGAACTGCCAGCCCGACCAGGCGCGACTGGCGATGACCGCGCCCACCAAGGCCCATGCCAGGTTGGGCTCCAGCAACTCGCGCGCCTTGGGGAACGAACTCGGGAACTTGCCGAGCAGGCCGAACAGCAGCCACACGACGGCGACAACGCCGGCGACAAACAGAAGGAACAGGGTCAGCAGGAGATTTTGCCCCAGGTTGTCGACCGGTTCGATCTGGGCCAAGGCAAGGGTTGGAATCGCATACAGACCCAACGCGGTCGCGAAACGGCGAAACATCAGCACGCTCCTTTGTCGTCTATGTCCTCCGCCCCGGCCAGCGGCAGCGGAGTGACGGATTGCGGAAACAGAAATCGGGACAACGCGCGACGCAACACGCCACACCAGGACATGCCGATCCGGACTGCGGCGGGGGGCAGATCGCATGCTCAGCGCAACGGCCGCGCCGGCGCTTTGATCTCGATCAAACGGCGGCCATGCCACGGTTCGAGGGGCAGGGGGGCTGCCGCCTGTGGCCGGCCGAGGCCGCCGGCGAAGTGCACGAACCCGGCTGGGACCTGCTGGACCGGCTGCGCGATGCCGGCTTCACCGATGCCAGCGTGCACAGCACCCGGTTCGACGAACCCGGCTATCCTGGGACCGGCAACATGATATTCTCCGCCGCGGCATAAACAGCACGGAAGCCAAACCATGACCGTTACGAACACGGTGGTCCGTGCACGGGCGCCGCTGCGGCTCGGCCTGGCCGGCGGCGGGACCGACTTGAGCCCATACTGCGACGAGCATGGCGGGGCGGTGCTGAACGCGACGATCGGCCGTTACGCCTACGCCTTCATCGAAGCGTCCGAGGACGGCACGGTGCAGTTCCTGGCCCGCGATCTCGGCATCGAGGAACGGCTGCCCTGCGCGCTGGATGCGATCGCCGGGGCGCGGCTGGCGATCCATGCCGGTGTCTATGCCCGCATG
The DNA here is from genome assembly GCA_903907955.1 of uncultured Acetobacteraceae bacterium. GTDB lineage: Bacteria > Pseudomonadota > Alphaproteobacteria > Acetobacterales > Acetobacteraceae > Rhodovastum. The sequence continues at coordinate 44,622 of CAIVPZ010000010.1, read as the reverse complement.
ATGCGCGACCATTGCGGCGGCATACCGACGCCTTTGAAAATCACCTCCTATGTCGATGCCCCGGCCGGATCGGGCCTCGGCTCCTCCTCGGCGCTGGCGGTTGCACTGGTGGAGGCGTTCCGCACCCTGCTGGAATTGCCGCTCGGCCTGTATGACGTCGCCCACCTTGCCTTCGAGATCGAGCGCATCGACCTGCACCTCGCCGGCGGCAAGCAGGACCAGTATGCCTCGGCATTCGGTGGCGCCAACTTCATCGAATTCCTCGCCAACGACCGGGTGATCGTCAATCCGCTGCGGGTGGGCCGTGCCTTCATCAACGAGCTGGAAACCTCGCTGGTCACCTGTTTCACCGGTGTCTCCCGCCATTCGGACGTGATCATCGCCGAGCAGCAGCGGCGCATGGTCTCGCCCACTGCCGATTCGCTGACCAGTCTGCACCAGCTCAAGAACGACGCCCTCGAAATGAAACAGGCATTGCTGCGCGGCCGGATCGGCCACGTGGCGGAAATATTGAACCGCTCCTGGGCAGCGAAGAAGAAGACCGCCGAGGGGATCAGTACCGGAGCGATCGAACGGCTGCATGCGATCGCCATGGCGCACGGCGCCCTGGCGGGGAAGGTGTCCGGCGCCGGCGGCGGCGGCTTCCTGATGTTCATCGTGCCGCCGCAGCACCGGGTCGCGCTGATCGATGCGCTGAACCAGGCAGGCGGCACCGCAAGCGCCGTGCACTTCACCGGCGTCGGTGCCGAATCCTGGACTGTCCGCGGCGGATAGCGGTGGTGCAGGCGCCGTCCGGCAAGCGTGTGGTGCTGGTGCTGGTGCCTGGACAGGTCAGCGACGACCGCTCCCAGATGCTCGGCGGTGCCGGCATCTGCGACCACCTTGACACTGCTGGCGCAGGTTCGCGCCGCTGTACCGGCGGCGTACATCATCTGTAAGCCGCATCCCGACGTGGATGCCGGCCAGCGTGCGCTGCTCGAGCAGATCGACGAGGTGCATACGCTCACCTCGCTGGCCGGATTCGAGGCGTTGCTGCGCAGCCGGCGCGCGGCGGTGTACGGCCTGCCCCAGCCGCTTCCGCTGCTCCCTGGAGATTGTCACCCTCAATCCCCCGGGTCCTGCTCCTTGCGGAACGGCGAGGCCGGATACACACCGAGAATGCGCGTCTCGCGCGAAAAGAAGGAAAGCTCCTCCAGCGCCCGGCGCAGCGCCGGCTGCTCGGGGTGGCCCTCGACGTCGCAGAGGAACTGGGTGGCGGTGAACTGACCGCCCACCATGTAGCTCTCCAGCTTGGTCATGTTGACGCCGTTGGTGGCGAAGCCGCCCAGCGCCTTGTACAGCGCGGCCGGCACGTTGCGCACCCGGAACACGAAGGTCGTCATCAGCCCCGGCCGGTCGGCCGGCAGGTCAGCGGGACGGCGGGCCATGACGTAGAATCGGGTGGTGTTGTGCGCCGCGTCCTCGACATTGCGGCGCAGCACGTCCAGCCCGAACAGCTCGGCCGCCAGCGACGAGGCGATGGCGCACTCCGCCGGGTTGTTCCACTGCGCCACCATCTCGGCCGCCCCCGCGGTGTCGGCCTGCACGACGGGCTGCAGGTGCAGTTCCTTCAGCAACTGGCGCACCTGGCCCAGCGCCACCTCGTGCGAATGTGCCCGCTTCAGGCCCTCGATGCGCGCCCCCCGCGGCGCCAGCAGGCAGTGCTCGACGCGCTGGAAATGCTCGCCGACCACGAACAGGCCGGACTCCGGCAGCAGGTGGTGCACATCGCCCACCCGTCCGGCCAGGCTGTTTTCGCAGGCGATCATGGCCAGCCCGGCCACGCCTTCATGCACCGAATCCATGGCAGCCTCGAAACTCTCGCAGGGCAGCGTGCGCCATTGCGGATAGGCGATGCGGCAGGCCAGGTCGGAATAGGCGCCGGGGCGGCCCTGGAAGGCGATCGTCCGGGTCATGCGAAGCTCCGGCGGGCAGGATCGAGGTCGGCGCGGGCGCGTTCAAGGTCGCCCGGCGTGTCCACCCCGAACGGAGCGTGCGCCACCCGCGCGCAGCCGATGCGCATGCCCGCCTCCAGCGCCCGCAACTGCTCCAGCGCCTCGCGCTTCTCCAGCGGGCTTTCCGCCAGCGCCACGAAGCGCGCCAGCGCCGGCCGGCGGAAGGCATAGACGCCGATATGATGCCATAACGGCCCCTCGCCGGCCGGGATCACGGCGCGGGAAAAGTACAGCGCCGGCGCCACCGCCGGCGCGTCCTCGAAGGCACAGGCCGCCTTCACCACGGACGGCGCGGCGGCCTCCGCGGCGCTGGTGATCGGCGCCACCAGGGTGGCGATGTCGAAGCGCGGGTCGGCCAGCGGGGCGAGCACGGTGCGCAGATAATCAGGCGGGATGGTCGGCAGGTCGCCCTGCAGGTTGATCACCACGTCGTGCCGGCCGTCCGGGTCGAACTGCTCCAGCGCCACGTGCACCCGGTCCGAGCCGCGCGGCAGCGCCGGATCGGTCAGCACCGCGAGCCCGCCATCCGCCCGCACCACCGCGGCAAGCTCGGCCTCGGCGCAGGCCACCACGATCGGTCCGATCCCGGCCTCCCGCGCGCGGTCGAGCACGTGCAGGATCATCGGTCGGCCGTGAATGTCGGCCAGCGGCTTGCCCGGCAGGCGGGTGGACGCCATGCGGGTTGGAATGACGATGATCGGGTGCATGATCCAGGTGGCTGTTGGGGCGGGGTTGAAGCCGGGGGGGCGGGTCCGTAGGATGGCGCGCACCTTATGGAGGCGCCGGCGCGCATGCAACGTGGGCCGGTTGCCGCCGATCCACGAAAGGCCAAGCGGATGGAGCGCCCCCCGACCGACGCCCTGATCCGGGCGGCTGAAGCCGCGGCCGATGTGGCCGGCGCCGCCATCCGCCCGCTGTTCCGCGCCGGGCTGCAGGCCGACCTCAAGTCCGACCAGACCCCGGTGACCGTCGCCGATCGCACCGCCGAGCAGGCCATGCGGGCGGTGCTGGCGCAGCGTTTTCCCCAACATGGCATCCTCGGCGAGGAATTTGGGCTGGACAATCCGCGGTCCCGGTTGCGCTGGGTGCTCGACCCGATCGACGGCACCCGCGCCTTCATCACCGGCCGGCCGGTGTTCGGCACGCTGATCGGCCTGCTGGATGGCGACACCCCCATCCTCGGCCTGATCGACCAGTGCATCACCGGCGAGCGCTGGATCGGCGCCGCCGGCCGCCCCACCAGCTTCCGCGGCAGCCTCGGCGGCGCGGTCGGCTGCCGGCCCTGCGGCACGCTCGCCGAGGCGGAACTGTCCTGCACGAGTCCGGAAATGTTCGGCGACGATTGGCCGGCCTGGCAGCGTCTGGCGGCGGCAACGCGGCGCAACTCGTTCGGCGGCGACTGCTACGCATACGGGCTGCTGGCGTTGGGACAGATCGACATCGTCGCCGAGTCGGGGCTGAAGGTGTGGGACTGGGCGGCGCTGGCGCCGGTCATCGAGGGCGCCGGCGGCAGGCTGACCGACTGGGAGGGCAACGCCCTGCATCCGGACGGCGACGGGCGGGCTTTGGCGGTTGGCGATCCGGCGCTGCTGGCGGCGGCGGTGCGTGCGCTCGCCGGCGCGGATCGCCCGCGACAGGGAGGCATCTGATTTGTACTATTTTGTTGTACTCATGGGTCTGATGGGGTTCCTTCCCACGGCGGACGGCCCGGTCCGCACGCACGGCATTTCGCTGCTCGGCGCCCCGGCGTTGCCGGCGGATTTCGCGTATTTCCCCTGGGTCAACCCGAACGCCCCGAAGGGCGGCGAGGTGGCGCTCAGCGCCATCGGCACCTTCGACAGCTTCAATCCCTTCATCGTGCGCGGCCGTCCCGCCGCCGCCTCCGTCCGCATCTACGATACGCTGATGGTGCGCAACGCCGATGAGGCGGAAACCGAATATGGCCACCTGGCCAGCGTGATCGAGCTTGCCGCCGACCGCCTGGGGGTCTCGTTCGAGCTGCGGCCGGAAGCGCGGTTCCACGACGGCACGCCGGTGACCGCCGAGGATGTGGCCTGGACGTTCAACACGCTGCGCAGCAAGGGCCGCCCCAACTACCGCCAGTACTACGCCGACGTCACCGAGGCGGTGGTTGAAAGTCCGCGCCGGGTCACCTTCCGCTTCCGTTCCACCGCCAACCGCGAACTGCCGATGATCCTCGGCGAACTGCCGGTGCTGCCGAAGCACTGGTGGGAGGGGCGCGAATTCGACCACCCGCTGAGCGACCCGCCGGTCGGCTCCGGCCCGTACCGCATCGGCAAGTTCGAACTCGGCCGCAGCATCACCCTGGAGCGGGTGCCGGACTGGTGGGCGCGCGACCTGCCGACTGCCCGGGGGCTGGACAATTTCGACCGGATACGCACCGAGTATTTCCGCGACAGCACCGTCGCCATGGAGGCGTTCAAGGCCGGCCAGATCGACTACCGCACCGAGAACGTCGCCAAGGAATGGGCCAACGCCTACGACTTCCCGGCGGTGCAGAAGGGCTGGGTGCGCAAGGAGGAAATCCGCCACCGCCTGCCCACCGGCATGCAGGGCTGGGCGATGAACACCCGCCGCCCGTTATTCGCCGACCGCCGGGTGCGCCAGGCGATGGCGATGGCCTTCGACTTCGAATGGGCCAACGCCAACCTGTTCTATGGCGCCTACACCCGCACCGAGAGCTATTTCAGCAACAGCGAGCTTGCCGCCACCGGCGTGCCCGCAGGCGACGAACTGGCGCTGCTCAACCGCTGGCGCGACAAGTTGCCGCCCGAGCTGTTCACCGCGCCGTTCAAACTGCCGGTCACCGACGGCTCGGGCAACAACCGCGACGGGCTGCGCCGCGCGCTCGCTTTGCTGCGCGAGGCCGGCTGGGAGGTGAAGGACCGCAAGCTGGTGGACGCCCAGGGCAAGCCGTTCAGCTTCGAAATCCTGCTCGACGAACCGAGCTTCGAGCGGGTTGCCCTGCCCTACCGGCAGTGGCTGCTCCGCCTGGGCATCGATGCGAATGTGCGCACGGTGGACTCGGCGCAGTACCAGCGCCGGCTGGATACCTACGATTTCGACATGGTGATGACGGTGATCCCCGAGTCGGAAAGCCCCGGCAACGAGCAGACCGGCAACTGGACCTGCGGCGCGGTGGGGCTGGAAGGCGGCGACAACCTGATGGGCGTGTGCGACCCGGCGATCGATGCGCTGGTGCCGCTGGTGGTGAACGCCCCCGACCACGCCCAGTTGCTGGCCGCCACCCATGCGCTCGACCGGGTGCTGCTGGCGGGGTGGTATGTGGTGCCGAACTGGCACCTCCAATCGGTGCGCATCGCCTTCTGGGACCGGTTCGGCCGGCCCGACAAGCCGGTGCGGCCGGGCGTGGTGTTCGAATCCTGGTGGATCGATCCGCAGAAATCCGCCGCCATCGAGGCCGATCGCCGCAGCGGCAACTGATGGGCGCCTACCTTCTCCGCCGTCTGCTGCTGGTGGTGCCGACGCTGTTCGGCATCATCGCCATCAATTTCGTCGTGGTGCAGTTCGCCCCCGGCGGGCCGGTGGAGCAGATGATCGCCGACCTGCGCGGCCGTGGCGGCGAGGCCGCCGGCCGGGTCAGCGGCCAGGGCGGCGCCGAAGTGGCCGCCCCCACCGGCGAGGGCGCCTATCGCGGCGCCCGCGGCCTCGATCCGAGCATGGTCGCCGACATCCGCCGCATGTTCGGCTTCGACAAGCCGGCCGGCGAACGTTTCATGATCATGGTCCGCGACTATCTGAGCTTCGATTTCGGCCGCAGCTTCTTCCTCGACGAGCCGGTGCTGAAGCTGATCGGGCAGAAAATGCCGGTGTCGGTGTCGATCGGGCTGTGGTCCACGCTGCTGGTGTATTTCGTGTCCATTCCGCTCGGCATCGCCAAGGCGGTGCGGCACGGCTCGCGCTTCGATGTCGCCAGTTCCGCCTTTGTGCTGGTGGGGTATGCGGTGCCGGGGTTCCTGTTCGCCATCCTGCTGGTCGTGCTGTTCGCCGGCGGCAGCTTCTTCCACGTCTTTCCGCTGCGCGGCCTGACCAGTCCGGAGGCGGCAGGCTGGGCCTGGCCGGCGCGGGTGGTGGATTATCTGTGGCACATGGTGCTGCCGACGGTGGCCCTGGTGGTGGGCGGTTTTGCCGGCCTGACCATGCTGACCAAGAACTGCTTCCTGGAAGAAATCCGCAAGCAGTACACCGTCACCGCGCGGGCCAAGGGCGCCAGCGAGCAGCGGGTGCTGTACCGGCATGTGTTCCGCAACGCCATGCTGCTGATCATCGCCGGCTTCCCGGCGGCGTTCATCGGCATCCTGTTTTCGTCGGCGCTGCTGGTGGAGATCATCTTCTCGCTCGACGGGCTGGGGCTGCTGGGCTTCGAATCGGCGATCCGGCGCGACTATCCGGTGATGTTCGGGACACTGTATATTTTTACCCTGCTTGGGCTGGTGATGCAGATCGTGGGCGATATGCTCTATACCGTGGTTGATCCTCGGATTGATTTCGAGGCCCGGCGATGATCTTCCCCTGCCGGGGCGTTGCCCCGGACCCCAATCAATGACTCCGCTTACGCGGCGACGTCTGGGCATTTTCCGCGCCCACAAGCGCGGCTTCTGGTCGATGTGGATTTTTCTTGCCCTGTTCTTTCTGTCGCTGTTCGCCGAGTTCATCGCCAATGACCGGCCGCTGCTGATCCGCTTCGACGGCCATTGGTACGTGCCGGCGCTGGCGGACTACAGCGAAGACACCTTCGGCGCCGATTTCCTGCCCACCGAGGCCGATTTCAGCGACCCGGACCTCGCCGTCGTCATCCGGGCGCATGGCTGGATGATCTGGCCGGTAATCCCGTTCGGCTACGACACGATCGTGAAGAACCTGCCGGTGCCGGCCCCGGCGCCGCCCTCCTGGCGCAACCTGCTCGGCACCGACGACCAGGCGCGCGACGTGCTGGCCCGGGTGATCTACGGTTTCCGGCTGTCGGTGCTGTTCGGCTTTACCCTCACCATCGTCTCCTCCATCGTCGGCGTCGCCTCCGGCGCGGTGCAGGGGTTCTACGGTGGCCTCACCGACCTGTTCTTCCAGCGCTTCATCGAGATCTGGTCGGGCATGCCGCAGCTTTACCTGCTCATCATCCTGGGCAGCATCATCACGCCCACCTTCTGGATTCTGCTGATCTTCCTGTTGCTGTTCTCCTGGATGGCACTGACCGGCGTGGTGCGTGCCGAGTTCCTGCGCGGGCGCAACCTGGATTACGTGCGCGCCGCCCGCGCGCTGGGGGTGTCCGACACGGCGGTGATGTGGCGCCATATCCTGCCGAACGCCATGGTGGCGACGCTGACGTTTCTGCCCTTCACCCTGTCGGGTTCGGTGACCATCCTGTCCTCGCTGGATTTCCTCGGCTTCGGCCTGCCGCCCGGCTCGCCCTCGCTCGGCGAACTGGTGGCGCAGGGCAAGAACAACCTGCAGGCGCCCTGGCTCGGCATCACCGCCTTCGTCGTGCTCGGCGGCATGCTGACGCTGCTGGTGTTCGTCGGCGAGGCGGTGCGCGACGCCTTCGACCCGCGCCGGACCGCCGCATGAGCCTGGTGGAAATCGAAAACCTGAGCGTCGCGTTTGGCGAGCGCTGCGTCGTCGATCGCGTCTCGTTCACCCTCGACCGCGGCGAGACGCTGGCGCTGGTGGGCGAAAGCGGGTCGGGAAAGTCGCTCACCGCGCTGTCGCTGATGCAGTTGCTGCCGCCCGGGGCGGTCTGCACCGGCGCGGTGACGCTGGATGGCACCGCCGTGATCGGCGCCCCCGAGCGCCGGTTGCAGGCGCTGCGCGGGGTGGCCGCCGGCATGGTGTTCCAGGAGCCGATGAACAGCCTCAACCCGCTGGCCCGCATCGGCGGGCAGGTGGCCGAGGCGATCAGCCTGCACCGTTCCCTGCCCGCCGAGGCGCTGCGCGCCCGCGTCATCGACGTGTTGTCGCAATGCGGCTTCCCTGATGCGGCCGGCCGGCTGGACGCCTTCCCGCACCAGCTTTCCGGCGGGCAGCGCCAGCGCGTCATGATCGCCATGGCGCTGGCCAACGACCCGGCGCTGCTGATCGCCGACGAGCCGACCACGGCGCTGGACGTGACCATCCAGGCGCAGATCCTGAAGCTGCTGGCGGAGCAGAAAGCCGCGCGCGGCCTCGCTTTGCTGCTGATCAGCCACGATCTGGCGATCGTGCGCCGCTATGCCGACCGGGTGTGTGTGATGAAGTCCGGCCAGGTGGTCGAGGCCGGCACCGTTGCACAGGTGTTCGGCGCGCCGCAGCACCCCTACACCCGCATGCTGCTGGAAGCCGAACCGTCGGGCGACCCGCGCCCGGTGCCGGACGACGCCGAAGTGCTGATGCGGGCGCGCGACCTGCGGGTGCACTTCCCGATCCGCCGCGGCCTGCTGCGCCGCACCGTCGGCCATGTGCGGGCGGTGGACGGGCTGGACATCACGGTGCGCGCCGGCGAAACCGTGGGGCTGGTGGGCGAAAGCGGCTCCGGCAAGTCCACCACCGGGTATGCGCTGCTGCGCTTGCAGGAAGCGCAGGGGCGTATCCTGTTCCGCGGCCAGGATCTTGCCTCGGTTGACGCGCGGGCGCTGCGCCGGCTGCGGGCCGGCATGCAGATCGTGTTCCAGGACCCGTTCGGCAGCCTATCGCCGCGGCTGACGGTGGGCGAGATCGTCGCCGAGGGTTTGTCGGTGCACGAGCCGGGCCTCTCCCGTGCCGCCCGCCAGGCGCGGCTGGCGGAAGCGCTGGAGGAGGTCGGGTTGCCGGCCGACAGCACCGACCGCTACCCGCATGAGTTCAGCGGCGGCCAGCGCCAGCGCATCGCGGTGGCGCGCGCCATGGTGCTGAAGCCGCGCTTCGTGGTGCTCGACGAGCCGACCAGCGCGCTCGACATGAGCGTGCAGGCGCAGATCGTTGATCTGCTGCGCAGGCTGCAGCAGGACCACGCGCTCGGCTACCTGTTCATCAGCCACGATCTGCGGGTGGTGCGCGCGCTGGCCCACCGGGTGGTGGTGCTGCGCCAGGGCTTGGTGGTGGAGGAAGGCCCGGCCGAGCAGGTGTTCGCCAGACCAAGGCAGGACTACACCCGCGCCCTGATGGCCGCCGCCTTCGCCCTGGAGGCGGACGAAACCGGGGTGGTGCAGACGTAATCCCAGGACAAGATTTTTCTCGTTTGTTCATGACTCCGGATGGCCAGCGTCCTGCTGCCGTTGCCGGACCGTTCGAACGCTGGCTCGACTTTGCCGGGCAGTGCGGCACCGGAACGCGCGTGATCGACGCCTGCTATTCGGTTAATGGTCCTTTATTGCTGGTGCGCTGATTTGCCCCGCCGGCGCTCCTGCGGCCGATGCGGCGACGATATTTTCGGATTGCGGGATAAGGCCCGGGCTCCGCGCTGGTGTTCCTGTCGCCGCTGCGGCACGTTGCGCGGCATGGCCGGTCCTCCCACCTTCGCTGTCCCGCCGACCTTCCTCGGCACCGCTCGGCGCGACCCCGCCGCCTTTACCGTGGCAGGTATTCCCTTCGATGCCGGCACCACCAACCGCGCCGGCGCGCGCGATGGGCCGCACGCCATCCGCCGCGCCAGCCGCATGCTGGTGGACGGCGCCCATCCGACCGCCTGGGTTGACCCGGCCACGCTCGACCTCGCCGATATCGGCGACTTTCCGGTGGCCCTGGGCGACATCCCCGCCACCCTGGCGGCGATCGAGCGCGCGGCGGCGCCGGTTCCGCACCTGATCGCGCTGGGCGGCGAGCACGGCGTCACGCTCGCGCTGCTGCGGGCGTTGGCGCGGCGCACCGGGCCGCTCGCCCTGGTGCAGTTCGACGCCCATGTGGACACCTGGCCGGACGGGTTCGGCCAGAAGTTCAGCCACGGGTCGGTGTTCCATCACGCCATCACCGAGGGCCTGGTCGAACCGTGCCGCATGGTGCAACTGGGCATCCGCTCGCCCGTGCAGCGCGAAGTGTGGGACTGGACGCTGGGCCAGGGCGTCACCGTGCTGACCGCGCAGGCGGTGCACGAGTCCGGCCCGGCCGCCATCGCCGCGCTGGTGCGCGAGGTGGTGGGGCACGCGCCCGCTTATCTCAGCTTCGACATCGACGCGCTCGATCCGGCCTTCGCCCCGGGCACCGGCACGCCCGAAATCGGCGGGCTGGCTTCCTGGCAGGCGCAGGCGATCCTGCGCGGGCTGTGTGGCCTGGCCTGGGCGGGGATGGACGTGGTCGAGGTGGCGCCGGCCTATGATGTCGCCGAGATCACCGCGCTCGCCGCCGCGACCATGGCGTGGGAATATCTGGCCCTGGTCGCCGGCCCGCGGTAATTCTCCGGCCGGCTTCCGATCCGGTCCGGACAGCGCCTGACATCAACGTTCCGCCGAAACGCAAGGCCATCCGCCCATGCACGACTTCCTGCAGGCGGCCGCCGCGCCATTGATCCTATCAGGGCGCTGCCCTGGCCTTACTTGCCTTTCGTCGTCTCAACATGCCCGCCAAACCCAAGCCGCATCGCCGAAAGCAACTTCTCGGCAAACGTATGCGCCTGCCGTGAGCGGAACCGCACGAACAGCGCCGCCGACAGCACGTCGGCCGGCACCGCTTCCTCGATCGCGGCTTCGATGGTCCAGCGGCCTTCGCCGGAATCCTCGACATGGCCGGAGAACGTGCCGAGTTGTCCGTCCTGTGCCAGTGCGTTGGCGCTCAGGTCGAGCAGCCAGGAGGTCACCACGCTGCCGCGGCGCCAGAGTTCGGCGATGTCGGCCAGGTTGAAGTCGTAGCGTTCGTCTTCCGGCAGCACGTCGGCGGCACGGTTGCGCAGGATGTCGAAGCCTTCGGCGAAAGCCTGCATCATGCCGTATTCGATGCCGTTATGGATCATCTTGACGAAGTGGCCGGCGCCGGAGGGGCCGGCGTGCAGGTAGCCCTGTTCGGCGCGCCGGTCGTGGCCGTCGCGCCCGGCGGCGGGCGGGATGTCGCCGGTGCCGGGGGCGAGGGTGGCGAAGACCGGCTCCAGCCGGTCGAAGGCGGGTTTCGGCCCGCCGACCATCAGGCAGTAGCCGCGTTCCAGCCCCCACACGCCGCCCGAGGTGCCGACATCGAGATAGCGCACGCCGCGCCCGTCCAGCGCCCGGGCGCGCCGCACGTCGTCCTTGAAGTTGCTGTTGCCGCCGTCGATGATCGTGTCGCCGGGGTCCATCAGCGCGCCGAGCGCCTGCACGGTCTGTTCGGTGACCTCGCCGGCGGGCAGCATGACCCAGGCGGCCCGCGGCGGCGCCAGCTTCGCCACCAGCTCGGCGAGCGAGGCGGCGGGCGTCGCGCCCTCGGCGGCGAGCGCCCCGGTGGCGGCGGGGTTGGCGTCGAACACCACGCAGTGATGGCCGCCGCGCAGCAGCCGCCGCACGATGTTGCCGCCCATGCGGCCGAGTCCGATGACGCCGATCTGCATTGCTTCCCCCCTGGTGTTGATCAGCCCGACAGGCAGCTCAGCCCGCCATCGACCGGCAGGCACACGCCGGTAATGTAGGCCGCATCGTCCGAAGCGAGGAACACCGAGGCGCGCGCGACATCCCAGGCGGTGCCCTGGCGCCCCATCGGGGTCATCGCGTCGCGGGCGCGCATCATGGTTGCATGGTCGTCGTGCTGGCCGGTGATCTGCTCGCGCACCAGCGGGGTATCCATCAACCCCGGCATCACCACGTTGGCACGGATGCCCTGCTTCGCATACTGCACGGCGAGGGCGCGGGTGAAATGGTTCAGCCCGGCCTTCGAGGCGTAATAGGAAAAATACGGGTAGCGGTTGATCACCGCCGCCGCGATGGACGAGATGTTGACGATGGCGCCGCCGCCCTGGCGCAGCATCACCGGCACCACCGCCTTGCAGCTGCGGAACACGCCGGTGAGGTTGATGTCCATCACCCGCTGCCAGCGCTGCTCGGTGATGTCATCCAGCCCGCCCATGTCGGTGATGCCGACATTGTTGTGCAGCACGTCGATGCGGCCGTATTCGGCGAGGGTGCGCGCCACCACGGCGGCGATGTCGGCGGCGCGGGTGATGTCGCCGGCGAGCGCGATGGCGGTGCCGGATTCGGCGGCGATGACGGCGCGGGTGGCCTCGGCGGCGGCGGCGTTCAGGTCCACCGCCACCACGTTTGCGCCCTCGCGGGCATACAGCACGGCGGCGGCCTTGCCGTTGCCCCAGCCCGGGCCGGCACTGCCGGCGCCGAACACCAGGACGGTGCGTCCTGCCAGCTTCATGTCGATTGCTTCCTGTCGGTCAGGCGATACGGCCGGCTTTCTTGACCCGGATGGCGCGGTTGTCCACCGCGCGATGCCGCGCCGGGCTTACGCCAGCCGGCCCAGCGCCCCCGCCGCCAGTTCCAGTTGCCGGCCGATGCGCGCCAGCGACTCGCCGTCGGGATCGCCCGCGGGCACTGCCGGGCGCGCCGGCAGATCGGCGCGGCCCTCGGCCAGCCTGGTGCTGGCGATGTCGATCCAGTCGCGCCAGGCCCGCCAGGCGGCGCGGTCGTGCGGGTGCAGGGCGGCATCCACCTGCAGGGCGGAAACCCGCCCGGCCATGCGGCGCAGCGCGGCGTCGATGGTTAGCGCCGCCTCCAGCCGGTCGGTCTCGCCGCGCGCCGGCTCCAGCAGCACCCGTTGCAGGCTGGCCTCGACATTGTTGCTGGCCACACCGGCGGCGCGGCGGGCCTGCTCCACCGCTGCCGGCGCGGCCTCGCCCAGCAAGGCGGCGAGTTCGGCGCAGGCGTAGCGGCCGTGCGCGGCAATGGCGGCCCGCAACTCGCCGAGCAGACGCGCCGGTTCCCAGGCCGGCCACAGCAACGCGCTGAACAGCAGCGCCAGCACGCCGCCGGCCAGGGTATACAGTCCGCGCATCAGCGCGAGGTCCAGCTGGCTCTGGCCGGGCCGCGCCAGTTCCACCAGCAGCACGATCACCGGCGTCACGCAGGCCATGAACAGGGCGAAATTCACCGCCCGCACCGCCAGCGCCAGCACCGCCAGTGGGAACAGCGCCACCGCCATGGCGGCCGGCGTCGGACAGGCGATTGCAACCGCCGCGCCAACCGCCCCGCCCAGCACGGTGCCGGTGATCCGCTCCGCGGCGCGGGTGATGGTCACGGCGAAATAGGGCTGCATGGTCAGCACCAGCGTGATGGTCAGCCAGTAGCCGTAGCTGGTCGGCCAGCCCAGGGTGACCGCGAAGCCGACCGCCGCCGCCGCCGCCACCCGCAGCGCATGCCGCAACGCCGCCGATCCCAAATCCAGGTTGGCGCGCAGCGGCCCGAGCACCAATGTTCGCCAGCCGCCGCCGACCGGCCCTTCCGGCGCCGGGGCCAGCGTCTTCGGATTGGCCAGGGTGATGGCGATGCGCAGCCGGTCGGCGATCGTCCCGGCGATCCGTTGCACCGGGCTGCCCGGCAGCGCCGCGGCGGACCCGGCGATCGCCGCCGCGGCGCGCTCCAGCCGGGCCGAGCGTTCCTCCCGCTCCGTCACCATGGAATTGGCGAGCAACAGCAGCAGCGGGCGCAGCCGGCGCAACATGCGGTCGGCGGCGTCGCGCACCGCCGCCGGCGGGTGGTCCTGCAGCAACTCGGCCAGGGCGATCAGGGCGCCGAAAATCTGCTCGGCCGCTTCCAGGCGAATCCAGCTCTGCGCCGCCCGGCCACTCACCGGGCCGCGCGTGCGCACGGTGGCCAGCACCGCGACGCGCGCCGCCTCGATGGCCGTGCGCACGTTGCGGCGATGCGCGCGCGCATGGCGGTCCCATTCGGTCTCGCCGGCTTCGGGGTGGTGCAGCACGTGGCGCAGGTCGGCGGCGAGCCGCGCCAGCGTCCGCCAGCATTCGGCCAGCGCCGCCAGCGCCGCGCCATAGGGGTAAACGCGCCAGATCGCCATGGTCAGCAGCAGTGCCCACAGGCTGCCACCCAGGAACACCAGGCCGAGCGCGGCCGCGGTTCCCAGGTCCGGCACGTCGCGGACGAGCGCCAGCACCAGCACGACGCTCAGCAGGTTGCCCACCTGCATCATCGCCTGGCCGTAAACCCGCAGCAGGCTGGCGCAGAACACCCCCGCCGCGGCGACCGCGATCACTACCGGCAGCGGCGCCAGCGTGCCGAGCAGCCCGAACCCCGCGGTGAGCGCCGCGCCGGCGATGCCGAAGCCGAGCAGGAACGGCACCCGCTGGCGGATCGGCCCGCCGGCATCGCACAGGCAGGTCAGCCAGGCGGCCAGCGCCGCGTCCATCAGCCGCGGCCAGCCCAGCCACTCGCTGAGGGCGACGACCGCCGCCACCGACAGGGCGGCGCGCAGGCCCTCGGCCACACTCACCGCGCGCGGGTTGATGGCGATGGCGGCGGGGAGACCAGAGGCATTGGCACGCTTGACCGGCCACATGGATGACACGCTTCCTCCCCGTATCCGCTTGCGTGCGGCCCGCCACGCTAGCCGGCGGAGGGGAAGGAAGGCCAGGGCGCTGCTCTGAACCCGCCCCGGCGGGCAGCGCGCCTTCGGCGCGACGGGGCTGTGGCCCGCTTGACCCTATTCCGTAGGCGATCCCTGGCCCCCAAGGGCCTGGCCCCTGGCCTCGCTTGCTTTACTCCCGCCGCAGCACCTGGTCGTTGAAGAACGACGCGATCCCGCTGGAAGCAAAGTTCTGCCGCAACCGGCTTTCGTCATATTCGTCGCGAACCCAGTCGAGGAAGGGCAGGCGGCCTTCGCCGGTGGTGGCGTAGAGCACGAAGAACGCGTCCAGGATGCCGGCCCGGCTGCCCCTGACATGGCCGAAGCGCCAGGAGAGCTGGCGCATCGCCGCTTCGGCGGTGCCGCCCTCGAACAGGATGGCCAGACCCGCCGCCAGCCCGGCGCGGTCGGCGCCGGACTTGCAGTGCACCAGCGTCGGCGTGGCCATGCTGCGGTAGAGATCATGAAAGCGCAGGATGCGGTCGCGGTGCGGCGCGCCGCGGCTCTCGAAGGCGAGGAATTCGTGCGCCAGGCCGAGCCGGTCGGCGGCTGCAAGCGAGAGCGTGTTGGAACCATTCGGTTTCTCGCCGCGCAGATTGACCAGGGTGCGGATTCCGTACTGCCGCGCCAGCCGGGCCAGCCGGCCCGGCGTGGGGTGGTTCGAACGGTAGAGCCGGCCAGGGATCACCTCGGCGAGATTCGACCAGCCGAGGCGGAACACGGCATGATCGGCCAGCAGGCTGTCGGCCCAGACGGTGAGGGGAGGGGGCGGTGCCCTCAGCCCTCGCGCTCCAGCAACTGGAGTTTGATCTCGCCGATCGCCTTCGCCGGGTTCAGCCCCTTGGGGCAGGCCTCGGTGCAGTTGAAGATCGTGTGGCAGCGATACAGCTTGAACGGGTCCTTCAGCGCATCCAGCCGCTCGCCGGTGGCCTCGTCACGGCTGTCGGAGATCCAGCGATAGGCGGCCAGCAAGGTTGCCGGGCCGAGATAGCGGTCGCCGTTCCACCAGTAACTTGGGCACGAGGTGGTGCAGCAGAAGCACAGAATGCACTCCCACAGCCCGTCGAGCCTGGCGCGCTCCTCGAGGCTTTGCAGGCGTTCGCTGTCGGGCGGTGCCGGGGTGTCGGCCTTCAGCCAGGGCTCGACGCTGCGCAGTTGCGCGTAGGCCAGCGACAGGTCGGGCACCAGATCCTTCACCACCGGCATGTGCGGCAGCGGGTTCACCCGCACCGGCCCCTGCTTCACGTCGTCGATCGGCTTGATGCAGGACAGCGTGTTGGTGCCGTTGATATTCACCGCGCAACTGCCGCAGATGCCTTCGCGGCAGGAGCGGCGGAAGGTCAGTGTCGGATCGACCTCGTTCTTGATCTTGATCAGCGCGTCCAGCACCATCGGGCCGCACTTGTCCAGATCGACCTGATAGGTGTCGATGCGCGGATTGCCGCCCTGGTCCGGGTCCCAGCGATAAATCTGGAAATCCCGGACATTCGTCGTCCCCGCCGGCGCCTTCCAGGTATTGCCGGGCTTCGGGCGGCTGCCCTTGGGGAGATCGAAGAAGAAGCGCTTGGTCTCGACCATCGTGCCGTCCTTCCGCTCAGTACACGCGCTTCTGGGGCGGGAAGACTGACACTTCGTGGGTCAGCGTCTGCATCTTCACCGGCCGGTAGTCCAGTCGGACGGTCCCGTCGTCGCCGCACCAGGCCAGCGTGTGCTTCATCCAGTTCACGTCGTCGCGCTCGGGGAAGTCGTCATGCGCCTGTGCGCCGCGGCTTTCCGTGCGGGCGTTGGCGCCGGCCATGGTGGTTACGGCGTTGGCCATCAGGTTCTGCAGCTCCAGCGCTTCCATCAGGTCGGAATTCCAGATCAGGCTGCGGTCGGACAGCGCGAGGTCGGACAGGCCGCCCCAGACCTTGTTGATTTTCTCGACACCCTTGCGCAGGCTGTCGGTGTTGCGGAACACTGCGGCATGCGCCTGCATGGTGCGCTGCATACCCAGCCGCAGATCAGCCACCCGGGTGCCGCCGCTGGCATGCCGCGTGCGGTCGAAGCGGTCGAGCGACGCCTCGCCGGCGCGTGGCGGCAGCGGCATCTGCGGCGCATTCGGCTTGAGCGTGACCGAGCAGCGATGCGCGGCGGCGCGGCCGAACACCACCAGGTCGAGCAGCGAGTTGGTGCCGAGCCGGTTGGCGCCATGCACCGACACGCAGGCCGCTTCGCCCACCGCCATCAGTCCCGGCACGATGGCGTCCGGCTTTTCCCGGGTTGGGCGCAGCACTTCGGTTCGTACGTTGGTGGGGATGCCGCCCATGTTGTAGTGCACGGTCGGCAGCACCGGGATCGGCTCCTTCGTTACTTCGACGCCGGCGAACACGCGCGCGGTTTCGCTGATGCCGGGCAGCCGCTCATGCAGGATGTCGGCGCCCAGGTGCTCCAGGTGGAGCAGGATGTATTCCTTGTTCGGCCCGCAACCCCGCCCGGCATTGATCTCCAGCGTCATCGAGCGCGACACCACGTCGCGGCTGGCCAGATCCTTGGCGTTGGGGGCGTAGCGCTCCATGAAGCGCTCGCCTTCGCTGTTGGTCAGGTAGCCGCCTTCGCCGCGGGCGCCTTCGGTGATCAGGCAGCCGGCGGGGAAGATGCCGGTCGGGTGGAACTGCACGAACTCCATGTCCTGGCAGGGCAGGCCGGCGCGCATCACCATGCTGTTGCCGTCGCCGGTGCAGGTGTGCGCCGAGGTACATGACAGGAAGGCGCGCCCGTAGCCGCCGGTGGCCAGCACCACCATCTGCGCCCGGAAACGGTGCATGGTGCCGTCTTCCAGGTTCCAGGCGATCACGCCGCGGCAGGCACCATCTTCGTCCATGATCAGGTCGAGGGCGAAATACTCGACGAAGAACTCGACGTCGTGCTTCAGCGATTGCTGATACAGCGTGTGCAGGATGGCGTGCCCGGTGCGGTCGGCGGCGGCGCAGGCGCGCAGGGCCGGGGACTTGCCGTAATCGGTCATGTGGCCGCCGAACGGGCGCTGATAGATCAGGCCGTCCTCGGTGCGGCTGAACGGCACGCCGTAATGTTCCAGCTCGTGCACCGCCGGGATCGCCTCGCGGCACATGTACTCGATGGCGTCCTGGTCGCCGAGCCAGTCCGACCCCTTGACGGTGTCATACATGTGCCAGCGCCAGTCGTCCTCGCCCATGTTGCCGAGGGCCGCGCCGATGCCGCCCTGCGCCGCCACGGTGTGGCTGCGGGTGGGGAACACCTTGGTGATGCAGGCGGTCTTCAGCCCGGCGGCGCCCATGCCGAAGGTGGCGCGCAGCCCGGCCCCGCCGGCGCCGACCACCACCACGTCATAGGTGTGGTCGATCACGTTGTAGGCGCCGAGTGAAGGAGATTTGATTGCGTTCATCGTGCGTCCGTCCGGTGGGGTCGAGCCCTGCGCCTGCCTGCTGCATGCCGTTTCGTCGCACGCGTTCGGGCATGCGTTGGGGCGCGCAGTGTCATCCGGCGATGGCGAGTTTCAGCACGGCGATGGTCGCCGCCAGTGCCAGCAACAGGCTGGCCGCCTTCACCGCCAGGGTCAGTGTCAGCCGGACCGTGGTGCCGTGGATGTAGTCCTCGGCGATGGTCTGCACACCCATGCGCATGTGCTGGAAGGTGATGGCGATGAGCGCCAGCAGCAGCGTGGCGTGGATCGGGGTGCCTGCCCAGGCGTGCACCACGGCATAGGGGGCGCCGGTCAGTTGCACCAACGAGAACACGAACCACAAGGTCAGCGGGATCAGCGCCAGCGACGTCAGGCGCTGCATCCACCATTCCTGGACCCCCGTGTTCGCCGCTCCCAGCCCGCGGGCGCGGCTGAGGGTGGAGCGCATGGTTTCGATCTTCAGCCCCTTGGGGTCTGGCATGGTGCGGCGTCCCCGAAAATTACAGGAGGGCAATGAGCCAGGTGAGCAACGTAAGCCCGGCAGTGGCGCCGAGGATCACGCCGCGCGAGCGATGAACCGAGGGCAGATCGTACATCCGGCCGGTATCCCAGATCAGGTGGCGGATGCCGACACAAAAATGATACCACAACGCCGCCGTCCAGCCGAACAGGGCGAAGTAGCCGACCGGCGTGCGCAGGAACCACGACACGCTTGCATAAGCCGACTCGCCGCTGGCCAGCGCCACCAGGAACCAGACCAGCACGATGGTGCCCACCGCGAGCGCGCAGCCGGTAATGCGATGGCCGACCGACATGACCATATCGAAGTCGAGATAGACGCTCAAATGACCGGATAACGGCCGCTGAACCAGCCGCCCATCACTGGTGCGGCCGAGCATCTGCACGTCACGTACATCCCTCATGGGGGGTCAGACCTCCTTCTGGTGCCGGCGCCTCCCCACCCATCGCGCCAAACCCTGCGCGACCCGCCGTCCGTTGCGTTCGCCATACTCCCCCGGTGGGGGTGGGTCAACGTGCGGGCGGCGCGCGGGGCGGGCGCGCCGGTCAGCAAATTGCCGTCAGGAGCCAAGTTTCAGCCCGGCCACCCCGGCAAGGATCAGGGCGACGCACAGGATGCGGACGGCACCCGCCGGTTCGCCTTCCATGGCGATGCCCCAGGCCAGCCCGCCGGCCGCGCCGATGCCGGTCCATACCGCGTACACCGTGCCCATCGGCAGGCTGCGCAGCGACTGTGACATGCAGAAAAAGCTGGCGGCCATCGCGGCCACGGTGGCGGCCGACGGGATCAGCCGGGTGAACCCGTCGGTCTGCTTCAGCAACACCACCCAGACGACTTCGAACAGGCCGGCTCCGGTCAGCCAGGCCCAGGCCATCAGTTCAGGCCGCGCGGCGGGGCAGCAGACCCTGGGCCAGCAGTTCCTCGGCGATCTGGATGGCGTTCAAGGCCGCGCCCTTGCGCAGATTGTCCGCCACGCACCAGAACGCCAGCCCGTTCGGCACCGTCGGGTCGATCCGGATGCGGCTGACATAGGTGGCGTCCTCGCCCTGGCATTCGGCCGGGGTGATGTAGCCGCCGTCCTCGCGGTGATCGAGCACCACCACCCCGGGGGCGTCGCGCAGCAGCGCGCGGGCGCCTTCCGCCGTGATCGGCTGTTCGCATTCGATGCAGACCGACTCGGCATGGCCGATGAACACCGGCACCCGCACGCAGGTGGCGAACACCTTGATATCGGGGTCGAGAATCTTCCTGGTCTCGACCACCATCTTCCATTCCTCCTTGGTCGACCCATCCGGCATGAACGAGTCGATGTGCGGAATGACGTTGAAGGCGATCTGCTTGGTGAACTGCTCGGGCTTGACCGGGTCGTTGACGAAGGTCGCCTTGGTCTGGGCGTACAGCTCGTCCATGCCTTCCTTGCCGGCGCCGGAGACCGACTGGTAGGTGGACACCACCACCCGGCGGATGCCGTAGCGGTCGTGCAACGGCTTCAACACCAGCACCATCTGGATGGTGGAGCAGTTCGGGTTGGCGATGATGCCGCGGCGGATGCGGCTGAGCGCCTGCGGGTTCACCTCCGGCACCACCAGCGGCACGTCGGGGTCCATGCGGAACTGGCTGGTGTTGTCGATGACGATGCAGCCGGCCGCGGCGGCGCGCGGCGCGTGCACGGCGGAGATCGACGCGCCGGGGCTGAACAGGCCGATATCCCAGCCGGTGAAGTCGAACTTGTCCAGGTTCTGCACGGTCAGCACCTGTTTGTCGCCGAAACTGACCTGCTGGCCGGTGCTGCGCCCGGACGCGACGGCGGCGACTTCCGTGACCGGAAAGTTTCGCTCGGCGAGGGTCTTCAGCATTTCGCGCCCGACTGCCCCGGTGGCGCCGACGACCGCGACCCTGTAACCCATCGCATGAATCTCCCCTTGCGCGCGGCCCCGATGGCGGCGCGACCGGGAACGGTTAGCGAGGTCGTGCCACCACGGCAAGCGCCTTGCCTGGCTTGCTGGGTTGCGGGCGCGGCCGGATGCACCGGTTTGTCAGGTCCGGGCGGCAGCGGGCGCTGTCGCATTGGTCAACAACCGCTCCGTGTCGCGGCGCAGCCGCAGCCGTAAAGCCTTCCGACCGCCGCAATCAGGCGCGGCGACGCCGGCGCGCGACGCCGAGCCCGGCGAGGCCAACGGCAAGTCCGGCCAGCGAGGCCGGCTCCGGAATTGCGTCAGAGAGCGGGGTGATGACCAGGCTGGTGGGAGACCCGGTCCAGAAGACGTTCACGGGAAAAGCGGCGCCTATATCGGTTGTCGCAGCGTCGAACGGAGGGCTGATGCCGAGCAGTTGGAAGTCGGTCACCCCGGACGCGAAGCTGAATGTGTCCCCCGGGTTCAATGTGGCTACGTCCAGGCCACCAGCCCACACCTGCACCGTATACGGCAGCAGGTTTTTCGTCTGAACACTTGTGAAGCCATCCGTGCCGGTCAGGCCGGTCAGCGTGTAATCGAAACCGCTGATGAAAGGCGGGTCGTACCACCCCTCTGGCAGCGATTTACCCGTTTGCGGAGCAAAACTGTAGCTGCCTGCGGTCGGCGTCACCACCCAAGGATCGGCGAAAGTTCCAGTGCCGGTGGCATTTGCCGGGGCGGCCGGCGGGGTGATGGTTGATGTCGCCCAGGCCGGCGGCACTGCGAGGAGGATGGCCACCACGGCTGCTGCCGGCAGAGTGATGCGCGCATGGGGACTGACCGCATTCAACAGGCCCATTTTTTCCGCTCCTGAGGTCCGGCCTTTGCTATCGTTGCGCGGACTAGATAACGTTTCATCTGCTCCGAGAATTCAATTCCCCGTATCGCAAATAAAAATGAACAATATCAGGTCGTTGTGGCCGGATCCCCGGGCGGGAGAGCGTTCGCCCGAAGCCCGGATGCGCCCGGGCCACCCTGTTAACGCAGGCCGTCACCCTGGCGCCGGCCGAGCGACCAGCGCATCAGCCACACCACCGGCCCCACCCAGAGCACCCCGGCCACCAGGAAATAGACCGCCTGCACCGCCCAGTGCATCGGCGCGAGCAGATCCGCCAGCGCCACGGCGCCGGCGATGTAGGCGATGAACCAGATCACGCTGGCCAGCAGGGCAATGGGGGCACGGGACATGGCGCAGGCGTAGCGCGCGGAGGCAGGCAAGGCCAGGGGGGCACAAAGCCGCCCTGACCTTACTTGCTCCCACCGCGCTGCGGCCCTACACGCGCCCAGTCTGCAACCAGGACCTCTCGCGCCATGGATCTCAAGGACCACATTCGGGGCATCCCGGACTTTCCCAAGCCCGGCATCTTTTTCTACGACATCTCTACCCTGCTGCGGCACGAGGACGCCTGGCAGGTGGCGATGGGGCGGATGGCGCGGGCGGTGCGCACGCACCAGCCCGACCTGGTGGCCGGGATCGAGTCCCGCGGCTTCCTGGTGGCGGCACCGCTGGCCCTGAAGCTCGGCTGCGGCTTCATCATGCTGCGCAAGCGCGGCAAGCTGCCGGGCGCCACCATCCCGCTGGACTACGCGCTGGAATACGGCACCGACCGGATCGAGATCCAGGCCGACGCCGTCCGGCCCGGGCAGCGCGTGGTGGTGGTTGATGACCTGCTGGCCACCGGCGGCACCATGGCTGCCGGCATCCAGCTGCTGCGCAAGGTCGGTGCCGTGGTGCCGGCTGCCGCGAGCCTGATCGAGCTGACCTTCCTGGAAGGCCGCAAGCGGCTCGATGTGCCGTTCGAGGCGCTGGTTTCCTACGATTCCTGACCACCGCCGCCGGGCCCGCGTCGCGGGATTTTGACAAGACGGCACTTCCGGAGCAGGGAAGGCGCCAGCTGGCTCTCCGCGGCCGGCGCCGTACTTGGCAGGAGGTCCGGATGCCCGACGCCTCGCCGACGACGGAGGCGCATGTTCATCCCCCGGCGGCCCGGCGCGCCACCGGGCGGCGTGGCTTTTTCATCGCGCTGGGTGGTGTGGCGGCCAGCGCCAGCGCGCGCGCGGCCACATCCATCCCCGAAGCCCGCTGCGCCACCCCGCCGCCGGAGCCGTTTCCCGACAGCGTCCGCATTCTCGCCGCCGGGCCGCCGGGCGGGCGGATGGACCGGTGGGCGGACGCCATCGGTGCGGCGCTGGGTCCCGCGCTGCCGCCGGCCACCACGCTGCACCCGACCCTGGTGGGCGGCGCCGATGGGGTCACCGCGGCCAATCAGTTCGAAGCGCGGGTCGTGCCGGATGGGCAGACGTTGCTGTTGCTGCCGGGCGATGCGCCGCTGGCCTGGCTGACCGGCGACCCGCGCGCCCGCTTCGACGCCGCCAGCTGGCTGCCGGTGATGACCGGCCTTGCGCCCGGCGTGCTGGCCAGCCGCGTGCCCGCGCATGCGCTGCGCGCCGGATCGCAACTGCGGGTTGCCGTTTCCGTGCCGGCGGGGCCTGAACTGGCGGCGCTGCTGGGCCTGGACCTGATGGGCATTGCGCCGGTGCCGGCCCTGGGCCTGCACGAATGGGGCGCGGCGTTGCAGGCGTTGCAGGGACACGCGGTCGATGCGGTGTTCGTGACCGGTCCGAACACCCCGAAGCTGCTGGCCGAGGCGGCGTCCGCCGGGGCCGCGCCGCTGTTCTCGCTCGGCGTGCCGGCACCGGGCGGCCTGCGGCGCGACGCGCTGCTGGCGGAGGTGCCGACCGTGCCGGAGTTGGCGACCGCCCTGCGCGGCGCTCCGCCCGCCGGTGCCCTGGCCGCGGCCTGGCGGTCGGCCGCCGCGGCCACGCAGATCGAGTTCGCCCTGGTGCTGCCGCCGCTGACCCCCGCCGCCCTGGTGGCGCAATGGCGGCGCGCCGGCGCCGAGGCAAGCCATGCGCTGCAGCCGCGGACGCCCGGCGTGCGCCTGCTCTGCGCGCTGGAGGCGAATGCTGCCACCGCTGCCGTTGTTGCCGACTCCGCTGCGGTGCTGGAACTGCGCCACTGGCTGGTGGCGCGGTTCAACTGGACGGCTTCCTGAGACGGCTTCTTGCCGCGCTTAACTTTTTCGCAATTCTGCCGGTGCACATTTCAGGCTTGAAAATATGGGACGTACATCCGGGGTCTCGGATCATGAGCAACGGCATCACGCCACTTGCCAGTTTGCAGGGAGCCGAGCCGGCGGCGTCGGCCGGGGTGAGCGGCGGCGTTAAGTCGTCGGGCACGTCGTTTGCCGCTGCGGAGCCGGCGACACCACAGGCGCCGCTTCACCCGAACCCCTCCTTCCGTATCGAACCGGCGCTGGGCCTTGTCGTCATGGAATTCCGCAACGGGGCCGGCGCGGTTTCCTCCAGCATTCCGACCGTGCAGCAGTTGGATGCCTATCGCCGCGCCGCCGGCCATGCCGCCGCGTCGTCGGAAACCGGCTTGCCGGCAGCCGGGACGCCAGCGGAGGAATCCGCGGCCTCCGCCCAGACGGCGAGCCTGGTGACCACACCGGCAATCGGGTAGATTTCCGGCCGAACCTGGCTTCGGCACATCGCGCGATGTGATCGTGCCCGCATGGGGCAGCGTCACGCTGAATCAAAATGCCCGGGACGAGCCCGGGCATGATGAACGCGGATGCTGGCGATGGGGATCAGGCCGTCATCTTGCGGCCGGACCATGCGGCGGCGGCGGCGGGCGCCGTAATCGCGGCAGGGGCGGGGGGCGGCGCTGGTGCCGCGGGACTGGCTTGCGCGCGCAGGCCCTCGATCATGTCGCGATGCAGGCCGATCAGCGGTTCCACCGGCAGATCATGCAGCATCGCCCGGGTGGCATAGTCCATCGCCCAGAAGCCCAGCCGGAGCAGGTTCTGCTTCAGTTCGGCGGGCAGGCGGTTGGCCTCGCCGCCGATATCGTTCACCAGCAGCGACCAAAGCTGCTGGGTTTTCCCCAGCGCCTCGATCCGTTCGCGCGGAGTGGCGGCCCTGGTCAGCCGGTCGTTGCACAGACCGAACGCCAGAATCTCGGTTTCCTGCGGGGTTCCGCCGCCGATCTGCGGGGTGCGGAAGTAGCTTGCCGTACGCTGCATCGGACGATCCTGTGGCTGGTCTCATTCAGTCGGAAGGAGCCGGCCGGGCCGCGTGTGGCCCGGTCGGGTGTGGTTATCAGCCGAACAGCTTGAGCAGTGCCTGCGGCTGCTGGTTGGCCATCGACAGCGCCGAGATGCCAAGCTGCTGCTTGGTCTGCAGCGAGGTGAGCTTGGCGCTTTCGCTGGCCATGTCGGCATCGGTCAGCGCGCCCACACCGGCGGTCAGCGCGCTGCTGAGCGAGGAGGTGAAGGTCTGCATGCCGGTGATGTGGTTCGACGCCGCGCCAAGCTGCGAGCTGATGCTGCCGAGCTTGGTGATGGCGGCGGTAACGTTGGCGATTGCCGCCGTGGCGCCGGTTTGCTGCACGCCGTAGACGGGGGCGGCGGTGGTGGTGGTGGTGGTGAGGTTGAAGGGGGCGACGACTACGGCGGCTGGTGCCCCTCCGCCGGCTTTCGCGAAGTGTGCCAATGTCTCAGTGGCGAGCGTGCTGTTTGAAACACTGAGGTTGTTGTTTGCATCCAGGCTGGCGGTGAAACCCCCAGCATTCATGGCGCCAACCATGGTGGTGAGTGACGCCGCCCGTGCTGCCACGCCGGCGGTGGAGTTGGCAGCGGTAGAGCCATCGAGTGCGGTCGCCGAATACTGGCCGACATTCGCAACGATGAGGTTCACCTTGCTTGTGGCCTGACCGCTGCTGTCGGCCGCCGTGACGTAGCTGTACTGTTTGCTGCCGTCACTGAGTGTGGTGATCGACCCGCCGCCGTATTGTTGAGCAACGATCTGACCGCCGACCACTTTGAAGGCGGACCCATCTACTGCCCCTGCGGCTGCGCCTGAGTGACCAGCATCCGTGTCCCAACTGGATGCGATCCCGCTGCTCAGTTTATTGAGTTGGTTCAGCACGTCGTTCAGAGAGTTGCTGGCCGTGCCCGACAAGGCTGAACCGAAACCCGAGCCGTCACTCAACATCACGACCGTAGTCTGGGTGGGGTCCGTTGCCGTGCCGCTCCCGTTCGTTAGCTTGATGTTGGTGCTAAGGGTTGCTGTTGGGGTTATGGCCGTCCCGCCGGTTTGGTCGGCGGCGTCCAACGTATTGCCGGTGGCGACAAGCTTAATACCACCCGCGTTGGTTGAGCTATCGGCACCAAAGGCGAGCACCCCCTGATTGGTCGTCGTGGTGGAACCCGTCGTCGTCACGCCGCCGATATTGGTCCCCTTAGCCCCCGTGTAGCCGCTCAGGCTGGTGGTCGCGTCGTTATTGGCGTTGTTGGCGACGCCGGTGGTGTCGAGGTTGTTGCCGGCAATGGCAAGATTGTTGCTGGCATCGATCGAGGCATTGAAGCCCGCCCCGTTCAGGGCGGAAACCATCGTGCCGAGTGCCGCCTGGCGGGTGGCCATGTTGGCGGCGCTGTTGCTCCCGGACAAGCCATTGAGAGCGGTGGCGAGGGTGCCGCCGGCGCCGCTGGAGAGGCTGCTCAGCCCCTTGGCGTTCGCGCTGATGACGTTGACCTGCGACGTGGCGTTGCCGTTCGCGTCGCGCGCGGTCACGAACGAGTATTGCGTCGAACCGTTGCCGAGGTCGGTGATCGACCCGTTCTTGCCGCCGGCGGCGAGACCGATGCTGCCATCGGTATTCAGGGCGAAATCGGACCCCGCGGTAGCGGCTGCCGCCGGCTTGAAGTCCTGCTTTGTGAAGTCCAAGGCTGCATTGAACGTATACGTGGTCGTGCCGTCACGGTTGTCGGTAGAATTATAGTCGGCGGTGGTTAAGCCTGCCTTGAATGTATAGAGGGTTGTATCACCCGGATTTGTCGCGCTCGCGAGAGACAGAGTGCCACCTGCCGTCGGGGCGGTGGCTCCAGTCGCTAGCGTTATGCTTTCTCCATTTGCGGAGTTAATAGGATTTTGTGTAACGGAATTGTTGGTATCAAGGTAGTTCTCGGCTGTGGCGGTGCCTCCCGTGAGGGTGTAGGTCGTCGAGCCGTCTTTATTCGCGACACTCGAAAACGACGCGCTGGTGAAACTGTATGCGGTGTATTGACCGACCTTATTCGGGTCGGTGGACACTGCGACCGCTGAGCCGTTAGAGGTCGGCCCGGCGCCCCCGGCGGCGACCGTGAACGTATTGGTGCCAGGGGTTGTATTCAGGGTTCCCGCACCCAAGCTCGTCGACGTGGCGGTGGTCGGGGCGGTCTGGTAGGTCGCCGCTCCCGTCGCCGTGCCACCCGTTGCCGCGGCCACTGCGGCGTTGATCTGGTTGAGGATGTCGTTGGTGCCGTTGGTCGACCCGTCGTTGAGGACGACATAGGTCTTCTGCGCGACGTTCTGTGCCGTCCCGCCGGTTGCGTAGTTGGCCGTCTGCACGCTGAGGCTGGTGCTGGTTGCGGCCGCCCCGGCGGCACCGGCAAGCACCGACCCGTCGGCGACCAGCTTTACCCCCGCATTGGCAGTGGTCGAGTCGGCGCCCAGCGCAACCTGCGTGTCGGTGGAGCTGACCGACAGGCCATCGATGCCAAGTCCCGCGGCCGTCGCGTTCAGCGCCTGGGTGCCGCTGCCGCCCACGGCGAAGGTCGTCCCCTGCGTGTCGCTCAGCACCTTGATCTGGGTGTTGGTCACGCCATCGCCGGTGGAGCCGGCGATCAGGTTGACGCCGTTCATCGTTGCGCCGTTGGCGTAGGAATTGATCTGCTGCAGCGCCGCCGTGATGCTGCTGTTGATCGCGTTGGTGTCCATGCCCTTGGTCTGGCCCGACGTCAGCGTCTGCTTGAGCGTCGCCAGGGTCGAGGAGATGCTTGCGACCGAATTCGACGCCGTGCCGACCACCTGCGACGAGAACGACAGCCCGTCCTGCACCGCCGTCAGGCCGGCGATCTGGGCGTTCATGGTTTGCGCAATGGAATAGACGGCCGGATTATCGGCCGAGCTGGACACTTTCTGGCCGGTCGAGATCTGGGCCTGGGTATTCTGCATCGCTGCCGCGGTCTGGGTCAGCGACTGCAGCGCGGCCATGGCACCGAGATTGGTATTTACGGAAAACATGGGAAACTCCTTTTGACGCCCTTGTCTGGGTTGTGCGGCTCTGGGTTGTGCGGCAGCCGGGTTTTGCCGCTGCCCGCAGAGGAAAAGATGCACGCGAAATGTTTAACCGGGCGTTTATCCGCCGGAGCTATTTCGACCTGGCAGGCAATGCGCGGAGGTTCCGATGTCCATCTTTTCCCTGAATGGCAGCCCCGGTGCGGCGATCGCCACCTACCTCACGGACACCAAGAACGAACAGACGCTTGCCAACAAATGGGCGAAGGCCACCCCGCAGGTTAAAGCCGACATCGCCTATTTCCAGGCGCAGGCGCCGAAACTCACCTCGGCGGACGCGCTGATCAAGGACTACCGGTCGCTGAAGATCGTCCTCGGCGCTTTCAACGTTGCCGACCTGCTCACTTCCCCGGCGCTCACCAAACAGTTGCTGACCCAGGACCCGACCTCCGCCAGTTCCTCGGTGCGGAAAATCGGCAACCCGGCCTACCAGATATTCGCCAACGCCTTCAGCCAGTTCAAAAGCAACCCGCTCAGCGACAGCAGCGGCGTTGCCAGCATCGTCAATTCCTATGTCGAAAACAATTTCGAGGCGGCGCAGAACACCCAGACCCCCGGCATGCAGAATGCGCTGACCTTCACCCGCACCGCTTCGCAGTTCAAATCCATCACCGCGCTGATGACCAGCAAGCCGGCCCTGTCGGTGGTGGTGGCGCAGACCGGCATCACCTTCAACACCTACGCCAACATGAGCTATGACCAGCAGGTCAGCTTCCTGACCAGGAAGGTCAAGCTCGCGGATTTTCAAAGCGCGGCGAAGGTGACCAGGATGGCGGAAAACTACCTGCTGCAGGCCGCCCAGAATCCCACCGTGTGGAACGCCAAAACGCCGGAGACCAACTCGCTGCTGACACTGTTGGGCGGCAGCAGCAGCACCTCGATGTTGTCGCTGTTCGACGGCAGCGGCACCACGGCAAGTACCGGCAGCACTGACCCGACCGTGTCGCTGTTTGCCTGAAAGGACCGGCCGGGATCGGCTTCCTGCGCACTGCCATGGTGGCTGCGCGACCCTGTCGGGGCGTTGCCCCGAACCCCACCAGGGCCTTGCCCTGGACCCACCAAGGGCCATCAGCCCTTGGAACCCGTGGATTTCTTCTGGAACAGGAGGCGAGGGGCTACCGCCCAGGGGCTTGATCTTTCCTGGCCCAGCCGCATTTCTTGCCCTGTATGACCCCTGGCATGCCGCGACCGTGGCTTTTCCTTCCGCTCTGCGCCGCGCTTCTGGCCGCGCCGCCGCCGGCCTGCGCGGCCGGCGCGGTGCTGGTGATGAACTCGAACGAGGCAACGCTCAGCGTCATCGACCTCGCCGGCCGCCGCGAACTGCGCCGCATTCCGGTGCTGCGGGAGCCGCACCACTGGGCGCTGACACCGGACGGACGCGACCTGCTGGTCGCCGATACCGGCGCCAACGAACTGCTGCTGCTCGACCCGTCCAGCTTCGCGCTGCGCCGCCGCGTGCCGGTGGCCGACCCCTACCAGCTTGGCTTCAGTCCGGACGGGAAGCTGCTGGTGGTGAACGGCCTCGCCCGCGCGCAGGTGGATGTTTATGAGGCCGGTTCCTACCGTCTGCTGAAACGGTTTCCACTGCGGTCCATGCCAAGCCACCTGGCCTACACGCCGGACAGCGATACCGTGTTCGTCTCGCTGCAGGGCACCGGCAGGCTGGCCGCCATCGATCTGCGCCGCATGGAACTGCGCTGGACCACCGAGGTCGGAACCACCCCGGCCGGGGTGCTGTGGCTGAACGGGCGGGTGCTGGTGGCCAACATGGGCAGCGACGATGTGGCCGTGGTGAACCCCGCCGACGGCGGCGTCGAGCGGCGCATCCACACCGGGAAGGGCGCCCACCAGCTGTTTCTCAGCCCAGACGGCCGGCTGCTGTATGTCAACAACCGGCTCGATGCCAACAGCGTGACCGTGCTCGATGCCGCCACGCTGGCGCCGGTGCGCAGCTATCGGCTGCCCGGCGGCCCGGACGACATCGCCTTCGCGCCGGACGGCCGGCTTTGGTTCACGCTGCGCTTCGTCAACAAGGTGGCGGTGCTCGACCCTGCCAGCGGCCAGTACGACATCATCGATGTCGGCCGCTCGCCGCACGGGATTTTCCTCAATCCGCTGGCGGTCGTGCCGGCCTCCGTGGCGTCGCGCTGATCCCATGACGGCCCCCTTCGACTTCGCCGCCGGCTGGCTTCAGGAGCATGCGCTGCTGCCGCTGCTGTATGCGCTCGGCATGATGCAGTGGGAGGACATTGCGTTCGGCTGGGCGCTGTTCGCCGTCTATGGCGCGGCGCAGGTCGCGGTGACCACCGCCCTGTGCGTGCCGCTGGAGCGCTGGCGCCCGGTCGAGCGCTGGCCGGATGCGCGGGCGGTGACGGTGGACATACTCTATACGTTCATCTCGCGCGTCGGGGTGCTGCCGCTGGTCACCTTCGTGCTGTTCTACCAGGCGCAGGTAATGCTGAACGGGTTCCTGGCCGACCATGGCTGGGTGCCGCCGACCCTGGAGCGGCTGTTTCCGGGCCTGCTCGGGCGGCCGGTGCTGACCTTCTGCCTGTATGTGGTCATCCTCGATTTTTCCGACTACTGGCGCCACCGGCTGAGCCACCGGTTCGGCTGGTGGTATTCGCTGCATGCGCTGCACCATGCCCAGCGGCAGATGACCTTCTGGTCGGACGACCGCAACCATTTGCTGGATGAGGTGCTTTCCTTCGCCTGGTTCATGGCGGTGGCCCTGGCGATCGGCATTCCGCCCATGCAGTTCCCGTTGCTGGTGCTGCTGCTGCGTCTGCTGGAGAGCCTGAGTCACGCCAATGCGCGGCTGAGCTTCGGCTGGCTGGGTGAGCGCCTGCTGGTGTCGCCGCGGTTCCATCGTGCCCATCACGGCACCACCGCGGCGGGCCGGCGGAGCGTGAACTACGGTGCGATCCTGCCCTGGTGGGACATTCTGTTCCGCACCGCGGGTTTTTCGCGCGATTTTGTTTCGACAGGCGATCTGTCTGCCGAGGAGGTGCTGGCCACCGGCGGCTACGCGGCGCAGCAATGGGCGGGGCTGCGGCGGATGCTGCGCCGGCGCGGGGCCTCGCTGGGCGATGCATAATCGCGTGCATCGAGCGGACCGGGGATGGTCGTTACGTCCCGAAACATGTATAGCGGCGCCTCCCGGCACGCTGGCGTGGTCGGGACGAACAGGGAGATGCCGGATGTTTGATCGACGCAAATTGCTTGCGGTTGCTCTGGGTGCTGCCGTGATTCTGCCGCAGGTGGCCATGGCGGGCGACCTCCTGGAGGATCTGGACAAGGACCATAGCGGCTCGCTTGACCTCAACGAGGTGAAGAAGGCTGCGGCGGCCGTGTTCGACAAGCTGGACAAGGACCACGGCGGCACGCTGGACCGCAAGGAAATCGGCAGCCGGTTGTCGGAGGCCGATTTCAAGGCGGCCGATCCTGATCACAGCGGCACGCTGAGCAAGGACGAGTTCGTTGCGGTGGCCGTAAAGCTGTTCAACACGGCGGACAGCGGCCACGATGGCTCGCTTTCCAAGGACGATCTGAAGACTCCGGCCGGCAAGGCACTGGCCAAGCTGCTCGAGGACTAAGCCGGAACCCGCTCCCAAACCCGGCAGGGGGCTACTGCCCCCTGCCGGGTCCAGGGCTCTGCCCCACAGGCGCGAATCCAGTCTTGCGCCTGATCAAGCCGATCGCGACCGATTCAAGGATGTCCAGCGCGCCCGGCTGGAACCCAAGACGCAGCGCCTTTTCGCCTCGCCAGCGGCGCAGCGCCCCGGGCACCCCCGAACGGATCGCCGCGCGTGCGGCGAGCCACCAGGTGCGTGCGGTGTGCGCCTCGATCTGCGCGCGGGTCTGCGGGGCGGCGGCGCAGAAGCCGGCCAGCAGAACCCGCAGCACCCCGCCAAGCCGCGCCAGCGTGGCCGCGTCGGGCACCGGCTGGCGGTCGGAGAGGTGGCGCACCACCAGCGACGCGGCTTCCGGTGCCGCGTCGCCGAGCCAGGGCAGGTAGGCGGGCGCCAGCACGGCGGCGGCGCGGTCGTGAATGCGCTCCATCAGGCCGTGGCTGGCATTGGCGTTGTGCCAGCGATAGACGCAGAGAACATCGTCCAGCCGGGCGATGCCGCCCTGCGGCAGCAGCCGGTGATAGAGGTCGAAATCATCGGCCGGCTCGTAATCCTGGCGCATGAAGGTGCCGAGTCGCCGCACACTCTCCGCGCGGAACATCACCGAGGACCAGGTGAGCGGGTTGTCCACGTGCAGCATCCAGCGCAGCAGGTCCGGCGTGCTGCCCGGCAGGTGGTCGGTGGGACGCAGCCGGCCGGCGGAGGCGATCAGTATCTCGCTGCCGACCAGCACGATGCCGGGATGGCGGTCAAGATAGTCCGCCTGGACCGCGAGCCGCGCGGGCCGGCTGAGGTCGTCGTGGTCCTGGGCGGCGACATAGCTGCCGCGGCAGGCGGCGAAACCGAAATTGCGCGCGCCCGCCACGCCGAGTTGGCGGTCGCTGCGCAGCATGCGCAGCCGCGGGTCGGTGCAGGCGGCAAGCAACTGCGGCGTGGCGTCGGTGGAGGCGTCGTCCACCACCACCAGCTCGAAATCCGCAAGGGTTTGCGCCAGCACGCTGTCGAGCGTTTCGCGCAGCAAGCCGGCGCCGTTGCGGGTGGTCAGCAGCACGGAGACGCGCGGGGCGGCGGACATCACGAACGGGCCAGACGATACACCACGTGGCGGCGCAGCGGACCGGCCGGCACCCTGGGGTGATCGAAGCTCGCCAGCGGATCGAGCAGCATACCGATTTTCTCCATGACCCGCCGCGAGGGGGCATTCACCGCGGCGGTGAAGGCGAGGAT
The DNA here is from genome assembly GCA_903907955.1 of uncultured Acetobacteraceae bacterium. Taxonomy (GTDB): domain Bacteria; phylum Pseudomonadota; class Alphaproteobacteria; order Acetobacterales; family Acetobacteraceae; genus Rhodovastum. The sequence goes on along the minus strand of CAIVPZ010000010.1, from coordinate 12,157 downwards.
TTCGGCCAGGCCCAGCCGGGCGAAGCCGTCGTCGGCGGCGGCGCGGGCCGCCTCGGGGGCGTAGCCGTGCCCCCACCACGCCGCGCCGAGGGTCCAGACCAGTTCCACGCCGGGCGCTACCGGCAGTTCGGGCGGAATGGTCGAGAGGCCGACGAAGCCGATCAGCCCGGTGCCCGGCCGTTCGACGGCCCAGATGCCGAAGCCATGCCGGTCGATATGGGCCTGGGTGCGCTCCATCCAGGCATCGGACTGCGCCGGGCTGCGGGTGATGCCGAAGAATCGCATGGTGTGCGCATCGGCGGTGATGGCGGCGAGGGGCGCGCGGTCGGTGTCGCGCCAGGGGCGCAGGATCAGGCGGGGGGTGGTCAGGTCGGGCATCGTTCGGGCCGGGCAGGGGGGAGGCGAGTGTAGCGGGGGAACCGGCTTTGCGTAATCATGGGCATTGCGCAGTTCCGTGCGGACTGCAACGTTACGCTGCGTATGGTCAGCTTCCGGCCGTTTTTGCATAGCGTGACCAGCCTTGGCGCAGCAGAACGAAGCTGCGTGGAGGGGCGGCGCCGCGGCCGACGCCGTGGCTTGCCGTGTTGCCTGACGTGCCCGTTTCAAACCCGGAGGAACTACCGATGTTCACCAAGCTCCCGACCGCCGCGGCTGCCGCCTGCGTTGCCGCCGCCTTGCTGCTGCCGGTGGGGCAGCCCGCCATGGCGCAGGGCATTGATCCGCAGGCCAACCCGATCATCAGCCCGGTGCCGCTGCCCGAGGCGGTGACCCTGCAGGCCAAGATCACGGCGCTTGATCCGGGCACCCGCGCCATCACGCTGACCGGCGCTTCCGGCGAGTCGGTCACCATCATTGCCGGCCCGGCGGTTCGTTTCGACCAGCTCAAGGTCGGCGACAGCGTGAACGCGCAATATTACCGGTCGATCGCCTTCGCGGTGGCTGGCCCGGGCGGGACCGCGCCGGATGACGGATCGGCCGCGGCGATCGCACGGCCGGTCCAGGGGCCGGGCGGTGTCGTGTTCACGCTGACGCGGATCAGCGCGACGGTGGTCGGCATCGACCTGGCTTCGCACAGCATCAGCGTGGTGGATCCCTCCGGCGGCGCCGTGCGCACCATCGTCGTCACCGATCCGGGGCGGATCGCGATTCTGCCGACGCTCAACGTGGGCGACACCGTCACCGCGACGGTCAGCCAGGCGCTGGCCGTGTCGATCACGCCCGCTCCGAAAAGCTGGTTCTGAGCGGGCACGCCGGACGGAAGGGCTGGGATTAGGGCCAGGGCGCTGCCCTGGACCGGCAAGGGGGCCGTGGCCCCCTTGCTCCCGTGTGGCGTCGTCGCCGCAACCCGCGAATAAATCCCGCCTTGTCCCGGTCATCCCCCCAGAACCTGAAAACGGGGGACCGACATGAACGACGGACGGCGGCAACTGCTGAGTTGCATGGCCTGGGTGGGCACCGGGCTGCTGTGGACGGTTTCGGGCGGGGTGCCACGCACGCTCGGCCTGCTCGGCACGGCGGCGGCCATGCCGGCGCCGGGGCTGACCTTCGCGCAGATCAGCGACTCCCATATCGGCTTTGCCCGCGATCCCAACACCGACACGCCGGGCACGCTGAAGGCGGCGCTCGACCTCGTGGTGGCCCAGCATCCGGCCATGATGCTGCACACCGGCGACGTCTCCCACCTCTCCAGGCCGGAGCAGTTCGACATCGCCGAGCAACTGATCGGCGCTACCGGGATCGAAACCCACTACATCCCCGGCGAGCACGACTGGCTGGAAGACGACGGCCGCCCATTCGTCGCACGGTTCCAGAAGGGGACCAAACAGGGCGCGCCGGATGGCGGGTTCTACAGCTTCGACCGGGAAGGGGTCCATTTCGTCGGGCTGAACAACGTGGCCGACCTGAAGCCGGGCGGGATGGGGGCGCTGGGGGCGCGGCAACTGGCCTGGCTGAAGACGGACCTCGCCGGCCATGGCGACAGCACGCCGCTCGTGGTGTTCGCGCATATCCCGCTATGGGTGGTCTACAAGGAATGGGGCTGGGGCACCGACGACAGCGCCCAGGCGCTCGCCCTGCTGAGGCGGTTCGGCTCGGTCACGGTGCTGAACGGCCATATCCACCAGATATTGCAGAAGGTGGAGGGCAACGTGGCGTTCCACACCGCGCGCTCCACCGCCTTCCCGCAGCCCGCGCCGGGCACTGCGCCGGGTCCCGGACCGCTGAAGGTGGAGCCGGGGCGGCTGCGCGAGGTGCTGGGGGTGGCGAGCTTGACCTTCACCCGCGGCCAGTCGCACCTGGCCGTGGTTGATACCCCGCTCGGCGCCTGAGGACCGTGCCATGTCCGGCCTGCTGTCGCGCCGCCGGGCGGCGCTGCTGCTTGCGGTGTTGCCGGCCGTGCGGGCCGGCGCGGCCGGGGTGGCCAGCGTCACCATCGACAACTTCACCTTCACCCCCGCCGTGCTGACGGTTGCGCCCGGCACCAGGGTGGTCTGGATCAACCGCGACGATATTCCGCACACCGTGGTCAGCGACGCGCGACCGCCGGCTTTCCGGTCGCACGCGCTGGATACCGACGATACGTTCGAAGTGGTGTTCGACCGGCCCGGGCGTTGGGGCTATTTCTGCGCGCTGCATGCGCACATGCAGGGCACCATCTTGGTGCGGTGAAATCGTCGTTCGGTGAAGCGGGGGACGATGGACAGGGACGGGGCGGCGTTCGCCCGGCTGGCTTTGCCGCATCTGGATGCGGCCTACAACCTCGCGCGCTGGCTGCTGCGCGACCCGGTTGCCGCCGAGGACGTGGTGCAGGACGCCATGCTGCGGGCGCTCACCTATTTCGCGTCGTTCCGCGGCGCCAACCCCCGCGCCTGGCTGCTGCAGATCGTGCGCAACGCCGCCCACGACCGGCTGGCCGCCGCCGCGCGGGCGCGGGAAGTGCCGCTGGTGATGCATGACGACGAGGATGAAACCGCCGTGAACGAACCGGCCGATCCTGCCGACGACCCCGAGACGGCGCTGTCGCGCCGGCAGGACCGCGCCGCCCTGGCGGCGGCGCTGGCCGCTCTGCCGGTCGAGCTGCGCGAATGCCTGGTGCTGCGCGAACTCGAGGAAATGTCGTACCGCGACATCGCCGAGGTGACCGGCGTGCCGGTGGGCACCGTCATGTCGCGGCTGTGGCGCGCCCGCCGCGCGCTGCTTTGCCGCGGGGAGGCGCAGGCATGACCCCGCCGCCCTGCCCGGATCAGGCGCTGCTGGTGCAGGCCGAACTGGATGGCGAGCTGAGCGTGGCCGGCTCGGCGGCATTGCAGGTGCATCTTGAGGGGTGCGCCGGCTGCCGGGCCTTGCAGGCCGGACTGCTCGGGCTTTCCGCCCGGGTGCGGCTTGCGGGGCCACGTCATGCGGCGCCGGACCGGCTGCGGGCGATGCTGGCGGCCCGGGCCGTGCCGCCGCCCCGCGTGACCGGGCGCCTGATGCGCCGGCCGGCGCTGGCCTTCGGTGCCGGTGCGGCGCTGGCCGCCTTGGTGGCGCTGGCGCTGCTGCCTGGCCCGGTGGCGCCGCTGGAAGACCAGGCGGTGGCAGGGCATATCCGCGCGCTGCAGCCCGGGCACCTGACCGATGTGCCGTCATCCGACCGCCACACGGTGCGGCCCTGGTTCGACGGGCGGATCGACTATGCCCCGCCGGTGCGCGATTTCGCCGGCGCGGGGTTTCCGCTGGTCGGCGGCCGGCTCGACTACCTGGGCGGCCGGCCGGTCGCCGCCCTGGTCTACCGGCGCGACCGCCATCTGATCGACCTGTATGTCTGGCCCGCCGAGGGCGAGACAACGCCGGCGGCGCGGGCGCGCAACGGCTACGCGGTGGTGACCTGGCGCGATGCCGGCATGGCGTTCCTCGCGGTATCGGACCTGGAGGCGGCGCAACTGCTGGAATTTGCCCGGCTCTGGCGGAGCGGCCCGTAGCGCCGCCGCCGTTCAGGGCGGTTCGGGCGCCGGCCAGTTCGGGCGGTCGAACGGGTCGCCGTGGTCCGGCACGGTCATGTGGTCGGTGACGCCGCGGACCCCGGGCAGCGACCGTGCCAGCGCCACCAGCGCCCGCTGGTCGTCCTCGGAATCGACCGGCCCCCACAGGTGCACCTCGCCGTCATCGACGATGCAGGTCGGGTTGCTTGCGCGGTCGGCCCAGGGCGGGCGCGCCAGTGCCGCGGCGAAGGCGTCGCGCAGGCGGCGGTCGGCCTCCGACAGCGGCACCGCGGCGGCGTCGCGGCAGGCCAGGGCGCGGATGATGTGGTCGTGGGTGACCAGGCCGACCAGCTTGCCGTCGGCGACGATCGGCAGCGCGCCGACATCCCGTTCGGCCATCAGTTGCACCAGTTCCATGAGCGGCGTTTCAGGGCCGGCGGTGGCCGGAAGCCTGGTCATGATGTCGGCGGCCTTCATGCGGGATCTCCTTCTGTCGGGAGCGTGGCGGGCGCCTTGACCTATATAGCACGGCAAGCATTGACCTGGGTCAAGGACGCCCGCAAGGATTGATGCTGTTGCGGCTGGCGTAGCCCGAAACGGATGCTACGCTGCCGTCCAAGGGTTCAACGGGCTAAGGTTCAACTGGGAGGATTCGAATGAGCAGGATTGCACTCGTGACGGGGGGGACGCGCGGGATTGGCGCGGAAATCAGCCGGGAGTTGAAGGCCGCGGGCCGTGTGGTAATCGCCAATTACGGTGGCAATGACGCAGCCGCCGAAGCGTTCAAGGCGGAAACGGGCATCGCTGTTGCCAAGTTCGATGTCAGCAGTTTCGAGGCTTGCAAGGAAGGCGTTGACAAGATCCACGCCGAGTTCGGCAAGATCGAAATCCTGGTCAACAATGCCGGCATTACCCGCGACGCCACCATGACGCGGATGACGCGCGATATGTGGGATGCGGTGGTCGATACCAATCTCGGCTCCTGCTTCAACCTGTGCAAGCTGGTGTTCGACGACATGCGCGCGGCGAAATTCGGCCGTATCGTCAATATCGGCTCGCTGAACGGCCAGGCCGGTCAGTATGGCCAGGTCAACTATGCCGCCGCCAAGTCGGGCATCCACGGTTTCACCAAGGCGCTGGCGCAGGAAGGCGCCAAGTTCGGCATCACCGTCAACGCCGTGGCGCCGGGCTATGTGGATACCGAAATGGTGCGCGCGGTGCCCGAGGACGTGCTGCAGAAGATCGTCGCCCGCATCCCGATGGGCCGGCTCGGCCATGCCGACGACATCGCGCGCGGGGTCGTGTTCCTGACCGCCGACGAGGCGGACTTCATTACCGGCTCGACCCTGTCGATCAACGGTGGGCAGCACATGTACTGACTTGGGCGGCGGGGAAGGAAGGCCAGGGCGCTGCCCTGGACCCGCAAGGGGGCAGTGGCCCCCTTGACCCCATTCCTTTATCGGGGGGAAGCCGCGGTGGGACCGGCTTGCTTCCGGGCGGGGGCACGGCTAGCTTCAGACGCTGGCTATTACGGCCCGAACCACCCCCTCTGCTTGCCCGCCAGCTGCAATGAAGGAGCGTTCTTGATGCGGAAATCGATCGTTGTTCTGGTGGCCGCTTGCATGCTGCCCATCTCTGCGTTCGCCCAGGCCCAGCCGGCAGACGCAACCCCGGCGGCTTCGGACGACGGCAGTTTCGTCAAGACTCTCGCGATCACCGGTGGTGTCGTGGGCGGCCTCGTGATTGCCGACCTGTTGACCGGTGGCGCCCTGACCGCCCCGCTGCTGCGTGCCGTCGGGCTGCGTGCCGCCGCTCCGGCAGCGGCTGTTGCGGTGCGCGCGCCGCTTGCCCCGGCCGTGGCCGAAGCCCGCGCCGCCGGCGCCGTGCTCGGCGAGCAGATCACCGGTGCGACGGAAGCGCGCGACGCCGCCGCCCGCAGCGACCTCGCCTATGTCGGCATCCTCGGCGGCGGCGCCTTGATCGGCGGCTGGCTGATCAGCCACATCGTGAACAATTAGCGCGATCCGCGGCCAGGCCGGATCGGCCTGTTCTCCGGCCGACCGGCCGGGCAGGTGGCAACCATCTGCCCGGCCGGTCGGCCGCTTTCACATTACTGCGCGGCAACACCACCATCCGGGGCATCGCCCTGACCGACAACCGCCAGCACCCGGTTGCCCAGCCCGGCGGTCACCTGGATCAGCCGGGCGCCGATATTGCCCGACTGGTCGTAGGCCCAGAGCACGGTCGGAGTCGCCAGCACGCCGATTGCGCAGGCGGACGCACCGATCTGCCCCAGCAGCGCCACCGCCAGCATGACGCTGCCGGACGGCACCAACATGCCGCCGCCCCATAACATGGCGATTTCACTCGGACCTGCGGCGTAGGTGGCGACGAGGCCGCCCGCCGCGGCGACGCCGCATCCCGCGGCGGCTTTTTCGCCGTCGCTGAGGTCACTGGGATCAGCCGGGGCAGCTGCGGCGGCCGGTGCTGCGTCGGTGCTGCTGCCCGGCGCTTGTGCCAAAGCCATCCGAGGAGCGCCAAACCCGAGCACGACAGCCACCAGGATCGCCGCGACACCCTTACTCTTCGTCATACCCGGACTCTCCTCGAACACTTCATGACGGACTCAGAGCTTGTGAAGCAATCGAACTTGTGAATGGACGCCCGCTGATAGCATTGAGCGTTTCCGGAAAGGTCGGAGCGTTGCGGGCATTCATTCACAAACTCTCAGCGGCTCGCGGTGCCGTCCGCGACTTCGAGGGCGGCGGGGCTGCCCCTCACCAGCGCCAGGGTACGGCTCGCGCCGTCGCTGGCCATGCTGCCGATATGCCCCAGACCGCTGACCACGCTGTCGCCGATTGCGCTGAAATTATTGAAGAAAGCCTGGATCGGCAGGATCGCGTAGGTGCCGATGGCGCAGCCCGAGGCGACGATGGTGCCGATCAGGCCCAGAGCCAGAATAGGCGTGGTGGACACCACGGTGTTCGCGCCCGAGGACAGCATCGCCACTTCCATCGGCGATGTCGCCATGGCTGCCCCGAAACCGGCCAGCGCGCCGGCAACGCAGCCCACCGACTGGGTCTCGCCCTCGGTGAGTGCCCGTACCGCGGTTTCCTTTTCCTTGTTCGCGGCCTCGGCACCGGCCGCGCCGGAGACGGGCGCGCTGGAACCGGACGAGAACACGGACTGGCCGGCTGCGCTGACCTGGGCGCCGATGTTGTCGGACTGCTCGATCGCCCACGAAATTGCCGGTTGGGCCGCCGCGCCGATGGCGCAGGCGCCGCCGCCGAGAATCGACATCAGCGGAATGAACATCACTGCGGTGCTCGACGGCAGGTGCATTGCACCTGACAGGATCATGATGCCTTCCGTCGGCCCGGCGGCAAAAACCGCGATCATCGCGGCTGTCGCACCGGCAATGCAGTAGGCGCCAGGCACCGCGGCATCGGGCATCGGCGCGATGGTTACCTCCGACACGCCGGCGCCACCGGCTGCTGCGGTCACCACCGGGGCGGCTGCCGCGGCAGCGGAGTCGTCCGCCAGCGCCGGCACCGTTCCGCCCATCAGCATCAGCGCAAGGGCAAACGCGGGCAGCTTCCAGGAAGACGAATAATGCACGGTTTCCCCCAAATTCCGGGCGTCCGGGACGGATCGTTCGGCGCGAATCATCGTGTGCCCTCGGCCAGTTCGCGCGACCCGGGTTTGGCCGGCGCCGTGAACAGCGCCCCCACCCCGGTGCCGGTCTGCCTGATCTGCCAGTCGAGATTGGCGGCGATGTTGTCCTTCTGCTCGATCGCCCACAGCACCACCGGCGTTGCCGTTGCGCCAAGGGCGCAGGTTGCGGCCACAACGGTCGAGGCGAGACCGAGCCAAAGGGTCGGCGACATTGAAGGCACCAGCAAACCCCCGGCCGCGATCATCAGCGACTCGGTTGCCCCGGCCCAGATCGTTGCGTAGGTCACCGCGGCCCCGCTGGTGACAAGGCAGCCGATGCCTTGCTTGGTGGCGTCGGACAGCCCGCCCGAATCGGCGGTTGCCGGAGCCGAATCGCCCGCCGCCGGCGGGTTGGCGCCCGCCTGGGCCGTCCGGGCCACCACCCCATTGGCAATGCCGATGGTGACGCCCGGCGGAACCCCCTGCGCCCAGAGCTGCGCGGGCGCGCCGAGCGTCAACGCCGCCATCATGACCAACCCTGTGCGCCCGAGTTTCGTCATCCGCTTTTCTCTCCAGGCCAAACGCTGCGTCCGGTGGTTCAAGTCGTCACTGCGCCGGCTTCGGCGCTGCCGCGGTGTTCGCCTGGGCACCCGGATCGGCAGCGGCCGCCGGTCCTTGCTGCGGGTTCTGGGGGGCAAACTGTCGCCAGCCCCACTGCACCGCCGGCGTAATCGCCGCGCCGGCGCCGCACGCCATGCTGGTGATGGTGCTGATCAGGCCGACAAACAGCACCGGGGATGACGACGGCACGATCAGGCCGCCGACCACGACCATGACGAATTCCGACGGACCGATCGCGTAGACGAGGCCGGTGGTCGCGGCGGCGCTGATCACGCAGCCGGTCGCCGCCTTCTCGCCATCGGTCATGGCGCGAATGGCCGGCGGCTGGTCGGCCGGAGCCGTGGCAACGGCCACCGCCGTCGTTGCGGCCGGCGCCGCGTCCGCCGCCCGCGCCGGGCCGGCCAGAACCAGCAGCGCCGCCAGCGCGCCCGCCGCCACCGCGCTCAATGCCATCAAGCCGCTCGTGCCCTTCATGCTTCCCTCATGCTCCGTCAGCGACCGCACCCGGCCGACCATCCCCAAGCCCAGCCGTTCCGGAAGTGGACGCCGTTCGGACCGGTACACTAACGTCTCGCTGCAGCATAACCAAGTCAGGCGGTGGGCACGTTTCGTTGGTCTGCGGGCAAACACCCGCGCGGCCATGGAGCGATTGTTTGTTGCCGGCGCATGCCTCAGATGTTGATCCTAGCGCGGCGCCGGTGACCTTGCCAGGGTCCTGTCGGGCATCGCCCCGAAACCACCAAGGGCCATAGGCCCTTGGAACCCAATGGGGTCAAGGGGGCCACTGCCCCCTTGCGGGTCCAGCGCCCTGGCCTTCCTTCTACTGCTGTTGCTGCTGCATCGCCGTCCGCAGGTTGGCGTCGATCCTGGCCAGGAAGGCCTGGGTGTTCAGCCAGGGCTGGTCCTTGCTGATCAGGATGGAAAGGTCCTTGGTCATGGCGCCGCTTTCCACCGTCTCGACGCACACCCGCTCCAGCGTCTCGGCGAAGGCGGTGACGTCCGGTGTGTTGTCGAACTGGCCACGGTAGACCAGGCCGCGGGTCCAGGCGAAGATCGAGGCGATCGGGTTGGTGCTGGTCTCGCGGCCCTTCTGGTGCTCGCGGAAGTGGCGGGTGACGGTGCCGTGCGCCGCTTCGCTCTCCACCGTGTGTCCGTCCGGCGACATCAGCACCGAGGTCATCAGGCCCAGCGAGCCGAAGCCCTGGGCGACGATGTCGCTCTGCACGTCGCCATCGTAGTTCTTGCAGGCCCAGAGGTAGCCGCCGCTCCATTTCAGCGCGCAGGCCACCATGTCGTCGATCAGGCGGTGTTCATAGGCGAGGCCGGCGGCGTCGAACGCGGCCTTGAAATCGGCGTCGAAAATCTCCTGGAACACGTCCTTGAACATGCCGTCATAGGCCTTGAGGATGGTGTTCTTGGTGGAGAGATAGACCGGGTAGTTGCGCAGCAGCCCGTAGTTGAAGCTGGCGCGGGCGAAGCCCTCGATCGAGGCGCGGGTATTGTGCATGGCCAGGGCGACGCCCGGGCCTTTGAAGTCGTGCACGTCCATCACATGCGGCGCGCCGCCGTCGGCCGGCTGATAGACCAGCGTGACTTTTCCCGGGCCGGGAATTTTGGTTTCGGTGGCGCGGTAGACGTCGCCGTAGGCGTGGCGGCCGATGACGATCGGCTGGGTCCAGTGCGGCACCAGGCGGGGCACGTTGCGGCAGATGATCGGCTCGCGGAAGATGGTGCCGTCGAGGATGTTGCGGATGGTGCCGTTGGGGCTGCGCCACATCTTCTTCAGGCCAAACTCGGCCACCCGGGCCTCGTCGGGGGTGATGGTGGCGCACTTGACGCCGACTCCATACTGCTTGATGGCGAGGGCCGATTCGACGGTAACGCGGTCGTCGGTGGCGTCGCGATGCTCGATGCCGAGGTCGTAATACTTGAGATCAATGTCGAGATAGGGGAGGATCAGCTTTTCCTTGATGAAGCCCCAGATGATACGGGTCATCTCATCCCCGTCGAGCTCCACGACGGGGGTCTTCACCTTGATCTTCGCCATATATCTGTCCTTTTTGAAAATGCCCCGTCGCGCGTGCGCTGTCGCGCGTTGGCCGCTTCTGCCACCCCGCCCGGCGCCGCACAAGCGGCGGCGGTGCGTGGCGGGAGAAGCCGGCCTTGCATCGCCGCCGCCGCCGGCCTATAGGCCGCCCCCTGTCCGGCCGGTCGGGATCGGCGGGACCAGTCAGGAGCGAGCAGCGATGAAAGCGGGCATTCACCCCGACTACCACGAGGTCAACATTGTGATGACCGACGGGACCACGTTCAAGACCCGGTCCTGCATGGGCAAGCCCGGCGACACGCTGCGGCTGGACATCGACCCGAAATCGCACCCGGCCTGGACCGGCGTGCAGCGCATCATGGACACCGGCGGCCAGGTGGCGAAGTTCAACAAGAAGTTCGCCGGAATCGGGCTCAAGAAGGGTCCGGGAAGCGAAGACTAGCGCAGCGCGTCGGAAGAACGGACCCCATTTCCGTCTACATCAAGCGACGGGCGGCTTGCCGGTTTTTGTCAACTTGAACGGCTTGGCGAGGGTTTTGTTGAAGTAGGCGATGAACTGCTCGATCCGCGCCTTGAGGTCCTGCTGGGAGGTGAAGCTGACCCGCCGCAGCAGCTTGCGGGCGAGGATCGAGAACCAGATCTCGATCTGGTTGAGCCAGGATGCGTGCCTGGGCGTGAAGTGAAAGCGGAGGCCGGCCCGCCGGGTGCGAACAGGAATTTCAGGAAGCTCCCCTCCGTGCCATGTGTGGGACGGCCCCTCGGATGCAAGAGCAAAATCGAGCAGTCTGACGCGCGGGTCGAATGCGATCATGTGTCCGGCCTGTTGACGCGGCGCCATGACCGCTGGCCCAGATGGGGTCCGCGATCCAGTCCCCAACAATGATGCGGCTTTGAAAGCCATGGCACGGAGCGGGTTCCCTGGATCGTCGGTTCGACCGATCGTCAGCTCATTCAGCACTGCGCCGCCGTCAGCACTCAGCCGGTCAGGGCGCGCCTCGATGTGCAGGCCAGGGTTGAAGGAGGGGACAAGAACAGGCAACGACTCACCCACTGGGTGCGCCTCCTTCGCAGCCAGGGATGACGGCAACGCCTTGATTCTATAGGATAAATTTGGAAGTACAAGCTGCATTTTTGTTGGGCTGCGAATATGGTGGGATTATGGCTTGGCACCGGGCGGCAGCCGGTGGGAGAGGTGGCTGGGCGAGATCAGCATGACGGACGGGTAGCAGGTCCGAAACCGCCGCACATCGCGCGTCAGCAAGGGCAACCCGGCCACCGCCGCATGCGCGCCGATGAAGAAATCCGGCGGCACGCCGGTGCGCTCGCCGCCGACGGCGCGGTAGCGCTGGAACACCTTCGCGGCCAGGAACAGCGCGGCGGCGTCCAGTTGCTGGATCGACCACGCCGCCCAGGCCGGATCGTCGGTGACGACATCGAGCAGGACGTTGGTGTCAACCAGCGTGGCGTCAGGCATCGCCGCGCGTCAGGGTCATGATCTCGTCGGTGCTCATGCCGGCGCCGGCGGCGCCGCGCAGCCGGGCGAAGCGGCTCGCCGGCTGTCCGGACCCCGCCCGGACCAGCACCACCCGCCCATCGGGCGCCAGCTCGAAGTCGACGGTGCTGCCCGGCACGATCCCGAGCCGGTCGCGCACCGGCTTGGGGATGGTGACCTGGCCCTTGCGCGTGACCGTGGTCGGCATGTGCGGCCTCCGGTAATACCTGGCTGATCGAGGTAAGACTAAGTACTCCTTTTCGCAATTACGGTGACGTATTCCGTAAGGCCGACTCGCGAGGGCTTGGCAGGATCACCCTCGGTCAGGAGGGCGTATCATGCCGAGGAAGAGCCCATACGAGATCAATCTTACTGGGGAGGAGC
>CAIVPZ010000009.1 GCA_903907955.1 uncultured Acetobacteraceae bacterium | reverse complement strand
GGGGCAAAACCCCGGGCGAACACAGAACGGAAGCGGGTCAATCCGGGTTCGACGGCCAAAAAATGGCGGATTTCTGCGGCGGCCGTTCCGCAGGCGGACGCATGCTGCACCTGCTTACCCGGGGTTTTGCCCCGGTTACGTCCAAACAACCCAACATACTGTAATGAAAAGATTCCTCGCTCATCTGCTCCCCGCCCTCTGCGCGCTGGTATTGGCGGCGGCACCATGCCGCGCCGCACCCGGCGCGGCGTGCGGCCCCGATGTTCTGGGGGTTTCGCGCGTCATCACCATCAACGCGGGGCAGCGGCTGGCGCTCGGCCTGCAGAGCTACCCGCGCACGCTGGATTTGCATGATCATGAGGTCGTTCTGACCTTCGATGACGGGCCGGCGGCGCCGACGGTGCGGGTGCTGGACGCGCTGGCGCGGGAATGCGTGCGGGCAACCTTCTTCCTCATTGGCCGCAATGCCGAAGCCCTGCCCGATCTCGTCACCCGCGAGATCGCTGAAGGCCATGGTGTCGGGCATCATTCCTACAGCCACCCGGGCGGCACGCTGCGGTCGATGACCGAGGCGGCGGCCCGCGCCGATATCGAGCGCGGCATCGCGGCCGTCGAGCGGGCGGGGTACGGCGCCGCGGTTGCCGGGCCGCATACGCCGTTCTTCCGCTTCCCCGGCTTCGCCGATACGCCGGCGCTGCTCGGCTGGCTCGCCGGGCGGGGGGTCACCGTGTTCGGGTCGGATTTATGGGCCTCCGACTGGCGGCAGATGACGCCGGAGACCGAACTCGCTTTGGTGATGTCCCGGCTGGAGCGGCTGCGGAAGGGGATTATTCTTTTCCACGACAGCAAGGCATCAACCGCTTCAATGCTGCCGGCATTCCTGCGGCAACTCAAGGCAGGCGGCTACCGGGTTGTGCATGTAACGCCGGGAGCCGGTCCGACGCCGGTGGCCGGGGCGCCGCCCGGATGGACATCAACGACCGAGCCGATCATCGCCAGAACGTTGGGGGACGCAACGACTTCCGGCGCGGCGCCACGTCGGCGCTAGGGTCGCAAAGGACAAGAAACCGGCATCCCAGCTACCCTCTTCCGCCCACCCATTCCCGTTGATCCTCCGCCCGTCCTGGCCCAGAAACACCGGACGGACGACCACACGGGATGCCTGACCATGCGCTACGTCTCCACTCGCGGGCAGGCGCCCGTGCGCGATTTCTCCGGCGTGCTGCTGGCGGGGCTGGCCGAGGACGGCGGCCTCTACGTGCCCGAGGCCTGGCCCAGCCTGACCCATGCCGACTGGCGCGCCCTGCGCGGCCTGCCCTATGCCGAACTGGCCGCCCGGGTGGTGCATCCGTTTGTCGGCAACTGCATCCCGTATGCCACCCTGCAGCGGCTGTGCCAGGAAGCCTATGCCGGGTTCGACCACCCCGCGGTGGTGCCGCTGATCCAGCTCGACCACGACCTGTTCGCCTGCGAGCTGTTCCATGGCCCGACGCTCGCCTTCAAGGACCTGGCCATGCAGCTGCTCGGGCGGCTGTTCGAGCACGTGCTGGCCGGGCAGGATGCCCGCGTCACCATCGTCGGCGCCACCTCCGGCGATACCGGCTCGGCCGCCATCGAAGCCTTCGCCGGGCGGGAGCGGATCGACATCGTCATCCTCCACCCCGAAGGGCGCACCAGCGAGGTGCAGCGGCGGCAGATGACCACGGTGCAGGCGGCCAACGTCACCAACGTGGCGGTCGCCGGCAGCTTCGATGACTGCCAGGACCTGGTGAAGGCGATGTTCGCCGATACGCCGTTCCGGCAGGAAATGTCCCTCTCGGCGGTGAATTCCATCAACTGGGCCCGGATCGCGGCGCAGATTCCGTATTACGTGGCCGCCGCCCTGGCGCTCGGCGCGCCGGACCGCGAGGTGGCCTTCGCCGTGCCGACCGGCAATTTCGGCAATGTGCTGGCGGCCTGGGCGGCGCGGCGGATGGGGCTGCCGGTGGCGCGGCTGGTGGTCGGGTCGAACCGCAACGACATCCTCGCCCGTTTCCTGGCCGCCAACGACATGACGGTCCGCGGCGTGGAGCCGTCGCTGTCGCCGTCGATGGACATTCAGGTCAGCTCCAATTTCGAGCGGCTGCTGTTCGAACTGCTCGACCGCGAACCGGCGGCGACGGCAGCGGCGATGGCGGCGTTCCGCGCCGAGGGCCACATGCCGGTGCCCGACTACGCCTGGCGCCGGGCCACCACCCTGTTCAGCGGCTTCACCCTCGACGACGCCGGCACGCTGGCGGAAATCCGCCGCCTGCACGCGGCCACCGGCACCCTGGTGGACCCGCACGCGGCGATCGGCATCGCCGCCGCGCGGGCCTGCCCCTGCCCGGGCGTGCCGACCGTCGCCATGGCCACCGCGCATCCGGCCAAGTTCCCCGACGCAATTCAGCGCGCCATTGGCAGCCGCCCCCCCCTGCCCTCGCGTCTGGCCGACCTATATGAGCGGACAGAGCGCTATCATCGCGCGCCCAATGACCTTGCCGCAATCGAGGCCCTGGTCCGCGCCGCCGTCCAAAGGAACACCGCATGAGCGAGAGCACCATCCCCGAAGAGGGCATCCTCGAAGGGGGCGCGATCCGCCTGACCCGCCTGCCCTCGGGCCTGACCGTGGTCACCGAGCGGATGGCGCGGGTGGAGACGGTCTCGTTCGGCGCCTATGTGGCCAGCGGCACCCGCCATGAAACCGCCGACGAAAACGGCATTTCGCATTTCCTCGAGCACATGGCCTTCAAGGGCACCGAGCGGCGCAGCGCCGCCGCCATCGCCGAGGAGATCGAGGCGGTCGGCGGGCACATGAACGCCTACACCGCCCGCGAACAGACAGCGTTCTACATCAAGGCCTTGAAGGAGGATCTCGGGCTCGCCACCGACATCATCGGCGACATCCTCAGCCACTCCACCTTCGACCCCGCCGAGGTGGAGCGCGAGCGCGGCGTGATCCTGCAGGAGATCGGCCAGGCCAACGACACGCCGGACGACATCATCTTCGACCACTTCCAGGAAGCGGCCTATCCCACCCAGCCGATGGGCCGGCCGGTGCTGGGCACCGAGGAGCGCATCCAGGTCGCCACGCGGGCGATGCTGATGGGCTACATGCGCAGCCACTACACCACCTCGAACACGGTGATCGCGGCGGTCGGCAACCTGCACCACGACAACGTGCTGGAGCTGGTGGAGCGGCACTTCGCCGACCTGCCGCGCACCACCGCCCCGCTGGCGCTGCCCGGGCTGTACCGCGGCGGCGAGTTCCGCGAGGCGCGCGACCTCGACCAGGTGCATATCGTGCTCGGCTTCCCCGCGGTGGGCTATGGCGACCCCGATTTCTATCCGGTGATGCTGCTGTCCACCCTGCTCGGTGGCGGGATGTCGTCGCGGCTGTTCCAGGAGGTGCGGGAGAAGCGCGGGCTGGTGTATTCCATCTATTCCTTCACCGCGCCGTATGTGGATAGCGGGGTGTTCGCCATCTACGCCGGCACCGGCGAGAGCGAGGCGGCGGAACTGATCCCGGTGACCCTGGGCGAGCTGGAGAAGGTGCAGACGCAGGTATCCGAAGCCGAGCTGGCGCGGGCGCGGGCGCAGGTGAAGGCGGGGCTGCTGATGTCGCTGGAGAGCACCGGCAGCCGCTGCGAGCAGCTGGCACGGCAACTTCAGGTGTTCAACCGGGTGATCCCCACCGCCGAGACGGTGGCGCGCATCGAGGCGGTGACCATCGCCGATATCAGCCGGGCGGCGGTGCGGCTGTTCCGCGCCGCCCCGACGCTGGCCGCGCTCGGCCCGGCCGGCCACGTGCCCGGGCTGCCGGCGATCGCCGACCGGCTGGCAGCGTAGGGCGCGCGGCGATGGACGATCTCAACCTGCTGGCCGACCTGATCGCCCGCGCCCGCGCCGCGGGCGCCGACGCGGCGGATGCGCTGCTGGTGTCCGGCACCTCACTCAGCGTGCAGCGCCGCTTCGGGCGCACC
This sequence comes from uncultured Acetobacteraceae bacterium, assembly GCA_903907955.1. Lineage (GTDB taxonomy): Bacteria > Pseudomonadota > Alphaproteobacteria > Acetobacterales > Acetobacteraceae > Rhodovastum. Next base: position 14,076 of record CAIVPZ010000009.1, on the reverse strand, counting down.
GAGCATCTGGAACGCTCCGAGAGTCGCGACCTCGGCCTGCGGGTGTTCGTCGGGCAGCGCCAGGCGATGGTGTCGTCCAGCACTGTCGATCGGGCCGGGTTCGCGCTGCTCGCCGAGCGGGCGGTGGCAATGGCGCGGGTGGTGCCGGAGGACCCGCATGCCGGGCTCGCCGAGCTGGCCGCGCCGCCGGACGATGCCGGCCCGCTGGAACTCGACGATGCCGCCGAGCCGGATGCGGAGGCGCTGATGGCGCGCGCCGCGACCGCCGAGGAGGCGGCGCTGGCGGTGCCCGGAGTGACCAACTCCGAGGGCGCCGAGGCGGGCTATGGCCGCTCCGTGCTGGCGCTGGCCAGTTCGGCCGGGTTCGCCGGGCGGTTCGCCCGCAGCAGCCATTCGCTTTCGGCCAGCGTGCTGGCCGGCAGCGGCACCGGCATGCAGCGCGACTATGATTACGCCACCAGCGTGCACCTGGCCGACCTGGAGGACGCGGCGAAGATCGGCCGCACCGCCGGCGAGCGGGCGGTGGCAAGGCTGAACCCGGCGCGGCCGAAAACGGCAAGAATCCCGGTGATCTACGACCCGCGGGTGGCCGGCGGGCTGATCAGCCATTTCGCCAGCGCCATCAACGGCGCCTCGGTGGCGCGCGGCACCAGCTTCCTCAAGGACCGCATGGGAAGCCGCGTGTTCGCCCCCGGCATCGCCGTGGTGGACAACCCGCGGCGCCGGCGCGGCCTGCGCTCCCGCCCGTTCGACGGCGAGGGCGTGCCGACCGCCGAGCTGCTGCTGGTCGAGGACGGCGTGCTGCAGACCTGGCTGCTGGATTCGCGCAGCGCCCGCCAGCTTGGCCTGCGCTCCACCGGCCATGCCAGCCGCAGCACCGGCGGCCCGCCCAACCCGGCGCCGAGCAATCTTTACCTGCGCCCCGGCACGCTGACCCCGGCGGAACTGATCGCCGACATCAAGGAGGGGCTGTATGTCGCCGAGCTGATCGGCATGGGCATCAACATGGTAACCGGCGACTACAGCCGCGGCGCCGCCGGCTTCATGATCCGCGACGGCGTGCTGGCCGAACCGGTGGCCGAGGTGACGATCGCCGGCACCATGCAGGAGATGTTCGCCGCCATCGTGCCGGCGAACGACCTGGTGTTCCGGCGCGGCGTCGATTCGCCCACCGTCCGGGTGGACGGCATGACCATGGCCGGGGGCTGATCCCGCCAGCCGTTGCAACCGGCCCTATTGTTTCTACCGGTACGTCCCCATATCCCCGCTTCCGCCAGTGGAAACGTGAGCACCCCATGCGCCGCACCTCCGTTCTGATCGCCGCCTTCGCCGCCGTTGCGCTGGCGCTTGCGCCGGGGCTTGCGTTCGCGCGGGCCGGGTCCACCAGTTCCAGCGCCGGCTCCTCCATGGGCAGCCGGGGCAGCCAGACCTATTCGCCCCCGCCAGCGACCAACACCGCGCCCTCGGCGGCCATGCCGATGCAGCGCAGCATGACGCCGCAATCCCAGCCGTCCTTCGGCGCGCCGGGCATGGCACCGGGTTATGCCGCGCCGCGGTCGTCGTTCATGTCGGGCCTGATGGGCGGGCTGATCGGGGCGGGCATCGGCGGGCTGCTGTTCGGCAGCGGGATGTTCAGCGGCGTTTCCGGCTTCGGCGGCTTCCTCGGCTTCCTGCTGCAGATATTCCTGCTGGTGTTGCTGGTGCGATTCCTGTTCCGCCGGTTCTTCCGCGGCGCGCTGCCGGCCTTCGCCGGGCCGAACCTGCTCGCGCGCGACGCCGCGCCCGGCAGTGCCCCGGGCGGGCCGGTGGCAGGTGGTGGCGGCGGGCCGGTGCAGCAGCCGGTGGCGATCCTGCCGGCCGACTTCCAGGCCTTCGAGCAGTTGCTGCAGGCGGTGCAGGCGGCTTGGTCGAACCACGACCTGGACATGCTGCGCGCCATCAGCACGCCGGAAATGCTCAGCTATTTCGCCGAGCAACTGGCCGAGCAGACCAGCCGCGGCGTGCGCAACATGGTAACCAACGTCAAGCTGGAGCAGGGCGACCTGGCCGAAGCCTGGGCGGAGCCCGGCCGCGAATACGCCACCGTCGCCATGCGCTTCTCGATGATCGACGTCACCACGGATTCGGCCGGCCGCGTGGTGGATGGCGATCCGCAGCGCCGCACCCAGGCCACCGAGATCTGGACGTTTCTTCGCGCGCCGGGCGGGCGGTGGGTGCTTACGGCTATTCAGCAGACGCAGTAAGAAAGAAAAGGCCAGGGCGCTGCCCTGGACCCGCCAGGGGGCGGTGGCCCCCTGGACCCCATTCTATTAGGTTCCTCCCTCCAGATACGCTGCCCGTATCTCGGGCCTTGCCAGCAGGTCGGCGCCGGTGCCGGCCATGGTGATGTTGCCGTTCACCAGCACATAGCCCCGGTGCGCCAACCTTAACGCCTGGAAGGCGTTCTGCTCGACCAGCAGCACCGTCAGCCCGGTTCGCCGGTTCAGGTCGCGGATGGCGCCGAAGATCTGCCGCACCACCAGCGGCGCCAGCCCCAGCGAGGGTTCATCCAGCAGCAGCAGCCGCGGCCGGCTCATCAGCGCGCGGGCGATCGCCAGCATCTGCTGCTCGCCGCCGGAGAGCGTGCCGCCGCGCTGCGACAGCCGCTCCTTCAGGCGGGGAAACAGGGCAAACATCTGTTCCATGGTCTGCCCGGCCTCGGTGCTGTCGCGGCCGTAGGCGCCCATCAGCAGGTTTTCGTGCACCGTCATGCGCGGGAAGATGCGCCGGCCCTCAGGCGACTGGGCGAGGCCCTGGCGCATGATCTCGTGCGTCGGCAGGTGGGTGATGTCGCGGCCGTCATAGCGGATCACCCCGTCGCGGGCGCGCGGGTTGCCGCAGATGGTCATCATCAGGGTGGATTTGCCGGCCCCGTTGGCGCCGATCAGGGTGACGATCTCGCCTTCATGCACGTCGAGATCGACCCCCTTCAACGCCTGGATGGCGCCGTAGAAGGCGGTGACGCCGGACAGCCGCAGCAGCGCGCTCATGCGGCGGTTGCCGGGCTGTCGTCGTCGTCGCCATCGCCGAGATAGGCGGCGATCACGGCGGGGTCGGCACGCACCTCGGCGGGGCTGCCGTCACTGATCTTGCGGCCGTGATCGAGCACGACGATGTGGTCGGAGATGCGCATGACCACGCCCATGTCGTGCTCGATGAGCAGGATGGAACAGCCGGGTTCACCGCCGGCACCGTCGCGGATGCGGCGCAGCAGGGTGGAGAGTTCCTCGGATTCACGCGGGTTCAACCCGGCGGCCGGCTCGTCGAGGCAGAGCAGAACCGGGGAGGTGCACATCGCCCGTGCGATCTCCAGCCGCCGCTGCGCGCCATAGGGCAACGCGCCGGCCGGGTCGTCGGCGCGGGCGGCGAGGTCCACGGCGTCGAGCCAGAAGCGGGCGCGGGCAATGGCGGCGCGCTCGGCATGGGCGTGCCCGGACAGGCCGAACACGGCGAGCAGCCCGCTGGCGACCGAGGGCATCAGCGTGTTGTGCTGCGCCACCAGCAGGTTTTCCAGCACCGTCATGCCGGCGAACAGGCGGATGTTCTGGAAGGTGCGGGCCACGCGGGCGCGGCGGGCGATGCGGTGGCCGGGCATGCGCTCCAGCGCCAGCGTGCCGCCACCGGGGGGGGAAAGCGCGATGCCGCCGGCGGTGGGGCGGTAGAAGCCGGTGATGCAGTTGAACACGGTGGTCTTGCCGGCGCCGTTGGGGCCGATGACGGCGGTGATCTCGCCGGCGCGAACGGCGAAGGAAAGCGAGGAAACGGCGGTGAGGCCGCCGAACCGCATGGTGAGGTCGCGCACCTCCAGCAACGACGCCGGCATCAGCGGTGCCGGCATCAGCCGCGCCCCTGGGCGATCAGATCCGGGGATATCTGTTTCGCCGTGCCGAGGGAAACCGAGGGCGTGCGCCCGGACACCAGGCCGCGCGGGCGCAGGATCATCATCGCCACCAGCGCCCCGCCGAACACCAGCATGCGGTATTCGGCGAAGTCGCGGAACAGCTCCGAACCGCCGATCATGATCAGCGCCGCCAGCGCCACGCCGAGCTGGCTGCCGAGGCCGCCCAGCACGACGATCGCCAGCACCATGGCGCTCTCCATGAAGGTGAAGCTCTCCGGGCTGATGAAGGCCTGGCGGGTGGCGAAGAAGGCGCCGGCGAAGCCGCCGAAGCAGGCGCCGATGGCAAAGGCGGTGAGCTTGGTGGTGGTGACGTTGATGCCGAGCGCGCGGCAGGCGATTTCATCCTCGCGCAACGCCTCCCAGGCACGGCCGAGCGGCAGCCGGCGCAGACGCAGCGACACCCAGTTGGTCAGCAGGGCAAGGCCAAGGATGACATAGTACAGAAAGATCACCCGCTGGCTGATGTCGGGCTCCACGCCGAAAAAATGCGATACGGTGCCGGGGCCGCCGCCCATCGAAAAGGTCAGGCCGAACAGGGTTGGGCGGGGAATGCCGGAAATGCCGTTGGGGCCGTTGGTCAGCGAAACCCAGTTGAGCAGCACGATGCGGATGATCTCGCCGAAGGCCAGGGTGACGATGGCCAGGTAGTCGCCGCGCAGCCGCAGCACCGGGAAGCCGAGCATCACCCCCCAGCAGGCCGCCAACAGGCCCGCGAGCGGCAGGCAGGTCCAGAAGCCGAGGCCGAAGGTCTGCGCCAGCAGGGCGTAGGAATAGGCGCCGACGGCATAGAAGGCGACGTAGCCGAGGTCGAGCAGCCCGGCCAGCCCGACCACGATGTTCAGCCCCCAGCCCAGCATGACATAGGTGAGCACCAGGATGCCGAGATCCATCCAGTAGCGACCGGCGTAGAAGGGCAGGCTGAGCGCGAAGGCGAGCAACAGCGGGGCGAGGACGCGCCCGATCCGGCCGCCCACGGCGACCAGCCGGCGCGGCGACGGGGTGCCGGCCGGCCGCCAGCCGCGCCAGGCCAGCAAAGCGAGGCGGCCCGCGAACACCAGGCCGACCGCGATCACCACCGCCCAGGGACGCGCCACCAGCACCAGGCTGCCGGGGCCGGACTCGGTCTTCAGGCCGATCAGGACGCCGAACAGGCCGAGCGCGACCAGGGCGGACAGGAAGGCGTCACGCAGCGCCGCGCCGGCGCGGGCCGGCATGGTCAGACCTTCTCGACGTCGGCGTGGCCGAGCAGGCCGGAAGGCATGAAGATCAACACCACCACCAGGATCGAGAACGCGGCGACATCCTTGTATTCGACGGTGAAATAAGCCGACCAGAAGGTCTCGATCAAGCCAATGGCAAGCCCGCCCAGCACGGCCCCCGGCAGCGAGCCGATCCCGCCCAGCACGGCCGCGGTGAATGCCTTCACCCCGGCAACGAAGCCGATATAGAAGTCGATGACGCCGTAATAGAGCAGGAACATCAGCCCGGCGACCGCGGCCAGGGCGGCGCCGATGACGAAGGTGAGGCTGATGGTGGCGTCGGTGTCGATCCCGAGCAGGCCGGCCATCTTGAGGTCCTGCTCGCAGGCGCGCATGGCGCGGCCGAGCGGAGTGCGGGTGACCAGCCAGGTGAACACGCCGAGCACCAGCAGGGTGGTCAGCATGATGGCGACCTGCATGGCCGAGATCTGGGCGGTGAAAAGGCCGTCGGCGAACAGCGGCAGGTTGCCGTCGATCATGGGCGCCATCGGCTTGACGCGGGCGCCCTGGCTGACCTGCACGAAGTTCTGCAGTACGATGGACATGCCGATGGCCGAAATCAGCGGCGCCAGCCGGAACGAGCCGCGCAACGGGCGGTAGGCGATGCGCTCCACCGTCCAGCCATACAGGGCAGCGATGCCGGCGGCGAACAGCAGGGTGATCGCCAGCGCCAGCGGCACCGAGGTGATGCCCAGCGCGGACAGGCCGGTGAGCGCGATCAGGGACAGAAACGCGCCGACCATGAAGATGTCCCCATGGGCGAAGTTGATCATGCCGATGATGCCGTAGACCATGGTGTAGCCCACCGCGATCAGGCCATAAATCATGCCCAGGGTCAGGCCGTTGACGAGTTGCTGCAATGCATAGGCCGGACTGAAGGCAATCATGGCGTCGGCGCCGAACAGGTCAAAGAATATTTGCTGCAGCGTCTGGGCCACAGGGTCACCTTGCGCGTTGTTATGACGGATGAGACCGTCCCGCGTCGGCCCGATCCCTGCGCGCACCGAAGCACGGGGTTGCACTGGACGCAAGCCGGCGGGTGAGCGGCGAGGACAGTGCGCCAGCGCGAGGCAACGTGAGGCGACCTGGAGGTGCGATTTCCCCGGAGGCATAGCGTGAGGCCCTTCACAGGGCGGAACCCGCTTGCTATAGGGCGCGCCTTGGCGATCCGGGCGGTGCCCGATCGTGGTGTGGGCCGGGCGCATAGCTCAGTTGGTAGAGCAGCTGACTCTTAATCAGCGGGCCGTAGGTTCGAGTCCTACTGCGCCCACCAGCCCCGCCAGTTAAATCAAGCGCTTACCGCGCGAGTTGTCCTCTCTCCGCAACGAAAGTAAGTTAGCACACCGTAGCACACGGGGTGTCCGCTTACCATTTTTCAATGGGTTAGCGCTTCCGAAAGCACACCGCTAGCACGGTCAGTTGACCGACTAAAACGGAGGTGCTGTACGAATGAGCAAGGCCCGTGCCCCCTTCACCCTCTATCAGCGCAAGCCCGACGGCCCCTACTGGGTTCGGTTCAGCCTCAAAGGCGCAGGGCAGATACGCAAAGCGCTGGACACGACCGACCCCACCCAAGCCCACCACGCTGCGATGCTGGTATGGGCCGAGGCCAAAGCCCGCAGCGAAAACGGCCTCACGGTCAAGAAGCACACGGTTCGATCGGTTGTCGAAGCGTGGTGCCAGCAACTCGACGCCGAGGCTGCGCGAGGCGACATCAAGCCCAAACTCGCGGCGCAGTACCAGGGTATCGCCACGCGATATATCGCAGGGTTCTGGGATCAGCAGCCGATCGACACCATCAACGAGGTGGCCATCAACCGCTTCCAGGAATGGCGATACGCCTACTGGTCAACGGGGCCGGGAAAGAACATCGAATTCGTCACCTATCCACGCGATGGCCGGCAGATGCGGCGCTGGATCACCGCCAGCCAACGCACCAAGCCGAGCAACAGCACGCTGGGCACCGAAGCGGTCGTGCTGCGAACCTTCCTCAAATACGCTAAACGAAACGGCCTCATCAAAGACATACCAGATATCGAAACCCGGAAGGCCGGCAAGCCCAACGCCCGCCCCTCTTTCAGTTCCGACGAGTTGGGCCGGCTCTTGGAGTTGAGCCTACAGCGGCTTGCCGAGCGGAACCTTCACCCGGCAATTCGACGCGACCGGCTGATTCTTCATTCCTGGATGTGTATCCTTGCCTACTCGGGTATGCGACCGACCGAAGCACGCAAACTCAACTGGGGTGATGTGATCGGCTACGAAGCCACGCGGTCCCAGCCGATCGGCCAGCGCGACATCCAACTTCGGGTGTTCGGCAAAGGCAAGTCGCGAACCTTTCCGCCGAAGCACGCGGTGATACCGTGGTTCGATCAACTCTGGGACCTGTTCAAGCGCGATCTTGGCCGGCAGCCGAACCCAACCGATCCCGTGTTCTGTGGCGAAGACGGCAAGCGGCTGTATTCGGTCAAGCACGGCTTCAACGACCTGCTCGATCTGGCGGGGTTGAAGACCGATTATCGCGGCATCCGCCGGACAGCCTATTCATTCCGCCACTTCTTCATCAGCCAACAACTCATCCACAATGTGACCATCTTCGATCTGGCGCAGATGTGCGGCACCGGCACCGAGATGATCAACAAGTTCTATGCCGACGTGAGCATCGCTGCGATCAAAGACAAACTGCGGCCGGAGTGGACCTCGTAGTGATGGCCGGCGCGGCCCTGCCGGCTGCGACCGAAAACTTTGGTCCCCAAACTTTCGGGGGCCTGCGTGCTGCCCGCCTGCTGATACACCCCTGTAAACGCTACAGAACGCTGCTCGCAGCGGTTGCGCGCCGATAGCGCACTTGCGTAGCAGCCCTGTCCGGCTCCGGCTCGCAACGCTTGTCGCAGCGTCCGGCACCATTTTTCGGCCCGCCGGCGGAATTGAGCCGCTGCCGGCGCCCGCCATTTCGTTGTAGAAACGCTCATATTCGCAACGGAACTCGCCACTCAACGAACCTGTCGGCTTGCGTGTTGCGCAGACTTATTGCTATAGCGAGACAGAACGCAACGGGATTTCGCAAGACGCAAGGTGGCAGCGATGCTTTTGGGATACGCACGGGTCTCAACCGAGGACCAGGATACCACGGCGCAAGAGGCCGCGCTAACCGCAGCCGGCGTTGGACGCATCTTCACCGAGCACGCTTCGGGTGGTCGCTGGGACCGGCCCCAACTTCATCGGCTGCTGGACCAGGCGCGCGCCGGTGATGTGGTCGTGGTGTGGAAGTTGGATCGGCTGTCGCGCTCGCTCAAAGACCTGCTCCACATTATGGATCGGCTGGACAAGGCTGGCGCCGGCTTTCGATCACTGACCGAGGCCATCGACACGACGGCGCCGGCTGGCCGGATGATGCTGGCGATGCTCGGGGCCTTTGCGGAGTTCGAGCGGGCTATGGTTCGAGAGAGGACGCGCGCCGGGTTGGCTGCTGCTGCCAAGCAGGGCCGGCGTGGTGGCCGGCGTCCCAAACTGACACCGGTTCAGCGCGCAGAGGTCGTGGATATGGTCAGCACCGGCCGGCGCACTGGTGCCGAGGCAGCGCGCTTGTTCGGGGTCAACCCCGCGACGATCAGCCGCCTGGTGTCGTCGGCCCGCGTGTCGGCATTGCCAGCGTGATCGACCTTGGAATAATAGCACGCGATAATCGGTTGGCGCCGAGGCGTGGCAAGTTGCCACAACCGGCCGGAAAAGGCTTTTCACGGTTACAACGCTACCAAGATTGGTAGCAGTCGGGTTTGTGCCTGCTGGGCTTGGGCGTCGAGAACTTTGGGGACCAAACTTTCTGGCTGCGTGCCGGCGTTGCGCCTCGAACCAACGGCCTGTTGATCGGCATGCCTCGGCATCGAAAAAGTTTGGACTCCAAACTTTTCAGTGGTCGGCGTGCTCGCTGGATGGGGATGTTGGTTAAACCAACATAGCGATCTGTCTGTGGCTATATAAGTTGCGTGCGTGATCAGGTTGTTCGCGTAGCAAACTATGTTAGGCTGGCGTGTGTCCGTATTTGAATGTCGTTGGCTGTCGTGTGCTGTCGTTGTCATTCTCTGACTATCGTTGTCGTGCTGTCGTGTGCTGTCGTGTGCTGTGGTGTCGTAGCGTGTTGCGTGTCGTGTCGTAGCGTGTATCTATTATAGAATAGAATGCTACTACGACCCTCCCGGAAACCGGGATGGCCGTCTTGGTAGGCTCAAACGAAATCTTCGAACAGCGCACCGCGTACTACGACAAGTGATATTCAGTGGTTCCTATGGGTTAGTTCAGCCAGCCGACATTCGAAATCAAGATGAGATCGGAGTTGGCCGGCGTCAGTCGCTTGGCCGTGTATGCGCCCAAGCCGGGTAAATCGTATGGCGCCTTCACCAAGGCGTTGCCGCTCGGCGCGAGATGGCGATGACGCCAAAGCGTGTCGGCCAGGTCGAACACGATTTTCAGTCGGTCAGCCGGGAAGCGAAACGCCACGTGAAGATGGATGTTCGTGTCGGGGTTCTCGACCACGCCGATATAGGGCGACCGGCAACCGGCATCGAAGCACCACTTGTGCCCGAACACGCGCTTGTCCAGCCGTTCGTGAAACTCGTCGAGGGTAGCACGCGCCGCGTCGATGGAAAGCGGGGCCGGCCATTGCGTCGAACGGTTGGTGATTGATCCGCGTTCGATCGCCGGAAAGTGGCGGATCACCGGGCCTGCTGCTCCGGGGTCGTGGTGCTCGGTCGGCGTGCCGGCGCCGTTGCCTCGATGGTGGTGGCCGAAGCCCGTCTGCCGGTTGAATACCAGCGTGATCCACGCGTTCGGCTGAAAGTCCTCGAACATCTGCTGAAATGCCTGCCGAAACTTCGCCACTTCGGGGGGTGGCGTGTATCGCGTTGGATCGTGCGTGCTCGGTCTTGCTGCTGGCTGCTTCGATGCGCTCTCGCTTGATGTCCACATTGTTGGTCGTCCTCAAAATCAGTTAAATGAATGGTTGCCGTCATAAATACGAATACGCGCGTGTATGGCGATCGCGTATACGGGGTTATCCGCAACATTATTTATAACACAACCGTTAGAAAGGCTCAATATGTTATTAGAAAATGCTTTCCGCTATCTCAAGCGCGCGAAACTCGTCAGTTCACACGGCGAGTTCTCCACCGACTTTCTTGGCAGGCGTCCGCGCTACTACGACGATCTCGTCTGCGCACGCCGCGAACCAAGCGCCGCCGTGGTTGCCAATCTCGCAATGCGCTTGAGTGATGTCGCGCGCCGGCTGAAGCGCAGCCCCGATGCCAGCGTTGATGCTGCCGAACTGGAACAGATGATCGCCAGCGCCTTTGCCGAACTGCGCAAGCGCTTCATCACGGTGCTGTCGCGCAACCGACCGGCGATGAACAAGCCCGCTCCTCTCGATTGGTAGCCGCACATATCTGACAAGAGTAATAATATTACTCTTGTCGGCCCTGTCGGCTAACCTCGCAGGCCTGCCAGATATTTTGATCGTCCGGCAGGCTTTTTCTTGTCCTGTATCGTAAGGCTGTTACTCGTAGCGACACGAAACGGAGTTGGAACAAGGAGTTGCCCCGTGTCGCACATCGCCAAGTTGAAGTTGTCCACGCAGGCGCTGGCACAGACCAGCAAGTTGACGCCGAAAGAGGCGTTGCGTGTCCGCGCCATCAACCACCTGACCGAACAGCGCGCACTGGTCGAGGGCCATCTGTCCGGCACCCCGCATCTGGCCTACAAGGCGGTCACCAGGAAAGATGGTGCCGGCAACCGCATCCGCGTCCAGGAACCGCGGCACATCCGCCGGGGTTGGTTCGAGGACACCAAGGGCATGGTGTTCTTCTCAATCCGCTACGGCTCCAAGGCGGTCGCGCTCGACAAGGCCGGCAATGTATCCATCGAAGTCGGCAAGTTGGCCACGCTGCCGGGTGTGATCGACACGCTGATCGAGGCTATCAAGGCTGGCGAACTCGATACCCAACTGGCCGGCGCTGCGGCGGAGCGCAAGAAGGTCCTCAAGCGCCGGTCGCAGCCGAAGCCTGCGCAGGCTTGATGGCGCCGGCTACCAATGTTGGTAGACGAAAAGTTTGGTCCCTAAACTTTTCCAGGCTGCCGATCACGATCAGCGGGACCGGGTGCTATCCGTTAAACGGATAGCGCACCGGTTCACCATATCGACCATTGGCAGGGGCTGGCCGCTATCCATTTAACGGAATGATGAGTTGACCCGAAGCTACCCCTCTCGCGCCTCCCCGCGCCGAGGCACAAATATTGGAACCCCTGGGCCGCTCGATCCAGGAAACTGCAAGCCCATTTGTGTAACGCTACTGACGACCTCGCAAGCTAGTTCAGCGACATGCAACTGCACCTGATGTAGGAACGCAACATCTATGGGCGTGTCAAATACCAACGCTTTCCGATTAACAAAAAACGGAAGAGACCGTCCCTGTTCATCGGGTGCTCTCCATGAACCGTGGCACAGGACATTCCGAATGTTCGATGCATTTCGGAGCTTGTCCAGCAACTCATCGAGGTTGGTAATCGAAGCATTGCTGTTAGATCGGACCGCCTTGCCATAGGAATCTATAAGACCGCCAAGCGGATCAGAAAGCGCCTTCTCCAACAACGGAAGCCATTTTTCAAAGGCGGATTCTAGCTTGTTGTCGGGTATGCGTCGTGTTGCAGTAACTGAAAAAATGGCCTTTCCCAACACCTCTTCAAGAAATCCGAATGTGGCAACTGCACGGCCAAGCGCCTCCCAGAAGGTGCCCGCGTGCCTGTGTGTTGGGAAATTCGCCGGCAGGTTTGAGACATCAACGACAAAACTTTTCATTTCTTGATCGTCAATCATGGGAATGATCTCCGGCAGCGGCGAAAGTGCATTTAGCGCTAAAGACGATGTCGGTCCAGGCTTGACCGGTAGCATCGGGCTATCGGGGTCAGCCGCTTGCCGAGTTGTCGGGCTCGGCCGAAGCCGTGAAACCGGCAAGTGGCGACCAAGGCAATGTGGCTGACAACTTTTCGCTGCGAGTCCAGGCATCTGCATCGCAACGACGAGGTTTTGCGAGGGTGGTCAATGAACCCGAAATGCGCTAAAGGCATTGAGCCGACGGAGGTGAAAAAATGAGACGGCACTTGCTTTCTGCGGCTATTCTGCTTGCTCCAACAGCGCCAGCGATAGCGCGAGTGGACCATACGATCGAAACATACAATGTTGCGCCGATCCGCTATAACACAAGCGAAGAATGTATGGCAGATGTCGAGAGGCAGACGGATTTAAACGTGCGAAATCAATCGGGTAAGTTTGACAGATATTTGTTATGGCCAACAGGCTTTTCGCGAAAATCCAACGAAGGTTATATTTTGTGGAAGATGTATGCTGAAAACGATGCAAAATACGAGATGACGCTGCGATGCGATGGGAATGCGTTGGTCTTTACTAAGCGCAAGTTTTTTGATGAAGGCTATGCATTGTTTAGAATGGGCAGGGAAGCCGGACCTTAAGCTCGTGCTGGATTAACATCGCTTGTTCTGATTTGCATTGGGCTGATCTGGCGTTGACGCGCCTGACCATCATTAGACGGGAACTCTTGCAGTCTCGAAAAACGGCAGCGTGCCTGCGTAGCAATCTGCACCCAAGCCCGATGTTGGTTAAACCAATATCCGTTCGGCTCGGCTGGCGGCCTCGCTCGCAATAAATACGGGGACATACGAAAATGGGGGGACAGATATGCGCTACCACGAAATCATCGAAGCCGAACAACGCGACGCCGAGCACGACGCAAAGAAGCGTGCCGCAGCGCAGCAGAAACTGGACAACGCACGGCACAAGCGCAGCCAAGCGGCGCAGAGCTATCAAGACCGCGTTCGCGACGCTGCTGAACAGGAACGCAAGGCCAAGGCGAGGCTTGCGGAGGCCGAACACGAACACGGCGAGGCCGAACAGCCCAACTACGACGAGGAACGCGCACGATGGCAACGCTACTGGGCCTATCAAAAGCGCATCAACAGGGCATTGGCTGCCGATGCCGAGAACCGCAGCAAGGGCTTGAACGGCAATGTGTCAGCCTGCCAAAGCGCGCCAGTTGGCGATCGGCAGACCGGCTGGTAGGATCGCCTCGCGGCGATAATCAGCGGGTTCCATCCGCGCTCACGATGAACAACGGCAAGACGCGGGAAACGCTGACAGAATAAGACTCGACCACGGCAAGATAAGACTTTCGAACGACCAAGATATAACCGCTTGATGTTCTTGTTTAATATTTCAACGCGTAGCACACCTTAAGCACACCAGAATAGCACGCATTGAATGTCAACGCGTTATAGCCCACTCTTTTCAACTCTTAATCAGCGGGCCGTAGGTTCGAGTCCTACTGCGCCCACCACCCTTCCCATTGAAACCCAATGCGTTTCTGGCCGCAGGTGACCGGGGCCGCCAGCGGGGCTAACCCCCGGTCCCCAGCAGGTCCCCTTTTCGCCCCCCCACGCTGCCCCGCTGGGCATGCCGAGGCGACGCGCGTGGCGGACCGTTGGGCCAGCCCTTCGTCCCCTTCCGTGTGGTGCCCCTGCCAGGCAAGGGCGAGTCGCCCTGGGGGCGCTCGCCCGCCGTCGGTGTGCTGGGGTCTCGTGGTTGGATACCGGGCGCGCGGTTGTGGCCGGCCATGGCGGTCTGAGTGTCCGTCCGGAAAGTTATCGAGTCTTTTGAATTGGTTGGCCTGGTCGCTGAAGTATGCTCTTGAACTCATTGAATCACCTGTGACTCTATGGCTGGCACTGATTCGCGAGGTGCCAGATGTGGACAGATGAGAGCCGTTCGACACAACCGGGACAAGCTGCGTTACCCGAGTGAACCGACCGACGCGGAAT
>CAIVPZ010000008.1 GCA_903907955.1 uncultured Acetobacteraceae bacterium | reverse complement strand
TCAGGCCCGAACGGCGGGCGAACCTCACGAACAGCGTCCAGAACACTGCAACCGTCCTCTTGGTGCGCAACCGCCAGCGTCATCGAATCCGCCGAGCCGCCGGACGGGTCAACGAAGGCGCGATACTTCACACCGGAACGATATGGCAGTTCGTGCCGGCCCGGAACCGTCGCGGCGTCGACCACTTCACGCGCGACGAATGCAGCGATATCGGAACGAAACTGCGCGTCATATTCGGCCGATGCCGCTTCGGGGTCATCCTCGCGCGCCTCGGCGATGATCGCCGGGTCTATGCGCGGGTTCATCTGTTCGGTGCTGCCCTGCCACACCAGCACGCGGGCATCGTCTCGGCCATAATGGCGCTTGAATGCCTCCCACAGCGCGCCGCGCTTGGCGTAGGGCGATGATGCCAGCAGCAACAGCCCGCCGAGGTTGGACAGGCCGGGCCGCAGGGCGCGCAGGATTTCCGTATCCGGCGCGGCGGATGCTTCGTCGCTGCGCCAGAATGCAATTTCGTCACAAAGAACGGCGGCGAAACTATATCCGCGCGTTACCCGGAAGCTGGCGGTTGCCACCTCGATCTGGACTCGGTTCGTCAGGGTGACGGACTCGGCTGTCTCAGTCTCGATCAACGCGGCCAGGGCGGGCACGGCGCGGAGCGGAGCAAGCCGAGGATGTATCTCAACACCACGCGGGCCTGTCGCCTGTCTGCGGCAATCACCGCAACCGTTGCCAGTTCACCCGCTGCCAGGTGCGGCGCGTGGTCAACGAAACAGCCCACAAACACGGCCAGCAGCGCGAGGATTCTGGACTTTCCGCCCCGCCGGCCCACCACCCATGCCGCTTCCCGAAACGGCACCGCGGGAGCCGCGGCGCGGCCTGTGTGTTCCGCGAACGTCGCCAGATCGGCATCGTCCATCGGCAACGCGAACAGGGCCTTGAGTGCCACCTTCCAGCGATCCCATGACGCGCCGTCGAAGTGCGACCTGAACAGCGCCGGATGGTCCATCGTGTCGATGATGGAAGCCGGCGGGCGCGGACACCCATCCGCACCCCGCCCGCCGGTCCGTCGCGTGCCCGCGTTTCCCGCCACGGTCACGCTACCTGATCTTCATCGTCGTGGAAGCCCGCCAGCGGCCCGGCGGTGTCGGCGGGTGCATCCGGGCGTGGCGTGGCCTGCACCCGCCTTGAGGCGGGTGCAGGCGCGGCCAGGATGGACGCCAAACTCGGCGGGGCGGCGGCGGCGGCGTCCAGGCCGAGGTCGCGGAGGGCGCGCGTCAAGCTGTTCGAAAACGCGAGATAGGCGCGCTGGTCGTGCCCGGACATTGCGCCGCCGTTCTCAAGCGCCCGCGCGTCCAACATCGCGACATGCAGGGTCAGCATGGCGCATCGCGCGATCAGGGCGCGCTGCGTCGCCGAGGGGGTGCCGCCAACATGGCGGGTCAAGTCCGCTTCCATTTGCTTGAGCAGCCGCGCCGGCTTGGTCCGGCGGTCCATGTTGGCCAGCGCCTTCGGGCGCGAATTCGGGCCGACGCGACGGGCGCGGCGGTGTTTCAGCGCCGCCTCGGCGGAGGGCGGCGGGATGCTTTCGAGTGACGACGGACGATCAGGCGCGGGTGTGCGTGACATGCTGCGAACATATAGGGGGCATGTGCCCTATTTGTCAAGGATTTCAACCGGCGGCTACTGCGGCATAGCTTGGCACGTTGCGGCATGTTGTGGCGGTTATTGTCTCTCTCTGTCGCTATGTGGGGATGGATGCTTGCCGGCGGCTATGGGCAGACATGGAACGGGCCGGACATTGCTGCCCGGCCCGGTGCCCTCGGCGTGGTGGTGTCAGGCTGCTGCGGCGTCCCTGGCCCGCATGATGGTTTGCCGGCTGGTGCCGTGCTGCCGCGCCAGTTCCGACACGCTGGCGCCTGCCTGAAGCGCGGCACGCACTGCATTCTGTGTGGCGGGGTCGAGTGCAGCCGGGCGCCCGATTGCCGCGCCCTCGGTCTTGGCCCGCTTCAAGCCGGATTGCGTCCGCTCAATCAGAAGATCGCGCTCGAATTCGGCAAACGTGTTCAACATGCCCATAATCATCTTGCCGGCGGCGGATGTCAGGTCGGCACCGCCGAGTTGCAGGCAGTGGACACGCACACCGAGCTTGGCCAGGCGGGCAACCGTGGCGGTAACGTCAATAGCCGTGCGGCCCAAGCGGTCCATCTTGGTGACAACCAGCACGTCGCCATGCTCTAGCCGATCCATCAGGCGCATGAAGCCGGGGCGCTGCTCAATCGCGGAACTGCCAGATACGGTTTCCGATATGACGCGGCGCGGATCGACTGCGAACCCGGCGGCGGCAATCTCGGCGATCTGGTTTTCGGTGGTCTGCCCCGTGGTGCTGACGCGGGTGTAGGCGAAGGTGCGTGACATGGTGGTGTATCCTGTCCGAAACCGATGTCCGGTATTACCTCCATGTCCTTAATGCCGTCAAGCTAATTTTCGGACAGGGCGCAAGAGAGCGTCCGCAACCGGTCGGTTTCGGACAGGGGGCGGAGGTGGACAGGCAGCCCCGCGCGGGTGCGAGCAACCGTTGTGATCTGCCCAACGGATGCCGCCGGCCGGCAGTGCTTACCTCGAAGGAGGTGGTGAAACGCCACCTCCCTTGCGCGGCGCCGATTGGCGGAAGGACTCGGCAGGATGATGGGCGGATTTGTCGGCGGGGCTCTGAGCAGCCTTTCCGGCGCCTTCCTGGCATGCCGTCACCAGAGTCCACCCATCAGAGGGCCGGACAGGGTAGGACAGGGTTCAGCCCCTCAAGGTGCCGCTACCCTGGAACGTAACCGGGGCAAAACCCCGGGTAAGCAGGTGCAGCATGCGTCCGCCTGCGGAACGGCCGCCGCAGAAATCCGCCATTTTTTGGCCGTCGAACCCGGATTGACCCGCTTCCGTTCTGTGTTCGCCCGGGGTTTTGCCCC
>CAIVPZ010000007.1 GCA_903907955.1 uncultured Acetobacteraceae bacterium | reverse complement strand
GGTGGCCAGCGCCATGGCGTTGGGATCGTTCGGCTCGGCCCGCTCGGCTTCGGCGAACCAGGTGCGGAACTGTGCGAACGGATCGGGCATGGCCGGCGGTTGCTCCTGCGTCGGCGCCTATGTGGCAGCGCGGCGGCGCCCCGCCAAGCGGCGCTGCCGGCCTGAACGCCGGGCAGGCGCGCCGTCGGAAACCTTTACAGTTTTTCGAGCGGGCGACCGGCGGCGGTAAAACGTTTTATTTCAGGGCTTTAACGACCAGTCCGGGGCGGCAAGACGGCGGCGCGGCCAAGCGGGGCGTCGGAAATCTTTACAATTGGTAGCGCACAGGATGACATGGCGCAACCGAAGCCTTTGGAATCACTTGAATCCCACACTTGGCACTCACGTTGCATTGACTGGCAGGAAACGGAGTGCGTTCATAGACAAAATAGATTCTTTGCTGCAACAAGTTCCATCGCCTGTAAAGGCCGGCATGGGTGAAGAGGGTTTCGCCCTGCCGTTGGTGCGCTCTGTTGTTTTGTTGCCGGAACGGATTATGGCTTCAATAATATCGATAATGTTCTGTGACTGCTGCTGGGAAACGATGGGATGCTCGCAATGACGATAAGCTACCGAACCCTTCTCCTGGCCGGCATTGCCGCGCTGGCTGCCGGACCTGCCTCGGCCGTCGTCTACAAAGGCGGAACATTGGGGGACTGGTCCACGACCACGAATTGGGTCGGCGGGACCCCTCCTGACACCAGCACGGTAGCGCAGTTCACCGCCGGCTCCGGCACCGGCTCCAAGACGGTTCTGCTCTACCAAAACGGCGACATCGCCCAGGGCCTGGTTTCGACAGGCACCATCGGCGGCGTAAGCCTCAATGGACACGATCTGACGCTCAGCGGCTCAAACGCCTCCCCGATTTCTTTCGGCGGCACGATCTACAACAGCGCATCCCCCCTTTCGACCCTGACATTCGGCAGCGGCAGCGGCAAACAGACGCTGACCAACGCGATTTCCGGCAACACCGCGATCAATGTCAGCGGCGGCACGCTGGTATTTACCGGTGCCAACGGTGCCAACTCCTACAGCGGCGGCACGACGATCGGCAACGGGGGCACGCTGACGCTTACCGGCGAAGGAAACGCCGGCACTGCCGCCATCCAGGACAACGGCGTGCTCCACCTGAGCGGGGTTACGACCGGAATATCGAACACCAGCCTGTCTGGCAATGGCACGGTCAACCTGGGCGGCAAGACACTTACACTGACGGCGCCGGCGGGCACCTTCAGCGGCGAGATCACTGGCACGGTGGCCAGCGCATTGACGCTGACGGGTTCGGGCAGCGAGACCCTGTCGGGGACCAATACCTACGGTGGCACCACGACGATCGGCCCAAATAATACGCTCGTTCTTACCAGTACTGGCAGCATCACCAACTCCACCGTCGTGGATAATGGGGCGTTCGATATTACCGCGACCAGCGGCACGACAATCAAGAGTCTTTCGGGTAACGGATCGGTCAATCTGGGATCCGCCACGCTGTCCCTGTCGGCACCCGGAGGCACCTTCGGCGGCGTCATTAGTGGCGTGGGCGGCGGATTGACATTGAAGGGCACCGGCGTCGAGACACTTACGGGCGCCAACACCTACACCGGCACCACGACAATCGGCGGCAATGATACCCTCGTTCTCTCCGGCGGGGGCAGAATCGATTCCTCCGCCGTCACGGACAACGGAACGTTCGATATTTCCGCGACCACCAACGGCGCCTCGATCAGGTCCCTGCAGGGCGGCGGAACGGTCGTGTTGGACACCAAGACGTTAACCCTGACGGGGGCAACGGGCACTTTCAGCGGCAATATCACCAGCGCGACCACAAACGGCGGCGGGCTGACCATCGGCGGCGGCGCCGTGACGCTTTCGGGGGTCAACACCTATACCGGCGCCACGGCGATCGACAGCGGAGCGAAGCTGACGCTTGGAAAGAACGGCAGTATCGCCGATTCCTCCGGCGTCGTGAACGACGGCACGTTTACGATTGCCGGGGACCAGACGATCAAGTCGCTTTCGAGCAACGGTTCCTCGGGAGTGATCGATCTCGCTGACCATCTGCTGACGCTGTCGGACGCGTCCGGCACCTATGCCGGCGGCATTGGCCTGAACGGGGGTGGCAGTCTGACGATTGGCGGCGGTCATGAAACGCTGAACGGCGCCGGCACCTATGGGGGGGCCACAACGATCAAGAGCGGCGCGTCGCTGACATTGAACGGCACGCTGACGAGATCCACCGTCACCGTTGAGAGTGGCGGGCACCTGAACGGAACCGGCACCATCGGAACCCCGACCACCAAGAGAGATCTCTTCAACTCCGGAGTCGTGGCGCCAGGCGATTCACCAGGCAAAATGACGGTCAACGGCAATTACACGCAGGATGCCGGTGGCGAACTTGATATCGCAATAGACTCGCCAAGCTCTTACAGTTCTCTGGTGGTTACCGACAGCGTCTTCCTGGGCGGCGCTCTGGACTTGCTTTTCAGCAATACCTTTTCTGGTTCCGATGTACTGCTCGCCAGCATTTTGCAGTATGGCAGCGACCAGCTCTCCGGTGGGCAACCCACGAATTTCAGTTCGTTGGAAATATCGGGAGCGTCCTGCAGCGCTTTCACCTATAATGGTAACAATGGTAGTTACTATGACTATACAGCTACGTGCGTTATGAATTATACGGATTATGTAATAGACGAACGAATTTATGGCACACATCTGGACCTCTTGGCGACCGTGGAAGCCCCCGAACCGGGTGCGCTGGCCATCCTGGCAACCGGCCTGCTCGGCCTCGCGGGGGTGCGACGCCGTCGCCGCGCCTGATCCAGCCTTCGTGCCCTTGGCCGGCGCCGCGCCGGCCTGGCGGGGGAATTTCCGTGGCCCGGCGATAACGCCAACCCCGGGAGGCGTGACAGGCGGGCGCGGGACGCAACACAGGCATCCGGGACACGCTCAACCGCGCCCGTCCGTGTCTGGCGGTGCAGTCCCTTACATGTGGAACAGCAGGGCGGCGTGCGGATTGGCGTTCAGCTCGCCGCCCTTGCGGCTTTCGGTGTTGGTGTAGAAGACGAAGCCGCGCGCATCCCACTCCTTCAGCAGCACCATACGCACCGAGGGCCGCCCCTCCGGCGAGGCGGTGGCCAGCGCCATGGCGTTGGGATCGTTCGGCTCGGCCCGCTCGGCTTCGGCGAACCAGGTGCGGAACTGTGCGAACGGATCGGGCATGGCCGGCGGTTGCTCCTGCGTC
>CAIVPZ010000006.1 GCA_903907955.1 uncultured Acetobacteraceae bacterium | reverse complement strand
GGTGGCCAGCGCCATGGCGTTGGGATCGTTCGGCTCGGCCCGCTCGGCTTCGGCGAACCAGGTGCGGAACTGTGCGAACGGATCGGGCATGGCCGGCGGTTGCTCCTGCGTCGGCGCCTATGTGGCAGCGCGGCGGCGCCCGCCAAGCGGCGCTGCCGGCCTGAACGCCGGGCAGGCGCGACGGTGCAAAGCCTTGCACCACTCCGCTATTGGGATTCACCCACCGCATCCGGTCATGCCCGGGACAGGCCCGGACATGACGGGGGTGGCTTGCCGTGCAATGGCATTACACGCTGCGAGAGCCCGTTAAATGCGGCCAACTTTCTGATAACGTTTGGTTATGTTCGCTCCCGCGGGCGCGGGAAGGCGGCGGAGTGGCGAAAAGCTGTCGGAAATCTTTACAAACCGCGGCGCAGGACGCGGCCTGCCGCCGCCCAAATATTTGGAATCATACGACTCATTGATATGGCACAGGCCTTGCGTGGGAGTTCCCAAACCGGATTGCGACCGTTAAGGTGAACCAACAGCGACGCCAGGTTGAAAGCCATCAAGGGCTGATGATTGGGCGTAGCTGCAGGGGCCGGAATACGTACTTGCCATGCCGGAACGGGTGTTGTAAAATTAACACAGGCCTCACGGATTGTTTGTGAGTGCAAAGGAGCCGATGCAATGCCTGCCGTGAAGATGAGTTACCGGACCCTTCTGCTGGCAGCGGTTGCAGCGTTGGTTGCGGGACCGGCTTCGGCTTCGCCGGTAACCTTCACCGGGGGCACGTCCTCTGATTGGAGCAACCCGGCGAATTGGTCCGGGGGGGTGGTGCCTTCGAGCAGCACGGAAGTCGCCATAACGACCGGCAAAACAGCCAAGCTGGCTACCTCTTCCCCCCCTCCACAAGCCCAGGACCTGACCGGTGCAGGCACGGGGACCGTCGATCTTAATGCAAAAAATCTGACGCTGAGCGGCACGAATACGTCCCCGGCGTCATTCGGCGGCATCATCACCAATACCGGCACCGGCGGTAATAAGAACCTGATATACGGAAGCACTGGCACGAACGGCAAGCAGACGCTGACAGGCCAGATTACAAATAAAGTCAACATCGTTGTCAACGGCGGCACGCTGAAAATTACCAACCCCAACAACAGCTATGCCGGCGGGACGACGGTAAATGGTGGGACGCTCACGGTGGACGGCAAAGCGGGGACCGCCACCGGCATCGTAATCGTTAATGGCGGCGGCACGCTGAACGGAAACGGCACCCTCGCCGGCACAGTTAGCAACAATGGATTCATCTCGCCAGGCGACGGCATAGGCAAACTGATGATCGGCGGCAATTACGCACAGGCACAGTCCACCGGCGACGGCGAACTCGACATCGGGATACTTTCGCCCACAACTTACAGCTCGTTGGCTGTTACAGGCAGTGTCCAAGTTGGCGGAATTCTGGACCTGGTTTTTTACGGCAGCGTCGCAGGCAACAATACGTTTAATATTATTACAGCTGCGGCCGGTTATGATGCAGGTTTCCTGTTTGATACCGTTGCCATAAATGGCAATATCGATGCCTGCACAGTCCAGGGCGACCCAGCGGATTATTCTTCCGTCGTCACCTATGACTGCGCTGGTCCTGGCATCTCCACCGGCACTGAAATATATGCGTCAATTATCGGCAATACTTTGGCTTTTGAGGTCGTAGGCGATATCATCGGTGTCCCCGAACCGGCTGCCCTGGCGATCCTGGCCAGCGGGCTGCTCGGCCTCGCGGGGGCGCGCCGTCGCCGCGCCTGACGCCGCCAACCTGACCTGGCCGGCGCGGCGCCGGCAGATCTGCGAATCGGTATACCCTCACCCCCGGGAAGCTGTCACAGCCCCGGGGGTGGTCGTTTTTGTCAGGGAACTTTACACATCCGCCGCCCCCCCGGCCGGTCCGGCGCGGCGGATCGGCCCATCCGCGGCATGCACGGCGCGGTTGCCATCGCCCCACCTTGCCCAAGCCCCCATGCATGTGCCACCACGGCGCTGCAATGACGATGAAACTCAGGATTCCACACATGCACCAGGGCGAGGACGCCGCAGCGCCCGCGAAGGGCACGCTGATGAAGGGCCGTCGCGGCCTGATCATGGGTGTCGCGAACGACCGGTCGCTGGGCTGGGGCATCGCCGCCGCCTGCGCCGCGCAGGGCGCCGAACTGGCCTTCACCTTCCAGGGCGAGGCGCTGGAAAAGCGGGTGCGCCCGCTGGCGGCCAGCGTCGGCAGCACCCTGCTGATGCCGTGCGACGTCGCCTCCGACGCC
Organism: uncultured Acetobacteraceae bacterium; assembly: GCA_903907955.1. Taxonomy (GTDB): domain Bacteria; phylum Pseudomonadota; class Alphaproteobacteria; order Acetobacterales; family Acetobacteraceae; genus Rhodovastum. The sequence goes on along the minus strand of CAIVPZ010000006.1, from coordinate 69,252 downwards.
AGCATCGACGCCGCCTTCGCGACGGTGGCCGAGCACTGGGACGGGCTGGATTTCCTCGTGCACGCCATCGGCTATGCCGACAAGCAGTTCCTGCGGGGCCGCTACGCGGACACCCCCCGCGAGACCTTCCTGCAGGCGCTCGACATCTCCTGCTACAGCTTCACCGCGGTGGCGCGGCGGGCCGCGGCGATGATGCGCCCGGGCGGGGCGATGCTGACCCTGAGCTATCTGGGGGCCGAGCGCTGGACGCCGCACTACAACGTCATGGGCGTGGCCAAGGCGGCGCTGGAGGCCTCGGTGCGCTACCTGGCCGCCGATCTCGGACCGGACAACATCCGGGTCAACGCCATCAGCGCCGGGCCGATCCGCACCCTGGCGGCCAGCGGCATCGGCGATTTCCGCTACATCCTCAAGTGGAACCAGTTCAACGCGCCGCTGCGCCGCAACGTCACCATCGAGGATGTCGGCGGGTCCGCCGTGTATCTGCTGTCCGACCTGTCGTCCGGGGTAACCGGCGAGGTGCATCATGTGGATAGCGGCTATCATGTCCAGGGCATGAAGAACCCGGACGCACCGGACTTCACGCTGACCAACGACTGAGGTACCGGCGGGGCCGTGTCGCACAACAGCTTCGGCCACCTGTTCCGCGTCACCACCTGGGGTGAAAGCCACGGGCCGGCGATCGGCTGCGTGGTCGATGGCTGCCCGCCCCGCCTGAAGCTGTCGGAAGCCATCATCCAGCCCTGGCTGGACCGGCGCCGGCCCGGCCAGTCGCGCTTCACCACCCAGCGGCAGGAGCCGGACCAGGTGCGCATCCTGTCCGGCGTGTTCGAGGGGCTGACCACCGGCACGCCGATCGCCCTGCAGATCGACAATGTGGACCAGCGTTCGAAGGACTATGGCGACATCGCCGGGCGGTTCCGGCCCGGCCATGCCGACCTGACCTATGAACTGAAATACGGCATCCGCGACCACCGCGGCGGCGGGCGCAGTTCGGCGCGGGAAACCGCCATGCGGGTGGCCGCCGGCGCGGTGGCGCGGCTGGTGCTCGGCGCCGGGGTGCACATTCGCGGCGCCCTGGTGCAGATGGGGCCGCACGCCATCGACCGCGCCCGCTGGGACTGGAACGCGATGGCGGGAAATCCGTTGTTCTGCCCGGACCCGGTCGCCGCCGCTGCCTGGGAAACCTGGCTCGACGAGGTGCGCCGCGCCGGCTCCTCCTGCGGCGCGGTGGTCGAGGTGGTGGCCGAGGGCGTGCCGCCCGGGCTGGGCGCGCCGATCTACGGAAAGCTCGACGCCGATCTCGCCGCCGCCCTGATGAGCATCAATGCGGTCAAGGGGGTGGAAATCGGCGACGGCTTCGCCACCGCTGCGCTCACCGGCGAGGCGAATGCCGATGAGATGCGCATGCGCGACGGGGTGGTGACCTTCGGATCGAACCATGCCGGCGGCATCCTGGGCGGCATTTCCACCGGCCAGCCGGTGGTGGCGCGATTCGCGGTGAAGCCGACCAGTTCCATCCTGACCCCGCGCGCCAGCGTGGACCGGCAGGGCCATGAGGTTGATGTCGCCACCAAGGGGCGGCACGATCCCTGCGTGGGAATCCGTGCCGTTCCGGTCGGCGAGGCCATGGTCGCCTGCGTCCTGGCCGACCACCTGCTGCGGCATCGTGCGCAAAATCCGGACGCGCCGGACACAGCCCGCCTGCCAGCGCGCTGATCTGCCTATTTTCCAGGCAACGGAAGCCATTGCCATCGTTGTGAGGCGAAAAAATACAGGACCGCTGTAGTCCCCTCTCGACGTCCCGCCAATTTTCGTGCGATCAGATCAAACCGGTTCTACCCGCGACACCGGAAGCAGCGCGACCGGCAACAGATCGAGGATGGCATGACCGCACCCACCGATACGGTTTCCCACGCTTCCCTCGACGCCTTCGTTGAGCTCGTCGGCGCCCGGCTGTGGCGTGCCCGGCTGGCGGCGATCGAGCTGGCGGTGGCGCAGGGCCAGCGGCTGGGCCAGGCAGCGGTGCGGCGCCACGCCGTCGAGGTGACCATCGAGCGGTTGCGCCGGCGCTCCATCCGCCTGCCCGGCACGGCGGAGCGCTGCATGGCGGCGGTGGCGGCGGAGGCGGTGCGCACCCATCGCGGCCTGTCACGCACCGGGCGGGAGCGCCTGCGCGTGGCGCTGCGGGCCGGGCTGGCGGAAGGCGGCACCATGATGCCGATCTTCCACCTGCTGCGCACCGCCGCGATGCAGCGCGAGCGCGGCTTCACCGTGCGGTTTTCCGGCTTCGAGGACGCCACGCCGTTCGACCTGCTGCTGTCGCGCAACGGCGTCGAGGCGGAACTGGCCTGCGACACCGTCTCGGCCGAGGATGGCCGCGACGTGCATCGCGGCGCCTGGCTGCGGCTGGTGGACCGCATCGACCCCGATCTGCAGACCTGGCTGGCGGCGCATCCCGGCCGCTACCTGCTGAAGCTGACCCTGCCGCAGGGGCTGCGCGAGGGCGGCGAACAGGACGGGCTGGCGGTGCTGCACGGGCGCATCCGCACCATGCTGGAGGGCAGCCGCCGCGCCGACCACGACGAAGCCGCGGTGCTGCGACTCGACCCGCTGATGCTGGCCGCCGCGCAGGCCGACGAGAACGGCCTGATGTCCTCGCTGCGGCGCGAGTTCGGCCATGAGGCGCATCTGGCGGTGACCGCCGCCGGGCGTGGCGTGTTCGTGCTGGCGGCGCGCGCCGGGCGGGAGAACGAAGTGGCGGTGGCGATTCGCCGGCGCATGGCGGCGGTGGCGCCGGCACGGCTGACCGGGGAGCGGCCGGGCATCCTGGCGATGTTCATCGAGGACACCGACCGGCTTGAATGGCGGCATCTGCGCGACAAGCTGGAACTGGAAGGCGAGGCGCGGCAGTTCCTGACGCTGCCGGAGGCGCGGCGGGTGGTGGCGGTGACCTGTGCGTCGCGACTCGAGCTGTTCGGCGCCGGCGCGCCCGATGCCGCGCCGGACGGCGAAATGCGCTTCCGCAACCCCGCCCACCCGGCCGCCCGGACGGCGGCGCTGGCGCCGGCGGTGATGTCCTCGGTGTAATCACAGAGCCGCCGGGTTGCGGCGGGACTGCCATCGGGCTGCCATCTTGTTGGTGTTGTGTTAAGGCTCTGGACGAACCCGGGAGCGCGTGCATGACCGAGACGGATTACGCTCGCAAGCTCGATGAAGTGGAGCGGCTGCTGAACGACCCCGACGTGCGCATGGAGCCGGCGCGCGTGTGGACGCTGCTGGCGGAGATCGCCCAGCGCGAGGCGGCGGTTGCGGGGGCGGTCAGGGCTGGGGAGTAGGCAGGCAGCATAGGCGCTGCCCCGGCACGCAGCGCGCCTTCGGCGCGACGGGGCAGCGGCCCCGTTGATCCCATTCGTTATGATGAAATCGATGTGCTTTCTTGCCGAACGCCAGGACCCCAGGCTGATATCTCCATGATGCGACGCATGGCGAGGTTGGCTGCGTCGTAGCCTCTCGTCTGGTTGTCGGAAATGATCAGGTTGCGCTGTCCGGGGACGCGGAAAGTACGGCTGTCGGTCCACTGGTCGCTGCCATAGCTTTTGCCATCCGCACCGGCCACCACCACCCGGAGGTGCCGCCGTTCCAGAAACCGCGTCAGCCCCTGGCGCCCGCATTCCAGCATCAAAGCATCCTGCTTGTGGCACGGGAAGCGGTGTGCCGCTGCAAAGGCGCAAAGCGTTTCCCGCCGCAGCAAGATCGCATTGGAACGCAAATGCGGATTTGGGAAACCGCCAAAGCGTCCGGTCCGAAGGCTCCAGCGTAACGGCAGCATGAACCAGGCCCCAATCAGGGTAAGCGTTCCACACAGCACGCCCTTGCGGCTGGCGACCGCGGCCGCAACCGGATTGAAGAACTGCCATACCGGCGCGAACGTTCCCCACGAGCCGGTACACCCGACCGCCCCCACGCCGGGCGCCGCCGCCGCCGCCATCAGCAGGCCCAGCCAGTTGTCGCACTCGATCCGGCTGTGGGTGTTCAGACACAAGATCCAGTCTTCCTGCAGGCGGTTGGCCGCCCGGAAATACGCGCCCCAGTCGAAACCGTCATCCGGCAGGTCGATGACCGTGGCCGGGACGTCGCCCGCCAATTGCCGCGCCGTGTCGCGGCCGACCTCGTTGTCCCACCCCTTCATCAGCACGTACAGACAATGCTCCCCACCCGCGGGATGATGCCGGTACGACTCCAGGAAGCGCGTCAGCGCCGGGACACCGCCACCGATGCCCCGCGCCAGGAACACCACCGCGACACTCATTGCTGCACCGGTGTTGCACCATCCTCGGACCGCAACCACGCTACCGTCTCGGCCGGCGCGCGGTCCAGCCTCCGCTGGGGGATATCACACAGCGCCAGGCTGCGGTTTCAGGAAGGGCCAGGGCGGGGAGACATCCTGGGAACACGACGCCCGGGATTGTCACGGCGATGCGGCTGGCCAGCCGTGGTCGCGCCGGGTTGCTTTTCCGCCCTGATCCGGCTCACCCAAACCGGCTTCGCAACTTTCTAAGCCGGTAGCTTCCGGAGCGTTTGATGCGGTTCCACGCCTGCGCCAACGCGGTTCCGACGCTGCCGGCGTGGCGTACGCCGCGGTGATCGAGGCGGGCGAGTTCGGCCAGCAGGCGGGGGATGCCGGCATCGTTCTGGCGTCCCCCAGGTTCGGTTGAAAGATCGCGGGCGATGCTTGCAGCAGGGCGCCCGTCACCGAAGCCGGAGACACCAGGGATTGCATCACGGAATGCCTCGGGAATGGCCGCGATCGCTCCCTCGAACGGGGCAAACTTGGGGTAGCGAGCGCAGTCAGACGTGAAATCAAACCCGTCGATCAGCAGCGCACCAACGTTGTCGGCCCTGAACGGGGAAAGCTCCTGCAACATCACGTCATCGGAAAATCTGTTCTGATAGCTATGTTTTCTTTTACGTGCATTCTTTGACCAGGATATGGAACGCGTTTGCGCGAGACGAGCCAGTGCGATATCGCGGTCCATTCTTTTCAGATGAAAAAGAAAGAGATCGGGATCGATGGTTGACGGAAGATCGCAAGAGTGGAACCCGGCCCCCCAGATCAAGGGTACGCGCGTGATCAGCGGCTTGCAGTATAGCGTATTGAAACGCACGAAGGATCGTTGCGCCAAAATTGGCCGCGAAACATCGATGCGCGCCTCCTTGTCAAGGATATGCAAAACTTCGAGGCCAATGGCCTGGGAAAAGGACGTGCAGCGCTCTTGAATGAACTCCTTCAGGCTGCCAAATTTTCTTGGATCTGCAATTAAATACTCGTCAGTATCAGAAAAAACAACGGCATCGTACTCCTGAAGCAGCGCTTCATGAAATAAAATAACATATTTCGCACGCCGCCCTTCATCAAGCTCGTCCCTTGAAATCACAATTCTATGGGCATTCCCAATATCTTCGGTGCTTCCATCATCAGACCCGTGGTCTATAATGAAAAGATTTTCTTCTCCAAACTCTCTTCCGTAGTATGCGATCCATATCGGAAGGAATATTGGCTCATTATAGGTCATTGTGAAGGCAGCGATCTTCATTGGAAATTCAGATCCGATAAAAGAGGTTCGCATCGAGCGTAATGATTTTCATCAATTTTCGCAGCAAGCCAGAAATTCACCAGCACATGCCCCGGGCCTTGTTAGTATGCATGACCATTTTGACCGAAGCTTTCCCGTTCAGGCGGCAACCCACACCCATCGCTATATTTTATGGAACCGTAACCTGAAATTTCCAGCAGCCGGCGTCAAGCCTCAAATTCGCTCACAATCCTGTGAATTGCATGAACAGCTTCGCCGGAGATTTCTCAGAAAGCCTCCTAATTTCAAGAACTTGAAGTGCCTTTATGAAGGAAGCCAGGATCAACCAGGCAACCGCTACATTCGGTAGCGAAACCACGCCATTCGGCGCGCTGGAGCGGCACCTGGGGATTGCGGGAAGCCTCGGGCCGCGGCGCGGAATCCGCAGTGCGGCCGCGCCTCACCCCCGCGGATGCGTCCGCCGCCACACCTCCAGCAGCCCGGCCTCGTCCACCGAGGTGTAGCGCTGGGTGGTGGACAGGCTGGCATGGCCCAGCAACTCCTGGATGGCGCGCAGGTCGGCGCCGCCGGCCAGCAGATGGGTGGCGAAGGAGTGGCGCAGCGCGTGCGGGGTGGCGTGCTCGGGCAAGCCGTTATGGCGGCGGAAGGCGCACATCGTGCGCTGCGCGATCCGCGGGTTCAGCCGCGCCCCGCGCACCCCGGTGAACAGCGGCGCCTCCGGAGTTGGGGAAGGATGCTGGCGCAGCCAGGCGCCGACCGCCACCCGCACCACCGGCAGCACCGGCACCACCCGTTCCTTCCGTCCCTTGCCGGTTACCCGCAGCATCGCCTCCCCGTCCGGCAGCGGGGCATCGCGCACGGCGAGCGACAGCGCCTCCGAAATGCGCAGGCCGCAGCCGTACAGCAGCGAGAACAGCGCCACGTCGCGCGCCTGGATGGCGGCGCTGTCGGATTCCTCGCCGATATCCTCGGCCACCGCGCGGGCATGCGGCGGGGACAGCGGGCGCGGCAGCGGCCGGCGGGATTTCGGGGTTTCCAGCAGGCGGAGTTGCGCGTTCGCCACATCGTGCCGGCGCGCCAGGAAGCGGAAGAAACTGCGCACCGCCGCGAGGTGGCGCGCCCGCGTCGCCGCCTCGGCCCCCGCCCCGGCCTCGTGCGCCAGCCAGGCGCGGAAATCCGCCAGCCGCAGCCCGGCCAGGGCGGACAGGTCCGGCTCGCCGCCCAGGTGGCCGGTGAGGAAACCGAGAAAGGCGGTGGTGTCGCGCCCGTAGGCCGCGACGGTCAGCGGCGAGGCGCGCCGCTCATGCGCCAGCCAATCGAGAAACGCCTGCCGGGCCGCGTCAGCAAGCAAGATCTGCTGCCGGACGAAGTTGGGGCGCAGCCCCAAACCCCGGCAGGGGCTTCGCCCCTGCACCCCACCAAGGGCTTCGCCCTTGGAACCCGATCCTGGGGAATGGGGTGCAGGGATCCACTGACCCCTGCCGGGTCCAGGGCAGCGCCCTGGCCTTGCTTCCTTCCTCCCTCACCGCCCCAAAGCCGCCGCCACCGCCCGGCCAAGGAACGCCAAAGCCCCCGCCCCCTGCGCCGGGTCCAGCGTCCAATGCTCGCGCGCCGACAGCGCCAGCAGCGCCGCCGGCTCGCCGGGCACGCGCACCAGCGCATCGTGCAGCGCCAGCGCTTCCGCCTCGCCGTGCAGCAGGCTGGCATCGGCGACGTCGCTGCGATGGGCGACCGAGCGCCCGGCAAGCAGCCGCGCCACCGTGCCGGGCGGCAGCAGGCGCGCGCCCGGCAGCGGGGCCTCGGCGCACAGCGCGGCGGCATCCACCGCCAGCAGCGCCGGGAAGGCGACGGTGATGCACTCGGCGATGTCCCCGGCGCCGATCAGCGCCAGCACCGCCTCGTGCACCCGCGCCGTCATGCCGGCGGCGGCGCGACCGGCCGCCAGCACACCGTCGGCCCGCTCGGCCATCGCCAGGGCATGCGCCCGCTCGGCCCCCACCATGGCCGCCATGTGGTCGGCCAGAATCTCGCCGTGCACGCGCACCGGCGGGGCCAGCACGCGGTAGAGCTCCAGCCGGTCGGCCAGGAAGCGCGGATGGGCGCGCAGGAAGGCGGCGACCGACTCGGTATCGACCGGCGTGCCGGTCGATGCCGGCTCGGCCATCAAACCGCGACCATGTCGGTGATCTGCTGTCCGGTCTTCGCCCAGTCGGCCAGGAACCCGGCCAGGCCCTTGTCGGTCAGGGGATGGTTGTACAGCGCGCGCAGCACCGTCGGCGGCACGGTGGCGACATGGGCGCCCAGCTTGGCCGCCTCGACCACGTGGATCGGGTGGCGGACGCTGGCCACCAGCACCTCGGTCTTCAGCGCCGGATAGTTGCGGTAGATCTGCACGATGTCGGCGATCAGCTGCATGCCATCCTGGCCGACATCGTCCAGCCGGCCGACGAAGGGGCTGACGAAGGTGGCGCCCGCCTTGGCCGCCAGCAGCGCCTGGGCGGCCGAGAAGCACAGGGTGACGTTGGTCATCACCCCCTGGTCGGTGAGCGTCCGGCAGGCGCGCAGCCCGTCCGGGGTCAGCGGCAGCTTGACCGCCACATTGGGGGCGATGCGGCGCAGCACCTCCGCTTCGCGGAGAATCTGGGCGTAGTCGGTGGCGGCCACCTCGGCGCTCACCGGCCCCTGCACCACGTCGCAGATCTCGGCCACCACCTCCAGGATGCGGCGGCCGGATTTGGCGATCAGCGTGGGGTTGGTGGTCACCCCGTCCAGCAACCCGGAGGCGGCCAGCGCCTTGATTTCCGCGATATCCGCGGTGTCGACGAAGAATTTCATGCGTGCTGTTCCGTATCGGGGGTCTGTCGCGGCGGCGGTAATTCAGGCAGAGCATAGCGATGGCCGGCAGCAACCGAAAGCGCAGGCAGGACCCGTTATTCGACGACGACGCCCCGGCACCACAACCGGCGCGGGTGCCCGTGCTGCTGCCCTATCCGTTCGCCGGCCCGTTCGACTACCGGGTGCCGCCCGACCTGGAGGTGGCGCCCGGCGACCTGGTGCTGGTGCCGCTGAACCGGCGCGAGGCGGTGGGCGTGGTGTGGGACGGCCCGCCCGATCAGAGTGTGGGCGACAACCGGCTCCGGCCGATCTCCGGGCGCATCGACGGCCCGCCCATGCGCGCCGATCTGCGCCGGCTGATCGACTGGATCGCCGCCTATACGCTGGCGCCGCCCGGCGACGTGCTGGCGATGGCGCTGCGGGTGAACGCGCTCCGCCCGGATGCCCCGCCCACCGGCTGGCGGCTGGCGGACCCGTTGCCGGACACCCGCCTGACCGAGGCGCGCCGGAGCGTGCTGGCGGCGCTGGCGGACGGCCAGCCGCGACCCGGCGCGGAACTGGCCCGCGTGGCCGGGGTTTCGCCGGGCGTGCTGCGGTCGATGGCCGAGGCCGGGCTGCTGGTGCCGACGGCGCTGCCGGTGCGCCCGCCCTTCGACCGCCCCGACCCCGGGCACCCCGGCCCGACCCTGTCGCCCGACCAGGAAACCGCCGCGGCGGCGCTGCGCGCTGCGGTCCGCGCCGGCTATTCCGTCACCCTGCTCGACGGCGTCACCGGGTCGGGAAAGACCGAGATCTATCTGGAGGCGGTGGCGGAATGCCTGCGCGCCGGCCGCCAGGCGCTGGTGCTGCTGCCGGAAATTGCGCTTTCTTCCCAATGGCTTGAGCGTTTTCTTGGGCGCTTCGGGGTGGCGCCGGCGGTGTGGCATTCCGATCTGTCCACAAAGCTGCGGCGCGCCACCTGGCGGGCGGTGGATGCCGGGACGGCGCCGGTGGTGGTGGGCGCCCGCTCGGCGCTGTTCCTGCCGTTTCCCGAGCTCGGCCTGATCATCGTCGATGAGGAACACGAGACGGCCTTCAAGCAGGAGGACGGCGTGGTCTACCACGCCCGCGACATGGCGGTGGTGCGCGCCCGGCTGTGCGCGGCGGCGGCGGTGCTGGTCTCCGCCACCCCCAGCCTGGAGACGGTGGCGAACGTGCAGGCCGGGCGCTACCGGCGGCTGCATTTGCCCGACCGGCACGGCGGCGCCAGCCTGCCGGAAATCGTGCTGCTGGACCTGCGCGCGACTCCGCCCGAGCGCGGCCGTTTCCTGGCGCCGCCGCTGGTGGCGGCGGTGCGGGCGGCATTCGCCCGCGGCGAGCAGGCGATGCTGTTCCTCAACCGCCGCGGCTACGCGCCGCTGACCCTGTGCCGCGCCTGCGGCCACCGCATGGCGTGCCCGAACTGCACCGCCTGGCTGGTGGAGCACCGGGCGCGGGCGGTGCTGCAATGCCACCATTGCGGCCATACCGTGCCGATCCCGCCCGCCTGCCCCGCCTGCGCCGCCACCCACAGCCTGACCGCGGTCGGCCCCGGGGTGGAGCGCATCACCGAGGAGGCGCAGGCGCTGTTCCCCGAGGCGCGCACGCTGGTGATGGCCTCCGACACCCTGCCCGGCCCGCACGCCGCCGCCGAAGCGGCGCGGGCGATTTCGGCACGCGAGGTGGACCTGATCATCGGCACCCAGATCGTCGCCAAGGGCTGGCATTTTCCTTTCTTATCCGTTGTCGGCGTGGTCGATGCCGATCTCGGTCTGGCTGGCGGCGACCTGCGGGCGGCCGAGCGCACCGTGCAACTGCTGCACCAGGTGGCGGGGCGGGCCGGGCGGGCGGAGGCGCCGGGGCGGGTGCTGCTGCAGACGTTCTCGCCGGAGCATCCGGTGATGCAGGCGCTGCTGTCCGGCCGGCTGGAGGAATTCATGACCCGCGAGGCGGCGCAGCGGCGGCCCGGCAACTGGCCGCCGTTCGGGCGACTCGCGGCGCTGATCGTCTCGGCCGACAGCGCCGCGGCGGCCGATACGGTGGCCCGCGACCTGGGACGGGCGGCGCCGCATGGGGAAGGGATCGTGGTGCTCGGCCCCGCCCCGGCGCCGTTTGCCATCCTGCGCGGCCGGCACCGGCGGCGGCTGCTGCTGAAGACGCGGCGCGACATCCCGGTGCAGCCGCTGTTGCGCGCGTGGCTGGCGGCGGTGCCGGTGCGCGGCGGCGTGCGGGTGGATGTGGATGTGGACCCGGTGAGCTTCCTGTAGGTTTGTTCGCGGGTTCACTTCCAGGAGGTGGGACCTGCCCCACGACATCGCGGCGAAGAACTTCGCGCATGTTCCGTATTTCCACGAAACGGACGAAGCAGCCGGACCGGACAGCACGACGAGTCCCGGCCGTTGCCGCGAAGATTGAGGGCCTGCTCTCCGCCTTTCCGTGTCCTTGTGTAACTTTTCCCTACTTTTTCTTGCTGCCGCACTGCCGCTTCAACGCACGGCACCGGCAACCGCAACCCCGCGTGTTGCGCGCCCCAAAACCCCATGCTAGACGCCGGTTGCCGGTTGCGGAGACGTGGCGGCACATAATCCCCGGTCGCAATTGCGGCCCCAGCAGACGGAAACGCAGCTTTGGCGTCTGACGGCACATCGAAATATTCCGGCGGCGGACCAGCCGGCCGGTACGCAAGTGCACTCTATGCGCACGCCGAAGATGAAAACGCCCTTGATGCCACCATCGACCAGATGGAGGCGCTCGGCCGGCTCATCGACGAAAGCGCTGACCTGCGCACCCTGCTCGACAGCCCGCTGATCGACGTGAACACCGCCGGCCGCGCCCTGCGCGAGGTGCTGGAAGGTCAGGGCTTCGGCAAGATCGTGCTGGATTTCGCCGGCGTCGTGGTGGCCAACCGGCGCGCCCGGGCGCTGCGCAACATCGTCGCCGCCTTCGCCGCCCTGGTCGCCGACAAGCGCGGCGTGGTGGTGGCGGAGGTCGAAAGCGCCCACCCGCTCACCGAATTGCAGGAGCAACAGCTCCGCGCCCGGCTGATCGAAGCCGGCTACGGCCGCGTCAACATCGTCAAGCGGATTGACCCCTCGCTCCTGGGCGGGTTGGTCGTCAAGGTCGGCGCCCGCCTTTACGATACGTCACTGAAGTCCCGGCTGCAGCGCCTGCAGTACGCCATGAAGGGAGCCGCCTGAGATGCAGATCCGCCCCGCCGAGATCTCGGATATCCTCAAGAAGCAAATCGCTTCGTTCGATACCGAGGCGAATGTTGCCGAGACCGGCCAGGTGTTGAGCGTGGGCGATGGGATCGCCCGCATCTTCGGCCTGCAGAACGTGATGTCCGGCGAGCTGGTCGAGTTCCCCTCGGCCGGGTTGCAGGGCATGGTGCTCAACCTCGAAACCGACAATGTCGGCGTGGTGATCTTCGGCGACGACTGGGCCATCCGCGAGGGTGACACGGTCAGCCGCACCGGCCGCATCGTCGACGTGCCGGTGGGCCTGGGCCTGCTCGGGCGCGTGGTCGATGCGCTGGGCAACCCGATCGACGGCAAGGGTCCGATCGCAACCACCGAGCGCCGCCCGGTCGAGGTGAAGGCGCCCGGCATCATCCCGCGCAAGTCGGTGCATGAGCCGGTGCAGACCGGCATCAAGGCGATCGACAGCCTGATCCCGATCGGCCGCGGCCAACGCGAGCTGATCATCGGCGACCGCCAGACCGGCAAGACCGCGGTGATCGTCGACACGATCATCAACCAGAAAACCATCAACGCCACCGACGACGAGAGCAAGAAGCTTTATTGCATCTACGTCGCGATCGGCCAGAAGCGCTCCACCGTGGCACAGCTGGTGCGCACGCTGGAGGAAAACGGCGCGATGGAATACTCCATCGTGGTCGCCGCCACCGCCTCCGAAGCGGCGCCGCTGCAGTTCCTGGCGCCGTACACCGGCTGCACGATGGGCGAGTTCTTCCGCGACAGCGGCCGGCATGCGGTGATCTTCTACGACGATCTGTCCAAGCAGGCCGTCGCCTACCGCCAGATGTCGCTGCTGCTGCGCCGCCCGCCGGGCCGCGAAGCCTATCCGGGCGACGTGTTCTACCTGCACTCGCGCCTGCTGGAGCGCGCGGCGAAGATGAGCGACGCGCACGGCGCGGGCAGCCTCACCGCCCTGCCGGTGATCGAAACCCAGGCCGGCGACGTCTCCGCCTACATCCCGACCAACGTGATCTCGATCACCGACGGCCAGATCTTCCTGGAGACCGAGCTGTTCTTCAAGGGCATCCGCCCGGCGGTGAATGTCGGCATCTCGGTGTCGCGGGTCGGCTCGGCGGCGCAGATCAAGGCGATGAAGCAGGTTGCCGGGCGCATCAAGCTGGAGCTTGCCCAGTACCGCGAAATGGCGTCGTTCGCCCAGTTCGCCTCCGACCTCGATGCGTCCACCCAGAAGCTGCTCGCCCGCGGCGCCCGGCTGACCGAACTGCTGAAGCAGCCGCAGTTCAGCCCGGTGCCGGTCGACGAACAGGTGGTGGCGCTGTTCGCCGGCACCCGCGGTTATCTCGACACCATCCCGCTGGCCAGGATCGGTGCCTTCGAGCGCCAGTTGCTGAGCGATCTGAAGTCCCGCGCGCCGGCCATCCTGGAAGCGATCCGCAACGACCGCGAGATCAAGCCGGAGACCGACAAGAAGCTGGCCGCCTTCCTGGACAGCTTCGTCAAGAACTTCGTCTGATCCTGACCGGCAGGTAGTCCCCTCCCATGCCAAGCCTGAAGGCACTCCGCGGCCGCATCGCCAGCGTGAAGTCGACGCAGAAGATCACCTCGGCCATGAAGATGGTCGCGGCCTCCAAGCTGCGCCGCGCTCAGGCCCAGGCCGAAGCGGCGCGGCCCTACGCCCAGCGGATGGAGCGCATGCTCGCCTCGCTCGCCGCCGGGGTGACGGTTCATCCCACCTCCCCGAAGCTGCTGGCCGGCACCGGCCGGTCACAGATTCACCTGCTTATCCCGGTGACCGGTGACCGCGGCCTGGCCGGGGCGTTCAATGCCAGCATCGGCCGGCTGACCCGCACCATCGCCCGCCGGCTGGAGAGTGAAGGCAAGACGGTCAAGATCTACGCCGTCGGCCGCAAGGGGCGCGACTACCTGCGTCGCGAGTTCCCCGACAACATCGTCGGCGATGTGAGCTATGTCGGGCGCAAGTCGATCGGGTTCGCCGACGCCTCCGCGATCGCCGCGCGGGTCATCACCATGCTGGACGCCGGCGAGTTCGACGTCTGCACGGTGGTGTACAATCGCTTCCAGTCGGTCATCTCGCAGGTGCCGACGGAAATGCAACTGGTCCCCACGCCGCTGCCGGCGGCGCAGGAATCGGACGGGACCGGCCCCCGCGCCTTCATCGACTCGGAGCCTGACGAGGAGGCCGTGCTTGCCCGCCTGCTGCCGCAGAACCTCGCGGTGCAGATCTACCGTGCCCAGTTGGAAAGTGCGGCCGGCTTCTTCGGCTCGCAGATGACGGCGATGGACAACGCCACGCGCAACGCGGGCGACATGATCAAGCGCCTGACGCTGAACTACAACCGCGCCCGCCAGGCGAACATCACCAGGGAACTGATCGAGATCATCTCCGGCGCCGAAGCCGTCTGAAGATCGCGACACGAGACAGGAGTCGAGAATGGCCAGCAACAATGTCGGGCGCGTCACCCAGATTCTGGGCGCCGTCGTGGACGTGCAGTTCGACGGCGAGCTGCCGTTCATCCTGAGCGCGCTGAACACCAAAATCGGCGATCGCCCGCTGGTGCTGGAGGTTGCCCAGGAACTGGGCGAGAAAACCGTCCGCACCGTCGCCATGGACAGCACCGACGGCCTGGTGCGCGGCCAGGAAGTCACCGACACCGGCGCACCGATCAGCGTGCCGGTCGGTCCCGGCACGCTGGGGCGCATCCTCAACGTCATCGGCGACCCGATCGATGAGCGCGGCCCGGTGCCCTACGCCAAGCGCTATCCGATCCACCGCACGGCGCCGAGCTTCGAGGAACAGGCCAGCACCGCCGAGATCCTGGTCACCGGCATCAAGGTGGTGGACCTGCTCGCCCCCTACCTGAAGGGCGGCAAGGTCGGCCTGTTCGGCGGCGCCGGGGTGGGCAAGACCGTGCTCATCCAGGAACTGATCAACAACATCGCCAAGGCGCATGGCGGCGTGTCGGTGTTCGCCGGCGTCGGCGAGCGCACCCGCGAAGGCAACGACCTGTACCACGAGATGATCGACGCCGGGGTGATCAAGCTCGGCGACGGCACCACCGAAGGCTCCAAGGTCGCGCTGGTCTATGGCCAGATGAACGAGCCGCCGGGCGCCCGTCAGCGGGTGGCGCTGTCCGGCCTGTCGGTCGCCGAGTATTTCCGCGACGAGGAAGGCCAGGACGTGCTGTTCTTCGTGGACAACATCTTCCGCTTCACCCAGGCCGGCGCCGAAGTGTCCGCCCTGCTCGGCCGCATCCCCTCCGCGGTGGGCTACCAGCCGACGCTGGCCACCGACATGGGCACGCTGCAGGAACGCATCACCTCGACCAAGAAGGGGTCGATCACCTCGGTGCAGGCCATCTACGTGCCCGCCGACGACCTGACCGACCCGGCACCCGCCACCTCGTTCGCCCATCTTGACGCCACCACGGTGCTGAGCCGCCAGATCGCCGAGCTCGGCATCTACCCGGCGGTGGACCCGCTGGACTCGACCTCGCGCTCGCTCGACCCGCGCATCGTCGGCGAGGAGCACTACACCGTCGCCCGCGAAGTGCAGCGCATCCTGCAGACCTACAAGTCGCTGCAGGACATCATCGCCATCCTGGGCATGGATGAATTGTCGGAGGAGGACAAGCTGGTGGTCGCCCGGGCGCGCAAGATCCAGCGCTTCCTGAGCCAGCCCTTCCACGTCGCCGAAGTGTTCACCGGCTTCCCCGGCGTGTTCGTGCCGATCGCCGATACCGTGCGCAGCTTCAAGGCGATCGTCGCCGGCGAATACGACTACCTCCCGGAGGCCGCCTTCTACATGGTCGGCACCATCGAGGAGGCGGTGAAGAAAGGCGAATCCCTGAAGACCGCGGCCTGAGCGGAACGGCAAAGGAGCGGATTATGCCGATCGACCTGGAAATCCTCGGCCCGGAGAAGCTGCTGCTCTCCCGGCCGGTGGACATGGTGGTCATCCCCTCCGCCGAGGGCGACATGGGCGTGCTGCCCAACCACGCGCCCATGATCGTGCTGCTGCGCGGCGGCACCATCCGGCTGTATCAGGGCGAAACCGTCACCGACCGGCTGTTCGTCAGCGGCGGCTTCGCCGAGGTGACCACCCAGCGCGTCACCGTGCTGGCCGATGAAGTGATCCCGGTCGCCGACCTGTCGGTGGCCGAGGGCGAGCGCCGCGTGGCCGCCGCCCAGGCCGAGTACGAGGCCGCCGGCAAGCCCGGCGTGCCGGCGGAGGATGCGCTGTTGGACCGCATCCTTTCGGCCGGGGCCATGCTGGAGGCAGCCAAGGCGAACTAACGGAAAGCAAGGCCAGGGCGCTGCCCTGGACCCGCCAAGGGGCAGTGGCCCCTTGGAACCCATTCCATAAGGGTTTCATACCAACGGGGGAGGAGATGCTGATGCATCTCCTGCCCCGTTCGCATGTGGTATGGACCCATGGTAAGGTAGCGCCTTACTGCCGGCGGCGAACCGGGCTTGAAGCGGCGCATCCGGTTCAAACGTTTTGCAGCGATGCCGCAGTGCGGCATGCAGCAGTGGCAGCAGCACGGACGACGACGATGAAACACTGGCAGATCGAGGATGTGGCCTGGGACCAGTTCGCTGCCGACAAGGTCCCCCCGGACATCGTCCCCCTCGTCAAGGCGGCGGCCATGGTCGAGCGTAACGGCACCGACTACGCCATCTACCTCAACAACGTGTTCGGCGACGACCCCGATATCGGCCGCGCCGTGAACAACTGGAGCCTCGAGGAGGTGCAGCACGGCGACGCGCTGGGCCGCTGGGCCAGCCTCGCCGACCCGTCCTGGGACTACCAGGCCGCCTTCGCCCGCTTCCGCGAAGGCTACCGCATCCCGCTGGAGGCCAAAGCGTCGGTGCGCGGCTCCCGCACCGGTGAGCTGATCGCCCGCTGCATGGTCGAGACCGGCACCTCCAGTTACTACTCGGCGCTCGGCGAAGCCACCGCCGAGCCGGTGCTCCAGCAGATCTGCCGGCTGGTCGCCGCCGACGAGTTCCGCCATTTCAAGCTGTTCTACGACCACATGCGCCGCTGGCTGGGGCGCGAGCGGATCGGCCTGCCGCGCCGCCTGCGCATCGCACTGGGGCGGATCGGCGAAACCGAGGACGACGAACTGGCCTATGCCTGGCACTGCGCCAACGAACCGGCCGACCTGCCGTATGACCACCGCCGGTGCATGGCCGCCTATATGGGGCGCGCGATGGCCTTCTATCGCCTGCACCACATCGAGCGCGCCACCGGCATGATCCTCAAGACGGTCGGCCTGCCGCCGCGCGGGCGGCTTTCCGACACCGCGGCCCGCCTCGCCTTCCGGTTGCTGCAATACCGCCAGCGCCGCTTCGTCCGCCGACTCGCCGGATCAACCGCCGCCGCACCGGTGGCTTGATCCCGCACCGGGGTTGCGGCACTGAGGGGCGAGGCAACGGCGGACAACCGATGAAAAGGCGATTTCTGGTGACCGGCGGCGCCGGATTCGTCGGCAGCCATCTGGTGGCGGAACTGCTGGCCCGTGGCGCGACGTGTGTCGTGCTCGACAATCTGCGCACCGGCCATCGTGCGGCGGTGCTGCCGGGCGCCCGCCTGATCGAGGGCGACCTGGGCAACCCCGACCTGCTGGACGACGTGCTGGCCGACGGCCCCTGGGACGGGGTGTTCCACTTCGCCGCCTGGTCGGTGGTCGGCGACAGCATGCGCGACCCGATGCGCTATTTCATCGAGAACGCCGCCAACGGGGCGCGGCTGATCGACGCCTGCGTGCGCCATGGCGTGCGCCGCTTCGTGTTCTCCTCCACCGCCGCCCTGTTCGGCCGGCCCGGCGACGCCCCGTTGGCCGAGGACGCGCCGATTGAACCGCTTTCGCCCTATGGCGAGAGCAAGCACATGATCGAACGCATGCTGTTCTGGGCCGGGCAGGTGCACGGCCTGCGCAGCGTCTGCCTGCGCTATTTCAACGCGGCCGGGGCCGATCCGGCGGGACGGCTGGGCGAGGACCACCGGCCCGAGACGCACCTGATTCCGCTGGTCATCGACGCCGCGCTGGGACGGCGCGACATGCTGGACGTGTTCGGCGACGATTTCGCCACGCCGGACGGCACGGCGGTCCGCGACTACGTCCATGTCAGCGACCTGGCCGATGCCCATCTGCGCGCGTTCGAGCGGCTGGAGCACGGCAGCGTGTCCTACAACCTGGGCACCGGCCGCGGCCACACGGTGCTGGAGGTGGTGCGCGCGGTCGAACGGGTGGGGGGCCGCCCGGTGCCGCACCGCTGCGTCGGCCGCCGGGCGGGCGATGCGCCGGTGCTGGTGGCCTCGTCGGCGCGCATCACCGCGGAGACCGGCTGGCAACCGCGCTTCACCGCGCTGGACGACATTGTCGCAACCGCCCTGCGCTGGCGGCTGGCCCATCCCGCCGGCTACGACACGGTCTGACGGGCAGGACGCCCCGGGAGATAGATCACGTGATTCTGCTGGCATGGGTGATTGCAGCGATCCTGATCTGGGGGGCATTCCTTTTCTTCAGCTACCGGCGGATTACCGCCGGCGCCGAACTGGGGGGGGAGGACGACCTCAGGTTCAAGCTGGAGGTGGCCCCGTGGTCCGACAGCCATGTCAGGTCACTGCTTGCCCGCAATCCGGGCAGCCCGGTGCTGCTGCGGCAGTACGTCGGCAATGCCCTGGAACGCAACGAGCTGGCGGAAGCGCTGCTCCGGGCCGAGATGTTCGCCCACCGCGCGCCGCGGTCGCCGCAGGCCTGGCTCATCCGCATCGACGTGCTGCACCGCAGCGGCCGTGCGGAGGAGGCGCTGGCCCTGTTGCGCAGGGCAGTGCGCCGGTTGCCGCGGGACCCCGACCTCCTGGCCGCCTGGGCGGATGATGCCGTCAGACGGCAGGAATGGGCCGAGGCGGCGCGTCGCTTCGATCGTTTGCGCCGGCGCTTCCGCGACCGCGTCGATTACTGCGAGGCGACGGCCAATGCGCTCATCGCGGACGGGCGTGCCGATGCGGCCGAGGCGGTGATCGCCGAGGGCATGCGGCTGCTGCCAGGGTCCAGGGCGATGATGGAAACCGCCGCCCGGGTCGCCGAGCGTTCCGGCAACCGCGAGGAAGGGATTGCCCGGTGGGAGGCGCTGCAGCGGCAATTCCCCGATCAGCCTTTCGGCTTCCTGCAGCTGGCCGAGGCGCTGGCGCGGGCCGGCCGTGGCGAGGAGGCGGCGGTCCTGATCCGGCAGGCGCTCGACTATTTTCCCGGCCACCAGGAAATTGTCGCGGCGGCGGCACGGCTGGCACCGCCGGCCGCGCCCACGCCGCCGGAAGCCCAGGCGTCATAGCACGGCGCGACGATGCCGGCTGCGGCTGACCTGCGCCACCGAAGACCTTGCCCGGCGTAATCCCTGGCTCGACGCCGCGGCGGCCTGCGCCTGTCCCGGCATCACTGTCCGACGAACGGGTCCAGGGGTCCACCGACCCCTGGCGGGTCCAGGGCAGCGCCCTGGCCTTCCTTCATCCCAGGGCTCAGCGCGGCAGCGTGCTGTCCCCCATCAGGAACGCATCGATCGCCCGCGCGCATTGCCGCCCCTCGCGGATCGCCCACACCACCAGCGACTGCCCCCGCCGCATGTCGCCGGCCGCGAACACCCGGTCCTGCGACGTGCGGTATTCCTGCGTATCCGCCGCCACATTGCCGCGCGCATCCAGCGCCAGCCCGGAGCGCTCCAGCAGCCCCGCCTGCACCGGCCCGGTGAACCCCATCGCCAGCAGCACCAGATCGGCGCGCAGCCGGAATTCGCTGCCCGGCACCGCCCGCGGCCCCAGCCGTCCGTCGGCGCCGCGTTCCCAGCTCACGCGCACGCAATCGAGCGCCGTCACCCGTCCATGCGCGCCGACAGCTTCGCGCGTCAGCACCGCCCACTCGCGAGTGCAGCCTTCCTCGTGGGCCGGCGAGGTGCGCAGCCGCAGCGGCCAGTCCGGCCAGGTCAGCGCCTTGTTCGCCCGCTCCGGCGGCTTCGGCATGATCTCGATCTGCGTCACCGAGGCGGCACCCTGGCGGATGGCGGTGCCGACGCAGTCCGCGCCGGTGTCGCCGCCGCCGATCACCACCACGTGCAGCCCGGCGGCATCGATCCGGCCCGCCGGCGCGGCATAAGCCGGATCGTCGCCGGCCAGCACGCGGTTCTGCTGCACCAGATAGTGCATGGCAGGGTGAATGCCGGGCAGCTCGCGCCCCGGCACTTCCAGGTCGCGCGGCCGCTCGGCGCCGCCGCACAGCGCCACCACATCATGCTCGTCCAGCAATTCGCCGAGGCTGACATCGACGCCGACCTCGACGCTGGTGCGGAAAGTAACGCCTTCCAGCTGCAACTGCACGATCCGGCGGTCGATCAGATGCTTTTCCAGCTTGAAGTCGGGAATGCCATAGCGCAGCAGGCCGCCGATGCGGTCCTGCTTCTCCAGCACCGTCACCGCGTGGCCGGCGCGCGCCAGTTGCTGCGCGCAGGCCAGGCCGGCCGGCCCGGAGCCGACCACGGCGACCCGCCGCCCGGTGGGGTGGGCCGCCGGCAGCGGCGCAATCCACCCCTCCTGCCACCCGCGATCGACGATGGCGCACTCCACCGTCTTGATGGTCACCGGCACGTCCTGGATGTTCAGGGTGCAGGCTTCCTCGCAGGGCGCGGGGCAGATGCGGCCGGTGAACTCGGGGAAGTTGTTGGTCGAGTGCAGCGATGCCACCGCGGCCTGCCACTGGTCGCGATAGACCAGGTTGTTCCAGTCCGGGATCAGATTGTTGACCGGACAGCCGTTGTGACAGAACGGAATGCCGCAATCCATGCAGCGCGCCGCCTGCCGGCCAAGCTCGGCCTCCGGCAGCGGGTGCACGAACTCCGACCAGGTGCGGCGCCGCGCCTCCGGCTTCTCATAGCCGCGGTCGCGACGGTCGATTTCCAGGAATCCGGTTGGCTTGCCCATGGGTGCTCTCCCGGCCCTACTCGGCCGCCGCGGCCGGCCGATCGGCGCGCAGTTCCAGCAGCGCGCGACGGTATTCCAGCGGCGTGATCTTCACGAATTTCCCCAGCGCCTCGCCCCAGTTCTCCAGCAGCGAACGGGCCCGCGCGCTGCCGGTGAACTGCGCATGCCGCTCCACCAGGATGCGCAGCCGCTCGGCATCGAAGCGCAGCGGGTCGCCCATGCCGCTGTCATCCACCGACACCGAGCGCGAACGCGGCCGTTCCGGGTCGGCCGCGGCGGCGGGGTCGGCCGGCGCGATGCGTTCCAGCTTCACCCCGGCCGGGTTGCACAGCAGGGCAAACTGGTCGGTGGGGTCGTAGACATAGGCGATGCCGCCCGACATGCCGGCGGCGAAGTTGCGGCCGGTCTCGCCCAGCACCGCCACCACCCCGCCGGTCATGTATTCGCAGCCATGGTCGCCGCAGCCCTCGGCCACGGCGACGGCGCCCGAGTTGCGCACAGCGAAGCGCTCGCCGGCCACGCCCTCGAAATATGCCTCACCGGCGACGGCACCGTACAGCACGGTGTTGCCGACGATGATGTTGGCGGCCGGATCGCGCCGCGCCTCCGGCGGCTGCCGCACCACCACCCGCCCGCCCGACAGGCCCTTGCCGACATAGTCGTTGGCGTCGCCGATCAGTTCGAGGCTGACGCCGCGGGCCAGGAAGGCGCCGAAACTGCCGCCCGCGGTGCCGCGCAGGACCACGGAAATCGTGTCCTCCGGCAGGCCGGCATGGCCGTAGCGGCGCGCGATCTCGCCCGACAGCATGGCGCCGACGGTGCGGTTCACGTTGCGGATGGCGTGCTCGATCTGCACCTTCGCGCCGTGCTCGATCGCCTCCCGCGCCGCCGCGATCAGCGCATGGTCCATGACGCTGTCGAGCTGGTGCGCCTGCCGCTCGCAATTATGGATCGCCACCCCCGGCCGCGGCACCGCCTGGTGCAGCAGGCGCGACAGATCGACGCCGCACGCCTTGTAGTGGTCGAGCGCCCGCCTTGCATCGAGCCGGTCCACCCTTCCCACCATTTCGCTGACGCGGCGGAAGCCAAGCTGCGCCATCAGGCCGCGCACTTCCTCGGCGACGAACATGAAATAGGCGATCACATGCTCCGGCGTGCCGGTGAAGCGCGCGCGCAGCACCGGGTCCTGCGTGGCCACGCCGACCGGACAGGTGTTCAGGTGGCATTTGCGCATCATCACGCAGCCGGCTGCGATCAACGGCGCGGTGGCAAAGCCGAACTCGTCGGCACCGAGCAGCGCCGCCACCACCACGTCGCGGCCGGTGCGCAGCCCGCCATCCACCTGCACGGCGATACGCCCGCGCAGCTCGTTCAGCACCAGCGTCTGCTGCGTCTCGGCGATGCCGATTTCCCACGGCGAGCCGGCATGGGTCAGCGAGGTCAGCGGGCTCGCCCCGGTGCCGCCGTCATAGCCGGAGATGGTCACATGGTCGGCGCGCGCC
This sequence comes from uncultured Acetobacteraceae bacterium, assembly GCA_903907955.1. Classification (GTDB taxonomy): domain Bacteria; phylum Pseudomonadota; class Alphaproteobacteria; order Acetobacterales; family Acetobacteraceae; genus Rhodovastum. The sequence goes on along the minus strand of CAIVPZ010000006.1, from coordinate 47,084 downwards.
TTCGCCACCCCGGCCGCCACCGTGCCGACGCCCACTTCGGAGACCAGCTTGACCGAAATCCGCGCTCGCGGATTGGCGTTCTTGAGGTCGAAGATAAGCTGCGCCAGATCCTCGATCGAATAGATGTCGTGGTGCGGCGGCGGGCTGATCAGGCCGACGCCGGGGGTGGAGTGCCGCACGCGGGCGATGTGCTTGTCCACCTTGTGGCCGGGCAACTGCCCGCCCTCGCCGGGCTTGGCGCCCTGCGCCATCTTGATCTGGATGTCGTCGGCGTTGACCAGGTACTCGATGGTCACGCCGAACCGGCCGGACGCCACCTGCTTGATGGCCGAGCGCATCGAATCGCCGTTCGGCAGCGGGCGGAAACGTTCGGACTCCTCGCCGCCCTCGCCGGTGTTCGATTTGCCGCCCAGCCGGTTCATGGCGATGGCGAGCGTGGTGTGCGCCTCGCGGCTGATCGAGCCGAAGCTCATCGCCCCGGTGGCGAAGCGGCGCACGATCTCGGTCGCCGGCTCCACCTCGTCCAGCGGCACCGGCGCGGCGGCCGGGCGCAGTTCCATCAGGCCGCGGATGGTCAGCAGCCGCGTGCTCTGGTCGTTGATGGAGGCGGCGAAGGCGGCATAGTCGGGCGCCGAGTTGCCGCGCACCGCGTGCTGCAGCAGCGCCACCGATTGCGGCGTCCAGGCATGGTCCTCGCCGCGCAGCCGGAAGGCGTAGTGGCCGCCGACATCCAGCAGGTCGCGATACACCGGGTTGTCGCCAAAGGCGTCGCGATGCCGCTGCACCGTCTCCTGCGCGATCTCGGCCAGGCCGGCGCCTTCGATGGTGCTGGCGGTGCCGGTGAAGCACTGCTCGATGAACTGGGTGGACAGGCCGATGGCTTCGAAGATCTGCGCGCCGCAATACGACTGGTAGGTGGAGATGCCCATCTTGGACATCACCTTGAGAATGCCTTTGCCGACCGCCTTGAGGTAGTTCTTCTGCACCTCATACGGCTTGAGACCCGGCAGACTGCGGCTGCGCAGTTCCTCCAGCGTGTCGAAGGCGAGATAGGGGTTCACCGCCTCGGCGCCGAAGCCGGCGAGCACGCAGAAATGGTGCACCTCGCGCGCTTCCCCGGTCTCCACCACCAGGCCGGTGCTGGTGCGCAGGCCCTGGCGGATCAGGTGATGGTGCACCGCCGCGGTGGCCAGCAGCGCCGGCATCGCGACGCGCTGCGCCGACACCGCGCGATCGGACAGCACGAGGATATTGAAGCCGGCGAGCACCGCCTCGGTGGCGTCCAGGCAGACCCGCTCAAGCGCCGGCGCCAGCCCGTCGGCGCCCTCCCCGGCCGGCCAGGTGACATCGATGGTCCGGGTGCGGAACGCCTCGCCGACCAGGCTGGAGATCGAGCGGATCTTCTCCAGGTCGGCGTTGGTGAGGATCGGCTGCGCCACTTCCAGCCGGAAATGCGTGCCGGCATGGTGGCCGAGCAGGTTCGGCCGCGGCCCGATCATGGACACCAGCGACATCACCAGCGCCTCGCGGATCGGGTCGATCGGCGGGTTGGTGACCTGGGCGAAGTTCTGCTTGAAATAGGTGTAGAGCAGCCGCGGCCGGCGCGACAGCACGGCGATCGGCGTGTCGGTGCCCATCGAGCCGATCGGGTCCTCGCCGTCACGCGCCATCGGCTCGAGGAAGAACTTGATGTCCTCCTCGGTGTAGCCGAACGCCTGCTGGCGGCTCAGCATCGCCGCCTTTTCGGACGCGACGGGCGCAGTGGCGACGGGCGGCGGCTCGGCCGGTTCCGGCAGGTCCTCCAGCTTGATCTGGGTGGTCTTCAGCCAGTCGGCGTAGGGATGCTCGGCGGCCAGGGTCCGCTTGATCTCGGCGTCGTCGATGATCCGGCCCTGCTCGAGGTCGATCAGCAGCATCTTGCCCGGCTGCAGCCGCCATTTGTGGACGATGCGCTCCTCCGGCACCGGCAGCACGCCGACCTCGGAGGCCATGATCACATGGTCGTCGTCGGTGATGATGGTGCGCGCCGGGCGCAGGCCGTTGCGGTCCAGCGTGGCGCCGATCTGCCGCCCGTCGGTGAAGGCAATGGCGGCCGGCCCGTCCCACGGCTCCATCAGCGCCGCGTAGTATTCGTAGAAGGCGCGCCGTTCCGGGTCCATCAGCGCGTTACCGGACCAGGCCTCCGGGATCAGCATCATCATCGCGTGCGCCAGCGAGTAGCCGCCGGCCAGCAGCAGTTCCAGCGCGTTGTCGATGCAGGCGGTGTCGGACTGGCCGTGCGGAATCAGCGGCCACATCTTGTCGAGGTCCGGGCCGATCAGGTCCGACGACATGTTGTAGCGGCGCGCATACATCCAGTTGACGTTGCCGCGCACGGTGTTGATCTCGCCGTTATGGGCGAGGAACCGGTACGGGTGCGCCAGCCGCCAGGACGGGAAGGTGTTGGTCGAGAAGCGCTGGTGCACCAGCGCCAGCGCCGAGGTGGTCAGCGTGTTGTGCAGGTCGAGATAAAAGCCGCCGACCTGCGGCGCCAGCAGCAGGCCCTTGTAAACCACCGTGCGGCTGGAGAACGATGGCGTGTAGAACTCGCGCAGGCCGGGCAGCCCGTGCTGCTCGCCCAGCGCCACCACGTTGTTCAGCACCTGCTTGCGGATGGCCAGAATTTTGCGCTCGAAGGCGTCCTGGTCGGGCACCGAGGGGTCGGCCGCCACGATCGCCTGGCGGATCACCGGCATCGCCTCGATGACGCGCGCGCCGAGACCGGTCGTGTCGGTGGGCACGTCGCGCCAGCCGACCAGATGCTGGCCCTCGGCGGCGATAGTGCGTTCCAGGAACTGAATGGAGAAGTCGCGCGCCGCCGCATCGCGCGGCATGAAACACATCGCGACCGCGTAGCGCCCTTCCGGCGGCAGCGTCAGCCCGGCCGTATCGGCCCAGTCGCGCAGCAGCGCGTCCGGCATCTGGATCAGGCAGCCCGCCCCGTCGCCCACCAGCGGATCGGCCCCGACCGCGCCGCGGTGATCCAGGTTGACCAGAATCTGCAGCCCGCGCTGGATGATGTCGTGCGACTTGCGGCCCTTGATATTGACCACGAAGCCGACACCGCAGGAATCGTGCTCGTTGCGCGGGTCGTACAGGCCCTGTGCCGGATGCTGATCCATCATCGACAGACGCCACCTCTGCGGTAAATCGAGAAAGCCATGGCGACACCGGGAAGCCACCGTTGCGGAGGTCCCGTGTCACAAAGGGGGAACCTATCCATCGCGGCAGGTTCACGCAATGCCGCAGTGCGGCATGGGGAAGGCCAGGGGAAGCGCCCCCGGCCTCGCCTTACCCCAGCCCGTGCCGCTTGCGGCTGGCCGCTTCCTGCGCCCGGAACTGGCCGAACCGCGGCAGGAACTTGTCCCAATCGATGGTATGCGCATCGATCTCGGGACCATCAACGCAGGCATGCTTGCGCACCAGCTTGCCGCGCTCCAGCACCGGCACCATGCAGGCACCGCACATGCCGGTGGCGTCCACCATGATGGAGTTCAGGCTGGCGATGGTGCGCACGCCATAGGGACGCGTCAGGTCGGTCACCGCGCGCATCATCAGCGGCGGCCCGATGGTGACCACTTCGGCGATCTGCCGTCCGGTGCCGGCCCTGGCACGCTTCAGCATCTCCTCCAGCGGCAGCGTCACGAACCCCTTCACGCCGAAGGTGCCGTCGTTGCTGGTGTAGATCACGTCCAGCAGCCCCGGGAACTCCGCCTGCAGACGCCCCACCCGCTCGTCATGCCCGGTCCAGAACACCAGATCGGCGCTGCGGAAACCGGCGATCAGCGTTACGTGGTTGCCCATCCGCAGATGCGCGCGCGCGATCGGAAACACCGGCGGCAGGCCGACGCCGCCGGCGGTGAACACCACCGTCTGCTGGCCCTCGTAGCGATGCAGCGCGCTGGGCTGGCCGAGCGGCCCGGCGATGCCGGCGAAGGCGTCGCCTTGCTGCATGCGGTTGATCAGGATGGAACTGGTGCCCAGCCCCTGCACCACCAGGTCGATGGTGCCGGCGGCGACGTCCCAGTCGGCCAGCGTCAGCGGGATCAGTTCGCCCTTCGGCTCGGCCAGCACGCGCACGAACTGCCCGGCCTGCGCCGCCCTGGCGATCAGCGGCGAGTGCACCACGAACTCGACGATGCCGTCGGCGAGATGGATCTTTTCCACGATCCGCTGCGGCGCCTGGCCGAGCTTCGTGTAAGCCACGGCGTTGCCGACCCGGCTGCGGATTTCGTCGGCGGAGATGTCGATGCTGCCGGTGATTTCGCGCGCCGCCGCCTGCCCGTCGCCGGCCGCGCGGATGGCGGTGGAACCGCCGCGCGCCGCATCGCCGCCGGAGAACACGCCTTCCACCGAAGTGCTCTGCGAGCCGCGCTTGACCTCGATGGTGCCCCATTTGGTGGTCTGCAGCCCCGGCTCGGCATCCTTGACGATCGGGTTGGGCGTATTGCCGAGCGCCATGATGACCAGATCGACCGCCATCAGCTCGGTCTCGCTGGTCACCACCGGGCTGCGCCGGCCGGAGGCATCCGGCGCGCCCAGCTCGATGACATCGAGGATGGTATGGGTCACCGCATGCGTCTTGCCGTCGCCGACGAATTCGCGCGGCGCCCGCAGCTCCTTGAGCTGGATGCCCTCCTCCAGCGCGTGGTGCAGTTCCTCGACGCGCACCGGCATTTCGCCCTGGGTGCGGCGATAGACGATGGTCACCAGCCCGCCGAGGCGCCGCGCCGTGCGGGCCGCATCCATGGCGGTGTTGCCGCCGCCGATCACGATCACCTGCCTGCCGGCGGTTTCCGGCAGCGGCGTTTCGTAGTCCTCGCGCAGCCCCTGCATCAGGTTGACGCGGGTGAGGAACTCGTTGGCCGACATCACGTTCAGCAGGTGCTCGCCGGGCACGTTCATGAAGCGCGGCAGGCCGGCGCCGGTGCCGATGAAGATCTTCCAGAACCCGGCCTGCTTGAGGTCCTCCAGCGTGGCGGTTTTGCCGGCGACGAAATTGGTGACGAACCGGCCGCCCAGCGAGCGGATCTTGGCCACCACGTCGTCGATCAGTTCGTTCGGCAGGCGGAATTCGGGAATGCCGTAGCGCAGCACGCCGCCAAGCGCGTGGAACGCCTCGAACACGGTGACCGGATAGCCTTCGGCCGCCAGCAGATAGGCGTTGATCAGGCCGGCCGGACCCGAGCCGACCACCGCGATCGGCGGCTTGTCCGCCCGCACCCACGGATCAACGAAGCCCTCCCCGCGCGCATCGTTGGTGTCGGGCTGGGTCAGCTTCTCGCGCTGCGGCAGGTACCATTCGAGCTGGCCGATTTCGATCGGCCGGCCGGTATGGGTGCACACGCCCTGGCACTGCAATTCCTGCGGACAGACCCGGCCGGTGACATTGGGCAGCGGGTTGCAGCTCTGGATCAATTCCATCGCCTGGCGGATGCGCCCGGTGCCCAGCAGGTCCAGCATCTCGGGAATGTGGATCTTCACCGGGCAGCCGCCCTTGGGTTCGGACCTGCCCTCCATATGCACGCCGATCTCGCAGGGCCGGTCCTCGCACTGCTTGTCGCGCAGCACTTCCAGCCAGACGATCAGATCGACCTCGCGGGCGGTGAAGCCCTGGCCCATGTAGCCAAGATAGCCCTGGTTCACGAGGCCGAAATCGCGCGACCGCTCGTCGGCCGGGCGCATGTAGGGCGGGATGGAGTTGTTCGCCGGCCAGCCTTCCGACAGGCCGCGGAACATCGGGTAGCGGTCGCCCAGATGCACGTCGATGGCGCGGACGAACTTGCGCTTGAACTTCAGCGGCACGTTCCAGATGAACCGCTGCAGGATCGCGCTCATGTCGTCGCCGCGCAGCAGCAACGCCCACAGCGTGCGGGTGAACGCGGCGCCAAGTTCCTCCTGGCGGAACTCCCAGACGATCGCCTGGGTGCCGTCGGCGACGAACATCTCGCGGAAGACGTTCGGGTCCTTCAGCAGCCGCTTGCGGAGCAGGCCAAGCTGTTTCTGAAACAGCTCGACCGCCTCGCTCTGGACCAGTTCCTCCAGTTCGTGGCGGGTGGCCTCATAGGCGGTGGTGGCGCGCAGGAAGCGTTCCATCTCCGCGCCGCCGGACACGGGGGGGCCGCTCATCGGATGATTTCCGCGTCGCAATTGGCGGCCACCCGGGCGGCGCGGGTGCGCAGTTCCGGCGTTACCGCCAGATGGGCCAGCGCCCCGGGCTTCACCCGACCGACTTCCCTGGCCACGCCGTCCACGACGATCCGGGTCTTCTCGAACACTTCGCCCAGATCCTGGTAGCAGGTCTTGCAGTTGGTGCACTTCGCCTGGTCGGCCTCGTCGATGGTCACCAGCGGCGCCGCCGAACCGTTCAGCCCGGATGCCGGCGCCGCCAGTGCCGGCACCGCGGAGGCCGCCGGCATGAAACTCGCCGCCAGCCCGTTCGACGATGGCGCATTCGAGGACGCGGCAAGTTCCGACATCGCCCGCGCGATGCTGTCCAGCGAGGTTTCGCGCTGGCGCACCGAGTCCTGGTACTGGTTCTCCAGGTGGGTCAGTTCAGCGCGATGGCTGGCGTCCAGCGCCTCGATCTGCTGCCCGCCCAGATATTGCAGCGTGCGCCAGTATTTCCGCCGCTCCTCCACCAGATTGACGATGGTGGACGACACCGCCAGCTTCACCAGTCGCTTGTCGTCATCGGTCGAAACCACGAACGGCATCCGGCCGACGCGATCCGCGGGCGCCAGATCGATATATTCATGCACCGGCACACCGTTCTCGGCGGCGCCGAGCGGGCGGAAATGCTTCTTGAAGCGGGTTTCCTTCAGGGCGAAGTCGGCCGGCGTCATCGGCATTTCCAGCAGCTTCGCCGCGCCGTCGGCATCCACGTATTCCAGCGTGGTGTTGCCCCAGTCCTTGTCCGGCGCCGGGTTGCCGTCCAGCGAGAACCATTCCTGCAGCGAGTTGCCGCGGCGCGGGTCGTGCACGAACACCGGGCTCATGCGGCTTTCCACCGCAAGCCGCGCATGCCGGCTGGCGGCGGCGTCGGCGATGCCGTGCTCGGCCTGGCACGGCGTGTAGACGTCCATCACCGCCGGCGAGTCGCTGTAACTCAGGAACGCCAGCACGCTCTTCATGAAGTGGCCCTGCAGCGCGGTGCTGGTCTGGGTCACGAACACGTTCGGGTGGAACGCGGCGATCAGCCCGAGTTCCTTGCGGTCCTCCTGCTTGCCGCTATGCGCGCTGCCGAACCGCGTCAGGTCGGAATCCTGGCCGGTGTAGCTGGCGGTGGACGCCTGCCCGCCGGTGTTGGAATAGACGCCGGAGTTCAGCACCACGACCTTGATCGGCGTGTCGGTGACCAGCAGCCGCGACAGCGCGCCGAAGCCGATGTCGTAGGTGGCGCCGTCGCCACCGATGGTCATCACCGTCGGCAGCAGCACCAGTTCTTCCGGGGTGAACTGCTCCCAGCCGAAATGGCGGAAGAAGGTGTCGTGGATGGCCGGATCGTAGGCGTCATCCAGTTCCAGCCGCGCCGTGCGCAGCGCGCGCACGTCGTCCAGCCCCGAGGCCACCAGCCCTTCGAAGATGCCCTTGGCCAGCGGCTGGGCATCCTGGAACAGCGAGTTCACCCACGGGTCGTTGTACGGGTTGAACGGGAAGGTGGAGGCAAACACCGAGCTGCACCCGGTGGAGTTGGCGATCACCGTGCCGGACGGACCGTTGCCGGTCGGCCCGCTTTCGAACAGGTACAGCCGCTTCTCCAGCGCGCGCAGGGTGCGCTCGATGCGTCCGCTGCGGGTGGCATCCGCCCCGGCGGCGGCCAGATGGTCGCGCTTGGTCTCGAGTTTGCCGACCAGCGTTTCCAGTTCACGCACATGCTCGCGCCGGCGGCGTTCCTGGATGGCGCGGTTGGCGGCAACCACCAGGCGAATGGCGGTCACCTCGCCGCAGCCGCGGCAGGCGCCATGGCCGCCGGTGGTGGCGTAGTAGTTGGCGCGGTCGAGCAGCAGCCGCTTGGTCTCGCCGTCGGGCTTCGTTGCGCCGTCGGAGAAGCGCGCCGGGGTGTTCGGCGTGCGGCTGAGGAATTCGAAGCGCGCCTGCAGCATCTCCAGCACGTCGCCGTCCTGGGTGCGCGGCACCAGCGCGCCGGGGCCGCAGACATCGACGCATTCCATGCAGCCGCTGCACTTCCACGGATCGACGCCGGCCGAGAACAGCCCACCGGTGCCCGGCTGCGCCTTCTCCATGGCGTCGAAGAACGGCCTTGTGCGCGCCACCGGGAAGGTTTCCAGCACCTCCACCGCGCGGCCGAGATTGCGCCGCACCGTCACATCCTCATGCGGCAGCCCGACCAGCGCTTCCGCCACGGTCTGTGCGAACGAGGTCGCCTCGCTGCCGCGGCGGTAGGCTTCGCGCACCGCGGTGGCGAGCGCGAACACGTGGTTGCGCACCGCGTCCTTCTGCGCCTCGGTGATTTCGAGGTGGCGGATGGCGGTGAGGATCAGGTCGTGGATGTCGTGCACGGTATTTGGAATCGCCGCGTCCGGACAGACGATGGCGCATTCCATGCAGCCGGTACAGCGATCGGCCAGGAACTCCGGCGCATTCAGCCGGAACAGGCCCTTGTCCTTCATGGCCGCGCTGCCCGGCGGCATGAACAGGCCGGCCCCCGGCAGCACCGGCGCCTCGCCGATGCTGCCGTCGCGGAAGCGCGAGGCAACGATGTCGTCATAGTATTCGCGGTCGAGGAAACCGGCGCTGGCCGAAGGGCCATTGGTCCGGCACATCGAAGCCGACAGCGCCACGGTGCGGCGCGGCGGCGCGGCGGTCACCGCCAGCTCGTCGGAACGCAGGAAGGCCGGCTCGTCGTACTCGACGCGCTGGGTCGCCTCCAACCCCTCGCGCACCACCTCCATGTTGCTTTCGACGATCGGCCCGCCCTTGGCACCGAATTTCTTGCTGATCTGCTGGCGCACCTTGGCCAGCACCGCTTCCTCCGAGGCGCCGGCGGCGACCCGATCGGCATGGCCGGCGATCGCGCCGAGGAAGGCGATGCCCATCATGCGGGTTTCGAGTTCAGGCGTCGGCGCGTGCTTCTTGGCCACCGCGAAGGCATCGACCACGAAGAACCGGATGCGCCGCTCGCGAATCGCCCGCCGCGCATGCGCCGGCAGTTCGCGCCAGGTTTCCAAGGGCGTCTGGCTGGACTGCAGGATGAAACTGCCCTCGGCGGCCAGCCCGCGCAGCGGGTTGGTGTGGCTGAACACCTTGTGGTCGGGCGAGATGACGATCTCGACGTCCTCAAGCTCGGCGTTGGTCAGCTTCACCGGCTCGGGGCTGAGGGTGACGAAGTAGTTGGTCGGCGCGCCGCTCTTTTCCGAGCCGTATTTCGGCGCCGATTTCGAATGCATGTTGAGCGCGCCGGCCAGGATGTCGGTCAGCAGCTTGCCGGTGGCGATGGTGCCGTAGCCGCCCACCGAATGGAAGCGCACACGGAACGCGCCCTCCGGCAGCAGCCGCGGATTGGGCGCGGTCTCCAGCGCCATGAACTCGGTTTCGGGATAGGCGATCCGCAGCCGGTCCTGCATCGCCGCCACCCGCGGGCTGGCGTCGCGGGAGAAGAACTGCGAGCCGAGATAGACGAAGGACGCGCCCTTCGGATTCTCCATGTTGGCGACAGCGGCGATCAGGTGGCGCGGCTGCAGATCATGCGCGCCGAGACCGAAGATCGCGGTGGTGACGCGCGGCGCAGTGTCGAGCGGCCTGATGCCGGCGTGGCGTTCGCCGGCCACATTCTCCTGCGCCTTGAACAGCGCCTGGGTCACCAGACCGGTCAGCGTGGTGACCTCGCAGCGCTCCAGCACCGTCACCGCGCGCACGCCGCGCAGCGCCTCGACCAGTTCGGCCTCCGGGAACGGCTGCAGCAGCTTGATCGCCACCACGCCGACCTTCTTGCCCTGGCCGCGCAGATAGCTCGCCACCGCCTCGGCATCGTCGGTGACCGAGCCAAGCCCGAGCATCACATACTCGGCGTCCTCGCACAGGAAGGTCTGCACCGGCGCGTAGCTGCGGCCGGTGAGTTCGGAATACTCGCGCATCGCCTGCCGCACGAAGCGCGGCACTTCGCTGGCGAAATGGGTGCGATGGTCAACCGCGCCGGCCTGGAAGTCGGGCTGGTTCTGCACCACGCCGGTCATGCCGGGGTTGTTCACGTCCACCAGCGCGGGCACGCGCTGGCGGGTGCCGCGCTCCGGCGCGTTCAGCCACTGCCGGCGCCACTGGCCGCGCAGTTCCTCGGGAATCCAGGCAAGCGTGCGCTCCACCAGCGCGCCGTCATTGTCGCGCTCGACCGCGTCGGCGACCTCACCGAGCCACGCCTGCAGCTGCGCCAGCTGCTCGGGCACGATATCGGCCTGGTGGCGGTTCAGGTACTGGCGCAGCTGGAACACCCGCCCCTTGGCGCCGAACAGAATCTCCTGCGCCACCGTCGGCGCCTTGATGCGGCCCTCCGGATCGCCGAGGAACTCGGCGAGCAGGTCCGGCTCGGGCAGCAGCGATTCGCACAGCATGTGGCTGGTGGCGAAGCCGTCCATGGCGTTGGCCACGGGAATCAGCGACAGCGCGGCAACCTTGTAGGAAATGGCGGCAAGGTCGGCCGCCTCCTGCGGATTGGCGCCGAACAGCACGGTGTAGCCGGAAGGCAGCAACGCATACACGTCGTCATGCCCGGCCATCACGTTCAGCGAGTGGCGCGATACCACCCGCGCCGCCACCTGCAGCACGAAGCCGCCGACCTTCTTGCCGACGGTGACGTAGTGCGACTCCAGCCCATACAGGATGCCCTGGCTGGACGAGGCGTTGGAGACGTACTTGCCGCCGGTCAGCGCCGCGCCGAGCGCGCCGGTCTGCGCCGAATGCTCGCCCTCGGGACAGAAGAAGAACGGATGCCGCCCCCACACGTTGCAGCCGCCGCCGGCGCGGTAGGCCTCGTAGAGCTCGGAGATCTCGGTGGAAGGGGTGATCGGATACCCGATCACGCCGCCGCAGACATGGCCCATGACGTGGGCGACGGCCCCGTTACCGTGGATGACGGTTGGGATGCCGGGATATTTTGGATTCATGGTTCGGGCCCACGTATGCAATGGTTTTGGGCCGCAAGCAATTGATTTCATTGCTTACGACCGTTGGTGGCGGGGCGGACAGGTTGCAGCCCTGTTACCGCATCCGCCGGGTGACGGCAAGGGCAATGCTGCACTGCACACAGGACAATCGGGTAAAGAATGGCAACGCCGCCCTGCTCCCCGCTCAACACATGAACAGATTCAGCTTCTCAGGCATTTTGTTTGCATCGGCACCTGCCGCCGCTGCCTCAGGCGGCCCGCGCCCGTCCCCGCCCGCGCGCGCCCGGCGCCCGCGACGGCCCACCCCGCCACGGCGCGGCGGCCGGCGCGGCGTCGCACGCCACGATGCGCACCTCCTCGCCCGGTTCCTGCGGCACCGCGGCCAGGAAGCGCGCGGCCAGCGCGGCATCGATCTCGAATTTGGTCTCGCGGTCGAAGATGCGGATGGCGCCGATATTGCGCTTCTCCACGCTGCCCAGCCGGCAGATCAGCGGCACCAGCCATTTCGGATCGGCCCGCTCGCGGCGCCCCTGATTCATGCTGAACCAGGCGCGCGGCGCCGACTCGGATGACGGCACCCGCCGCTCCGGCGCGGCGGCGGCCGACAACTCCTCCGGCGCCGGCAGCCGGGCGCGGTGCAGCCGGATCAGTGCGGCGGCCAGTTGCTCGGGCGTGCGGTTCTCCAGCAGGCGGCCGATCAGCGCCCGGTCCTCCTCGGTGGCCGGCGCGTTCAGCGCTTCGTCGCTCAGCAATCGGTCGGCATCGCGCGCCCGGATCGACTCGGCATCCGGCGGCTCCGCCCAGGTTGCTTCCACCCCGGCGGTGGAAAACAATTCCTCGGCCCGGCGGCGGCGGTTGAACGGCACCACCAGCACGCTGCTGCCCTTGCGCCCGGCGCGGCCGGTGCGCCCGCTGCGATGCAGCAGGATGGCGCGATCGCCCGGCAGGTCGGCATGCACCACCAGATCGAGCGCCGGCAGGTCGAGCCCGCGCGCCGCCACATCGGTCGCCACGCACACCCCGGCCCGCCCCTCGCGCAGCGCCTGCAGGGCGCTGGTGCGCTCCGCCTGGCTCAGCTCGCCCGACAGCGCCACCGAGGCGAAGCCGCGCTCCAGCAGGAACGCATGCAGATGCCGCACCCCCTCGCGGGTGGCGCAGAACACCAGCGCGGTCGGCGCCGCCTCATGGCGCAGCAGGTTCACCACCGCATGCAGGGCTTCATGCGGCGCCACCCGCACCGCGCGATAGGCGATATCGGCGTGCGGGCGGTTGCGGCCCACCGTGTCGATGCGCAGCGCGTCGCGCTGGAACTGGCGGGCGAGCGAGGCGATTTCGCGGGCAATGGTGGCGGAGAACATCAGCGTGCGCCGCCCCTCGGGGGCCGCGCTCAGCACCTGCACCAGTTCCTCGCGAAAGCCGAGGTCGAGCATCTCGTCGGCCTCGTCCAGCACCACCGCGCGCACCGCCGACAGATTGAGCACACCGCGGCGGATATGGTCGCACAGCCGGCCCGGCGTGCCGACCACCACATGGCAGCCGGAAGCCAGCATGCGCGCCTCGGCGCGACCGTCCATGCCGCCGATGCAGGTGGCGATGCGGGCGCCGGCATCGGCGTACAGCCAGGCCAGTTCGCCCTGCACCTGCATGGCCAGTTCACGGGTCGGCGCCACCACCAGCGCCAGCGGCAGGCCGGGCGACGGCAGGCGCGCCTCGGTGCCCAGCAGGTCGCCGGCCAGCGCCAGCCCGTAGGCCACCGTCTTGCCCGAGCCGGTCTGCGCCGAGACCAGCAGGTCGCGCCCATCGGCGCCGGCCTGCATCACGGCTTCCTGCACCGGCGTCGCCTCGGCATAGCCGCGCGCGGCGAGCGCGCCGGCAAGGGCGGAATGGGCGCGGGAAAATGACATATGGCGGCGATCCGACGGTTGGCGACAGCCGCCACGGCCCGGATCGCGCGAGGGCGCGGCTGGCACAGGACAGGCCGGCATGGGAAACAGGCAATCCCTATAGCCCAAAGCGCCGCCTTCCCCAACCCCCTGCCGCGCGCGCGCCCCATGCAGCGGCCTGGCCTACGCGTCGCCGGCGTCGCTTTCCCAGCGCCGCAGCGGCCGTGCCGCCAGCGCCGCCAGCGCCGCGGACCCGGTGCCGCCCGGAAACGCCAGCGGCGCCGGCAGCGCCTCGGCCGGCCGCGGCAACACCCGGAACGCCGCCACCACGGCGAGGCTGCCGAACAGCACCGCCCCCGCCGCCTGCCCGGCCAGCACGCCCACCGCCCCGTACTGGGCGCCAAACGCCACGAACGGAATCGTGCCCAGCGTCGCCCGCCCCCAGTTGAACGCGGTGGACAGCAGCGGGTGGCCGAGATTGTTGAACGCCGCGTTGGCCACGAACAGCGCCCCGGCAAACATGAAGCTGCCGGCGAACAGCCAGCAGAACAGCCGCACCAGCTCGGCCGCCACCCCAACCGCCGAGAACGCCCGCACGATCGCCCCCTGCCCGATCGCCAGCAGCAGCCACGCCGCACACACCGCCACCAGCACGAACACCAGGCTGTCGCGCATGGTCTGGCGCACCCGGTCGAACCGGCCGGCGCCGAGATTTTGCGACAGGATCGGCCCGACCGCGCCGCTGAGCGCATAGACCAGGCCGAACGCCACCGGCGAAATCCGGTCGATGGTCGCCAGCCCGGCCACCGCCTGCGCGCCGAACTGCGCCATGGCGTGGGTGACATAGGCCGCCCCCACCGGGGTGGCGAGGTTGGTCAGCACCGCCGGCCCGCCGACCGTCAGGATCGGCCGCACCGCGGCGGCAAACCCGGCCAGCCGGATCGGCCCCAGCAACCGGTGCCGCCGCGCCACCCCGTGCCAGGCCACCGACAGCAGCACCAGCCGCGAAATCACCATGCTGATCGCCGCCCCGGCCAGCCCGAGATGCAGGCCGAAGATCAGCAACGGGTCCACCCCGGCGGTGACGATGGCGGCAAACAAGGTGGTGTTCATCGCCCGGTGCGGGTCGGCCGCCGCCCGCAGCACCCCCGACAGGCAGATGCCGGCCCCGAGCAGCGGCAGCGACGGCGAAGTGATCATCAGGAACTGGTGCGCCAGCACCCGGGTTCGCCCCGCGGCGCCCAGCACATCCAGGATCGGGTCCAGCAACGCCACCGTGCCAAGCCCCACCGCCGCCGCCGCCAGCCCGGTGAGCAGCATGCCCGCGGTCGCCAGTTGCCGCGCCTGCGCCACCGACCCGGCGCCCAGCGCGCGCGACACCACCGCGGTGACGCCGATGGTCAGCCCGAGCGAGATCGAGAACTGGAAGAAACCGACCACCCCGGCGAACCCCACCGCCGCCGCCACCGCCTGGTCGCCGAGCCGCGAGATGTAGAACAGGTTCACCAGATCGACGGCGAACACCGCCACCAGGCCGATCGCCCCCGTGCCCGCCATCACCGCGACATGGCGCATGGTCGAGCCGGTGACGAAGCGCGCCGAACGGTTTGGCTGGGGGGGAGGCTCGGTCATCTGCGGATGAGTCGGGTTGCCGGAATGGTGTGCGGGACGGAGGCAATAAAGTAAAGGTAAGGAAGGCCAGGGCAGCGCCCTGGCCTTCCTTACCTTCAGGGAGCCGTCGCCGCCATGCCCGACATCCTGCTCGCAACGGCGGCAATGCTGGTCGTCATCAGCGCCATCCAGCCACTCGCCCGCCGCCTGGGTGTCTCCGACGCGGTGCTGCTGGCGCTGGTCGGCATGCTGATCGGCGCCGGCTCCGCGGTGCTGCTGCACCACGGCCTGGGCGGCGGCGCCGGCGAGCTGGCCGCGGCCTTCGCGCATTTTCCGGTCAGCTCGCAGGTATTCCTGTTCGTGTTCCTGCCGGCGCTGGTGTTCCACGGCGCGCTGTCGATCGACGTGCGCCGGCTGGCGCGCGACATCGCCCCGGTGCTGCTGCTGGCGGTGGTGGCGGTGGTGGCAACCACGGCGGCGATCGGTTTCGCCCTGCAGCCGATCGCCGGCCAGTCGCTCACCGTCTGCCTGCTGGTCGGCGCCATCGTCGCCACCACCGATCCCAGCGCGGTGATCAGCGTGTTCCGCGACATCGGCGCCGATGAACGGCTCACCCGGCTGGTGGAGGGCGAGAGCCTGCTGAACGACGCCGCGGCGATCGCGCTGTTCACCCTGCTGCTGGCCCAGTTGACCCACCACGCCACACCGGCCCCCGGCATGGCGGCGCTGTTCCTGGCGGTGTCGCTGCTGGGCGGTGCGGCGGTGGGGTATGCGCTGGCGCGGCTGACGCTGGCGGCGATGCCGCTGCTGGGCGGCAGCCGGGCCGCCGAGGTCACGCTGACCATGGCCCTGCCCTATCTCGGCTACATCCTGGGCGACGAGTTTCTCGGCGTTTCCGGCGTGGTGGCCGCCGCCGCGGCGGGGCTGACGGTCAGCGCGATCGGCCCGTCGGTGCTGCGCCCGCCGAGTTGGCACTATCTGTGCGATGTCTGGACGCAGACCTCGTTCCTCGCCACCTCGCTGGTGTTCGTGCTCGCTTCCATGCTGGTGCCGCGGCTGCTGCTCGGGCTGCAGCCCTGGGACCTGCTGCTGGTGGGCGTCGCGGTGCTGGCGGCGCTGGCGGCGCGGGCGGCGGTGCTGTTCCTGGTGATGCCGCTGCTGCACGCCATGCGGCAGGCGCAGCGCGTGCCGACGCGGTTCAAGGTGACCATCCTGTGGGGCGGGCTGCGCGGCTCGATCACGCTGGCCATGGCGCTGGCGGTCACCGAGAACCGGAGCGTTTCCACCGACGTGCAGCAGTTCATCGCCATCGTCGCCACCGGCTTCGTGCTGTTCACCCTGCTGATCAACGGCACCACGCTGCGCTTCCTGGTGCACTGGCTCGGGCTCGACCGGCTGTCGCCGATCGATCAGGCGCTGCGCCACCAGGTGGCGGCGCTCGCGCTCGGCCAGGTGCGCGACGGGCTGCACCGCACCGCCGACGAATTCGGCTTCCTGCCGCAGGCCACGCAGCGCGCGGTGGAGGCGTACGATCGCCGCGCCAGCGCCGAAGCCGCCGCCAACACCTTCGACGCCGCCCTGACCGACCGCGACCGGATCAAGCTGGGGCTGCTGACCTTCGCCGTGCAGGAACGCAAGATCCTGCTGCAGATTTTCCGCGAGCGCGGCGTCAGGCGCCGCATCATGGCAACCTTGCTGCGCACCGCCGACGCCATCATCGACGCGACCCGCGCCGACGGCCGGCTCGGCTATCAGCGCGCCGCCCGCCACCGGCTGCGGCCGGGCCTGCGGCTGCGGCTGGCGCAATGGCTGCACCGCAGCTTCCGCCTCGACCGGCCGCTGGCCAACCTGATGACCGAGCGTTTCGAGATGCTGCTGGTGATGCGGCTGGTGTTCCTCGCCCAGCTGCGGTTCCTGCGCGACCGGATGACGCCGGTGCTGGGCGCGCGCCTGACCGGGGTGCTGGGCGAGGTGGTGCAGCGCCGCCGCGTGCTGATCGATGATGCGATGACGGCGCTGGCGGTGCTGTCACCGGGCCATGCGGAAGCGCTGGAAACCCGCCTGCTGAACGGCATCGGCATGCGCTCCGAACTGGACACCTACATCGAGCTGCGCGGCGAGGCGCTGGTCAGCGCAGAGCTGTTCAACGCGGTCCGCCGCGACATCGACGCCCGGCGCGATGCCCTCGGCAGGCTGGGAAGATTCGACATCCAGGCCGGGCTGATCCGGCGGCTGCACGAACTGCCGCCGTTCGCCGCGCTGCCGGCGCCGCTGCTGGACAGCATCGCGCGTCGCATGACCATGCACCTGGCGCTGCCGGGCGAGTTGATCCTGCCCCGGCGGCAACGCGCCCGCCGCGTGTATCTGGTCAGCGCCGGCGAGGTGGAGATCGAACATGCGGGACACCGCCTGCGACTCGGCGCCGGCGCGCTGTTCGGCGGCGACGGCAGGCTGGATGCGGCGCGGACGCAGGGGGCGGTGACGGCGCTGCGGTACTGCCATCTGCTGACGCTGCGCAGCCGCGCCTTCAACACGCTGCTGGCGGAGCGGGCGGAGCTTCTTGCGCCAGAGCTTCCCGCCGAGGTCGCGCCATGATGACGTATCTGTATGTGGCGCTCGGCAGCGCCCTCGGCGGCATGGCGCGCTACGGCGCGGGCATGGCGGCGGTCCGGCTATGGGGCAGCGGATTTCCCTGGGGCACCATCCTGATCAACCTGGTGGGCAGCTTCGTCATCGGCTTCTTCGGCACGCTGACGCAGCCCGGCGGCCGGCTGCCGGCCGATGCGGGGCTGCGCATCTTCGTCATGGTGGGCATCTGCGGCGGCTTCACGACGTTTTCCGCGTTCAGCCTGCAGACGCTGGAACTGGCGCAGGACGACGCCTGGGTGGCGGCCTGCGCCAACATCGCGCTGTCCGTGCTGCTGTGCCTGGCCGCGGTCACCGCCGGCCACCTGCTGGCCGCGCGGATCGCCCTCGCCCCCTCCGTGCCTTAAGGCGCGTCCGGGCCGCAGGGCGCGGCGGTCGCGGCTTCAGTTCGCCAGCGCCTGATCGATCATCGCGATCGCCTGCGCGCGGTCGCCAAAGCCGAGGGCGCGGCGCGCATCGCCGATCCGGGCGATGAACGGGCTGGCGTTCGGCACGCCGACCTGGCCGAGGCCAACCGTGCGATCCAGCGCCCGGGTCTCCGCCATTTCCAGCGCCTGCTGCGCCTCCCCGGTGCGGCCGGCGACCAGCGCGGCACGCGCCGCCGTCAGGTAATCACGCGCCGTCGCATCCTCGCCGAGCGGCGGCGACGGCAGGGTGGGCGCGATGGTGGAGCGGGTATCGGCGGGGCCGTTGTTGCTCGCCCGGTCGGACAGCGGCAGCGATATGCCAACGCCGGGCTCGTGGCTGGTACGGATGGCGGCGTCGCTGCCGAATGGCGCCTGGGCCAGCGCCGGCAGCGCGGTCAGGCCAAGCACTGCAACCGTTGCAAACATCAGTGAACGCATGGTGACCATGTCCTTTGCCGCGCCTGTGCGGTTCCGGCGGGTCGTTCCTGATTCCCACCGTCCGAAACGGGAAAAGTCTAATAATTACTTCTGAAGCATACGAGCGAACAGGCCGGCGCGACTGATCACAATCACGAGATGACATCGCCACTTCGAACCGGCATCCACCGCCGCGCGGTTGACCGGCTGTTCAGCCCGGATCGAACGCCGCCTCGGTCAGCCGGTGCAGCAGGCCCATGAGCTGGTAGCGCCCCTCCGCCCCCAGCCGGGCAGCGAACTTCGCTTCGTGCCGGGCCGCCAGTTGCTCCAGCCGGGCCACCATCCCGATGCCGGCGGGCGTGAGGAACAGCGCCGAGGCACGGCGGTCGCCCTTCACCTGGCGGCGCTCGGCCAGGCCCCGCGCCGCCAGCCCGTCGAACAGCGGCACGAAATTGGTGCGCTTGATGCCCAGCGCGGCGGCCACCTGGGTCGCCCGCAAGCCGGGATTGTGCCGCAGCACCACCAGCACGGAAAACTGCGCGGGCCGGATGCCGGCCTCGGCGAAGTGGCGGTGGAAGTCCTGGAACACCGCCAGTTGCGCCCGCCGCAACGCATAGCCGAGCAGCCCGCTCAGCGGGCCGAGATCGACCGGGGCATCCGGCTGGGCGGGGGATTCGTCCTCGAGGACAGCGCTGACAGGCATCATGATCATGCCGTATAATCATTCCCGATCCCGCTGGATAGGAAAAAAGACCAGCGGACCGGCGCGGGCTTTGCCCCCGCCCCCCGCCAGGGGCTATTCCCTGGCGAGCCGTCCCTCTGTGCCGCCAGGAGCCTTCGATGCATCCCATGCCGCCGCCCCGCGATCCGGCCGCCCGGCCATGAAGGCGCTCGGCGTGCTCGGCACCGGGTCGGGCGCCGGCAAGACCTGGATGACCATCGCGCTCTGCGCCTGGCTGCGCCGCCAGGGCGTGCGGGTGGCGCCGTTCAAGGCGCAGAACATGTCGAACAACGCCTGGGTGACGCTCGACGGCGGCGAAATGGCGCGCGCCCAGGCGGTGCAGGCCGAGGCGTGCGGGCTGCTGCCCACCGTCGAAATGAACCCGGTGCTGCTGAAGCCCGCCGGCGGCATCGGCGCGCAGGTGATCGTGCTCGGCCGCGCCGAGGGGCATTGCCCGGCGCGCGACTACTTCCGCCAGACCGAGCGGCTCTGGCGCATCGTGTCCGATACGCTGGATGCCTGGCGGGAGCGCTGCGACGTGCTGGTGATGGAAGGCGCCGGCAGCCCGGTCGAGCTCAACCTGATGGCGCGCGACCTGTCCAACCTGCGGCCGGTGCGCCATCTCGACGGGCGCTGGCTGCTGGTCGCCGACATCGACCGCGGCGGCATCTTCGCCCAGCTTGCCGGCACCTGGGCGCTGCTGCCGCCGGACGACCGCGCCCGCGGCCTCGGCGCCATCGTCAACCGCTTCCGCGGCGATGCCGCGCTGTTCCCCGACCCGCAAGCCTGGCTGGCGCCGCATGCGCCGGGCTTTGCCGTGCTCGGCACCGTGCCGCTGCGCCGCGACCTGCAACCCGAGGAGGAGGACGGGCTGGCCACCGCCGATTTCGACCGCGGCAGCGGCGACACCCTGGCCTGGGTGCGCACCCCGCAGGCGGCCAACCTCACCGACTGCCAGCCCTGGTGGGACGATGCCGGCGTGCGGGTGCGCTGGACCGAGGACGCCGCCGTGCTGGCGGACGCCGCCGCGATCGTGCTGCCCGGCTCGAAGAACACCATCGCCGACCTGCGCTGGCTGCGCGCGCGCGGGCTCGACCGGGCGATCCTGCAGGCGGCGGCGCGCGGCGCCGTGGTGGTGGGCGTCTGCGGCGGCTACCAGATGCTGGGCGAGCACCTGAGCGATCCGCTTGGCGTGGCGGGCGATGCCGGCGAGGAACCCGGGCTTGGGCTGCTGCCGGTGCACACGGTGTTCCACACCGCCAAGACCCTGCGCCCGACCGAAGCCGAATGCGACGGCGCGCGCTGGACCGCCTATGAAATCCACATGGGCGAGACGGTAGCCACCGCCGCGTGCGAACCGCTGCACCAGGTGTGGAATGACGGCCGGCCGCGCCCCGAAGGCGCCCGCAGCGGCCGGGTGTGGGGCACCTACCTGCATGGCTGGTTCGAATCGCCGCAACTGCGCACGCGGCTTGCCGCCGCCGCCGGCTTCGCCGCCTATCGCGCCCACCCGGTGCCCTGGGCCGAGCAGCGCCGGTCGCTGTACGGGCAGATGGCGGACCATGTCGCCAGCCACGTGGACCTTGATCCGGTGCGGCGTTATCTTGGACTTTGACTGGGTTGCTTCAGTAATGAAGTCCTGGGCCGCGCCTCATGGGCACCAAAATTGACGCGAAGAACGGCCGGAGAGCGGCACCCACCAGATCGCGGTGCGGGTCCAATCGGGCAGACCGTTGCCGACCCGCACGGGAGCCGTGGCTCCCTTGACCCATTCCTTCGATGACGGGCTTTCGGCCCGCACCTACTGCGGCGGCTTCGGAATGTCGGTCTTGTCGATCTTGGCCGCGGCCTGTTTGGCGTCACCCCGCAGGACGCCGATCAGGAACGACGCGGCCTTGTCGATGGCCGGCGTGATGGTCGCCGCGGTCGCCTTGTCGCCCACCGCCTGGACCACCTTGCCCAGAACCTCACCGCCGAACTTCTCGCCCAGCGTGGCCAGCGCGCCGATCGCCAACGCCTTGAAGCTGAGATCGGGAAGCTGCCTGTCCTGCACCAGGGTCTTGTTCAGCGCCTTCTTGAAGTCGTCGTCCACGATGTCGTCAAGGAACTCCACGAAGGCATCCACTGGCAGCCGCACCAGCTCGCTCGAGAACGAAGCGTCGGCGAACACGCCCCTGCGCTTGAGCCGGGCGACGATGTCTTCCTTCAGCAACGGGCTCTCCACGCCGAACGCCATGAGCGTTCCGTCCTTGGAGAACCGGGTTTTCTGCAGCGCCCCGACCAGGGCCTGGCGCAGGTCGGCGCCCGCCGGGGTGGACCGCAACTGCCAGTTCATCACCAGGCCGCGCGCCTTGGCGGGGGTGATGTTGAGCGCCCGGGCGATGTCATAGAGCGGGCCGCCGGGGTCGATCGCGCCGGCGGCGACCAGGCTGGAGAACACCAGCAGGTCGATCTCCGACTTCGACAGCACCCCGAACGCCGGCGTGAGATAGGGCACGATGAATGCGTTGGCGAAGGCCAGCGCCGCTGCCGGCTGGGTCAGGGAGGATCTGGGGTCGAGCATGGGGAGAACCTCCATGGGAGCACCCGCAGGCGCGGTCAGCATGACGTGACCTACCTGACGAGAATAATGTTGAACGTTCTGCTTGACAACCGCAGCAACCACGCCCCTGCCCAAATCGACGCTCGACGATGACTGGTGACGACAGTGTGAATTGGGTGCAGGGGCCTGCGGCCCCTGCCGGGTCCAGGGCGGCGCCCTGGCGGCGCGCGAGGCGAAGCCTCGCAAGGAAAGATCGGCGTCACCGCCGGCTGGTACTACACCACCCGCACGTTCCGGAACTGCCACGGATCATCCAGGTCCACATCCTCCGGAAACAGCGCGCCGCGATCCTCCAGCGGGGTCCAGTCGGTATAGGTGCCGGTCACCGTGCCCAGATAGGGCCGGCAGATGTCCATGATCCGCACATGGTCCAGTTCGTCCGCCTCCAGCACGCCGGCACGCGGATTCTCGATCGCCCAGACCATGCCGGCCAGCACCGCCACCGTCACCTGCAGGCTGGTGGCGTTGTTGTGCGGCACCAGTGCCCGCGCCTGCCCGATCGACAGCACCGAGCCATACCAGAACGCGCCCCTGGCATGGCCCATAAGCAGCACACCCAGCTCGTCGATGCCGTGGGTAATCTCGTCCATCATCAGCCGCTGGCGCGCCTGCATGTGCCAGTTCTTGCCGGCCAGTTCATGCACCGACAGCACCGCGTCGTCGCAGGGGTGATAGGCGTAATGAACCGTCGGCCGGTAGCGCGGCGCGCCGTCCTGCGTCACCGTGTAGTAATCGGCGATGGAGATCGACTCGTTGTGGGTGATCAGGAAGCCGTGGAACGGACCTTCCAGCGGCGTCCAGGTGCGCACGCGGGTGGAGGCGCCGGGGCGCAGCAGATAGATCGCCGCATCGCAGCCGAAAGCGTGCCGCCGCCCATCGGCCGGCAGGGTGCGCTCGTGGGTGCCCCAGCCGAGTTCCGCCGGCTGGCAGCCCTCGCCGACGAAGCCGTCGATCGACCAGGTGTTGACGAACTCGCCCGGCTCCTTGGCGCGGTTGGCCGTCTGGGTGTCGCGCTCGGCGATGTGCACCGCCTTGATGCCCAGCCGCTCCGCCAGCGCCGCCCATTCCGCGCGGGTGGCCGGCGGCGGCAGGTCCGGCCCGGTGTCGCGGGCGACGATCAGCAGCGCTTCCTTCAGCAGGTGGGAGACCAGCCCCGGATTGGCGCCATGCGTCAGCACCGCGGTCGGGCCGTCCACGCCGCGCAGCGCGATGGCGCTCTCGCGCAGCGCGTAGTTGGAGCGCTGCGAGGGGGTAAGCGCGGCGTCGGTATAGCCGCCCGCCCAGGGTTCGATGCAGGTATCGAGATACAGCGCGCCGAGGTCGCGGGCGAAGGTGATCAGCGCCACCGAGGAGACATCGACGCAGAGGTTGAGCAGGAAATCGCCCGGGCCGAGCAGCGGCGTCAGCACCTCGCGGTAGTTGTCGCGGGTCAGCGGCGTGACGATCCGGTGCAGCCCGTGTTCGGCGGCGAGCGCCGCGCCGCGCTGGTCGGCCGTCACGATGGTGATGCGCCCCACCGGGATGTCGATGTGCCGCAGGATCAGCGGCAGGACTCCCTGCCCGATGCTGCCGCAGCCCAGCATGACCAGGCGACCGCCGAAGGCGACGTGCTTCATGTGTTCGTTCTCCGTGCAACGCGACCGGCGCCTAGCAGGTTTCGCCGGATCGCGCACGCGCGCCGGCGTGACCGGCCAGAGCGACACCGGCAGCGCGGACGGCGGTTGCGGGCGGCGACGGAGGCCGCACCGCCGGGTATCGGATACGGATGGGATGGCCATCGCGCATGACCCCACTATAGGTAGCGTCCGCGATGTTGAGAATCGCTCCAGCCCCCCTGACGCCCCCGATTCGCCGGTTCCTGGGCATCGCTTCAAGGTTTTCAGACGCATGAGACGCCACCTCCTGACCCTCGCCGCCTTCCTGCTGGGCGCCGCCGCGCAGGCGGCCGAGCCGCCGCGCATGCAGGTCGATCCGTCCTGGCCGCAGCCGCTGCCGCATGGCTGGACCCTGGGCGAAGTCTCCGGCGTTGCCACCGACGCGCACGACCATGTCTGGATCATCCAGCGCCCGGTCGCCGACACCGCGCACGCCGCCCCGCCGGTCATCGAGTTCGACCCCGAAGGCCGCGTGGTCCTGGCCTGGGGCGGTCCCTGGCCGGGGCAGGGGCCGCACTACGACTGGTTCACCAACGAGCATGGCATCACCGTCGATCCGAAAGGATTCGTCTGGCTCGGCGGCAATGGCAGCGCCGACGGGCAGATTCTCAAGTTCACCCGCGATGGCAGGTTCGTCCTGCAGATCGGTCATCCCGGAACAGCAACCAACAGCAATGACGTGACGCGATTCGCCCGCCCCACCGAGACGCGGCTCGACCCGGCCAGCAACGAACTCTACGTCTCCGACGGCTACGCCAATCACCGCGTCATCGTCTTCGATGCCGATACCGGCGCCTACAAGCGCCACTGGGGCGCCTACGGAATGCCCCCGACCGACCGCCACCTGGGCTACGACCCGAAGGCCCCGCCGGCCCGCCAGTTCGGCAACCCGGTGCACTGCGTCGCACTGGCGCGCGACGGGCTGGTCTATGTCTGCGACCGCAGGAACGACCGGGTCCAGGTGTTCCGCCACGATGGCAGCTTCGTCGCCGAGTGGGCGATCCGGCCGGAGACGCGCGGCCTCGGCAGCGTCTGGGACCTGGCGCTGTCGCCGGACCCGGCGCAGGGCTACCTGTTCAACGCCGATGGCACGAACAACGAGGTGCGTATCCTGCGCCGCGCCGATGGCAGGATCGTGGGAACCTTCGGCCGGCCGGGCCGGCAGCCGGGGCAGTTCCACTGGGTGCACAGCATCGCCGTGGACAGCACCGGCAACGTCTTCACCACCGAGGTCGATGGCGCCAACCGGGTGCAGAAATTCGTCCCTGCCGGCCGCCCCTGACCGCCAGAGCGCGCTGACCGTTTACGGTCAGCCTGAAAGCGCTCTAGCGCTGGCCTTCGTATGCCTGCAGATGGGCGTAGGCGGCGCCCAGCAGCGGCGCTGGCCGGCCGGCGGCACGGGCGCGGGCCAGCATGTCGCCGATGATGTGACCGGCCTCGACCGCGCCGCCGCGTTGCAGGTCGCGCAGCATGGAGGCGGCCATCGGCGAGTCCGGGTCGGTCAGTTTCCGGCTGGTTTCCGCCAGGAAGCGTTCGCGCGGCGGGAACCCGGCTTCCCGGGCGGCCGCGGTGCAGTCGGCGAAAACCTCCAGAATCAGCGCCGCCCCCTCCTGGGTGCGCACGATCTGCCCGACCGTGGCGCGGATCAGGCAGGTCATCGCCGCCACGGTGCCCAGAAAGACGAATTTCTCCCACATATCCAGCACGATGCTGTCCGACAGCACCGGCCCGAAGCCGCCTTTCTCCAACTCCGTCTGCAGCCGTTCCGCGCCGGCGCGCTGGCCCGGACGGCGCGGGCCATGGCGAAAGACCGGGGTGAGGTTGAGATGGCGGATGGTGCCGTCCGGTTCCATCGTCACGCCGATCTGGGTCAGCCCGCCGGCGACGTTGTCGGCCCCGAAGGCGGCGTCCAGCACCTCAAGGTGCCGCATGCCGTTCAGTTGCGGCATGATCAGCGCGCCCGCCGCGGCCGGGCGGATGGTGGCGATCGCATCGTCGAGGTCATAGGCCTTGCAGGCGAGGATGATGGCGTCCCAGCCCGGCGCCGCCTGCTCGCGCAGCAGGGTCTGCACCGCCACCTGCGCGTCGCCGAGCGGGCTGCGGATGGCCAGGCCATGCGCGCGCAGTTGCGCGGCACGGCCCGGGCGAACCAGGAACGTCACGTCCGCGCCCCCCGCCGCCAGGCGTCCGCCGAAATAGCCGCCGACCCCGCCGGCCCCAAGCACCAGGATGCGCATGATTCTGCTCCCTCGCCGCATATCGCACCGAACCTGCCCGCGGCGGGCGGAATTGCCAATATCCGGCAATTTCCATTTTGACTTTCCGGTTACTGCTTTGGGTGCGTTGGCGAACGGCAGGAGGCGTTTGCACGGCGTAATCGCCACCCCGCCGCCATCACCGCTGCGGGTAGCGGATCGCCAGCACCTCGACCGCCTCGATGCCGCGCGGCGTGTGCATCTTCACCACCTCGCCGACGCGGGCGCGCAGCAGGGCGCGGGCGATCGGCGAGAACAGGCTGACTTCGCCGCGGGCAAAATCGGCCTCGTCGGCGCCGAGCAGGGTGACGGTGCGTTCGGTATCGTCCTCGGTCGCGAAGGTGACGGTGGCGCCGAAGAACACCCGGTCGCGGTTGGGCTGCTGCGCCGGGTCCACCACCTCGGCGATGTCGAGCCGGCGGGTCAGCCAGCGGGCGCGGCGGTCGATCTCGCGCAGGCGCTTCTTGCCGTAGAGGTAGTCGCCGTTCTCCGACCGGTCGCCGTTGCCGGCGGCCCAGGACACGGTTTCCACCACTTTGGGGCGCTCGACCCGCAGCAACTGGTGCAACTCCGCGCACATCCGGGCATGGCCGGCGGGGGACATGTAGTTCCTGGTGCCCGGCGGCAGGCGCGGGGCGTCGTCCTCGTCGTCGTCGGTCGGCGCGGTCATGCCTTCTCCACGAAACGATCCAGCACCCGCTTGTCGCCGGCCTGGTCGAAGGCGATGTCGAGCTTGTCATCCTCGGCGGCGGTGACGGTGCCGTAGCCGAATTTCTGGTGAAACACCCGCGCCCCCACCGCGATCGCGTCCGCGCGCGCCTTGCGGGCCGGCTGCTCCCAGACCTCGACCGTGCGGGGGCGGCGGGCGATCATCGGAAACACCGACGGCGCCGCCGGCACGCGGTCGCGCTGCATCGCCGCCGAACCGGTGCGCTCGACCTGCGCATCGGGCAGTTCGGCGATGAAGCGGCTGGGGATGCTGCTCTGCCAGTTGGCATAGATGCGCCGGTTGGCGGCGTGGCTGATGATCGCGCGCCGGCGGGCGCGGGTGAGGCCGACATAGGCCAGCCGCCGCTCCTCCTCCAGCCCCTTGGCGCCGCTCTCATCCATGGTGCGCTGGCTGGGGAACAGCCCTTCCTCCCAGCCGGGCAGGAACACGGTGTCGAACTCCAGCCCCTTGGCGGCGTGCAGCGTCATCAGGCTGACCCGGTCGCCCTCGGCGTTCTCCTCGTTCTCCATCACCAGCGAAACGTGGTCGAGGAAGCCGGCCAGCGTGTCGAACTCGGCGAGCGCGCGCACCAGTTCCTTCAGGTTGTCCAGCCGGCCGGGCGCCTCGGCCGATTTGTCCTGCTGCCACATGCGCATGTAGCCGGACTCGTCGAGCAGGGTGGCCAGCGTGATCACATGCCCCTCGCGGGCCAGCAGGTCGCGCCAGCGGATGAAGCCGCGCAGCAGGTCGCCGACCGCCTCGCGCGGCTTGCCGCGCAGCCCGCCCTGGTCGATCAGTTGCGCAGCGGCGGCGGCCAGCGGAATTTCGCGGTCGCGGGCGGTGCCGTGCAGCAGCCGCAACGCCTGCTCGCCCACGCCGCGGCGCGGCACGTTGATGATGCGCTCGAAGGCCAGATCGTCGGCCGGCTGGTGCAGCACGCGCATGTAGGCAATGGCGTCGCGGATTTCCTGGCGCTCGTAGAAGCGCAGGCCGCCGATGACGCGATACGGCAGGCCGAGCGTGATCAACCGCTCCTCGAAGGCGCGGGTCTGGTATCCGGTGCGCACCAGCACCGCCATTTCCGCCAGCCTGTCGCCGCCGCGGCGCAACTGCTCGATACGGTCGCCGACCGCCCGCGCCTCCTCGTCGGAATCCCACAGGCCGATGACGCTGACCTTTTCGCCGGTCGCATCGGCGCGGCCGGGCCGCAATGTCTTGCCGAGCCGCCCCTCGTTATGGGCGATCAGGCCGGAAGCGGCGGCGAGGATGGGGGCCGTCGAGCGATAATTCCGCTCCAGCCGCACGATGCGGGCGCCGGGGAAATCCTTCTCGAAGCGCAGGATGTTCTCCACCTCGGCGCCGCGCCAGGAATAGATCGACTGGTCGTCGTCGCCGACGCAGCAGATGTTGCGGTGCGACTGCGCCAGCAGCCGCAGCCAGAGATACTGCACCAGATTGGTGTCCTGGTACTCGTCCACCAGGATATAGCGGAACGAACGGTGGTACTGCGCCAGCACATCGGCGTGGCCGCGCAGGATTTCCGTCACATGCAGCAGCAGGTCGCCGAAATCGGCGGTGTTCAGCGTGCGCAGGCGGTCCTGGTAGGCGGCATACAGCGCGCGGGCACGGCCGTTGACGAAGTCGGACTCGTCGGCCGGGGTCACCCGCGCGGGCGGCAGGCCGCGGTCCTTCCAGCGCTGGATCACCGCCATCAGCGCCGGCGGCGCCCAGCGCTTGGTGTCCAGCCCCTCCGCCTCCATGACCTGCTTGAGCAGGCGAAGCTGGTCGTCGGCATCGAGGATGTTGAAGCTGCTGGTCAGGCCGACCAGCTCGGCATGGCGGCGCAGCATGCGGGCGCACAGCGCATGGAAGGTGCCGAGCCAGAGCCCCTCGGCAGGGCGGCCGATCATGGCGGCGACGCGCTCGCGCATTTCGCGGGCGGCCCGGTTGGTGAAGGTGACCGCGAGCACCTGGCTGGGATAGGCGCGGCCGGACAGCAGGATGTGGGCGAAGCGGGTGGTCAGCACGCGGGTCTTGCCGGTGCCGGCGCCGGCCAGCACCAGCAACGGCCCGTCGAGCGTCTCCACGGCTTCGCGCTGCTCGGGATTCAGGCGGGTCAGGTAGTCGGTCATGCGGCGGATATAGGCCGGCGGGGGAGGACGAAGGAAGGCCGGTCGTGATCGATGGTCCCGGTTCTGACCGGGCGGTCGGCCTGCCAACACTCGCGATAACGTGTGCCGGGGTTTGTGGGGATATCGTCCGCCGATCTTGCCGGCAGTCGAGAACGGATTGTATCGTCGGTGGCGTGACTTTGGCGGTTTTTGCAGTGGCCGGAAAAAAGGGGTGATGTTATGAGTCAGGAACAGACTGCGTCGCGCAGCGTCCCCTCGTTCCAGCGACGCCACGCGGACGTGATCCACCAGAGCCTCGATCGCCTGCTGGCCATGGCATACCGCTATCAAACCGAAGGCAATGTGTGGCAGGCGGTTGGGATGTACTGGATGCTGGTGGAAGAGCATGCCGGAACGGTTCAATCGCTGGAAGCGGAACAGCGGCTGCTGAAACTTGCCGAGACCTACGAGCGCAACGATGCCCGGCATATGGCGCACGCCATCTACAAGCGCCTGAGTGACCTTGGGCACCGCCGGGAGGTGAACTGAACCCGGTTTGGGTTGTGCTAATTGGTCGCGACACTGACCTTGCCTTGCGAGGCTTTGCCTCGCGCTCCACCAGGGCGCCGCCCTGGACCCGGCAGGGGCCGAAGGCCCCTGCACCCCATTGATTCAACTGGTTCCACGGGCTGCGCCGGGCGTGTTCCTTCAGCCGCCTTCGGCGGGCGGAATCCCCCATTCGGCTTCATAGCGCGACCGCTCCGCCCGCAGCCGCGCCATGGTTGCCCGCGCGTGCGCCTCCAGGGCCAGACGCACGAACAACGGCGCCAGCATTGCCGCCAGCCAGCCCGCGCCCTGCGCCGCCCAGCAGCCGCCCAGCAGCGTCGAGTCCGAGGCGGCGGTGATCGCCCCGCCCACGCCCTGGCCGGCCTGCCACAGCGCGACCAGTGGGGAAGCCGCCATCGCGGCGCCGCACAGCAGCGCCACCCGGGCGGCCGGCCGCCCCGGCTCGCGCTCCAGCAGCAACGCGGTGATGCCGGGGGCCAGCAGCAGCCCCGCCAGCACGGTGCATGGCGTTGCCAGGGCGACGGCCGCCCCGCAGACCAGCCCCTGCAACCACACCGACCCACCCGGCCCGCGCCTTGCCGCCCCGGCACTCATGATACCCGGGCGCTCATGACACCAGCATCGCGACCACCGCTACCGTCACCGCCATCATCGCCACGCCCAGCACTGCCTCATGCCCGATCCGCCGCGCCGTCTCATGCCGTTCCGCGCCCCCGCCGGCCAGGGCGGCGAGTTCGGCGTCGATCCGGCGGACGGCCTCACCGGCGGCCTGGAAGCCGCGGCCATCCGCCGTTCTTGCCGCGGCGTTGTCCAGCAAGGCGAGCATCGGCGCGAGCTGGCCGAACCGGGCCGCCTCGCCCATGGCATGTTCGAGCGCGGCGCGGCGGGCGCGGTTGTGCCACGCGTCCAGCGCCGGCGCGGCCTGCTCGGCCAGCCACCCGGCCAGTGCCGGCAGGGCGCCGCCCTCCACCTGGCGCTGCAGCCCGGCCAGCACCCGCAACTGCATCAGCATCGCCCGCTCGGGCGAGGTCGCATCCGCCAGCCCCTCCAGTTCGCCGTCGAAACGCTGGTCATGCCGGGCGGCGATGAAGGCGGCGATCTCGCGATCGATCGGCCGTTCGCGGCGCGCCTCCGGACGGGAAGCCGCCGCTTCCAGCGCCGGCAGCAGGTCGTGCAGGCGCGCCACGATGCGCCCGGCCAGCATCGGGCTGCTGCAGGGCAGCAGCGGATTGAGCGCATAGCGCAGCCGCGGCAGCCCGCCGCTCCAGCCGCGCAGACGCAGCAGCGCGCGGCGTGTGCGGGTTTCCGCCCGCACCATCGCGGCGTCGCTCCGCTCGGGCCGTATTGCCGCCCAGTTGCCGGATGCCTCGCTCGCGATCAGGTCGCGCAGCCGCTCGGCCAGCAGGTTGCCGAGCGGCTCGCCCATCACCTCGGCCGCCGCCAGCGCGGCCCCCAGCCCGTCCGGCCACAGGGCCACGCCGCGCCAGCACAGCGGCGCCAAGGGATCGAGCACCGCCACGGCGCGCATCGTCAGCAGCGCGTCGGCGCCCACATCGTCGGCGGTGCCGTCGAGTCCGCGCTGCCGCACAACATCATCCAGCCGCGGCGCCACCGCGGAATCGCCGAGGCTGCGGCGCATCCAGCGGTCGACCGTGCCGCTGCGCAACAGGCGGGCGCCTGCCTCCGGGTCCGTCGCGATGGCATGCGCCAGGGTGCGCGCGTCCCATACCTGGCCGCCGGCCAGGTCGAGCGGGTGCTGCCCGCGCCGCAGCGGCCGTGCCGCCACCCGACGCGCCCGCGCCAGGGCCGGCTCGGCCAGCAGCGCCGGCGGCGGGCGATGCTCGGGGTCCTCGGCCAGCATGCCGCGCACCAGATCGCTGATGGCCGGCGGCAGGCGGTCGTCGCCCACCAGCGCGGCCTGGCTGCCCAGTGACAGCTTGCGCCGCAGGATGGCGGTTGCATCCAGCCCCTCCAGCGGCAGCCGGCCCAGCGCCAGCACCACCAGCACCACACCGAGCGCGTAGATGTCGTCGGCGATCGTGCCGTCGCCCCGCCCGGAGGGGAGGCACATGGCGGAATAGGGAGGCTCGAACAGGGTCGGCTGGTGTTGCGCCGGGGGGGCGGACCAGGCATTGCCCAGCACCACCGACGCGCCGGGGCCGAGCCGGAAGATGTTGTCGATGCGGATCGCGCGGTGGGTGATCCGCCGCTGCTGCAAGGCCGCCAGCACCGTGGCGGCGGGGCGCAGCACGCATTCCAGCAATTCGAGTTCGCCCCAGGGACGCAGCGTGGCGGCCACCGACGGGCCGGGCGGGGCGGCGGACACCACGAACCAGGCCGGCTCGCCCTGCGCACCGCGCGCCGGGCCATACGCCAGCGGCGCCAGCATCTCCGCCCCGGTCCAGCCGGCCAGCGCGTTCAGGGCCATCGCCCGCGGTGGTGCGCCCGGCGCGGACTGCACCGCCATCAGCCCGCCGCGCCCGGGGAAACGACGGTCGGTGGCGGCGAACGCCGGCAGCCCGCCGCCGGCACCCGGCAGCGGTCGCGCCACATCGACGGCATAGACACCGCCGATCAGGATGTTGGCATCGTCCGGGGGCGGGGAAACGGCCATGGGTTTGCTGCGGATACCTCCGCGCGCATCCTGGCACCGCGCGGGTTACCGGAGTGCGAACGCCATGTCTGCCGCCACCGTTGCCAGGGCCGGCGCATGGTGGTGCGGAGCGGGCCGGCCGGCGGGCGAAAAGCTGGCTGGGGCGGGAGGAATCGAACCTCCGAATGGCGGAATCAAAATCCGCTGCCTTACCGCTTGGCGACGCCCCATCGCGCCCGCTGATTAGGACCCGCAGCGGTTGTCAGCAAGCCCCGCCCCACGCCCACCAGCCCGGACGGTGCACCGAATCCGCGGCGGCGGCGGCGGCGGCCGCGTCGGCATAGACGCCGAAGCAGGTTGCCCCTGATCCGCTCATGCGTGCCAGCAGGCAGCCCGGGGTGGCCCGCAGCGCCGCCAGCACCTCGCCGATCACCGGGCGCAGCGCCACCGCCGGCGGCTGCAGGTCGTTGCCCAGCCCGGCCAGGTCGCGCGCCATCGCGGCGGCATCCGGCCAGCCCCCCGGCAATCCGGCCAGCGGCGAAAATCCGCCGGTGCGGGCGCGGAATACCTCGGGCGTCGCTACCGCGACGCCGGGATTGACCAGGGCCATGCCGAACACCGGCAGCGCGGGCGCGGGGGACAGCGCCTCCCCCACCCCGCCCATGCGCGCCGGCCGCGACGGCAGGCACACCGGCACATCCGCCCCCAGCCGCAGCGCCAGCGCATGCAGCGCTTCCTGCGCCGGCGATATGCCCCACAGCCGGGCCAGCAGGCGCAGCGCCGCCGCCGCGTCCGCCGACCCGCCGCCGATTCCGGAGGCGACCGGCAGGGTCTTGACCAGGGTCAGCCGCGCCCCCGCGCGCACCGCCGCCAGTTCGGCCAGCCCGCGCGCGGCCCGCAGCACCAGATTGTCGGACTCGGCCTGCAGGGCGCCGCCGAACGGCCCTTCCAGCGCAAGCACCAGTTCGTCGGCCGGCGTGGCGCGCAACGTGTCGCCGATGCGGGGAAACACCGCCAGGCTGTCGAGCAGGTGGTAGCCGTCGGCCCGCCGGCCGACGACGTGCAGGAACAGGTTGACCTTGGCCGGCGCGGCCTCGGTGAACGGCACGGCTGCTAACGAACCGGGTTGACGGCCGGCGGCGCCTGAGGCGCGGCGGCGACACCCAGGGCCTGCTCGCTCTCGCGCAGCTTGGCCTCGAGCTTCGGCACCTCCTCAGGCTCGGGCTTGAGGGTCAGCGCCCGGCGCCACTGGTACAGCGCCTCCTCGCGGCGGCCGGCAGCCCAGTAGGCGTCGCCCAGATGCCCGTTGATGTCGGCTTCTTCGGGCATCAGTTCGACCGCATGTTCCAGCGCCTTCACCGCGCCGTCGGTGTCGCCCTGGCGCAGCATCACCCAGCCAAGGCTGTCGATGATGGCGCCGTCATTCGGCCGCTGCTCCACCGCCCGCTCGATCATCT
This sequence comes from uncultured Acetobacteraceae bacterium, assembly GCA_903907955.1. Lineage (GTDB taxonomy): Bacteria > Pseudomonadota > Alphaproteobacteria > Acetobacterales > Acetobacteraceae > Rhodovastum. The sequence goes on along the minus strand of CAIVPZ010000006.1, from coordinate 14,291 downwards.
GGCGCGCGCGGGGCAGGTTCCGGCCCTGCTCGGCCCAGGAATAGCCGAGATAATTCAGCACGTAGGGCTGGTCAGGAAAAAGGCTCAGCGCGGTGAGGAGGTCGCTCTCCGCCCGGTCCCATTCCTTCGACCGCTCCAGCGCGATGCCGCGGTCGTAGAACAGCGCCCAGTCCTGCGGGCTGGGTTTGCCCACCAGCGTCACCGCCTTGTCGTAGGCGGCGGCAGCCTCGGCATAGCGGTGCGCGGCGCGCAGGATATCGCCCTGGGCGATATAGGGGCCGGGCTGATCGGGAAAGTCGCGGGCGATTTCCGCCAGCTGGTGCAACGCGTCCTCGGAATGGCCGGTCACTTCGGTCAACTGGGCGCGACGCAGGCGGACGATCGCGATCACCGGATCGTCGGCAGCCACCGGGGCGAGAATCTGCAATGCGATGTCCGGGTGCCGGCCGCCCTCCAGGATCTCCGCGGCGAGCAGCCGGGCAGAGGTGTCATCGGGGCGCAGGTCGAGGGCCAGGCGCAGCATCAGCATGGACAGTTCGGAGGCATCCTGCTGGCGCAGCGCCGCGGCCAGCACCAGGTACGCCTCCGCCAGGCCGTCGGTGGGGCGACGGATCACCCGGGTGCCGGCATTCGCCTGCAGGGCCGGCAGCGCGATCGCAATCTGCGGGTTGAGGTCGCCGGCGGCCTTGATCGTCTGGGCCGCCTCGTCCGGATGGCCCTGGCGTGCCTGCCAGCTTGCCACCAGCCGGGCCATTTCCACCGTCGGCACGCCGTACTCGGTCTGGGCGACCCGGTAGAGCCGCGCCGCCTCGGCCGTGCGGCCGGCCAGGTCGGCGATCATCGCGCCGTGCAGCGCGTAGATGAAGCGGGAGCGCTGGCCCTCGATGAACGGATGCAGCGTCGCCAGCGCAGCGTCGGTGCGTCCGGCGCCCTGCTGCGCCCAGGCCACCAGCAGCGGCTGCAGCAGCTGGGTCAACCCCTGCCGGGGCAGCGCGGCGTAGCGGGTTTCGGCGGCGTCCCAGTTGCCGCCGAGGGCGTCGTGGCCGGCCAGCAGCAATTGCGCCGTCTGGTTGTCCGGCTGGTTCTGCGCCAGATCGACCGCTTCCGGCCGCCCGGCCATCAGGCAGGCCAGGAAGGTTTGCTGGCGCAGCTCGGGGCTGTTCGGATCGAGCGCCAGCGCGCGCAGGAACTGGTCGGCCGCCAGGTCGAGGTCGTTCTGCATGGCCGCGAAGCGGCCGGCGAGGAATGGCCCGGCCATGGCGGACTCGCCGCCGCGGGTTTGCCCGGCCGCGGCGGTCGCCGGATGCGGCGAAGGGTTGGAGGCTGCGCACGCCGACAGGAGCGCCAGCGCGAGCAAAAGGGAACGGCGGATTGAACGACCATGCTGCATCCGCCCACCCTATCAGGGCGATGCGGGCTTCGCCACGACCGCATCGCGCCCTGGCGGCAGATATTACATCCCGCCTGGGTAGGCCGGCCCGCCGCCGCCCTCGGGCGTTACCCAGTCGATGTTCTGCATCGGGTCCTTGATGTCGCAGGTCTTGCAGTGCACGCAGTTGGTGAAGTTGATCTGCAGCCGTGGCGCCCCTTCCTCGGCGCCGACGATCTCATAGACGCCGGCCGGGCAGTAGCGCGTCTCGGGGCTGCGGTAGGTTTCCCAGTTCACCGTGATCGCCAAAGCGGGGTCGCGCAGGTGCAGATGGGCGGGCTGGTTTTCCGCGTGCGTGGTGTTGCTGATGAACACCGAGGACAGACGGTCGAAGGTCAGCACCCCGTCCGGCCTGGGATAGGCGATTTGCGGCGCCTCCGCGGCCGGGCGCAGCGTGGCGTTGTCGGGGGTGCGATGATGCAGCGTCCACGGCGCCCGGCCGCGCAGCACGTAGGTGTCGAGCGCGGCATTGGCGAGCCCGCCCAGCAGGCCCCATTTGGCGAAGGCCGGGCGGACGTTGCGGACCCGCCACAGTTCGTCCCACAGCCAGCTCGCCCGCAGCCGTTCGGCATAGGAGGCCGGCTGGTCCTGGTCGTGGGCGAGCATCTCGGCCACCGCCTCGGCCGCGACCATGCCGGACTTGATGGCGGTGTGGATGCCCTTGATCTTCGGCACATTGAGGAATCCGGCGGTGTCGCCCACCAGGCAGCCGCCCGGGAAGCTGGGCTGCGGCAGCGACTGGAAACCGCCCTCGGCAAGCGCCCGCGCGCCGTAGGCGATGCGTCGCCCGCCGGCGAAATATCCGCGCAGGGCGGGATGGGTCTTGAGCCGCTGCATCTCCTCGAACGGCGCCAGCCACGGATTGCGGTAGTCGAGCCCGACCACCACGCCGTAGGCCACCAGATTGTCGCCGAAATGATACAGGAACGAGCCGCCATAGGTGGCCATATCGAGCGGCCAGCCGGTGGTGTGCACGATCAGGCCCGGCTGGTGGACCTGCTGCGGCACCTCCCACAGTTCCTTGACGCCGATGCCGTAGGTCTGCGGGTCGTGGCCCGCGCACAGGTTGAACCGCTCGATCAGCCGCTTGGTCAGGCTGCCGCGGCAGCCCTCGGCGAAGATGGTGCAGCGCGCCCGCAGCTCCATGCCGGGCTGGAAGTTCGGCCCCTTCCGGCCCGATTTTTCGATACCCATGTCGCCGGTGGCGATGCCGGCCACCCGGCCGTCCTCCTCCAGCACCTCGGCGGCGGCGAAGCCGGGGTAGATTTCCACCCCGAGCGCCTCGGCCTGCTGGCCGAGCCAGCGGCACACATCGCCCAGGCCGACGATGTAGTTGCCATGGTTGTGCATCTGCGGCGGCGTCGGCATGCGCAGCGCGCGGGTGCGGGTGAGGTAGAGAAACCGGTCGTCCTGCGCCGGCGTGTGCAGCGGCGCGCCGCGTTCGCGCCAGTCCGGCAGCAGTTCGGTCAGCGCGCGCGGCTCGATGACCGCGCCGGAGAGGATGTGGGCGCCGACCTCGCTGCCCTTCTCGACCACGCAGACCGTAAGTTCGGGCGCGAGCTGGCGCAGCCGGATGGCGGCGGCCAGACCGGACGGCCCCGCGCCGACGATCACCACGTCGAATTCCATCCGTTCCCGGGCCGCAGTGTCGGACATTGTTTGCCTCCGTTCGCTCGAAGTTGGCGCAACCGGTGGTGTTATGAATGGCCGGACGGTTGCGCGGAAGCGCCGGTTTGGCGATGAAGTGCTGCATGGATGCGTTGGCGGCATTGCGGTTGCAGATCGCGTGGGGGGCGGACGAGGCGCTGGAGGAGGCGCCGCTCGACCGGCTTGCCGCTGGCGCCCGGCCGCGCCCGGCACAAGCCACGGCGGCGGCAACCGCTGCCCGTCCCGCATTGCCCGCGCCGCGTCCGGCCGCCGCGCCGGCCATCCGCGCCGCAGGTCCGCCGGCGCATGCAACACCGGCGCATGCAACACCGGCGCATGCAACACCGGCGCATGCAACACCGGTGCATGCAACACCGGTGCACGCAGCGGCGCTGCGCGCCCAGGCAGCGGCCGATGCCGCGCACACCCTGGCCGAACTCCGCGCCGCGCTGGCCGCCTTCGACGGCTGCCCGCTGGCCGCCACCGCCACCAACCTGGTGTTCGCCGACGGCAACCCGGAGGCCGGGTTGATGCTGGTGGGCGAAGGGCCTGGCGCCGAGGAAGACCGCGCCGGCAGGCCTTTTGTCGGGCCGTCCGGCCAGTTCCTCGACCGCATGCTGGCCAGCATCGGCCTGGACCGGACGCAGCTGCTGATCACCAACCTGATTCCCTGGCGCCCCCCCGGCAACCGCAACCCGACCGACACCGAGGTGCTGACCTGCCTGCCGTTCCTGCTGCGCCACATCGCGCTGGTGCGGCCGCGCCGGCTGGTGCTGCTGGGGGCGCTGGCCACCCGCGCGCTGACCGGCGGCGTCACCGGCATCACCCGGATGCGCGGCCGCTGGGTGGAGGTGACCATTCCGGGGCTCGCCGCCCCGGTGCCGGCGCTGCCCATGCTGCATCCGGCCTACCTGCTGCGCAGCCCCGGGGCCAAGCGGCTGGCCTGGGCCGACCTGGTTGCCCTGCGCCGCACGCTTGACGCCGATGTGAAATAATCGTGAGTGATCGGCGGCCGATAACCTTTTGAGAATCGCGACCTTATCTAAAACTTTAGACTTTCTTTATCTCGAAGTGTTGCAGCGCCGCGCGTTCCCGTGTAGGGGCGACCGCATGCGAGGTATCAATCGAACGATTTCCCCCTTTCCTGCCGCTCGGGCGCTGCTCGCCGGAGCGGCCATTCTGGCCGGGGCCGCCGCCCCGCGCGCCGCGGCCCAGAGCGTCGACCCGGCATTGCCCGGGGGCGATGACACCGCCCTGGCGATCCCCCGCGTGGCGCAGCGCGAGCGGCAGGGCGTGGCCTTGCCGCAGCCGTTGCCGCCCAGCGAGGTGGCGCGCATCCGGCATGTCTTCGCCCTGCAGCGGGCCGGCGACATGCGTGAAGCCGCCCGCGAGGCGGCGCTGCTGGATTCCGAAATCACCGTCGGCGGCGTGGGGCTTGGCCGGGCCATACAGGGTTACATCCAGGCCGACCGCGACCTTGGCCCGTTCACCCGGCCGGGCGCCGAGGAGCTGCAGGCGTGGCTGGTGCAGTGGCCTGAGCTGGCCGATGCGCCGGCCATGCATGCCCTGCTGATGAACCGCCTGCCGGCCGGCGCCAGGCGCCCGCCGGCGCCGGCCGCGACCATGCTGGCCGCCGACCAGCCAGCCCCCCCCGCCACCGCGCCGGTGCCGGAGGAAACCGAGCCGGTGGGCCAGATGCCGGCACGCACCCCGTCACTGGACAGTGCCGTCAGCGAGGCGGCCCGTTCCGGCCGGCCCGGGGCGGCGCAACGCCTGCTGGCGGGCACCCAGGGGATCTCGCCCGTCTACGCCGCCCTGCTGCGCGGCGAGGCGGCGCAGATCCTGTTCACCCGCAACCGCGACGAGGAAGCCTATGCGCTGGCCTCCCCGGCCGCGCATGCCTGTGGCCGCGGCGCCGGAACCTGTCGCAGCGCCGCGCTGGCCGGCATCGCCGCCGGGCTGGCGGCCTGGCGGATGAACCGGCCCGACCTCGCTTTGCCGATGTTCGAGGCCGGCTGGCGGGCGGCGCTGAGCACCTCGGCGCTGCGCGCCACTGCCGCGTTCTGGGCCGCCCGCGCCCATCTGCGGGTGCGTGACCCGGCGGGCTACGTGCCCTGGATGCAGCGCGCCGCCGCCGAGCGCCGGACTTTCTACGGCATGCTGGCGCTGCGCACGCTCGGCCTCGACATCGGTTTCGGCCCGGGCGGGCGGGATGCGCGCGAGACGCTCGGCGAGGCCGATATCGAAGCGATCGCCGCCACCCCGCAGGGCATGCGCGCCTTCGCCCTGCTGCAGGTCGGCCAGGACCGCCGCGCCGAGGCCGAACTGCGCCGCCTGTGGCCGTCGGCGCAGGAGGCGCCGGCGCTCGGCCGCGCCATGATGCTGGTGGCCGAGCGGGCGGGGCTGGTGGAACTGGCCGCCCAGCTCGCCGACCTGGTGCAGGCCGCCGACGGCCGGCCGCGCGACAACGTGCGCTTCCCGCTGCCGCGGCTGCGTCCGGCCGGCGGGTTCCGCATGGACCCGGCGCTGGTCTATGGCATCACGCGCACCGAATCTAACTTCGATGCCGATCTGGCATCCTCGGCCGGTGCGGTCGGGCTGATGCAGATCATGCCGGCGACCGCCAGCTTCATGACCGGCGGGCGGTCCACCGCGGCACTGAGCGGGGAACTGCGCGACCCGTCGCTGAACCTCGAGCTCGGCCAGCGCTATGTGGGCTACCTGGCCGGGCAGGACGCCATCGGCGGCGACCTGCTGCGGCTGCTGGCCAGCTACAACGCCGGCCCCGGCAGCTACGCCCGCTGGGCCGCCGCGCTGCACGACGACGGCGACCCGCTGCTGTTCATCGAAGCGATCCCGATCGACGAGACCCGCGCCTATGTGCCGCGCGTGCTGGCCTATACCTGGATCTACGCCGCCCGCATGCACCTGCCGACGCCGACGCTGGACGAACTCGCCGCCGGCGGCTGGCCGCGGTATCATCCGCTGGAAACCAGGCAGGAACCGCCCGCCCGTCTGCACTGACGGGTCTGGCGGTGCACGGAGGCGCCGCCATGGCCCGCATCGACGAAAGCCGCCCGTTCATCCCCGTCAACATCGCGGTGCTGACGGTGTCGGACACGCGCACCGCCGGGAATGACACCTCCGGCGACACGCTGGCAGCGCGGATTGTGGCGGCCGGGCATCGGGTGGCGGCGCGCGCCATCGAGAAGGATGATGTCGCGGCGATCGCCGCCCGGCTGCGCGGCTGGATCGCCGACCCGGCGGTGGACGTGGTGATCACCACCGGCGGCACCGGCGTCACCGGGCGCGACGTGACGCCGGAGGCGTTCGCGGCGGTGCTGGAGAAGAAGATAGAAGGCTTCGGCGAGCTGTTCCGCATGCTGAGCTGGCAGAAGATCGGCACCTCCACCATGCAGTCGCGGGCGCTGGGCGGGGTGGCCGGCGGCACTTATCTGTTTGCTCTGCCGGGCAGCCCGGGGGCGTGCAAGGACGGGTGGGACGATATTCTGGTGTGGCAACTCGACAGCCGGCACCGGCCCTGCAATCTGGTGGAGCTGATGCCGCGGCTGCAGGAGCATCTGGGGGACAGGGATCGTTAAGCCGAACGACCTGCCCTCGAACGCCGCCGGAGGAAAAACCCCGCGCGCATACCGAGCGCTGGCGCCCGGGTCCATACAGGAACCACGGCGTCACAACACGGCAGGCATGGCAACCCGCTCAGGCAAGGTGCCTGAAGCACTGGTCAGCGCCGCAGCTGCCTCAGCGGGAAACACCCGCTCCGGCATATATTGCCACAACCGCCCCCCACACCAGAAGATACCTGGATGGCGGAACGCTCACAACAAACGAACGGATACGTAACGGGAGCCTTCTAGCCCGCTCCTGTCACGCACCGAACCCGAGTCGCTGTTAGGCGAGCTTGAGATTGGTAGCTGCGGCCTTGCCGCGCTCCATCATCACCTCGTAGGTCACCTTCTGCCCTTCGTCCAAACCACGAAGCCCAGCTGCCTGCACTGCCGTGATGTGAACGAACACGTCCTTGCCGCCGTCATCCGGCATGATGAAGCCGAAGCCCTTGGTGGTGTTGAACCACTTAACCGTTCCGATAGCCATCGCTACGTCGCTCTCCGCTGCAAACACCGCACAATAGCGTGCGGGTCATGCAACCGCAGCCTGGGCCGCTTGAAGGCACCCGATGGATCGGAGGCGGTCCAAGGCTGGCCAGGATTGCGCTTGCGCGCGCAGCGTCACCAGAAAGCGAGGGCGTTGTCAAATGCTGCCGCAATCACGTGGCAAAGATGCCCGCCCGCGCGAATGCCCCGGCGCCTTCCGGGCAGGCCGGCGCGTCGTCCAAACGCGAGGTTGGGACTGAAGCCGGCCCGATCGTCGTGTCGGCCTGCCCGGTTCCTGGCCCTGCCGCGCTTGCATCCACCCGCCCGCATCGCTAGGCTGGTTGCATGGTTCATGGCGCAGACATCACCGGCCGCCCTTCACGCGCCCCCGCGCGCGGCCTGTTGCGCCTGCCGCTCGGCCTGCTCCTTCGACTTAGCCGCCCCTGGGCGTGACGTCCGGCTGCGTGCCGGCCACAGCTCAGGGGGACCCCTGAGGCTAATGTCGTACATTCTCTCCAGGAGCGGCGTTTCATGAGCATCAACCATCCCAGCTTCGGCAAGCTGGATGACTCCCGCGTCATCATCTTCGACACCACCCTGCGCGACGGCGAGCAGTCGCCCGGCTTCTCCATGAACCTGGCGGAGAAGCTGCGCATGGCCGAGGCGCTGGCCGAGCTGGGCGTGGACGTGATCGAAGCCGGCTTCCCGATCGCCTCGCCGGGCGATTTCGAGAGCGTGCAGACCATCGCCCAGACGGTGAAAGGCCCGGTGATCTGCGGCCTGGCCCGCTCCGGCCGCGCCGACGTGATCCGCGCCGGCGAGGCGGTGGCTCCGGCCGAGCGCAAGCGCATCCACACCTTCATCAGCACCAGCGCGCTGCACATGAAATACAAGCTGCGCATGGAGCCGGAGGCGGTGCTGGCGGCGGTGACCGACAGCGTCACCCTGGCGCGGCAGTACACCGACGACGTGGAATGGTCGGCCGAGGACGGCAGCCGCACCGACCCCGACTTCCTGTGCCGCTGCACCGAGGCCGCCATCGCCGCCGGGGCGACCACCATCAACATTCCGGACACGGTCGGCTACGCCCTGCCGGAGGATCTGGCGCGCATCTTCACCATGCTGCGCGCGCGGGTGCCGGGCGCCGAGCGGGTGATTTTTTCGGCGCACAACCACAACGATCTGGGCCTGGCGGTGGCCAACACCATCGCCGCGGTGCGCGCCGGGGTGCGGCAGATCGAGTGCACCATCAACGGCATCGGCGAACGCGCCGGCAACGCGGCGCTGGAGGAGATCGTCATGGCGCTGCGCACCCGCCCCGATGCGGTGGCGTGCAAGCCGAACATCGTGACGGAAAAAATCCTGAAAACCTCGCGCCTGCTGTCCACCATCACCGGCTTCGACGTGCAGCCCAACAAGGCGATCGTCGGCCGCAACGCGTTTGCGCATGAAAGCGGCATCCATCAGGACGGCGTGCTGAAGAACGCCGCCACCTACGAGATCATGACGCCGGAAAGCGTCGGCTGGACCAAGTCCAACCTGGTGATGGGCAAGCATTCCGGCCGTGCCGCCTTCCGCGACAAGCTGCGGGCGCTGGGCTACGGCGAGATCGGCGACAACCAGCTCAACGACGCGTTCCGCCGGTTCAAGGATCTGGCCGACCGCAAGAAGGTGGTCTACGACGAGGACATCTCCGCTCTCGTCGATGACGAGGTGATGCGCGACCACACCCGCATCCGCTTTGTTGCGCTGGACGTGCATGCCGGCAGCCGGGTGAAGCCCACCGCGTCGCTGGAACTGGAGATCGACGGCGAAGCGCACGCCACCACGGCCACCGGCGACGGTCCGGTGGACGCCACCTTCATCGCCATCCGCCAGCTGTTCCCGCACGAGGCGACGCTGCGGCTGTTCTCGGTGGGCGCTGTCACCGAAGGCACCGACGCGCAGGCAAGGGTAACGGTGCGGCTGGAGGAGGACGGCAAGCTGGTGGACGGCCAGGGAGCGGATACCGACACCATCGTCGCCGCCGCCCGCGCCTATGTGCATGCGCTGAACAAGCTGCTGGTAAAGCGCGCAAGGACCGAGCCGGAGGCCCTGTCAGCCTGAAGGGAATGGGGTCCAGGGCGCCACCGCCCCCTGGCGGGTCCAGGGCGGCGCCCTGGGCTTGCTACCCTTGCGTCTGCCCCTGCGTCTGCGCCGTATCCGCCAACGGTCGCCAGTCGCGGAAGAACGCCGTGCCGATCTCGCCGGCGAGCAGGATCAGATCCCGCTGCACGCCATCGAGAAAAAAGTGCAGCCCGTCGGCAATGATGGTCTCGACCGGCCGCCCCAGCAGGCCGGCCCGCAGTTCCTCCACCCGTTCCAGTGCCGCCACCGTGCCGCGCAACCCCCAGCGGCTGCGCAGCCGGCCGAGGAACCACTCGATCTGCTCCACGCACAGCGCCACGCTGCGCGGGAAATGCGTATCTGCCAGCAGGAAGCGCACCACGTCGGACGGCGTGAAGCCGGGCGGCGCCACCCGGCGGAAGGCGTGATAGCCGGCCGCCGCCCGCAGCACCCCGCCCCATTGGGTGAGTTCCGCCACCCGCAATTCCTCGCCGCTGCCGGTTGGCACCAGCAGGTGGTAGCGGATGTCGAGCAGCCGCGTGGTCTGGTCGGCCCGCTCGATCAGCCGGCCGAGCTGGTAGAACAGCCAGCCCTGGTCGCGGAACAGCGTGCCCTCGGTGATGCCGGTATGGGTCTGCACGCCTTCCTTGATGCGGGCGCACAGCCGGCTCAACCGGTCGCCCTGCAGCTCGCGCTCGTCGATTGCCGTCATGGCGCGGTGGAACACGTTGATCTGCGACCACATCTCGGTAGAGATCAGCGGGCGCAGGGTGCGCGCATTGGTCCGCGCCGCTTCCAGCGAGGCCGGGACCGAGGTCGGGTTGTCGCCGTCGAGCAGATAGAAGCGCTTGACCGCCTCGGCGGTCGGCGCCAGGCCGCGTTTGGCGAAACCTTCCTCGTCGGCGTTGATGCGGATGAGCGCGAACCAGCTGACCGCCTCGCGGCCCGGGCTCTCGAAGGTCTGCGTGACATCGACCAGGCGGGCCATGTTCTCGACCCGTTCCACGTAGCGGGCCATCCAGAACATGTTCTCGGCATAGCGCGCCAGCAGCGACAGTTCGCGGCTCATGGCTGCACCTCCGCCATGGGGGCGTCATCGGCGAGCACCCAGGTGTCCTTCGAACCGCCGCCCTGCGAGGAGTTCACCACCAGGCTGCCCTCCTTCAGCGCCACCCGGCTCAGCCCGCCCGGCAGCACCCAGGTGTTGCGGCCGGTCACCGCGTAGGGGCGCAGGTCCAGATGGCGCGGACGGATGCCGTCATCGGTCAGTGTCGGCGCCACCGAGAGCGACACCACCGGCTGGCTGATCCAGTTGGAGGGATCGGCCAGCAAGGCGGCGCGGGCGTGCTCCAGTTCCGCCCGGCTGGCGCGCGGGCCGATGGTGATGCCATAGCCGCCGGATTCGCCCACCGGCTTCACCACCAGCTCGGCCAGCCGGTCGAGCGTGTAGGCCAGCCCCTCCTTCTCGCGACAGATATGGGTTTCGACATTGGCCAGGATCGGGTCTTCGTCGAGATAGAAGCGGATGATGCGCGGCATGTAGGCATAGACCGCCTTGTCGTCGGCCACCCCGGTGCCGACCGCATTGGCCAGCGCCACATTGCCGCGGCGCCAGGCGCCGATCAGCCCCGGCACGCCGAGCAGGCTTTCCGGGCGGAATACGGTGGGGTCGAGAAAGTCGTCGCCAAGCCGGCGGTAGATGGTGTGCACCGGGCGCCGGCCGCCGGTGGTGCTCATCCACACCTTGTCATGCTCGACGAACAGGTCGGCCCCCTCGACCAGCGGCACGCCCATCTCGCGGGCAAGGAAGACATGCTCGAAATAGGCCGAGTTGTAGATGCCCGGGCTGAGCAGCACGACCCGCGGCTCGTCCACGCCGGCCGGGGCGATCTCCACCATCGCCTCCAGCAGGCGCAGCCCGTAATCGTCCACCGGACGCAGCCGGGTGCCGGCCATCAGGTCGGGGAAGGTGCGCGACATCAGATGCCGGTTCTCGACCACGTAGGACACGCCGGAGGGGGTGCGGGCATTGTCCTCCAGCACCAGGAACCGGCCTTCGCGGTCGCGCACGATGTCGGTGCCGCAAATGTGAACATAGGTGCCGAAGCGGACCGGGAAGTCCTCCATCTCGGGCCGGTAGTTCGGATTGCCGAACACCAGCTCGGCCGGGATCACGCCTTCCTTCACGATCCGCCTGCCGTGGTAGATGTCGTGCAGGAACGCGTTCAGCGCCGCCACCCGCTGCTTCACCCCGGCTTCCAGCACGCGCCACTCGGCCGCGGTCAGGATGCGCGGAATGCAGTCGAACGGCAGGATGCGATCGATCGCATTGGCCTCGGTATAGACGGTGAAGGTGATGCCGAGATTGATCAGGTCGTGCTCGGCCGCGGCGGCGCGGGCGCGCAGGGCGGGCAGGCCGATGGCGCCGATGCGGGCGCGCACCGCGGCCGGCACCCCGCCGTCACCCGGGCGATCGGTGGTCAGTTCGCAGAAATAGGGACCGGGCCGGTAGCTGCTGAATGGATCGGCAACGTTCTGCTGCATGCGAAACTCGTCAAGCCTGTTGAATGGGTCTGAGCGGTCGCCAGCATAGCAGACCTGCGGCGGATGCAATCCCCATTCGCCGCAGCGCAGCAGCGCGCGATTGTCGGCTGCGCCAGGGTGGTGTTGCGCGACGCGGCGGACCCGGCCTATTGCTGAAAGCCTCCTCTGCCCCTGGATGATCCCCATGCTGCGTTCCGTCCTGACCCGAACCGCCGCCCTGTCGCTGGTTGCCCTGCTCGCCGGTTGCGCCAAGGAACCGCCGCCGCCGCCGGTGCAGGCCGCCTATGTGCCGCCGCCGTTGCCGCAGCCGCCGGACGCGCCCTGGTGCGCCCGCCCGGCCGAGATAGCCGGGTTCTCGGTGGCGGCGCTGAAGAGCCACCTGATGGTGGCCGCCATCTCGTGCCGGGCGGATGAGAAGTACAACGCCTTCGTCACCCGCTACCGGCCGGCGCTGCTGCAGCAGGAGAAGGCGACCGAGAGCTACTTCAACCGCGGCGACAAGCGGCACGGCCAGCAGCTGCGCGACGATTACGTGACGCAGCTCGCCAATGCGCAGTCCAGCCGCGCCATGGTCCTGGGCAGCCAGTTCTGCGAACGCTCGCTGGGCCGGTTCGACGAGGTGATGGCCCTGTCCAGGCCCGACGACTTGGCGGCCTTCGCCGCGACCAAGACGCAATCGATTCCGCAGGCGATGAAATTCACCGAATGTTCGGGTGCGCCGGCAGCGCCCCCGGCGGCGGAGAAGCCCTCGAAGCCCGCGACAAGGAAGAACTGAAGCGAGGCGCCTCGCTTTCCTGCGCCTTTGGCTGGCGCGGGCCGTGCATGCGAACGCCGCCGTCCCGAGGGACGGCGGCGTTGCGGTTTCGCGGAAGACTACTTCAGGACGATTTCGACGCGACGGTTCTGCGGCTCGCGCACGCCCGGGCCGGTCGGCACCAGCAGGTGGGTATCGCCGAAAGCCTGGATGGCGATCACGTTCCTGGGCACGCCCAGGCGAACCAGCTCGGCGGCCACGTTGTCGGCGCGCCGGCGGGACAGGGCGAGGTTGTACTGCGCGGTGCCGGTGCGGTCCGCGAAACCGGAAACCTCGATCTGGGTCAGCTGCACGTGGGTCGAAGCCTGCGCCGCCTCGGCGATGATCTGCCGGGCGCGGCCGGTCAGGTCGGCACGATCCCAGTCGAAGAACACCAGGTAGGTGCGCGCCGCTGCCGGAGCCGGGGCGGCGATCGGAGCGGGCGCCGGCGCCGGCGCCGGCGCCGCGTTGAACGCGTAACGCAGGCCGATCAGGAACGACTCGTTGGTGGGCGCGCCGAACTTGGCGGACACGGTGCCGTCCGGCGGCGTGACCTTGGCATTCACGGTGCTGCCCGAGAACTCCCCGAGGAAGCGGAACTCGGTGGTCAGCGACAGGCCCGGCACCCCGAGCGGGAACGCCGCACCAAGAATGAACTGCCCGGCCGCGGATCCCTGGGTGCCGCCCGAAAAATCGTCAGTGTAGCCATCAGTGGTGTAGAACTTGCCGCCCTGGAAGTTATTCCAGACATACCCGAAACCGAGGCCAACATAGGGCGTAACCCAGGGCGCGACCGTGGTGAAGTCATACAGGGCGTTCACCAGGACGCCGGACTGCTGGATGTTGCCACCGCCGCCAAGGCCATACTGGTATCCATAGGCGGTATCGTAGAGCGAGGAACCGCCGCCGAGGTGGACGTGGTTCTGGCGGTAATTGCCCTCGAGCTCGACCCGAACGCCACCGCCGGTGCCGAACACGTCACCGAAACCATAGCCGACGCTGCCAACCACGGCCCAGCCGCCGTTCGAATGCAGGTTGACGCCACCCGCCTGAGGGTCGGTTCCAACGACTGTGTCGGTCCAGGTCCAGTTGTTCACGCCGAGCGTGTTCAGCAGGTCAAATCCGGCGCCAAGGCCAACATATACGCCGTTGACCGTTTCCCCAGCCTGCACCACCGAAGGCAGCGCCAGGATGGTTGCGGCCAGCAGCAAACTCCGAATCTTCATTTCTGTCTTTTCCCTTGTGTTGCAGCCTTGCGGTGCACAACCTGCGGAGGGGCAGCCCGCCATTCCGTTGCACCGAAACCAGGATGCTCAGAAGATGTTATACTCACCGTATAGCGCGATTCCGTAACGGCGGGATCGAAGTTTCGTTCCGTATCGTACCGATCGCATCGAAAAGCCACGCCTGTGGCAGATTGGCAACGGTCAGCAAGGGCCAGCGCGGGCCGTACATGCAAACGCCGCCGCCCCGAGGGACGGCGGCGTTGCCAGTCAGACGAAGGCTACTTCAGGATGATCTCGACGCGGCGGTTCTGCGGTTCGCGAACGCCCTCGGCGGTCGGGACCAGCAGGTGGGTATCGCCGAAAGCCTGGATGCTGATCACGTTCCGGGGCACGCCCAGACGAACCAGCTCGCCGGCCACGTTGTCGGCGCG
>CAIVPZ010000005.1 GCA_903907955.1 uncultured Acetobacteraceae bacterium | reverse complement strand
GCCAAGGGGCTGATCGCCGCCGGCGTTGAATCTCCCGCCGATGTCAGCGCCATCACCAAGGCCATGCGCGAGCGCGGCGTGACGCAGCGGGGCGAGGCCACGTCGCTCGTCTGGGGCGATCTGAAGGGCGAGAACGGCCGCGACAAGGTCGGCATCACCACCATCCTGCATCGCGACGAGGAACTCTGGCTCGTCGCCACCGCGCGGGCCGCCGGCGCCGACAAGACTTCCGCCCTCACCCCGGTGCAGATCGCCGCGGCGGTCCGCCGCTTCCCCGAGCTCGACTTCACCTCCGGCCACGGCAAGGCGCAGCGGGCGGTGATGGAGCAGCTGGGCGCCGGCGGGCGCCTCACCGTGGCGATCGGCGTCGCCGGTTCGGGCAAGTCCACCCTGTTGAAACCGCTGGTGGACGCCTGGAAGGAAGACGGCCGCGACGTCCACGGCATCGCCCTGGCGTGGCGTCAGTCGGACGACCTCACCGATGCCGGCATCACCGCCAGGAACGCGCGGGCCGTGGAGAGCTTCCTGAAATCCGTCGAGAAGGGCCGGATCAGGCTCGGCGCCAGGTCGGTCGTGGTGGTGGACGAGCTGGGGCTGCTCGGCACGCGCCAGCTCAATGACCTGCTGCGCGCGCAGAAGGCGCACGGCTTTCAGATCGTCGGCATCGGCGATCCGAAACAAATGCAGAGCGTCGAGGCCGGCGCCGTCGTGGACCTGCTGCGCCGCGGCCTCGGCGAGACGGCGATCCCTACGCTGGAAACCTCGGTGCGCCAGGTGGAGAAGGAGGAACGGGAAATCACCCTGATGTTCCGCAACGGCGAGACCGCGGCGGCTGTCCAGCGGAAGGTTGAGAATGGCACCCTGCTGGTGACGCCGGGCGGCTACGTCGAAGCCGTGCGAAACGTCGTTGATCTCTGGCAGCAGCGCCGCGCCGCCAACGCCGGCCGGGACCGGTATGCCATCTCGATCAGCGCGCCGACCAATTTCGACGCCCACCGGCTCAGCATTGCGATCCGGAACCGGCGGCGCGACCTCGGCGAGATCGGCGCCGACCGGATCACCGTGCCGGCGACGAGCAAGGGCGGCGTCGATGCCAGGACATACGACCTGCCGCTGGCCGAGGGCGACCGGGTGCGCCTGTTCGAGCGCACCAACGCCCGCTTCCTCGACACCAACAAAGGCGGCAACATCGGCCGCAACGGCACCGTCCTGGAGGTTGCCGCGATCAATGACGAGGGCCTGGTCCTGCGAACCAGAGAGGGCCGGGAAGGCCTGGTGAAGTGGGATAGCCTCCGCAGCGAGGCGAACGGCCGCGTCCAGCTTGCCTATGGCGACGTGCTGACGACCAACACCAGCCAGGGGTCCACGGTCAGCGAACATATCTTCGCCGTCCCGGGCGGCTCGCGCCAGGTGAATGCATTCGGGGCCTACACGTCCGGCAGCAGGCATCGCGAACAGTCATTCATCGTGACCTCCGACGGCGCGGAGCGGCAGGAGGTTGCCGGCCGCCGCCCGCTGGGCGACTTGCGCCAGATCCACGAGGGCGACGTGATCGAGAACGTGGCCCGCAACTTCGCGCGCCAGCCGGTCAAGGAAGGGTCGCTCGCCATGCTCGCGCGGGCCGAAAACCTGCGGACGGGAACGATCCGGATGATGCAGGCCGGCAAGCAGCGGCTTGAGCAGCGCGCGGTCATGGGCCAGGCGAGGAGCACGCTGGCAGCGACCTTCCGGGGCAAGCGGGACGACGCAACCGCGAAGACGCTGCAACCCGTTTCGGAAAACACCACCGCCGAGCGCCGCGACCTGTTGCAGCGGATCATGGACATCGGCCCGCAGGTGCGCGAGGCAATGCGCGCCGCCATGGAGCGCGTGCAGGCGCACCGAGAGCACGCCACCGCCGGCCGCCGCCGTGGACGGCGGATGTAGTGGCGCCGACGAGTTGCATGCCGACCGACACGTCGTCGGCGTTGTCACAACGCCGAAAAGCGACCGATATCCCGATGTGCAGTGACGAGCCGCAAGAAGCGGCCGGACGTCGCCAGCTAGATCGGACGCATTTCTTCCCCGCTGCGTGGGCGCGGGCGCGTGAGCGGCCCGAAGTAGAGCACTGCGAACAACCCGAAGGCGGCGCTCCACGCAACCCCGGCAAGCGACAATGCGAGGGCGTACTGCGCTCCGGCCAACGGCGCGAAAAGCCGAAGCACTGCGGCCGTCGTCACCAGACCATACATCGTCGTGGTGCCTGGGCCAGCGATCAGCGGACGCCCGGTATGCCCGAGGGTCACGCGGGTCATGACCGCGAGCGTTGCCGTGCCGATCGCCCCGGCGGTGAGCGCATGCAGCGCGGCGGTGCGCGGCAGCCACGGGATGAAAGCATCGAGCCCGAGCAACAGGAAGCCGATGCCGAGCCACGCATAGGCAAGGTGCAAGATCCAGAGCAGCGGCTCGCACCATGTCGCAATGCCCTGCCAGCGCAGCAGGCGAACGCACAGCGCGGTTCCGGCAGCAAGGTCGCACCAGGGCGCCACCGCTGACTCCGGCACAACAACCCAGATCGCCAGGGCCACTGCCGTCAGGCCCAGCGCCACACGGTCGAACCCACCGAACGGCGCCGGCAAACGGCCGGCCGGTCGCTGTTTGACCAGCCAGTTCCGGGTGAAGCTCGGGATGATCCGCCCGCCCACGAAGCCGATCAGCATGACCAGCGTGGCAACCCCGAGCCGGTTGCCGGCCGCGGCCGTCGTGGTGATGCCCGTAGCTTCCAGGTGAACCAGCAGATTGGCTAGGAACAGCAGGCTGAGCGCCGTCACCATGGGCAGGTTGCGCCAGTTCCGCCCGGCGATAATCTCGCGGCAGACAACGGCGAGGAAGGCGAGCGGAAAGCAGAGGTCGAGCACGGCTGCGAGCCCGGCGCCGATGTCCTCGGAGAGCAACACAGCCACCCGCCCGGCCAGCCACAGCAGCACGAGACCGGCGAGCGGCCCGCCCTGCAGCGGAAGGCGGCCGGTCCAGTTCGGAATGGCGGTCAGCAGGAAGCCGGCGACGACGGCAGCCCCGAAGCCGAAGACCATCTCGTGCACGTGCCATGCAGAAGGCGAAAGCGCCGTCGGCAATGCGGCGCTGCCCGTGAACACGACGACCCAGGCCGGAATGGCGATGGCCGCCCAGAGCGCCGCCAGGAGGAAGAACGGCCGGAACCCGGCGGATAGCACGGCCGGCCCCTCGGTCGGACGGTAGCGAGGAATGGCCGACATCACGTCGTGACTTTCGCAGGGAATGTGGGGCTCGGTTCCCGTCCGGCAGGCCATTCCAGCACGGCGTGCAGTGCCGGGTGGGGATGCGGAACGGCAGAACTAATCCTGCATTGACAGTACCACTTTCCCGGAGGCACTCAAGTGCCTTCACCGCCGCTGCTCCGTGGCCGTTTCCGCCAATCCGCCGCGTCGCGCGGACGCAGTTGCGCCACGGCCGCGGACCAGGAGGCAGACAATGGGCACCCCGCTCGATACGGTCTCGCAGCCGCGATCCGCCAGCGGCCGCCTGGACTCCGGCGGCGATACCGGCATTCCGTCCGGCGATGCGCCGCCGGCCACCTGGCCGCACGACACCGACGCGCTGATCACTTTCATCGAGACGCGCTTTCATGCCGTCCATCGGCGCGAACTGCCGGACCTCGTCAGGCTGGCCCGGCAGGTCGAGGCCAGCCAAAAGACGCACCCGGCCGCACCGCTCGGCATCGCCGACCTGCTTCAGTGCATCGAATGGGACCTTGAGTCCCACATGCAGAAGGAGGAGCAAGGCTTGTTCCCGTCGATGCGGCACGGCGAGCACCCTGCGCCCGCCGCCATCGCCCTGATGCTGGACGATCACGAGGACCATGCGGCCAACCTGCAGCGACTCAGGGCGCTCACTCGCGACTTTTCTGTTCCGGGCGACGCGTGCCCGACCTGGAACGCGCTTTATGCCGGCATCAGGAAGCTCGCCGACGACCTGATGGCGCACATCCGCATCGAGAACGATGTTCTCTTCCCGCGCTTCGCCGCCTGACCGGCGCTGGGCCACTGAACAATGACGGACCTTGCCCTCGCCCGCGCTCTGCATGTTCTCGCGGTCGTTCTCTGGATCGGCGGCGTGGGCATGGTCACCACGGTTCTGCTGCCGGCCATCCGGCGCTCCTATCCGGCCGCCGAACGCTTCACGGTGTTCCATGCCCTGGAGGAACGCTTCGCGCGGCAGGCGCGCGTCACGACCGCGCTGGCCGGGGCAAGCGGGCTCTACATGCTGTGGCAGATGGACGCGTGGGACCGCTTCGCATCGGTCGCCTTCTGGTGGATGCACGCCATGGTGCTCACCTGGGCCATCTTCACCCTGATGCTCTTCGTGCTTGAGCCGCTGGTGTTGGAACGGCTGCTGGCGCGCCGGGCGGCAACGGCACCGGAGGCGACCTACCGCTTGGTGGAGCGGCTCCACTGGGCGCTGTTGACGCTGAGCCTGATCACCGTTGCCGGGGCGGTCGCCGGCAGCCATGGCTTCGATTTCTTCGGCTGGTGAACGCCACCCCCGGCTGCAACGATCGTCAGCCCGCACTCAACCCCCTCGCGCGGCGCGGCGCCTCGGTCGGCTCCTTTTCTTCGCGCTTCGCCGCCGCCGTCAGATCAGTGACCTTCGTCACCGCCACATTGGTTTCGGACCGGTCGGCACGGGCGATGCTCCGCCAATAGGCGGCGGCTTGCAGATCAGCCGATGCGGCTTCCTTGGACATGGGGAATCTCCGAACAGTGTTGATGGGCTCGCTCAGTCGGCAGCGGCGGCGGCTGCAGCGGCAGAATTGGCATTGAACCTGTTGGCCGCGACCCTGTCCGCCAGTTCCGGCCGCCGGAAGTAGATGGCACGGCCGCAGCGAAGCGGCCTCGCGCCACGGATGATGACGAACACCTCATCCGTCCGGCAGTCATTCATCAGCTCCTCCCGGCGGATCAGCGGGCGGCTGATTTCGTGGTAGCTGGTGTTGGCGCCGCGCGACCGCGATCCGGTCTCGAAGGATTTGCCCGACGAGCCGGTGTTGGAGCCTTCCGACGTCGCCATCACGGCGTAGCTGCCGAAGGTCTCCTCCAGCTCCTTCGCCGTCTCGAGGTCCTGCACGGCCGCATAGGAACGGTGCGACACGCCGTCGTACCATTCGCGCTTGCCCTCGCGGCCCCACTGCCGTTCGAGTTGGCCGACCGACTGGTAGAGCAGCTGCAGCGTGATCCCGTACTTCCGGCCGGCATCGCGGGCGGTTTCAAGAATCCGCATCGGGCCAAGACGCGCGGCCTCGTCGAGCAGATACAGGATACGGCCGGTCACCCGTCCGTCCGCTTCATAGGCGGCGTTGAGCAGCGCGCCGATGACGACCCGGCCGATCGCCGGCGTCGATTGCAAGGCCAGCAGCGGAATCTGCAGAAACACGGAGACCTTGCCACCGAGCAAGTCCTGCGACTTGAAGGTGTTGCCGGAGACGATCGAGGCGAAGGCCGGGTTCGCCAGCCAGGACGTGCTCTCATCGGCATTGGCGTAAACGCCGGAGAATGTTTCGAGCACCAGTCCCATGATGGTGCCGGCGTAATCGCGGGCGAGCGGGCTGAGACTATTGCTGTGGATGCCCCTCAGCACCTCCCGCATCTCTTTCTCGGGCGTGGCGAGGCCGATCCGGAGGGCACGAAGCGTTTTCAGCGCCGGGGGCATGGCAGGGTCCCACAGCATGTGCGCCAGCAAGCACGCCACGAGCGCCCGGCCGCGCGCCTCGAAGAACTCGGACCCCTTGTCCTTCCCTCCGCCGGCCTGCCCATCGCCGCATACCCAGTTAACGACCGACAGGACGTTCGTCGTGGCCAGCGGCGATGCAATGTCGATCCAGTCGAGCACGTTGAAGCCGGTCGCCCCGCGCAGCCCGAGCTGGTGGACTGTGTGGTTCATCTTTGTACGTGCACCAGCCAGCATCGGGCCAAGCTCGCCCGAGGGATCGAGGACGACGACCGAGCCGGTCCAGGTCAGCAGCGTTGACGCGGCCGAGGTGGATTTGAACGAGCCGGCGCCGGCGAACACCAGGCTGTGGGTCGGGCCGGACTTGCAGGGGTCCACGAGCAGCGGCGCTTTTCCCCCCTTCCCCCAGCTTGCCTTGTTCGCCGGATCGAATGCTACGGCGGCAACCCGGTCCTGATCCACCCGGTACGCCTCGCCGACGACGATGCCGCCGAACTCAGGCGACGGGCCGGGGAAGACCTCGCATGCCTTCGCGATCGACAGCCAATCGGCATGGCCGTGGTTGTCGGTCGTGCCG
>CAIVPZ010000004.1 GCA_903907955.1 uncultured Acetobacteraceae bacterium | reverse complement strand
TCAAATGATTCCCGTCATCGCCGCCGAAGGGCCCGCCAATGGCTGGCACGCGAGTTTGGCGGATTTCTGCGGGTGGACCGCCGAGCCGTTCTGGTTACGTCCCCTTATGCGTACCAGAAGGCCAGTTGGTTAGTTCCGGCCAAGTTGGCGCCTGCATTCACCGCCGACACCGCCGCCAAGACCGGCCAGTCCGAACGCAAGGTCCAGCGCGACGCCACCCGCGGCGAGAAGGTCGCCAGCGACGTGTTCGACGCCACCAGGGGGGCGAACACTTGCGTTACGCATAACGGTGCCATATCTTCTGTTACGCATAACGGGGATGGGCCATGGTGATGACCAATGCCGAGAGGCAGCGAGCTTGGCGTGAACGGCACAAGGGGCGCCCTCGGGGAAACGCTGCCGCTGTCGCGGAGATTGCCGCGCTTAAGGCGCGGATCGCCGAACTAGAGAGGCAGGCGACACACACCGCGCCTCCCGACGAAGATGAACCTGACCCTTTCCTCGACCTTATCCGCGCCCATTACCTCGCCGGCGCACGTGCAGTGGCTTTTGGAAATGGAGCCGACTCCGGAGCCGCCGCCGATATTCGGGAGAGTGCATGGAGTGAATTTCTGCAAGGCGATCTGCCATCCTGGATCAGCGTCCTGGGTATGGCCGAGGACGCTGGCGCAAAGGCATGGGTGGACATCTTCGAACGCCTCGCAAGAGAATGGGCAGCTTCTTTGCCGCCCCTGCCCGAGCCGCCCCCACCGGAGCCGCAACCGACTAAGCGCCGCCGCCGCGTTACGGCGTAACGGCGCAGGAGGTGCGCCGAGGCGGCATCAACGCCGCGACCCGCGAACTCGGCATTGACCGATCCGAGGCGCAGCGGGCGCGCCGATCAGGTATGCACATCACGCGGACCTTGATACGGTTCTGCCGGGTCCGTATTGGGTCCGCACGGATTTCTAAGCCGCAGCGACCGGAACGACTTTTAGAAAGTTCCGTCTAACTAGCGGATAAATAGACATCTTTATCGAGCGGCTTGAACACACACCGCACGCAACCGCGGAGACAGTGACCGCTGCGGCCGGTCCTCCTCCCGCAGCGGCAGACAGCGCCGGACCCGCCGCCGAGATCGGCACGGCCGGAAGCTGAACCTCATGGTGGCGAGCGGCGGCGTACTCGTAAGATGGCCACAGGTCCCACGACGGCGGCGCATTCGGGTCCACGGCAGCGGCGGATGTAGCCGCAGGTGCCGGCTGGCTGTCGATCGCGGCTGGCGCCGCGCCCACGTCAATGGCGGGAACGACATGCCGGGCGGCCAGCTCCACCTTGTGGACGTAGCCGTTGGCAAAGCCGCGCTGGGCATCGCCGGTGTTGTATCTGGAGATCGCGACCCGAAGCGCCGCCTGCTGCCCTTCATGGGTGTCGCCGCCGGCATAGTCGCCGGCAAGAATGACGGCGGCGGCGGCAACCGACCGGCACGGATCGAAGGCCGCCTCCAGCGTCAGCCCGAGCCTGCCGAAGTTGCCCGAATTGATCTGCATGATGCCGACGTCAACTGAATGGCCCGCTTCGAGCAGCTTCGAGGCGATCTGGATCGCGATGTCACGGGTGGCCGGGACACCGCTGGTTTTCGTGGTGTTGTCGTTGATCGACAGCGGCTGAAAGCCGCTCTCGGTCCGCGCGATCGAGGCCAGAGTGGACGGCGCAACTGACGCGCCGCAGCGCAGGGCAAGCTGACCGAACTCGCCGACGCTGAGCGGATCGGCCCATGCCGGGCCTGCAACCGCTATCGCGGCAGCAACCGCAGCCGCGACAGCGGCCGGTGCCCTATGTGGTCCGGGAGCCTCGCCGCACGGCGCGCCGGGCGCATGATGAGCCTCGAATCGCTGATTGCGCAATGATATACCTGTAATAGACACAGTTCACCCACGATGGGGGATTGTAATTCCCCGGTTGTTCAGCCCCCATTGGTCGCGGCTTCGGCGGCGTAAGAGCACGAACAATCACGGTCACGCAACCGTGATTTTGAAAAAATGCCGCACCTACACGGTGCTGCCTCGGCAGGCGGTTCCAAATTGTATTCAGATTGCTTCTGTATTGCCTTTTTTGTCATACGTGATTAATGGAGTCCGCTCTCATAATAAAGACATGAAGGTAAAGGACTACCGTGATTGGCATTAGTTGCGGTAACATACGCTGCAGAATCTTTTATATCGAACGAGACAAAAACCCATTTATTGCGGATAGTGTGTCGCTCCGTGAGATTGTGGCCGTGTGACTGGCGCGCAACCGGAACGGTCCGTTCCGGAAGTTCTCCTTCAGCCCGACGATCCCGATAACGCTTGAGCGCTGGCGGCCGCGGGCAACGGCCGAGTCGCGGCCGTGGTGACGTGCAATCGGTGCGACGTCAGCAAGGCGCACCCTGATTCGGTTTAGACCCGCTGATGAGGATGGCCGCGTGAGCAAGGAGGAGCGGCCCGGTGTTGGCGCCGCTCCTCGCTTGCGAGGACAGCGCCCGGGTAACCGCAGCTGCCGTGGCGGAAAAGATAAGTACGATCGAGACCGCCCGTGCGTTCCCGCGGCAGCACGCGCAATCAGCCGCCGGGAAGCTTCCCGGCCTTGCCGGCGGCGGCCCCCGATGTGCCGCCCACAGCCTGCCCTAGAGTCATGTCGTCGTGCTCTCCGCAGAGCTGAACTTGCGGCGGTCACGGTGGCATCGATATTTTGGCCGGAGATCGGCTTGCCAGAACTGCACGAGTGCCCGGTCCGAAAGGAACCAAACGACCATGGCCATCAAGGACGACGCCCGGACGCGTGCTCCGCGCGGGACAAAGAACGTGACGCAGGCGTTCTTCGAAGCGCTCGACGGCATTCCGGACAACCAGCAGGCAGCCGTCGCTACCGCAGCGCTCGCCGGCATTCGCGACGAGGTCAAGGCGCGCCGCCTCAAGGGGAAAGAAGCTGCCGCCAGGGCAAGAGCCAAGGCGCCAGCGAAGACGAAGGCACCCGCAAGAGCGAAGGCAGCACCAGCACGGAAGGCCACGAAGGCGGCGGCCCGGCGCGCAGCCGCCGCACCGAGCAAGCCAGTCGCCGCGAAGAAGGCGCCGGCCAGAAAGAAGATCGCGGCCAAGGCGACGAAACGGAAGTCGCCCAGCCAGAGCGCGCCCCCGCCTTCGCCCGAAGCCAACACGGAGTAAAGCGCGGCGACGCTGGGTTGGTTCCGTCGTGGGACATGCCGCGCGTGGAAACGGGAACGGCGCGAAGCTCAGCCTGGTGGTGAGATTTGCGCCGGCCCAGCCAGCCACTCCCGCAACTTCGACCACCGCCGTCGCGCGCCCTGGTTCCTCACCGCAATGGCGAGCGCCTTGCGCTGACCGACCAGCACGACGAGCCGCTTGCCGCGGGTCACGCCGGTGTAGAGCAGGTTGCGCGCCAGCATGGTGTAGTGCTGCGTCGTCACCGGGATGACCACCGCGGGATATTCCGATCCCTGGCTTTTATGGATCGTCGTCGCATAGGCCAGCACCAGCTCGTCCAGCTCCCCGAAGCCATAGGTGACGTCGCGGCCGTCGAAGGTGACGTGAAGCTCTGACTCCTCCATATCGAGCCGGCTGATGATTCCCAGATCTCCGTTGTAGACCTCGCGGTCGTAGTCGTTCTCGACCTGCATGACCTTGTCGCCCGGGCAGAACGTCCAGCCGAAACGTTCCACCCTCTCCTCCCCCGGCGGGTTCAGCGCCTTCTGCAGTTCGACGTTCAGCGACCGGGCGCCCAGCCCGCCGCGGTTCATCGGGCACAGCACCTGGATGTCGCGCACGGCGTCGAGGCCGAACGCCTTCGGGATGCGGTCCCGCACGATCGTCAGGATCTTCTGCACCCCGTCCTCGGGGTCGGCGGCGTCGACAAAGTAGAAATCAGACCCCGGCCCGGTCTGGTCGAGCTCCGGCATCTGGCCACGGTTGATCCGGTGCGCGTTGATGATCACCCGGCTCTCCGCCGCCTGCCGGAACACCTCTGTCAGACGGACCACCGGTATGGCGGCCGAGCCGATGATATCCGCCAGCACCTGCCCGGGGCCAACGGAGGGAAGCTGGTCCACGTCGCCCACCACCAGCAGCGCCGCCTGGTCCGGCAGCGCGCGCAGCAGCGCGCGCATCAGCAGCACGTCGACCATGCTGGCCTCGTCCACCACCAGCAGTTCGCAGCTCAGGGGATTCGATTCGTCGCGCCGGAAGCCGCCCTTTGCAGGGTCGGTCTCCAGCAGACGATGGATCGTCTTGGCCTCGAGGCCGGTGCTTTCCGACAGACGCTTGGCCGCCCGGCCCGTAGGGGCGCAGAGCGCCACCTCGGTCCGCTTCGCCATCAGGATTTTCAGGATGGAGCTCAACAGCGTCGTTTTGCCCACGCCTGGACCGCCGGTGATCACCAAGACTTTCGAGGACAGCGCCATGCGAACGGCCTGCTTCTGGCTGTCGGCCAACACGAGGCCGGTCTTGCC
>CAIVPZ010000003.1 GCA_903907955.1 uncultured Acetobacteraceae bacterium | reverse complement strand
TCAACTGCTTCCGCGCATGCGAAAGCCGCGTGAACCTTGGTCGCGCCAAGCGCGACGATCAAAGCTGACATGGCAGTCAATCCGCGGGATCGTCCGTAACCTGTTGAAATATGGCTTGGAAAAATGAGGGGATGGCTGAGGGCCGCGCCAGCGGATGCGGCTCGCATCACGCCCACCGCACCGTTGCCCCGGTCAAAGTGGCCCACCGGCCCACCGGGCCGAATAACATTCGAAATCAACGTCTTGTGGTGGACCGCCTCGGGCGCCCGTGCTCGGCGCACCAAGGCAATCTGGCCCACCAAAAACCTCAGAAATCCGCCATTTTCCGATGGCGTGGGTCGGTGGGCCACATTGATCGTGTCGACAAGGCAGGCTGTCACAGATACCGCTGCCAGACCGGCCGGAAGTCGCGCAGCCAGAACCCGCGAACCTCATCGCGGTGCAGCCGCCCGCCACGCCGATCACGGCCGGGGACGATTTGCAGGCCCTTCAGCATCCTGGTCAGGCCATGGGGGGTAAGCGGGCGGCCGTGGTTGCACTCCGCCCAGGGTGACGTGTCGCGGGCCGTCAGCCAGGACAGCAGGTCGCTGGACGACATGAAGTCGTAGATCGCAGGCCGGGGCGTGCCTGCGGCCCGCCCCTTCGCACGCCACGCCCTGTAGGCAGCCCACCGTTCCTGCCGGCGCTCGCGCGAAAAATCACGGATATCGTGCAGGAGGGTTTCCACCCGGTCCCGCCGGTCGGCCCCGTCGCTGCACAGGGCGACTGCCGCCGCCGCTGCACGCTGCGGCCAGTCACCCCCGGCGAGGGCAGCGACCGCCAGCAGCGGCTCCCAGTTGTCGCAGTCGCGGTCGCCCAGGCCCGGCGGGAGCACGTCGTTGGACACACCCTTTGCCATGGCCGTCGCGAGCGCGTCAGCGTGGGCGGCGAGGTGGGGAGTGACCTTCATCCGCATTGCTGCAAGGTCGGCTCCCCGGACCCGCTGCTGCGCCCTGCCGGGCGGTTTGCGCTCAAGCCGGATGCGTATGCTCCGATCCTCAACCGTGGGGGACAGGCGGCCGATCGCGGCGATGACGGCCGGGCAGAAGGTCGGGAAAGCAGTCGGCTCCCATGTCCGCCCGCCACGGCCATCTGGGACCTCCACCACGCGCAGCACGGACCCGGCTTTCCCGAAGCCCGAATTCAGCAGGCCCCGGACCTCTTCGTTGCCATGCAGGTAGCTATCGCCTTCATCCAGCAATAGCGTCGGGAACATCGCCGCGACCGTGCGAAACAGCGAGGCGGCAGAGATGTTGTCGGCACGGATCGGCTGCGGCACGAGCGGGGCCACGGTGTCGAGCAAGGTCGATTTCCCGCACCTCTTGGTCGCGCTGGTGACGACCAGCCGGGGGAAGATGTCAGGGCCGCCGTCGGTGCCGTGTGGGCGGCACCCCCAGGCGGCGACGATCCACAGCGCAACAGCAACAGCCGCCTCGGGTGCCATGGCTACTCGGAGGGAGATTACCCGCACGATGGCGGACAACACGGTGCCCAGCGGCCTGGGTCGTTCAGCCGGCATGACTTCATCGGGCACCAGCGCCCGACCGGCACCGGGCGACAAGTCGGTTTGGTCATCCACAGGGAAGGTGACCTTCTCGCGCTTGAGTTTGTCACCGATGAGCTTCCGCAGGCTGTTGGCCGGGATGCGGCCCTTGAGCCGCGCGATAGCTGCGACGGTGGCCAACTCAGCCAGTGTGCCCTCGGCCCGAAGGTGCAGATCAACGATCGCTGCAACCTCGGCGTTCACCACCACAGCGGCGTCATGGCCGGCGTCCGGGGAGTCCGCCATGGTCAGCCCCCCCATACGGTTTTGGGCTGCGAAGCGCGTTGCGCGCGGTCGCGGCTCCGAGCGTGGCGGACGGCAGCGTCAACCTCGCCTGACCAGTCCCCGTCGTTGAAGGCAATGTTGGCGGCCGGGGTGAGCAGGTCGGCCGGAACTAACCAACTGGCCTTCTGGTACGCATAAGGGGACGTAACCAGAACGGCTCGGCGGTCCACCCGCAGAAATCCGCCAAACTCGCGTGCCAGCCATTGGCGGGCCCTTCGGCGGCGATGACGGGAATCATTTGA
>CAIVPZ010000002.1 GCA_903907955.1 uncultured Acetobacteraceae bacterium | reverse complement strand
TCAAATGATTCCCGTCATCGCCGCCGAAGGGCCCGCCAATGGCTGGCACGCGAGTTTGGCGGATTTCTGCGGGTGGACCGCCGAGCCGTTCTGGTTACGTCCCCTTATGCGTACCAGAAGGCCAGTTGGTTAGTTCCGGCCTTCTGGTCGCTGACGCTGTACGACCCCGACTTCTTCTTTGTGCCGAACAAGCTGAACCGGTACGAGGTGAGCCAGCGGGACAGGTTCCGGACGAATCCCGACGGCTCGTTCGACGTCTATATCCAGGCGGACCCGCCAGGCGGGGACAAGGACGCCAACTGGCTGCCTGCGCCCCGGTCGAAGTTCGAACTCGTACTGCGGCTCTACTGGCCGACCCAGTCGCACCCCTCGATCCTTGATGGCACCTGGGCGCCCCCACCGGTCCTGCAGAATCCCTAGCAATACACCCTGCGGAAGAGAAGAAGGTGCTTCATGGATAAGCAAGATAACGTTGGAGCGCGGCTGGGCGACGCCTTGGGCCACTTACTCTGCTCCCGCGACCTGATGCACGACTTGGCGGCCGAGGTGCTGTTATAGAGACGCCAGGACTCATTGCCGGTTTGGCGCGCGTCGCCTGCACTGATCGATTAGTGCCTTCCTCCAACCATTGTCCTGGTCAAGACGTGAGGCGGAAATGTCAAAGCAGCTCAAGATCGTCGTAATCCTTGGCGTCGTCGCGGCCTTGGCCGTGATCGGCGTCGTCCTGTATCCCAAGTTCGTCGTGACCCTGCCGAACGATGGCGCTGACGCGAAACCGTACACCTTCCAGGGCGTACGCGGGCAACGCTACACGGAGATGTTCCTCATCGGCGGGAACGCAATCACCAAGGATCTCACTGCAAACGTCTACAACACCTCGGGCCTCAACGGTGGCGCCACCACCGGGGATTCGTGTCCCGCGGCGATCCTGGACAAAGTCGACGTCAATGCGCTGAAGGACCAGTACCATGTGCTGGCCGCGTTCAAGAACGGTCCCCGCCTGTGGACGCTGGACTGGATCGAAGTGGATATGGGCAAGGAGCTGGACTTCGGTGGCCTGAAGGCGCGCTGGGTGAACTGGCTGGACCTGAAGGGTCTCAGTCTCAAGCCTGGTGAGGCCGCCTACAAGAACATCACGGTCGGGCGCCACACCAAGTTCGGTTTTGATAAGGGCAAGCAGGTATTCGTCCTGGAAGACCCGGAGGGCAATCCGTGGGTCATGAAGTCCTTCAGCCTCATCACCGATCCGGATCAGAAGTTCGACGAGCTTGGGACCCTCGGCAGCCGCCTGAAGCTCCCCGCGGGTTGGAAGTTCCGGGCGCCGGTGCTGGAGCAGGACCTGATCCTCACTCCGGACAAAGACGGCGTCGCTCACATCACGCAGGACGACTTCGGCAACACCTACGACCGCGCGGGTGGTCCCTACAGCAACGTCAAGCCGTAGGCGGACTGCCATCCGCACGCACCGAGAGTCTTGCGGCGCCGTTGATGCGGTTCACCAGGTTGAGCCACGGGGTGCCGGGATGCGCTGAAGAATGCCCGGATGTCTTGCACGCATTTCGCAGCGGTGCGCGCGATCTTTTCAGGTGGAGGTTCGATTGGTGAAGACGGCCGATCCGCAGACCCGCGGACGACGCTCACGCGGTTTGGTGGCCGCCGCCGGCGTTCTAGCTCTGGTCGTCCTGGCGGGTGGCTGGTGGGGGCTGACGCGGGGCCGGCCCTGGCTGTATGGCCTCGAAGCCTACGTCTACGGCTTTCCCCTGGTGATGATGGACATCACCAAGGACATGTCGACCGCGGTTGCCACCACCGGCGAGATCACGGCCCCCATCAACCAGTTCGCCGTCATGACCCGCTACCCCGACGCGTCATTTCGCGCGGTGGCACGGACGGGTCTTGACACGTTGTTTGCCGTCGCATGGGTCGATCTTGACAAGGAACCGTTGGTGCTTTCCGTCCCGGACACGGGCGGTCGCTACTACGTCATCGCACTGATCGACATGTGGACCAACGTGTTCGGGTCGGTCGGCAAACGCACCACGGGAACCGGCGCCGCTTCCTTTCTGATCGCGGGGCCCGGGTGGCGCGGTGTAGCGCCGGATGACGTAAGGCAGACCTTCCGCTCGCCGACCCGCTACGTTTGGGTCAACGGGCAGATGCAGGCCGACGGCCCCAAGGATTATGCGGCGGTGACCTCGTTGCAGAAGCAATACAAGCTGACGCCACTTTCCGCCTGGGGACGACCCTACGAACCGCCTGCTGAAGTGCCAGTGGCAGCGGGCGTCGAGGCGAAGACCCCGCCGGCCGTGCAGGTTCAAGGGATGAATGCGGAAAGCTACTTCGGCCGGCTGACGCACCTGATGAAAGACAATCCCGCGGCGCCCGTCGACGCTGCCATGGTGAAGACACTGACTTTTCTTGGTCTTCAGCCGGGGCAGCCGTTCGACATCCGCAGGTTGGACGCGGACGTGGCCCGCGGTCTCCAGGCTGCGATGGGGGCATTCGACAAGCTCCAGCAGGGTGTGAAGGATCTCAAGACCGATAACGGCTGGATCGTGATGCCAGGCAACATGGGTGACTACGGCACAGACTACACGACACGAGCGGGCATCGCCCTGGTCGGACTCGGTGCCATTCAGCCGCAGGACGTCGTCTACCCGACCGCCTTTCTCGATGGGGACGGCAAGGTGCTGGACGGTGGGAACCGCTATGTTCTCCATTTCGGCAAAGGCCAGACACCGCCGACCAACGCCACCTGGTCCGTCTCGATGTACGATCCGCAGGGCTTCTACGTGCCGAACATCCTCAACCGCTACAATCTAGCCGCCTGGATGCCACTCAAGTACAACGGCGACGGTTCGCTCGATCTTTACATCCAGGCGAATTCACCGGGCCCAGACCAGGAGACGAACTGGCTGCCTGCGCCCCCAGGCGGTGCATTCAACCTCACGGTCCGCGATTACTGGCCAACCGAGGCGATGTTGAACGGGAGCTACAAGCTTCCCCCGATCAGGCTGGTCCCGTGACCGCACTGAAACCCTTCCATGCGTTGCCAAAGAGCAGGGTGTCTCGGCCGTTGCGGGAAACCATGCTGCCTCGGACCGCCCCCGTCTGTGGGCGCAAAACGAACTGGAGAATCTCATGAGCAAGGATAAGGGACCGATGGACAGAACCTTCCGGCGGGCGCTGATTGCGATCGGGGCCATCGCCGCAATGACCGGCACGGGAGCGATGTTCCTCCAAAACGCCCGCGCCGACGACGAGAAGCCGCAGCTCATGTTCGTGCAGATCGCCGACGATGTGAAGGTGGACCTGGCCGCGAAGACCCTGCGGCTCGTGAAGGTGGGCCAGCAGACGTTGTTCTTCTCCGACCGGCCGGTGCGTCTCGCCGGGCACGTGAAGATGGCAGACTACCTGACCGAATGGACGTCCAAGGCCGGATCCGACAATTTCAGCAAGGACCCGCCGAACGCCACGGTTTCAGTCTACGAGCCGGGCAAATCGGAGAATACGCTCGCGGTGGTGACGATTACCAACCCCAGGATTGACGGGGCCGACCTAGTGTACGACTACAAACTTGTTGACGGCGCGCTGCCGGCCAGCGGCGGCGCGACGTCGTTGTTCATCGACTGGATCGGCGCCGGCGGCGGAGTCGGCGCCGGGTATCACGGCGTCGGAGTCGGCCGCCGCGGACCGGGCGTCTACCGCTGAGGATCGACGGCTTTTCTGGCGGAGTGAGGTGGGCCCGTTTTCCGGACGGCTGGAGCGGGTCCAAATCTTATTGAAAACACTAACCACTGTGGCAATCATCAACGGACCCATTTCTGCGAGGCCACCTTGCTCGCCGAACTTTCGCACATTGTCAGATTCCAGCAGGCGCGGATCAAAGCTGTCGAGTTCCGTCGTCCAGACTCCGGACCCTGCCAACTTCGAAGCCTGGTGCGGCAAGCGCTCCTTCCAGGCGATGCCGGCCACGCCGGGGGTGGTTGGCGCCTATCTGAGGCCCGCGCGGTCGAGGTGATCGCGATCACGATCACGATGCCGGCATCGAGGCGCGGGCCTCGCCGCCCCGGCGATAACCTCGGCACCTTGCCATCACGTGGAGCATAGCCAGCGCCAAAATAGTGCTTTAGCATGCGTCAAACGGCTGTATGGCGCGGTCGTGAGAATGCGAATGTGATCGTCGCATCTTCCGTCTTAATTCGCGACCAGCACAGGACGAAGGGAGAAAAAGTCATGAAAATTTGGTCCCACGTAACTAAAGCGGGTCTTGTCGTCGCCTTGGTCGTTGTGTGTGTTATTGCGCCGACTTTGACTGCGGGCGCGCAGAATGCTGTCGATCCCGACGCGCAAAGCGTCCTTTCCTCCATGTCGAACTATCTGGGCGGCTTGAAGGAGTTCTCGGTCGAATATGTCGCCGTCGACGAGGTCGTCACCGCTGAGGGCCAGAAACTTCAGTTTCTCCACTCGGGCGAAATCACTGTTCAGCGCCCGAACAAGCTATTTGCCATCCGCAAGGGTGCGACCGGCACGGCCGAAATGGTCCTGGACGGTAAGACCCTCACCCTATTCGCCGAGAAGCCCGACGCGTATCTGCAATTCGACGCGCCCAACATCAGCGCGGCGATCGTTGACCTGCATAAGCTTGGATTCGATGCGCCGGGCGCCGATCTGCTTGAGCCGAAGCCGCTGGACAGCTCAACGGCGGACATGGCCAGCGGCGCCCATATCGGAATGACCTACATCGACGGCGTCGAAGTGCACCAGCTCGCCTTCCGCGGAGCGGACGTGGACTGGCAGCTGTGGGTGACGGCAGGGGACAAGCCGCTGCCACTGAGATACGTGATAACGACCAAGTCGATCAGTGGCGCGCCGCAGTACACGTTACAGATGAGAAACTGGAACACGGCTCCGGATATCAACGCCGCGCGTTTCACTTTTGCGCCGCCGCTCGGCGCACATAAGCTCGATCCGAGCTCGGTCAGTGTCAACGCAATTGGCGACATGACTATCAAAGGGAAGTGAGTCCAACCATGTCGAGAGTTCTGAAACTCGCCCTCATCGTGCTGGCATTCGGCTTCTTCCTGGAAGCGAAACCGGTATCGTATGTGCTTCAGGGGCTTCAGGGTTCCTGGATGTCAACCGCTGAGGCCCTCATCGGCCATCCAGCTACACCCGCCAGCGCCGCTGGCGTGGCGCGGCGCACGGTACGACGCTGGTAGCTGCTCATCCCTCCCGATTGGCGCGTGCATGGGTTGCGGCTTGGAAGGCCGGTTGACGTGACCACGGTCGGCGCGATTCAAGCTGTGACCCAGGCTCCCGTCCTCAGTTGCCTGTCGCATGACGAGAAAGACGCGCTGATCCTGGCGCTGTGCTCACGGGCCAAGCGGTGATGGCGCGGGTGGCTGAGTTGGAGGCGCGGCTTGGGGTGCCGGGGAAGACGCCCGCCACCTCTCAGCACAGAGGTTGGCGGCGGCAACACCAGGTATGCGTTCATGCGTTGGATATTGCGCAGCAGATCGAGACGCAGTGCGCTGGTTTCGGCCACGTTGTCGGCGCGGGCTACCCCGGAATGCGCCGCGGTGGCGTCGGTCTTTATGGTGCGGAAGACCAGCTTTTTCTGGGCCAGCGTCGTGCGGGGAGCGAACACCTGCGCCAAGCCGTCCCGGCATCCGATGTTGAGACCGTCCATTTTCCTGGGGGGTACCCTGGCCGGTCCTTCCGACAAGCCAGGCAGGCGCGACCAAGGGAATCGCGGATGACTGGGGTCGTGGGGGGAGTGCAGGCTTTGTTCTCCCCCCAGGAAATGGACGGTCACAGAGTGGATCTGTGGCCGAATCTTCGAGGCATCCGTACCCAGACCGGGTCAATAGGCAGCGATTGACAAACTGGCCGCCCAGCATGCAAGTTTCCCATCCGCAAAAATACTGGATACGCGATGATGAACCGCCGTTCGACACTGCTGGGCGTGCTGGCGCTGCCGCTGCTCGCGTCCTGCCAATCGGTCGACACCGAGCAGACCACCACGATTGAGGCGGTCGTCGAGACCATTGATCCGGTCGCCCGCGAAGTCCTGTTGCGCGGCAACGCCGGCGCTCAGTCCGGCGCGCTGGTGACAATGATCGTCAGCCCGCACGTGCAGCGCCTCAACGAAATCCATTCCGGCGACCGCGTCGTCGTGACCTACTATCAGGCGCTCGCCGCCCAAATGGCCCGGCCGTTCTCGTCCGCGCCCCAACCGATGGACAGTGCGACCGTCGAACGCAACGAGACGGCCGCACTCCCCGGCGGGGAGGTCACTCGTGTGCGCCGGGGACGGGTGACCATCACGGCCCTCAATCCAGCCACTGGCAGCGTCAGCTTCGTCGGGCCGGCCAACATCGTCCGCACGGTCATCCCGAAGAACCCGGAGGTGCAGCAGTTCGTGCGCGGCTTGCGCGTGGGCGATCAGGTGGACATCGTCTATCAGGAAGCGTTCGCCATCGAAGTCGTGCCGATGCGCTGACATCGACGCGGCGCGGGACAAAGCGCGCGGCGTCGCGGACGAGAACGGATGCCCCAAGCCCTATGCACCGTTAAATACTTCAGCCGCTGAGCGATTAACCGTGCCATCCGGCGGCGCTGCTGAACGAACTAAACGTATGCCGATAACAGGACCTGCTGTCGGCGTACCGCTAAACCGTTCAGCGGGTTTTCAGCCTGATCAATGTCTTGCGTGACTGGCTAAATCGTTCAGCAAGGTTGACGACGGCCTCGGTGACTCGATAATTCGTTCAGCAGGGCCGCCGCAACCTTGCAGTTGTGCGCAAGGCCGATTCAGGCTCGGACGGGACCGAGCGAGAACGCTGTCAGGAGCGCATGCTGCGCGATCGGCGCTTCACGTGCTTGATCGACAAGGACGAGGACAAAGCGCGCGGCATCCCGACGGGAACGGATGCTCCGGGGCCTATGCACCATTAAATGCTTCAGCCGCTGAACGAATAAACGAGTCAACCGGCGCTGCTGAACGCTTTAACGGTGCTGCTGAACGAATTAAGCGTAAGCCGACAACTGGCTTGGCAAAGCGCGGCTCCATCTGGAAATAACAAGCGGGAAGGAGCATTATCGCGTATTAACTGCGCGAGATGCGGCCTCAAGCCGCTTTGAACGGGTTCATGATCCGGACACCATCGATCACCACGCCGTGCTGCATGTCCTCCGACCAGAGCGTCGTGCAACCGGACAGGACCGCCGAAGCGACGATCATGGCATCATAGACCGAAAGTCCGTAGCGCTCGGCCAGCGCCAGGCCGGTCTCGTTCGTCTCGACGGTGATCGGCTCGACCGAGAGGAAAGCGCGAACCAGCGCCAGGAAATCGTGCATTTCTGCCCAGGAAAGCCGCATCGTCCGCCGGCCCACATTCGTCAGTTCATTCAGCACCTGCACGCTGATCACGCCACCGGCTGCAATCAGCTGCTCGGCACGCTCAGCCTTTCCGGTGTCCGCCGAGGCGAGATACACAAGAACATTGGTGTCGAGAAAACTATCGGGCATTGGCCTCATCCCGGCCGAACCGGAAGTCGGCCGGGAGTTTGCCGCGGAAGGCGCGCAGGCGCTCGAGCAGTTGCTCGCGACTGGGTTTACGGGCCACGCCCCATGAGCCGGCGTCCGCGACATGCACTTCGATGTCGTCGCCTTCTTTCAGTTGCAGCGCCTCGACCACCGCCGCAGGAAGGCGGATCGCCAGGCTGTTGCCCCATTTCGCGACTTGCATGGCACCCCCGCAAAGGATATACATGGTTAACAACGTATATCCTTTGCGGCCGCCGGTCAAGCCGAGACCGTTCAAAGAGGCCCCCATGCCCGGTTCGTTCACCGAAGCCCGCAAGCGGCAAATGGCCCGCCTGCAAGGTGCCAAGCCACCGACCGCCCGCGCCGCCATGGCGCTGGCGAAGTCCCAGGCGTACCAGGACGCTGCCGATTCCTCGGCAACGCTGCGGGCCTATGCGGCCGACCTGGCCAACTTCGAGGCCTGGTGCGGCAAGCACGGCTTCCAGGCGATGCCGGCCACGCCGGAAATCGTCGGCGCCTATCTGGCCGCCGCCGGCGAAGGCTACGCCATGCCGACCCTGCGCCGCCGGGTCGCCGCCATCGCGCGCGCCTGCGGCGTTGCCGGCCACCCGCTCGACACCAAGCACCCGGCGATCCGCGAGACGCTCCGGGGCATCGGCCGCAAGCACGGCGCTCCCGCCCGGCGCGCGGCGGCTTTGACCACGGCCGAGATCAGGAAGCTGAGCCGGGCCTGCGGCACTACCCTTGCCGGCGCGCGCGACCGGGCGCTGTTCCTGATCGGCTTCGCCGGCGCCTTGCGCCGCTCGGAGCTGGTGGGACTGGACACGGCGCATGTGACCTGGACGGGCGAAGGCCTCACCCTGCTGATCGAGCGCTCCAAGACCGACGCGGATGCCAAAGGCGCCGAGATCAACATCCCGCGAGGCCGGGCCGAGGAAACCTGCCCGGTGACAGCGTTGCAGGCTTGGCTGACAGCGGCCGAAATCACCGCTGGCCCCCTCTTCCGCAAGGTCAACCGCGGCGGCCACGTCGAGACGACCCGGCTGAGCACCGACGCCGTGCGCCAGATCTTGTTGAAGCGCGCCGCCGAGGCCGGGTTGAAGGGAACGTTGGCCGAGCCGGTCAGCCCGCATGGCCTGCGGGCCGGCTTCGTGACGACCGCCTACCGCAACGGCGTGCCGGACGAGGAGATCATGGGTCATACAAGGCATCGCAGCCTGACCACCATGCGCAGCTACGTCCGGCGGGCCAGGCTCAGCCACACAAGTCCGGCTGGCAAAGTCGGGCTATGACTGTGGATTGGCGTCCAACACCGATCCCACACATCTCCGCAGCAAGCGTTTGATCTCCTTCTGGATTTCGCTAACCTGGGCGTGCCGATCGGCGTCTTATTTTCACCCGGTAGAGGCAAGAAAGTTTTGATAATCAGTTGATTGGCGTGGGTTCAGCGGAGTCGCTTGATTGCCCGGGATCATTGCGCCCATAATTGTTTCGCTCAATCACAGCCGGAAGGCAGCGCTCGGCCGTGTCACCCTGGGCTTCGAGCCTCAATTTCGGCTTCCTTGCGTCGGCCGACACCCTACTGGTGCGAACGGCAGCGCTTGCCGAGCGCTACTTTTCCGAGGACCCGGTCACCAGCCTGATGAAGCTGCGCCAGTTCGGCGAGGCGCTGGCCCAGCAGGTGGCCGCCCGGACCGGCGTCTTCACCTCGGCCGATGAGCCGCAGGCCGACCTGCTAGGCCGACTGCGTCGCGACGCTGGGTCGCCACGCGAAGTGCTCGATCTCTTCCACGACCTGCGGCGGATCGGCAATGAAGCCACGCACCAGCACAAGGGTGACCATGCCACCGCGCTGACGGGCCTGAAGATCGCCCGCCAGTTGGCGATCTGGTTCCACCGGACCTACGTAAGTAGCGGCTTCAAGCCGGGTCCGTTTCAGCCGCCCCGCGCCCCGCCCGACCCGACCGCGGGGCTGCGCGAGGAACTCGACCGGCTGAAGGCCGAGCTTGATAGGACCCTGTCGGCCGCAGAGGCTGCCGAAGCAGCGCGCCAGGACGCTGAGCAGCGCGCCCGGGCGGAGGCCGAGGACCGCGCTTTCTGGGAACGCTATGCCGCCGAGACCGAGGCCGCCCATGGCGCCGCGGCCGAAAAGTTGGCTTCCCTGCAAGCCGCCGCGTCCGTTCAGCCGCCGGCCACCCTCACTCTGCTGCAGAAGGCAGCCGAGGAAGCGGCGCGCGGCATCGACCTGGACGAGGCCGCGACCCGCGACGTCATCGACGCCCGGCTCAAGGCGCAGGGTTGGGAGGCGGACAGCCGCGCCCTGCGCCATGCGGCCGGCACGCGCCCGTTGAAGGGCCGCGCCCTGGCCATCGCCGAATGGCCGACGGCGAGCGGCCCGGCGGACTACGCCCTGTTCGTCGGCCTGACCTGCGTCGGCGTGGTCGAAGCCAAGCGCCGGCGCAAGAACGTCGCGGCGGCGATCGACCAGGCGGGCCGTTACGCTCAGGGTTTCACCGCCGCGCCGGGAACCGAAGCCCAATCGGGCGGACCATGGCCGGCCGCCTCCGGCACGGCGGAACAGGCGCCGTATCGCGTCCCGTTCCTGTTCGCCACCAACGGCCGGGCCTATCTCAAGCAGATCGAGACCGAATCCGGCATCTGGTTCCGCGATGCCCGCGATCCGACCCATCTCCGCCGCGCCCTGGTTGACTGGCCGACGCCGGACGGGCTGATGGGGCTGCTCGGCATCGACCGCGTACAGGCGCAGGCCGAGCTGACCAATCTGCCCTTCGATTTCGGCTTCCCCCTGCGGACTTACCAGCAACGTGCCATCGCGGCGGTCGAAGCCGGTCTGGCCGAGGACGGAAGGCGGGCCATGCTGCTGGCGATGGCGACCGGCACCGGCAAGACCCGGCTGGCGATCGCCATGCTGTATCGCCTGCTCACCACCAAGCGGTTCCGCCGGGTCTGTTTCGTGGTGGACCGCACCGCGCTCGGCGAGCAGGCAGCCGGCGAGTTCAAGACCGCCCGCATCGTCGGCCCGCGCGCCTTCGCCGACATCTTCGGCATCAAGGAACTGGCCGACATCGCCCCCGACCCGGCGACCAAGGTACATATCTGCACCATCCAGGGCCTGGTGAAACGGGTGCTCGCCGAGGAGAACGTCCCGCCGGTCGATCAGTATGACCTGATCGTGGTGGACGAATGCCATCGCGGCTACCTGCTCGACCGCGAGATGTCCGACGCCGAACTGTCCTTCCGCAGCGAGGCCGACTACATCAGCAAATACCGTCGCGTGCTGGAG
This sequence comes from uncultured Acetobacteraceae bacterium, assembly GCA_903907955.1. GTDB lineage: Bacteria > Pseudomonadota > Alphaproteobacteria > Acetobacterales > Acetobacteraceae > Rhodovastum. Next base: position 43,939 of record CAIVPZ010000002.1, on the reverse strand, counting down.
CATTTCGACGCGGTCAAGATCGGCCTGACCGCCACCCCGGCCCTGCACACGACCGAGATATTCGGCGAGCCGATCTTCACCTATTCCTACCGCGAAGCGGTGATCGACGGCTGGCTGATCGACCACGAGCCGCCGCTGCGTATCGAGACCGAACTGTCCCGCCAGGGCATTCACTTCAGCCGCGGCGACGAACTGCCGCTGTTCGATCTGCAGACCGGCGCGATCAGCCTGTCCAACGCCCCTGACGACCTCGCCTTCGAGGTGGAGTCGTTCAACCGCCGGGTTATCACCACCGAGTTCAACCGCGTCGTCGCCGAGGAACTGGCGCGCCACATCGACCCCACCCTGCCGGGCAAGACCCTGGTCTTCGCCGCCACCGATGGCCACGCGGACATCGTGGTTGCGCAGATGAAGCAGGCGTTCGCCGCCGCCTATGGCAGCATCGACGACGATGCCGTGCGCAAAATCACCGGCAGCGTCGATGCGCCGGGCAAGCTGATCCGCCGTTTCCGCAACGACGACCTGCCCAAGGTGGCGGTGACCGTCGATCTGCTGACTACCGGCATCGACGTGCCCGCCATCGTCAATCTGGTGTTCATCCGCCGGGTCAACAGCCGCATCCTCTTCGAACAGATGCTGGGCCGCGCCACCCGCCGCTGCGACGACATCGGCAAGGAGACGTTCCGCATCTTCGACGCCGTGGGCATCTACGACGCGTTGCAGGCGGTCAGCACCATGAAGCCGGTGGTGGTCGATCCCGCGCTGACCTTCACCCAACTGATGGGCGAACTGGCAAGCGTGGCCGACCCGGAGCACCGGGCGGTCATCCGCGACCAGTTGCTCGTGCGTCTGCGCCGGCGGGTGACGCGGCTCAGCCGCGAGGCGGCGGAGCGGTTCGCCGCGGCCGCCGGCGAGACGCCGCAGCAGACGTTGCAGCGCGTCGCCGCGGCGCCGCTCGACGAACTGGCGGACTGGGCACGTGCCCGCCCGGCACTTGGCCAGATCCTGGACTGGAACCCTGACGGGGGCCGGCCGCTGCCGCTGGTCATCTCCAACCACCCCGACCGGCACGCCGCCACCACCGCCGGTTACGGCCAGGGCGAGCGGCCGGAGGATTATCTCTCTGCGTTCACCGCCTTCATCGCCGGCAATGCGAACCAGCTCGCCGCCCTGCAGATCGTCACCCAGCGCCCGCGCGACCTAACCCGCGCCGATCTGAAGGAACTGGCTCTGGCGCTGGACGCCGCCGGCTTCTCCGAGGCGCAGTTGCGCGCCGCCTGGCGGCAGGCCCGTAACGAGGACATCGCCGCCAGCCTGATCGGCTTCGTGCGTCAGGCCGCGCTCGGCGACGCGCTGGAGCCCTGGGCCACACGGGTGGAACGCGCCGTCGCCCGCATCCTGCGCCGCCAGGCCTGGACCGCGCCGCAGCGCCAGTGGCTGGAGCGGATCGGCCGCCGGGTGGCGGAAATCGGCGTCGCCGACCGCACCGCGCTCGACGAGGAGCAGTTCCAGGTTGCCGGCGGCTTCCGCCGGCTCGACAAGGTGTTCGACGGGCGACTCGGGTCGATTCTGTCGGATATCAACGACGAAGCGTGGAAGCAGGCAGGATGAGCGGCACACCGACCAGGGATATCGTCCAGAAGCTGTGGGGCCTCTGCAACATCCTGCGCGACGACGGCATCACCTATCAGGCCTACGTTACCGAACTGACCTACCTGCTGTTCCTGAAGATGCTGCAGGAGACCGAGCGCGAATCGACCCTGCCGACGGGCTTCCGCTGGGGCGACCTGACGCGGCGCGAGGGCGAGGCGCTGCTGACCCACTACCGTGCCCTGCTGCTGAAGCTCGGCACCGAAGGCAAAGGCACCATCCGCGCCATCTTCGCCGATGCGCAAACCAGCCTGCGCAAGCCGGCCAACCTCAAGGAACTGGTCAGCCAGATCGACCGGCTGGACTGGTATTCCGCCAAACAGGAGGGGCTTGGGGACCTGTACGAGGGGCTGCTGGAAAAGAACGCCGCCGAGAAGAAATCCGGCGCTGGCCAGTATTTCACCCCCCGCCCGCTGATCGACTGCATGGTCCGGCTGCTCAGGCCGCAACCCGGCGAAGTGATCCAGGACCCCGCCGCCGGTACCGGCGGCTTCCTCGTCGCCGCCGACCGCTGGATCAAGGCGCACACGGATGAGCTGTTCAAGCTGACCAGCGCGCAGCAGTATTTCCAGCGCGAGGCCGCGTTCCGCGGGCTGGAACTGGTGCCCGACACGCACCGGCTGTTGCTGATGAATCTGATGCTGCACGACATCGGCGGCGACGGCGTGGGCAGCGGTGACACGCTCGGTTCGGACGGCGAGGCGCTGGGGCAGGCCGACCTGATCCTGACCAACCCGCCCTTCGGCACCAAGAAAGGCGGCGGGCGGCCGACACGGGCCAACTTCACCATCACCGCCGACACCAGCAACAAGCAGCTTGCCTTCGTGGAACATGTGGTGCGGGCGCTGAAGCCCGGCGGACGCGCCGGCGTGGTGGTGCCGGATAACGTGCTGTTCGCCGACGGCGCGGGGCGGGAGTTGCGCGCGTGGCTGATGGATTTGTGTGACCTGCACACCATCCTGCGGCTGCCGACCGGCATTTTCTATGCGCAGGGCGTCAAGACCAACGTGCTGTTTTTCGCGCGCGGCCGCCGTGACCGCGGCGGGACGAAAGCCGTGTGGGTATACGATCTGCGCGCCGGCCAGCCGGCCTATGGCAAGACGCGCCCGCTGCGGGTGGAGGATTTCTCCCCGTTCGAGGCGGCCTATGGCGACGATCCGAACCGCGCGGCGGCGCGGACGGACCAGGGGCCGGAGGGGCGGTTCCGCCGTTTCACGCGCGAGGAAGTGCGGGCGCGCGCCGACAATCTCGACATCGCCTGGCTGCGCAGCGGTGACGAGGCGGCCGAGGATGCGCTGGAAGAACCGGAAGACATTGCCGAATCGATTCGCGCGCATCTGCAACGGGCGCTGGTGGAGATTGAAGGGCTGGTCGGGGAACTTGGGAACGGCGCGGCGCTGCCGGAGGCGGCGGAGTGAGCGAGGCGACGGCGGCTGGCTGGACAGCGTTGCCATTAGGCGATGTGGCGGACCTTCAGCTTGGTAAGATGCTTGACAAGGCTCGCAACCTGGACGGGCGACCGCTGCACTATCTACGAAACATCAACGTCCGATGGGGATCGTTCGATACCGACGATCTGGCGACGATGCGCTTCACAGATGACGAGGCCGCAAAGTTCTCGATCCGTGATGGTGACGTGTTGGTTTGCGAAGGGGGAGAACCCGGACGAGCAGCAGTCTGGCGCGGTGGCGCAACTGATCTGAAGTTCCAGAAGGCCATCCACCGCGTGCGACCAGGAGAATCGTTGTCGTCTGATTGGATCGCCTTCTTCCTTCGCTACGCAGCAACCACCGGATCACTGACAGACTCGTTCACCGGAACGACCATCAAGCACCTTCCGGCACAAGCTCTCGCGGCGGTCACGATCCCGGTGCCTCCCCTTGCCGAGCAACGCCGGATCGTGGCGCGGATCGAGGCGCTGTTCGCCCGCACCCGCCGCGCCCGCGCCGACCTCGAACGGGTGGCGCCGCTGGCCCGCCTCCATCGCGAACGCTCCCTTGCGGCTGCCTTCCCGGCACCGGAAGATGCTGGCGACGGCACAACCGTCGCGAACCTCCTCGCCGAGCCTGCCGCCAACGGCATATCCGTCCGCGGGTCCGACGAACCACCAGGAATCCGCGCGCTCCGTCTCGACGCACTGCGTCTCGACGGTCTCGATCTGTCTCGCGTTCGCTATATCGAGATACCGGAAGCGAAAGCACGCAGGCTTTGCGTGAAGAGAGGTGATTTTTTCGTCTCTCGCGGGAATGGAACTCTTTCTCTACTTGCACGCGGCGCTTTCGCAGAGGAACCAGAGGCGCCAACCGTATTTCCCGATACAATGATCCGTCTTCGGTTCAACCGCAGCAGGGTCCATGCAGACTGGCTGGCGCTCGCATGGGGCGCACCGGCCGTCCGCATGCAGATTGTCGCGAGAGCAAAGACGACTGCTGGCATCTGGAAGGTGTCCCAGGCAGACCTCGAGACGGTCCGCTTATTAGCGCCCGGCTTACAGGAGCAGTCCAACACGGCTAAGCGTGTGCGCCGGCAGCTCACCGGCGTGTTGCGCGCCGAGCACGAAGCCACCCGCGCCCTCGCTCTGCTCGACCGCCTGGAACAATCCATCCTCGCCCGCGCCTTCCGGGGCGAACTCGTTCCCCAGGACCGGGCGGACGAACCAGCCGCGGCGATACTCGCCCGCCAGCGCGCCACCCCGACCACCAGCACGCGCCGCAGGACGCGCGCTCCGCCATGACATCCGCGGAATACCGTCTGGCGGATACCGCCGCCTCCTACTGGATCTACAAGTGCTTGCGCGGCCCGGCTGGGCGTGATGACCTCCCGCGCGGCCTTCCGCTCTGTCGCATCCGGCTCACCGCCGACGACCACACCGATCTTGCCGGCGTGGTGCGCCGCCACCTGCATCCGGGCCAGCCGGCGCCGTCGCGGCTGGCAGCCCTGTTCTGCCTGTTCGCGGCCGAGACCCTGCGGCGACGCGAACAGGGCGGCGCATGGTCGTGGCAGACGATCACCGACGCGCTCGGTGCACTGGACATCCCGCAGCACGAGTTGCGCGACCTGGCCGAGGCCGGACTGGTGTTCTGGCGGCGCCCGTTGCGCCGCGGCGCCCGGGATGACCGGCTCTTCCTGCATTCGCTGTTGTTCGAGGCCGGCATTCCCGCCGCCCTGCTGGCGCGGCCGGAATTCGGCGATTTCCTGCGCCGCACCCAGCGCGACCTCGATCGCTACGGAGCAGCCACGCCAGAGGCCGTGGGCGCGCTCGCTGCGGGCAATGCCTACCGCCTGCCCTCCAGTTGGCGCCACCCCGACACGATCGCCCTGGCCGGCGACCTGCTGTACGCCTTGCAGCCCGTCCGTGACGCGCTGCTGAAGCACGGTCCCGGGGCACTGACCGGCCCACTGGCAGAATGGCGTGACCGGCTGCCGCTGGATCTGTCTGAAGCAGCAGCGGAACGGCTGGTGCAGAGCCTGTTGCGACAGCCGAAGACCGTGGACCGGCCGTTGCGCGAACTGGGGAAACTCTGCCGTCGCGTGCTGGTGCGGCGTGGAGAGGCGTGGAGGCAGTGCCTCGCCCCCGTCGAATCCGGGCTGCTGCCGCGCCTGATCGCGCTGGGGTCCCCCTTCTCGGCCAAGGACCGGCCCGATCGAGTACGTCTGCATGTCGATGGCGTCCCCTTCGCGATCGTCGAATATGACGGCGGCGAACGCTGGGTGTTCCGTCCGGCCCATTCGGGCTTGCCCGCGCTTCCCTTCGACATCCAGGCAGAGGCGCGCCTGGTGGTGGACGGACAGGAGCGCGAGCGCCTGGCGCTGCCAGGCGGCGAGGCGCTGGACAACCTGCCCTGGGTGTTCGAACCCGACGAAGATGCTGCCGACCGCCTGCTGTTTCTTGGCCAGGGCAGCCGCAGCACGGCGGGCGACCGGCTGTTCGTGGCAGTCGATCCGTCGCGCGGCGCGTTCGAACTGCGCAGCGGCACGGTGGCCGCGTGCGGCCCGCTCACCGGCACCTCCCGCACGCTGCATGACGTGACGGGCGAGGCCCTGTGGCGGGACGCCGGCGAACGTCTCGCAGTGCGGCTGCGGACCGGTGTCGCGGTGGCGGACCTGCCGCAGATCACCATTAACGGCGTCGCGCCGCGCTGGACCGTGCTGGCGGGCCTGGTGTCGCTGGGGCCGCCGCAGGTCGCCATTGCCGGCAAGTCGCAGGGGTATCGGTTGATGTGGCGGGCACGTCGTTCCGGCCAGACCTGGGCGCCGGCGCCGGCAAAGCTGCCACTGGGCGAGAACGATCTTGTCCTGGCCGAACGCGACGACGTCATCGACAGCCGGCGCGTGGTGGTACTGCCGGCAGGCGCTTCGGTGACCGTGCGGCCGATCCAGCACGGCGCCGAGGTGCACATCCGTGGCCTCGGCGAGGTCGCGGCGGCGCTGCCGGAATACCCAGGCGCGGAGCTTGTGCAGCGCGATGCAGATGCGACAGTGCTGCGCGCCCACTTTGACGGCCTCCCGCCGGCGAACGTGCTGGTGGACACCAGACTTGCCGATGGCCTCGACCTCCGCCACCGGCTGCGCGTGCCATTGGCGCATGGCGGCTTCCTCGGCGGTGATGGTCGCGTGCTGCCACCCAACGCCAGTGTGACCTTTCCGGACCTGGGACGCATGGTCGCGCGCGGCGGCGCCGGAGACGACCGGGCTGAATTGGCGGCGTACCTGACGGTTGTCGCCGGGCGGCTGCAAGGGGTGCGGCTGGCGCGCACGCTGGCTTTCCTGGACGAACTGCCGCTGGCCCGGCTGCAGCCAGAGCTGCGGCGGCTCTATGCAACGTCCGGCGAGCGCGATGCGGAAATCCGGCTGAACGTGCGCCGCAACGGGCTCGATGGTCCCGGCGTTCGGGCCGGCGCCTTCGATGTGGCGTTGGTGTTCAACAAGGGCGCCGCACGCGCCGAGATCTGTGATCGCGCCGGACAAAGGGTCGAACGGCCGGGCGAATTGGCCGCGCTGGGGCTCGCGCATCCGGAAGTGCCGGCGACGCAACTGCCGCGAGACGCCGCGGGCGGATGGGAGCTGCCTGGCATGGACAGGCCCGGCCCGTGGCTGATCGTTGGCGTGGAGGGACTGACCAGCCGGGTCCGGCCCAGCATCTGGCCCGGTGCGGCGCCGGCGGAAAGCCCGCAAGGGGAACTCGCCGCCGCGGCAGCTATCGGTGCGCAGGACGACCGCAACGCAGCCTATGCCGCGGCGCTGCGCGCGCTGGCAGAGGCGCCGGTGAGCGACCGGGCGGTGCGGGAGTGGCTTTTTCTCGACGCCACCCTTGCCGCCGCCACGGCGCACGCCCCGGCGATCTTCTTCGATGCCCTGGTCCGGGCGGTGGAATGCCCGTTGCTGCTGGTGCACTGGCTGCTGCGCGCCGATCCCGCGCAACTGGCCCGTCTGGCGGCGCTGGAGGACGAGCTGCCATTCGCCTGGTGCCTCGTGCCGCTAGCCGCGTGGCGCGAGGCGGTGCTGGCCACGGCGACGCATTACCGCGGCTTCGGCATCGAGCCGTCGACTCTGTTCGCATCCCGCCTGGAGGACATCGCCGCCCTCTGCCCCCCGGCGATGGCGGGTGTTTGGGAAGCCCGCGAGGCGCTTGGCCTGCCGCACGGCCAGAACCAGGTCGGGCGAGACCGGTTGGCAGCCCTGGTGCGGCCGTTCGAAAGCTTCTGCGGTCCGTCGCCGGACGAGAAAGCATGGCACACGGTGGTCGCCACCAGCAAGGATTGGGAGAACCTGCCCGCGGAAGTGCGCGCCGGGGCTGCGCACATCGCTGCCCGCGCTGCCGTGACAGGCACCGCCCTGCCACCTCGCGCCGTCTCTGCCATCCGGTTCTGCCGGCACGACGCGCCAGACGCGTTCGACAGCCACTTCCTGTTCGCCGTGCTGCTGCGCCTGGCCCGGCACGCAGCTTGAAAGTCAGCCCGTATGTCGCCACGCATCTTCCCCCTCATCGACCGCCTCACCGGGCGAGCGGCCGAAGCCGCTATCGGCCTGTCCCGCATCGTCAACACGCCGCTGCGCGAGCACCTGCGCGCGGTGTTGTCGCGCCCGGCAGGCACGGTGGGGTCCTTGCTTGCCGACCCGGTGCTGGAAGCGGCGTTCGGCCATCGTGCCAGCACGGCCACGATCGCCGACCTGGTTGCCGAGGGGCTGCTGCGGCAGGAGACTGCCCTGGCGCTGGCGGAAACCGCACCGCTCGATCCGGACGATCGTCCCACGCGCAGCACGCTCGGATTGGATGTGCGGCCCTACACGCACCAGGAGCGCGCATGGCGGCAGCTTACCACCCAGCCGGCCCGCTCGGTGCTGGTCTCTTCGGGCACAGGTTCAGGAAAAACCGAGGCGTTCCTGGTGCCGATCCTGGACTCGCTGGTGCGCGAGCGGAGCGTGCACGGCCGCCTGAGCGGCGTTCGGGCACTGCTGCTGTATCCCCTGAATGCGTTGATTGCGAGCCAGCGCGACCGGTTGGCCGACTGGACCGCACCGTTCGGCGGTGACATCCGGTTTTGCCTGTACAACGGCGAAACGCCGGAGGAGCGGCGGCAATCCGAGCGGCTGCGGCACCCCCACGAGGTTCGCGACCGAGCCAGCCTGCGCGCCGAGCCGCCGCCCATCCTGGTGACCAACGCGACGATGCTCGAATACATGCTGGTGCGCGCGAATGACGCACCCATCGTGCAGGCATCGCGCGGCCGCCTCCGGTGGGTGGTGCTTGATGAGGCGCACAGCTATCTCGGCTCGCAGGCGGCCGAGATGACGATGCTGCTGCGCCGCACGCTGCACGCCTTCGGCGTGACGCCGAAGGATGTCAGCTTCATTGCTACCTCCGCGACGCTGGGAGACGGCAAGGATATCGAGGCTCAGCTCGGCGAGTTCCTGCAGCAACTCTCCGGCACGGATCGGACACGAGTCGACGTCATTGTCGGCGACAAGTTCGTCCCCCCGCTTCCGGCGACCGGCTTCGATGGGCTGGCTGTGGACCCGGCTGCCAGGGCGTTGCATGCACGGCTGGCCGAAGGACCGGCCAAGCTCGGCGACCTAGCCGAGTGCGTGGCGCCGGGCTCCGTCACCGATCTGCTGGAGCGGGGCATCCTACCCTCCGGACCTGGGGGAACGGCGTTCCTGCCACTGCGGTTGCATCTGTTCCATCGCGCGCAGGCGGGCGTTTTCGCCTGCATTGACCCGTCCTGTCCGGGGCGCGCCGGAACCAAGCTCGATGATCCAGCATGGCCGTTCGGCGCCGTGTTCGAGAGGGACCGGACGGTGTGCGACCATTGCGGCGCCCGCACGCTGGACGTGGTGCTGTGCGACGACTGCGGCCAGCCTTTCCTCACGGCCGGTCAGGACGGTGGCGTCACCAGGATCGAACGGTGGCGCGATGCCGAGGCGGTGGACGAGTTCGCCCTGGGATCGGATGACGATGACGGCGACGACGACGAAGAACCGTCTCCGCCCCCGGACCGGGTATTGCTGCTGCCCGCTGGCTTGGCCGCGGCGATGGCCCAGTCGGTCGGCTTTCTTAACGTGGTGGCGCGCACAGGTGAGGTGCGCGATGCCGCTGGGCCGGATACGCTGCGCCTCGCTCGCTTCGGCGCCGAGTTCTGCCCCTGTTGCGGTGGCGGTTCCGCACGCCGCCAGTTGTTCCGCGGAATACGGCTGGGTGGCCCGTTCTTCGTCGGCACCGCCGGCAACGTCCTGCTCGATGCGGCGCCAGCACATCGACAGAGCACCCAGCGGCGTCCGCATGATGGCCGGCAGCTTATCACCTTCACGGACAACCGACAGGGAACGGCGCGCTTCGCAGCCTCCTGGCAGCAGGATGCCGAGCGTAACTTTGCCCGTGCACGGATCTGGCACCGCTTACAGGAGCGCAAGGAGGCACGAGATCATGCCTGCCTGGCAGCGGAAATCGCCCAATACGAGGCGCTCCCGCCCGCGCTGCTGACCGGCATGCTTGCGCAGCGTCTGGCTGAGCTTTGTCACCAGCGCGATGCGCTGTCCTCCTCCGATCCCGTCGCGTGGGCCGACATGCGCGACCGGCTTGCAGCGCTGTTGCAGGAAGAGTTGGAGCTCCGCCAGTTTTGGCGCGAGCGTGAGCCGCGCTTTGCCGAGCCGCGGGAACTCGCGGCGCTGTACTTGTACACGGAATTTATCCGACGCCCGATGCGGGCGAACAACCTTGAGACGTTAGGGCTTGCCGCGCTCAGATTCCCAGCGATCGAACGAGTTGGAGAGGCCTTCCTGCCTCCGCTGTTCCGTGCGCAGGGAGCAACGGTCGCAGACTGGCGTGACTTCCTCCATATCGTCATCACCTACTTCGTCCGTGTGAACGCCGCGGTCCATATCGACAGCGGACTGGTGCGCTGGACGGGCCAACGTGTTTGGATGCGGTCTTTCCTGCCGTGGAACCTGGCCCGCGAGGCGGAACGCTGGGAGATGGTCTGGCCGCGCCTTTCCAAGCGCGGCGGCCGGACGAGCCGGCCGGTGTTGTTGTTGCGTGATGGCTTCGGGTTAGACCTCGACGATGGTGGCACACGCGAGGCGGTCAACGAGGTGCTCGATGGAGCCTGGCGAGCGTTGCGCAGCGTCGCCCTGCAAGGCCTGTCGGATGGCGCATTCAAGCTTGACCTGACCTCGGCGGAAATTGTCCCGGTAGAACGCGCCTGGCTTTGCCCCGTCACCACGCGACTGCTTGATCGGTGTTTCCGGGGCATCACGCCATATCTGACGCAGGGAACCCAACCGCGGGAGCGAGTGCGCTGCGAGCCAATTGTCATGCCGCGTCTTCCGGTGCCATGGCTACGCACGGCCGATAACCGCGAAGCCCGTGAGGATGTTGAAACATGGCTTCGGCACGATGAGGCGGTGGCCGGCTTGCGGGCACGTGGCCTGTGGACCGACATCATCGACCGCCTTGCCCTGCTCTCGCCATATGTGCGGATCGCCGAGCACTCCGCGCAACAGCCATCCACGCGCCTACGCGCCTACGAGGCTGCCTTCAAGGACGGCCGCATCAACGTGTTGAACTGTTCCACCACCATGGAAATGGGCGTGGACATCGGCGGTATCGGCACGGTCGCTATGACGAACGTGCCGCCCTCTCCGGCCAGCTATCGCCAGCGCGTCGGCCGCGCCGGCCGGCGGTCGGAGCCGCTCGCGATTGCCTTCACCTATTGCCCCGATACGCCCGTCGGCTGGCACGCATTCGACCGGCCGGACTGGCCGTTGCGTCAGCGCATCTCTCCGCCTCGGGTCGCGCTGGATAGCCGCGTTCTCGTGCAACGCCACATGAACGCATTTCTGCTTTCGCTGTTTTTCGGCCGCCGGGCGATGCAGGCGCTCACCCTCAGCGCGGGTGAGTTCTTTGCCCCGGATCAGGGCGAGGCAGCGCCGGCAGTGGGGTTTCGCCGTTGGCTGAGCACGGACGCTGCCGGCGACCAGGAACTTCATGGCGTGATTGCACGCCTTATCACGGGAACAGGTCTTGCCGGGGTACGCAATGTGCCGGATCGCACGGCTGCGGCGATTGAACGCATTACGGAGGTCTGGCGCGCCGAGCGAGAACAGCTGACCGTCGACCTGGAGGCCGCTCCTCCGGGGCCAGCGCAGCGAGCCATCCGCATTCAGGCCGAGCGCATGGATGGCGAGTATCTCCTGGGCGATCTTGCGCGGCAGGCATTTCTGCCCGGCCATGGCTTTCCCACCGACGTCGTTCCGTTTGTTACGCCGCCACCTCCGAGCTCGGGACACGACCAGCCGCAGGACCGGGGACGTGAGGACGGGCCGCGCGTACGCCGCTACCCCAGTCGTGCCCTTGAGCTTGCGCTGCGCGAGTATGCGCCCGGCGCCGATGTCGTCCTCGACGGTGTTGTTTATCGCTCGGCCGGGGTGACATTGAACTGGAAACGGCCAGCGACGGCAGAGGCAGCCGCCGAGATCCAGTCCATTCGCTGGTTCTGGCGATGCCGTGCGTGTGGCGCCGGCGGCGACGCGATCCGCCGGCCGGATGCATGCACGGCTTGCGGTGGCGAGGCAATTGAGCGGCAGCGCACGCTGCGCCCTGCGGGGTTCGCGGTCGATCCTGAAGCGTCACTTACCAATGCCGTCGAGCATGTCGAGTTCGTGCCCAACCCGCGGCCCTTTGTTTCGGCATCCGGCGGCGCCTGGGTTGCGCTGGAGAACCCCGAAATCGGCCGCTTCCGTCGTGATCCGGACGGTCCAGTGGTCACGATCAGCCGTGGCGCAACGGGCTTCGGGTACGCCATTTGCCTCAGCTGCGGACGAGCAGAGCCGGAAACGGCGGAACCGGCTGCCGTGCTGGCACCGCATCCGCGTATGAGCCAGCACGCACCGCTGCGTCCTCGTCGCCGACGATCACTTCGCTGCGACGGGATCGAGCAGGGATTTGCCCTGCAGCGGCACCTTGCGCTTGGCCACTCACGTCAGACCGAGGTGTTCGAGCTGCAGTTCGCCGATGCGCCGGGCGAAGACGTCGTTCTGACGGCTGCGGTCGCGTTACGCGAAGCGCTGTGCCGCCGACTCGGCATTGAGCGAGATGAGGTTGCTGTAGATGCGGGTCGGTCGGCGGGGGCGGATGGCCAGCAATGCTGGTCGATGTGGATGTTCGACACCGCTGCCGGTGGTGCTGGATATGCCGGCTCGGCCGCCACCGATATCGTTGGATTGCTGAAGTCCGCCTCGGCTGCCCTGGGATGCTTAAACCAGTGCGAACGGGCTTGCCCGGCCTGTCTGATTTTGCGTGACACAGCGCGGGTGGCGTCGCGGTTAGACCGCAAGGCAGCACAGGCTTGGCTCGAGGAGGTCCTCGCCGCATTGATTCTGCCAGCCGAAGCGAGGGTGTTCGGCGCCAGCGGTGCCCAGTCCATGGCACGTATGCCGCTGCCGGTCGAACTTGCGCGCGCGTTGGGCGACGACAGCGATGGGACACTCGTCCTCGTACTGCACGGCCGACCCGCCGAGTGGGATCTGGAGCGGTGGTGGGCAGTGCCGCTCATCGCACGAGTCGCACGGGATGGTGTTCGGGTGACGTTGCTGGCACAGCCGACTAGCCTGGGCACGATCGGTTTCGACGCAACGCAGGCGCTGCGCAGCCTAGTCGATCGGGCGGGGGGGGTGGTGGAGGTCGCACCCTGGACCGTGCCGCCGCAACCGGAAAGCCTGCTTGCTGCCGTAGCGACACGCACCGGCATCCGAGGCTGGGCGGCGATCCGTACGGACGCCGGCGTACCGCGGATGGAGCCACCGGCGGCGGTGATAAGGGGAGATCTGCCATCGCTGCCGTCCGGTGGGCTGGCAGTCGATCTGCGAGCCCGCATGGCAGCGCTGCGTCCTACTGTCCATCGTATCACGATTGGATCACAACTTGACGGCACGGTTAGCGAATTCGGCGCGCGGTTTTGGAAGGTGCTGCGCCAGGACACGGGAATCGAAGCGGATCTTGCAGCGTGCGGGCCGCCGAGCCGCATAGAATATGACGACCGATACCTGCTTTCGCCGATTACAGTCCGACTTCTGTTAGGGGTATTGGTGGCACTCCGTCGCTCGATGCGCGCGGCAAGTGGCCCGGCGATACCCTTGGTCGTGCGAACGCTCGGCGATCGCGGTGGAAGCCGTGCAGGCATGGCGACAGGTTTCCGTGACGACTGGCCCAACCTTGAGGCAAGGAACCAAGTGCTGCGCCAGGCGCTGACCAGCGCGGGCTTTACGGTAACTTTGACGCCAGGCGCGCGATCCGACCTGCCGCACGCGCGCATGCTACGCCTCGACGGCGCCCACCATCAGCTGGAGATTGTTCTCGACCAGGGCTTCGGGTTCTGGCAGCCAACCCGACGGGTGCCATTCGATTTCAACGCGCACGAAGAGCAGCAGGTGTCGGCCCTGGCCATGACCCAATTTGCCATCGCGGGTGAGCAAGATCGGGTGACCGAATTGTTCGTGGACCTGCGTCAGGACTTTGTGACCCATGCCTGACCAGCGAGGCTGCCAGAGGATGTGCGATGGCTTGCCGTTTATCAATTGAAGAACGAGCCCACGCCGGACTGATCTCGAGCCGCTGCCTTGCATCCATAACCACCGCGGGCGATCCGCCAGCGAGCGAATGCCGCTCCGGATCGCATGTCTCCAGCCCCCGATGTTTTTTTCGACAATCAATGGGCAGTGGGCGATCCCACCCAATCTTTGCGGCTGGACTGGCCATCAGTGTTGCGATAGCCACACAATGTCTCGGGTCTGTTCGCACTTATGCGATACGAGCACCCCCCAATTCCGCTCCTTGTTCCAGCGGGCATAAATCCTGCCCGCGTCGTCCTGCCCGTTGCTCACGTGGCGTTCCCACCAATGGTCAACACCCTGGACCTTTCTCCATCCTTGCAGGGCGCCGGTCGTGCCATGAAGTTCGCCGAGCAGGCGCCAAAGCGACCGACGGCCGGCATATTCGGTGCTGACGACGTTCAGGCTGTCGCGAAGCAGAGTGATCCGGGGCAGCAGGGCCGTCAGAACCGTTTCGATCTCATCCCGCAACCGCGCTGGCGCGTTCGAACGTGGCCGGGACGCGCTCGAGGCGGCCTGCAACTCAGCCTCGGCCCGTAAACGCCGCTCCTTCTCCAGCGCCTCTTCGAGCAGGGCGTTTTGTGCGCCAGCTTCAGTGGCGGAAGTCGCGGCAGACATACGTAGGCGAGCGAGGTCTGCCTGCAATGCTGCCTCGCGGGCACGTCCAATGAGTAGTTCCGCCTCCAGCACGCGCGCGCGCAGGTTGTCCCGGGGCTGCGTCGCCGGGGATGCCACCTGCGTCCCGAGCAAGGGCGCCAGCACGTCGTTCAGCGACAGGCTCCGGTCGGGGCGGACAATCCGGATGAACCAGTCGGCGTCGAGGCCTTCCAGGGGCTCCCCCAGGTAACGTCCGGTGCGTAGGACGGCGATGCCAGCTCCACGGACCGCCGATGCCGCCGCTTCGCAAGCTGCACTCGGGCCTTCGAGGAGGATATAGGCTTCGCCCTCACCATCGATGATGCCAAACTGCCGATGGGGCTTCCGGAGAGGGTAACAATCCGCAAGCGGCACGGAAGGACCGCCGACGTCAATCCCGGCTTTCCCTGAGAGCGGAAAGGCGAGTCCACGCCAGATTGCCCCGGCGCGGCCGTCGGGCAGTTGCACAAACGCACAGATCCGTGTTTCCAATAGCTCATTGCCGTCCATGACGGCTATCGCTTCCTGCCTCTCTTGGTCGGTCATGTTGCCCCTGCGCTATACCCTTATGGTCTCTGCCAGATGAATATCATGTCGGCGATTGCGCCGGTCGTCGCGAATCCACGGACGATTTGGGCGGTCGTGGCGGCGCTCACGGTCTGGGCAGTTTGGTCGGGCGTCCCGCTGTGGCTGGGGGTCGCGCGCCTGCGGGCAGCCCTGGGCGATGCCCGGCGCCTGTTCATTGGCTCGGACGATGCCATTCGGTTCGTAGAACGCTTTGAAGCGGTCTCGGAGGAGCTGGGAAAAAACGAGATTCTTGGATCACGTTGGCGTGAGTTTCGCGAAACTCTGCTTTCGCCGGCTGGACCGGGAAGGCCGGTCCGCTCCACTTCCCGTCCGAATGCCTGGTTCGACATGGGGTTGCTGCGGCAGCGCGGGGTCGGCATCGATCCCCGGTACCACGCGGCGATGCCGAACCTGCTGGTCGGCGCCGGGCTGCTGTTTACATTTCTTGGCCTTGCCGTGGCGCTCAACAGCGCCGGCGGGATCGTGGCGGAAGGCGTCACACAGACTGAGCGTAACGCGGCACTGCACCAACTTCTCGAAGCTGCCTCCTTCAAGTTTGTTACGTCTGTTGCGGGGTTGTTCCTCTCTATCGCCTATGCACTCCTTCGCAAGAACAGGCTGAAGCTGGTTGAGCTTGATCTGGATGCCTTCCGGGCAGCGGTGGAAGCCCGCATTCCCCTGGTCACGTCGGCGGCGCTGCAGCAGGACGCGAACCAGCTTCTGCAGGCACAGTCGGTACAGCTGGAGACTTTCTCCAACGAACTCGCCGTAAACATCGGGGGCGCGTTCGATGCGGCATTCGACAAGCGGCTCGGCGAGCACATTGCGCCGCTGACCGAGGCGATGCAGCGCTTGGCGACCGGCCTCACCTCCCGCTCTGATGACGGGATGCAGCGCATGTTGGACGCGTTCCTCCAACGGTTGCAGGGCGGGACAGGCGACCGGATGGAGCAAGTGGCCGAAAGTCTGGCGGGTCTGGGTACCCGGCTCGAAGCACTCCAATCTGGGCTGGGCGACGCCACCACGCGCATGGCTGACTCGGCTGATGCCATGGCCCGGCGAATGGGCGAAGGGGCGGAGGCAGCGCTCAGCCGGATCACCGATCAGATGGGAGGGCTGACCGAAAACCTCCGTAGCCTCGCCGAACAGACCCGGAATGCCGGTGCAGACGCTGGCCGCGAGCTTGCATTACGGCTGGAGGCAGCCGCAGCCGGTTTCGAGGGCGCGGCACGCACGGTCGCGGACACGCTGTCGGAAGCGGCACGCGGGCTTGAACGCCGAATGGGCGACGAGGCGGTGAACTCCTCCGCCAGGCTCACCGGGCAGATCGAAGCCATGGTTGGTGAACTCCGCAACCTTGCAGAGAACAGCCGAGCCGCGGGAGCTACAGCACTCGAAGCACTGGCTGAGCGGATCGGTGCTGCCGCGGCAGGGTTCGAGGGGACGGCGGCACGCGTGGCAGAGGCGCTGGGTTTGGCTGCCACGCAGACAGGCGGCGCGCTGGGGCGTGGAGCCGAGGAGGCGGTTGGACGCATCGCGTCGGCGACGGAAGGTATGCGGACCGAATTGCAGGCCCTGATGGTGGAGTTGCGGGGAACGCTGGGCCAAGCCAGCGATGCATTGCGGGAGGGAGGGCAGGCCGGTGGAGCTTCATTGCAGGGCAGCCTCGACAAGGCTGGCACTGCGCTCGCGGGCACGCTCGCCGGCGCTGCCGATGGTCTGCGCCAAGCCGGCGAGACCGCCGGTGCGGCGATCCAGCGCGGTGGCGACACCGCCGCGTCCAGGATCGCGGAGGCGGGTAGTGTCGTCGGTGCGCGCGCCGATGCCCTTGGACGACAGGCTGCCGGCCTGGGGGAACGGCTGGAAGCGCTCGCCGTCCGGATTACCGATCTTGATGGAGTGACCCGGGACTCCGCACGCCCGCTGGCTATCGCCGCAGCCGACATGAAGCTGGCCGCCGACGCCACACAGGGCGTGATCAGGCCGCTTGCCGAAGTGGCGCAGCACGCGAAGCTAATGCTGGAGCAGGTCTCTGGGACGGCGCAGAAGATCGAGGCGGCCCAGGTAACCGCGGCGAGACTCGCTGAATCACTGGACACGGCCACCCGACGCTTTGAGGGGGTCGACAAGAACATGGCGGCGGTAATGTCGCAATTGCATGATGGACTGGCGCAGTTCGCACGCGAGGTGGGGAAGTTCGTTGCCGAAACCGACAGCAACCTCGCAAAGGCTGCAGTGCAACTCGGTAACATGGTAAAAAGTCTGGAGAATGCCCTCGACAATAAACCGCCGCCTGGAAAGGGTCGGTGATGCCGCATGAGTCTGGCGTTGAGGGAGATGGCAACGAAGGCTACTTCGCCTCCGTAAGCGACCTGATGGTCGGTGTTCTATTCGTATTTCTGCTGATGCTCACGGTATTCGCGCTGAACTACCGCGATGCCGAGCAGGCTCAGGTCGTGGAGCGCCAGAAATACGAGCAGGCATTGCGGGACCTGGAGTCCGCGCGGCAAAACGCGCAGCGGCAGGCGGACGCAAATGAACAACTTCGCACGCTGTTGCGGCGTGCCATGGCGCAGTTGGAACGCGACATCGAAGACCGGGAGGCGGCGCGCCGCCGATTGTTAACCTCGGTCGAGCAGGCGCTGAAGGACCGCGGCGTGCGGGTTTATCTGGACCAACGATCGGGCATTCTTCGGCTTTCCGGCGACCTCCTGTTTGCGACCGGCAGCGCCGTCCTTGGGCCTACCTCAAAGGGAACCCTGCAGACCCTGGCGGAGGTACTGGCCCGTATCCTTCCCTGCTATACTGCTGCGAGCGGGGCCGACGGCTGCGATCGGGCCGAGCCTGTGTTGGAGACCGTTCTCGTCGAGGGACACACCGATCGCCAACGCTTTGGCAGCGTTGACGTGGTGATCTCGCAGGAGCGCAACGACCGATTGTCAGCGGACCGCGCTCTTTCTGTGTTCCTGGAGTTGCGTCGCGCCCAGCCTGGTCTCGACGCGATGCGCAATACGGAACAATTGCCGCTGCTTGGTGTGTCAGGCTACGGCGAGCGCCGCCCGTTGCCGGAGGAGCAGTGCAGCGCGGATGGGAACTGCCCAGGCAATCGCCGCATCGATCTGCGCTTCGTCCTTTCTGCGCGATCCTCGGATGAACTGCGGCGTATGCGCGAGGAAATCGAAGGGGCGCTGGGAAGCCAGCCGTGACACATCTCGTCGCAGCGATTGGCAAACTTCGTCTGCTTCTGGATGCTTTGCCTCGCCTAGCGCATTTTCCACCGCATCCGCCCAGCCGCGTCGCGCTTGAGACGCTGGGAGCCGCCGAGGCGGCTCCCGCGGCACCGGCCGGACCCGCGATGGAAGCGCTTCGGCGGCGATTGGTCGCGGCATCTAGCACCGCGCCGGCCGAGTGGCGAGATCTGCGCGATGCACCTTGGGTCATGTGGGAAGGTGAGCCACGCTTGGCGTCCCGCCCCCAGCTTATGGAGGCCATATTTGCGCAGGCCGGCCAGCACAGGCGGACTTTCGGCAACCTGATCGAGGCGTGGATTCGCGGCTTCGAAGCAAGATCCGACGGGATCGGCGAAGCCGGGCAACGGATAGCGGTGCTGATATCCACAGATCACGATCTCAGGTTCGATCTCTGGCGAAATGCGCATGCTCGCGTCGCGTTGTTCGATGCGGAGGCGGGGCCGCGGCGGCTGGCCGAGTGGATCTTGATCGGTCCGGAGGCGGTCGCGGACGTGCTTCGTTGCACCGGCTTCGACGACCCGTTACGCAGTGCAGGCGGCTATGCCAGGGCAACGCAGGGTGCGCTGCTTCGCTTGCTCTCACCTGCTCTCACAGAATCTCGGGCCGAGTTGGCACTGGCACGGGCATGCGAGTTCCTGACCAGCGATGGCAGGTTGCGTTTTAATGATCTTCGCGGTGGCATGGCGCGAGGTCTCCTTCAAGCATGGCTCGCACCTCGGCGGCAACCGGCAGAACAAGTCCGTAAGTCGGTGACAGATTTTCTGTTGAAGCACCTTGGCGATCCGCGCTTGCGGGCTGGCAACTGGTTTGAGGCCGGGGAGGAAGCTGTTGCGCTGATGCGCCGATGGCTGACACGCGCCTCGCTTGACGCATTCTTCGATCTCATATCCGAGCATGCTTTGGAGAAGCACTGGAAATGGCGTCACGCATTCTGGAGCGCATGCTTGGAACAGTGCGAACAGCGCGGAATAACGTTCGATGCTTGGCTCGCGCTTGGTCCGCGAGTCTACGCATCGGCACGGGCCGTCCGCGATCTCGGTGATGCCTATGCCAAATTGGCGGGAGGGGCAATTCAGTCCGACCATTCCGTGCTGCTCATGCACATCGGGCCGCTTATTCTCTGTGAGTGGAGTCACAACGGCAGGTTACGAGCCTGGCCCGATAATTGGCCGGATGCGCCGAAACTTTACCGCAACAGCTACAGCCGCGGCGAACTGACCGGGGAGGGTCTTCCGTTTCCATCGAATCCAACCTACCGATCGCGCGGGAATCCGACGGGTGAGGGTCTTTGCCATGATAATCCCCATACCGGGTGTTGGCAGGGGAGTGCCGCTGAACTTCTGTCTCGTCGTGCTGGGTTTAGGTTGACACACAAAGAATGGCAGCCGCGATGACACAACATTTTCATTTTGATGTCACGCCGCAGGCAACGGAGTTGCGGCTCCGCACCGGCGCTGGCTTCCTACTTGCCGACCTGTGGGCCATCGAGGCACCCGTAGCCGCCATACCTGGTGTTGATGTGATGCAACGTCTGATCGCCGCCGAGAATGCCATCGCTGAAGCAGATGTGGTTCTTGTGGAGCATCGGGCCATCGCTGACCTTTCGGCACGCGAGGCAGATGCGCTGGGGTTACCGCCGGTCGCCGAGGCCGTGGCTGAGATCCGAACTACCGGGATCATCACGCGGCCGGAGTTCCGGGCCGTGCTGGAATGGAAGCGTCCGAACGGCCAGCGAGTGGTGGGCGCGCAGCGGGTGGGAGCGTGGCTGCAGATCGGAGGACGCTGGCACCGGCTCCCCGACGTGCTATTCGCAATTGCGGAGGCAGTGGACGCGCTTGCTGCCGTGCCCGACGACGATCTGGCTGGCCGTCTTTCGGCCATAGCCGCGTTGCGAGATTTGTTGCCCGCGGCCCAGGCGAGCGGAGCAGCAGACGCACCAGGCCTTCTTGGCACGATGACGATCGCCACAGCAGACGCGTTCTCTCTGGACCTGAAGGGAGAGGGCGAGGGCGCGCTGTTGGTGCCCATCCTGCATCGAGCAGGCACCAATTCCAATGCACCGTTACTGGCTGCGGATCAGCAGGCTGCATTCGGTGAGGACCAATTCAACCGGTTCCATACAGCGCGGTCGGTCTATACGCTCAATCGCGGCTGCTTCCTCGTCCTTTCGCCTCCATTGCGGCAGGCGCTGGCGGAGGTGCGGCGCGTCCAGTCGGCACCGGCAGCGACGAAACGCGCCCTGCTGGCGTCCCCGCGCGCGTTCCTGCGCCAGGCGCTCGGCGAGGACGTTGATATCACCGTCGTGGAGGAGCTTTTCCGAGAGACAAAGGCATACTCGGATCGGGTGTTAGGGCTCGGTCTATGGCAGCCTCGGGTCCTGCCATGGATCGCGCTGGACACAACCGAGTGGTTCGGTCCCGAGGGTGGTCCGGCCTCCGGAGGACCGCGTCGGACGGCGGCGGCAGGTCTGGTCGTTGGCGACCGGCGTATTCCGCTTGATGACACTCAGGCCGATGATTTGCGCGCTCGGGTCGAAGCTGCCATCGCGGTCGGCGCGCCTTGGGTACCGCATGAGGGGGATGGCGGGACAGTGCAGATCCCTGCCTCGTCCGAGACGCTCGAAGCGCTGCAACGCTTGGAAACTTCACGCACGCCGTGCCGCGAATCCGCTGGGGAGCGGCCTGCGCCCGAAGTGCTGGTGATCCGACCGAATGAGGAGGCGGTCGATGTCCAGGCGTCGTTCACGCCGCGCGCTGCACCGGCCCTGGGGGTGCCACAGGTGGTCACGACCGTGTTGAAGCCCCACCAGCTCGAAGGGATCGAATGGCTCCAGAAAGCCTGGACGACCGGCCGGCCCGGCGTGCTGCTTGCTGATGACATGGGGTTGGGAAAGACCCTGCAGGGGCTGACCTTTCTCGCTTGGCTGCGTGGGGGGATACAAGCCGGCACGGTGCCGCGAGGGCCAGTGTTGATCGTGGCGCCGACAGGCTTGCTGGAGAACTGGCGTTCCGAACATGACCGCCATCTGACGGCGCCGGGCCTTGGGGTCTGCACGCTGGCCTACGGACGTGGTCTGGCTGCACTGCGTCGCGCAACGGGGGAAGATCGCCCAGCGCTGGATATCACAGCGATCCAAGCGGCAGACTGGGTGCTGACAACGTACGAGACGTTGCGAGACTACGACAGGGATTTTGGGCAGGTTCGGTTCGTCGCAATGCTTTTCGACGAGGCGCAGAAGATCAAGACGCCCGGCGTTCGGATTACGGATGCCGCCAAGGCGATGAATGCCGACTTCCGGATCGCCTTGACCGGCACGCCGGTCGAGAACCGGCTTGCGGATCTCTGGTGCATCGTCGACACCGTGCACCCCGCCTACCTGGACGATCTCAAGTCGTTTAGTAACCAATATGAGCGAAGCGGAGACGTTCAGGCACTATCTAAACTGAAGCGCATCCTGGACCGACCGATCGGTGGACGCCCACCTCTACTCCTGCGGCGATTGAAAGAAGACCGGTTGCCGGATTTGCCAACGCACAATGAGGTACTGCGCGAGGCTCCAATGCCGCCGGCACAGCTCGATGCCTATGAGGAGACGATCAAGAGTGTTCGTGATGGTGGCGCGAGTGGTGGAGCCGTGCTGGCAGCTTTGCAGCGGTTGCGCGCGGTAAGCCTGCATCCTGGCGAGGTCGGGAATGGATCGGATGCAAGCTTCATTGCCGCCTCGGCCCGCATGAAAGTGGCGATGGAGGCGTTGGACGAGATTCAGCGCCGCGGTGAGCGGGCGCTGGTGTTTGTCGATGACCTCGATCTGCAAGCCCGCATGGTCGGCATGATCCAGCGACGATATCGGCTCACAGTTGCGCCGATGGTCATCAACGGCCAGGTGGCCGGCGGGGCGCGCCAGTCAAAAGTGGACCGGTTCCAGCAAGCGCCGGATGGGTTCGATGTGATGATCTTGTCGCCACGGGCAGGTGGCGTGGGGCTCACGCTGACACGTGCTAACCACGTGATCCATTTGAGCCGTTGGTGGAACCCGGCCGTCGAGGATCAATGCACGGGTCGGGTGGTACGTATCGGACAGACCCGGCCAGTGACCATCCACATTCCGCTGGCGGTGCTGCCGGATGGGCGGCGATCGTTTGATCAGAACCTTCAGGCACTGCTGGAACGCAAGCGGCAGTTGATGATGGAAGCACTATGTCCGCCAGCAGCAACTGAGGCAGAGTACGAGTACTTGCTGAGCGCCACGCTGGCGTAAGGCACCCGCGCAGCCTAAGTGAGTAGGCTGCAACTTACACTGAATCGTGCGCCAATGTAACCCCGTATCGTTTCTTTGATGAGACCGGCTAGAATCCGCTCTGCCGCAAATCACCGATACGAACGGCCATGCAGCGTCTTGGATCGTAAGGCAGAGTCTCAAAGCCAAGATGGGAAAAGAAAACACGCACGCCGTCGTCGAGCGGATGCGTGAACATGCAGAAGCAGCCTATATCTTCCGCAAAGCGGACGGCTGCCATCATGGCAAACAGCGCAAGCGAGCGGCCATAGCCCTTGCGCTGATACCGCCGGTCGACGGCCAACTGGCCGAGCACCAGTGCCGGAACGGGATCTGGCCTGTCGGAAGGCTCCGGTTCCGGAAGGCGCGCCCGCTCGATTTGCGAGGCGGCCAGCGCCACATAACCGATGACCTCGCCCGTCGCCGTGTCGCAGATGACGTGCGTTCCCGACACGCGGGCTTCCTGATTTTCCCAGGCATGGCGCCAGAACCACTGGTTCAGGGAGTCGCGCCCGCAGTCGAACGCATACCTGTCGTCAGCGGCGGCCAATGGCCGCGGCGATGGTGGTTCTGCTGTGCGGGACCGCCTGTCATAGGTTTGCGCAAGCGCAGGAACATATTTCACCGGGCTGTTGACCCAGGCCGCGAAGTTCTCCCAGTCCGCCGCGGGAATCGTCACGAGGCGATATTCGAGAACGTCGATCTCCGCCGCCTCAATCGCCTTGCGCCGAACGTAGTCGTCCGGACTGGTACCCGCCTGCCCGGCCGCGAACGCCAGGATATCCAGTTCGCTCGAACTTACACGCACGTTCAGCATGGGCGACGCATCCGTCATCAAGGATCCTCATTCATCGGACGACAGGATGGCTCCCGGCCGAGCCGCCAGGCAACCACGCGCGCGCTTGCCTCCGCCTTTGCCGCGTCATCGATGCCCTCTTCGGCGAGGAAAGCATCGAGCGTGGTGCCCCGGTGGCAATTCGCCGGAGCTGCATCGCCCTCCCTCATGGCCGCACTTCCGCGGGCGGTGTGGTGGCGTGCCGGGAGCGAAACCTGACCGCGGCCTTGCTGCCGGTCATGCCCACGAAATGCATGAATTGCGAACTTCATGAATTCCCCAATTGGTGGGTTCGTCCCCTGCCCTGTTGGTCTGGAATTACGCGGCCACCGCGGTCTTGCGCGGGCGACCGGCCTTTCGCGGCGTCGGCACAGGGGCCGGCGCTGCGGCGACTGGCTTGCGGCCGAGGCCGATCTCTTTGGCGAGGACGGAGCGGCGCTCAGCATAGTTGGGTGCCACCATCGGGTAGTCGTGCGGCAGGCCCCACCTCTCGCGGTACTGCTCGGAAGTCATGCCGTAGCGGGTCTGCAGATGCCGCTTCAGCATCTTCAGCTTCTTGCCGTCCTCCAGGCAGATGATGAAATCCGGGAAGACCGACTTTTTCGGTGGCACCGCCGGCTGCGGCCGTTCCGCGACTTCCGCCGGCTTGCCCGCGCCGGCGAGCGAGGCATGCACGCTGCGGATCAACTCCGGCAGCGCATCCGGCGCGACCGGGTTGTGCGCCACCTGCGCGGCCACGATCTGGGCCGTCAGCCGAAGCAATTCACTTGCCTCAGACGTCTCGCTCATCGGTATCCTTTCGAAGATGATGCTTCGGCCGTGACCTTGGCCGGCCCGCCGCCCCAAGTCGAGAAGCGAACACGATTGATCTGAAGGACGACCTCTTGGGTAAGCCAGAGATCATAGAAGGATTGAGCGACGAGGAAAGATCCCTGCTGCGTGAAGCACTGCGCGCGTTGCGCCGGGATCGGGGAAAAGCCTGGAACGCAGCTTGCGACGCCGCCGAAGCGGCAGGAAGGCGGCGCCCGTCGCTCAATGCCTATGGCATCGACGACATCAAGCGGCTGGCACGGCGGTTTGGCGTCAGGGCCACCCATTGGCTGGAAGACTGAGTTTCACGTCTTCTTCCGGCGCTCACTCACGCCGGACTCAACACCAGCGGGTCCTGTGCCAGATCGAGATAGCCGGTGTCCTCCCGGCAAACCCAGGTCAGCAGGGTTCCAGGTGGCACCGGCCGCTTCTCGAACTGGGATGCCGCCTGGCGGTATTGGGCGTCGCTGGTGGTCGAGCCCTGGAGGCGGGCCATATTGGCCTTGAGCCCGGCAAGATTGTCCTTCGCAATCGCCGAGCGGAATGCCGTCACCCTGTGATTCCCGGTGAGCGCGAAGAAGAAGTAGTCGCCGGTCTCGACCATCGTGTTCAGGACCAATCGCGCCACGGGATCGCTCGGGTTGATCAGCACGTTGTAGGTCGCGAAGCCATAGAACTCGAAGGCGAAATGGACCACTTCCCAACCACTGCCGCCGAACAGCGCGTGGCCGAAAGCAAAGCCCGCGGCTGAAACCTCGGGCGGGAGCGTCTGGTTCAGGTGCAGCGCGACCAGCGCGCACTGACTGCCTTCCACTTCGACCAGCCCAAGGCCAAGGCAAGGCGCCTCCGCAGCAACGAACTCTGACATGAACTGGCGGTTGACCGTCAGGGCGGGCAACGTCGGGCGGGCGTGGCGCATGCGTTCAGGGTCTCGGTGTCGGTCGAAGAAAACGTGCTGGCGGCCGGACCGCCCGGTGCCGTGCAAAACACCTATCACGCCGGCGGGTCGGGCTATATGGGCGTCTCCGGCCAAGGGGCCGGCCGCGCTCTCAGGCTGCGCCCCGAACCCCGCAAGAACGCGGGTTTCGGCCCTTCGGGTGTCGATCGCTGACGCGGAGGTGCGGCCTATGTTCCCGGCCCCTGAAGGCAGATGCCGTCCCGGCGTCGGCCCCCTGTCCCCAAAGTTGTCTCCCGCAGACCTCCCAGCCTGCCATGCCGGGCCAGACCGGCTCAAGGAGGCGCGGTGCCCCCAATTTTGCCTGCCGAAGGAGCGCGCGGGGCGCGCGAGTCACGTTGCATGACGGCAGACAAAATCGGCACCCCCGCGCCCCGCTTCGCGGCGCCTGCGGCGTCCCTGATCCGGTCCGGCCCGGCATGACCGGCAGCCTCCGTCTTCAACACGACGGAGGAACAGATGATCGCTCTCTACGACCACATCCAGCACCTGCGCGCCGAACTCGCCGGCTGCTACCTCGCCTCGCCGCAGGAGCGCGCCACGATCAAGGCCGAACTCGAACAGGCGCTCGCGCGTCAGGCCGAGCTTGACCGCGCATACGCGACGGCCGGCGGGGATTAACCCCCCGCCGCCTCGGCGGCCCGTGCCTGGCGGGCCGCCATTTCTCCGCCGCGGTCCGGGCCATCGCGGCTCACCGAAACGCAAATCGGCGGTTTTGCTGCGGTCGCCACCACCACGCCATCGGCGGCGGCGGCGGTAACACAGCCTTCCCGGCCAGCGTCCCGCGTCGCATCAGCAGCTGCGAGAGGGAGAGGGCCAAGCGAGGGCCGTGAAGGGCGACCAGCCAAGGAGAGAGGCTCCGCGGCGGCCCGTCATGGAGGCCCGCATGAAACCGTCCGAAGTCGCATCCTCGCTGCAGGTGCTGGCGAAGATCCAGAAACCCGCCTTCCTCTGGGGCGCCCCCGGCGTCGGCAAATCCCAGGTCGTGGCGCAGGTCGCGGCGGCGCTGGCCGTGCGCCTGATCGACATCCGCGCCATCCTGCTCGACCCGGTCGATCTGCGCGGCCTGCCCACCGTCACGCACGGCAAGGCTGCCTGGGCCACCCCCGCCTTCCTGCCCGACGATGGCACCGGCATCCTGTTCCTCGACGAACTCAACGCCGCCCCGCCGCTGGTCCAGGCCGCCTGCTACCAGCTGGTGCTCGACCGCGCCCTCGGCGAATACCGCCTGCCCGACGGCTGGACCGTGTTCGCCGCCGGCAACCGCGAAGGCGACCGCGCCGTCACCTCGCGCATGTCGAGCGCCCTGGCCAACCGCTTCGTCCACCTCAGCTTCGAGCCCGATCTCGACGACTGGTCGCGCTGGGCGATGGGCCAGGCCGATCTGCGGCCGGAGGTCGTCGCCTTCCTGCGCTGGCGCCCCGACCTGCTGCACCGCTTCGAGCCGGCGGAGAAAGCCTTCCCCTCCCCGCGCGCCTGGGCGTCGGTGTCGCACATCCTCGCCGCCATCCCGCCGGCCGACATCGAGTTCGCGCTCTACGAAGGCACCGTCGGTCGCGGCGCCGCCATCGAATTCACCGGCTTCCTGCGCGTGTTCCGCTCCCTGCCCTCGCTCGACGGCATCCTGCTGAACCCCGCCACCGCGCCGGTCCCCGACGAACCTTCTGCTCTTTGCGCCGTCGCCACCGGCCTCGCCCGCCGCGCCACCGACCAGAACTTCGCGTCCGTCATCCACTACGCCGGCCGCCTCGCCCGCGAATACGGCACGCTGCTGGTCAAATCGGCGACCGCGCGCCTGCCCGGCCTCGCCCACCACCCGGCCTTCACCCGCTGGGCCGTCACCAACGGCGCCGCCCTGGCCTGAACCTTCCAGTCCTCCCCTCAAGGACTCCCCATCATGACCACCACCCCGATCGCCCTCGGCGAGCGTGCGATGCTCGTCAACCTCTCCGTCTCCATCTGGTCCGCGCGTAAACACGACATCCGCATCAGCGACAAAGTCGCCGCCGAGCACGGCGCCGACCGCTCCATGGGCCGCTACGCCAAGCACCTGATCCCGCGCGAACTGCTCACCGCCGTCAACGCCGCCAACAGCGCGCTGCGCGACCACCACAACCTCAACACCCTGGCCTGGGGCGATGACGGCACCCGCATCCTCCCCGCCGCCAACTATCTCGGCTACCAGCAGCACCAGCAGACCCTGGAGGACAAGTTCGGCCGCGCCGTGCGCGACTTCGTCGCCAGCTACCCCGATTACGTCGAGACCGCGCGCAAAGCCCTCAACGGCCTGTTCGACCCGCGCGACTATCCGGCACCCACACAGATCGCCGCGAAATTCGCGGTGCGCCGCCACTTCATGCCGGTCGCCCAGCCCGACGATTTCCGGGTACGGCTCGGCGATGCGCAGGTCGCCCGCATCCGCGCCGAAATCGAAGCCCGCAACGCCGAACTCGTGCAGAACGCCAATCGCGACCTGTGGCAGCGCGTCCACGAGGTCACCACCCGCCTGGTCGACCGCCTCAGCGCCTTCGAGGTCGACCCCATCGCCGGCACCCGCCTCCACCCCTTCCGCGACAGCCTGATCGAAAACGTCCGCGCTCTGCTGGAGATCATGCCGCGCCTCAACCTCACCGACGACGCCGACATCGAGCGCGTGCGCCACGACCTCGCCAGCAAAGTCGCCTGCCACGACCCCGAAGCGTTGCGCGAGGACCGCACCCTGCGCGCCGAAGTCGTCGATGCCGCCAGCACCATCCTGGCGCAGATGGAAGGATATTGCTGATGAGCACGGCCTCCGACCTGTTCGCCAAATCCCGCGCGGCGCTGCTCGTCGGCGCGCCGTTCTGGGGCGTGCTGTCGCTGCGCCTCGCCCCGGTCGAGGATGCCTCGATCCCCACCATGCAGACCGACGGCGTGACCATCCGCTACAACCCCGACTTCGTTTCCACCCTGTCGCGCGGCGCGCTGCGCACCCTGATCGCGCACGAGACCATGCACTGCGCCGCCCTGCACCACACCCGGCGCGAGGGGCGCGACCCGCGGCGCTGGAACATCGCCTGCGATCACGCCATCAACCCGCTGCTCGCCGCCGCCGACTTCGAGATGCCGGAGGGCATGCTGCTCGATCCCGCCTATGCCGGCATGTCGGCCGAGCAAATCTACGACCGCCTCCCCCACGACACCGGCGGCAATGGCAGCGACGATCCCGGCGGCATGGGCGACGTCACCGACCCGCCGCCCGGCGGCGACGATGCCGGCCAGCCCGGCCCCGGCGCGCCCTCCACCGCCGACCTCGCCCGCCAGGAGGAAACCTGGTCGATCGCCACCGCCCAGGCCGAGGCGACCGCCAAAGCCATGGGAATCGGCGCCGCCGACACCGCCCGCGCGATCCGCGAGCAGGTGGCACCCCGGCTCGACTGGCGCGACGTGCTGCGCCGCTATCTCTCCGCTGCCGCCCGCTCCGACTACGCCTGGACCCCGCCCAACCGGCGCCACATCGCCAGCGGTCTCTACCTGCCCTCGCTGCGCAGCGAGCGCCTCGGCCCGGTGGTGATCGGCGTCGACACCAGCGGCAGCATCGACGCGGCGACGCTGGCCGCCTTCGCCGCCGAAATCACCGCCATCCTGGACGAGGCGGCGCCGGAGGCGATCCATATCGTCTACTGTGACGAGGCCGTTGCGGGCACCGAGACCTATGAACCGGGCGACCCGATCCGTCTCACCCCCCATGGCGGCGGCGGCACAGCGTTCCGGCCGGTGTTCGACTGGATCGCCCGGTCGGACATCCAGCCGGTCTGCGCCGTCTACCTGACCGACCTCTATGGCAGCGAGTTCGGCCCGGCGCCGAACTACCCGGTGCTGTGGGTCAGCACCGGGGCGGCTGCTGCGCCGTTTGGGGAGGTGATTGCGTATCGGTGAGGGCGACGGGGAGAAGGCGTAGAAATAGGTTCGGAGCAGGTTAACCGGTCTGGACCTATTGTCCGCTGTGGGCCCGCTGATAGTATGGATGGCCACACACGACTGATTGGGTTGGGAAGGTCGACGTGAATCCCGTCACGTGGCCGCCGACGCAAGCAAATTTCGTAAGTCGCCCAAAAAGGACATATAACAACATGCAGCCAGCGCGACGCAAAAATTCTTACAAAAATAATTGACCCAAATCTGCCACAAACTTCACGCGGCCAGGACATGACATTGCAATGACGGTTAATCAACTTGATCACGTTGGCCTACAAACATTTAAACATGCACGATTGATATTGCAATCCTCTTATTGGCCGATTGTTGGCAATGGGGGGTTATAGAATTCCTCGTCATGGCGCGGGCAAACCCAAAGGTATCGACCCATAGTGTCTCTTACCCGCCGAAGGCCACCAAACTTCGGATACTTATCGGCGGTAAGTCGCAACAACATATGCCGAAATTCAAAGAATGCAGCGCCATCGAGTCGCTCGTTGCCTGTGGGAGGAGGGACATAATCCTTGTCCTCTTTATCTTTTTTTCCTTTTGAAGACAAGCCGCTAAAAGTTTTCGCGAGATCTATCTCACTACGCTCGGAAATTGTCAACGCATTGCCAAGCATTACCCCCATCCCTGCCGCCAAAATTGGCACACCATATCTAATTGCTTTTCCAACATATCCGATGTACGGCTTTACATCCTTTAGCCACGCCCTGGCATTCTCGATAACATATGACGCCTCTTCACATGGGTGTTCGCATTCAGGGTGTTCACAATAAAGAGTCAGCTTATATTTCTGATCTAGCCAGTTTTTTGGATTCCACTTGGAGACATCAATTGCCTCCATTCTAAACAAACGAGGACAGTCGACTTGTTCATGAATTTCTGAAATATGACGCAAAAGGTCACGCATTATTATTGCTTGTCCCGCAGCAACGCCGATTTTCTCCTCAATATTACGAATCGCTTGGAGTATATCATTTTCTGACGTCTTGAAGCCGGTGAAAAGCTCGTCTACATTCATCTCCTGGAAACACGATTGGCAGGAAATTTTGGTGATACGCTTAGCCCGTGCCTTTTCTAGATTGCGGAGCATGAAAGTACCGTCGCAGAACGAGCCTGCGTCAATTGTTCGGCAAGGAATGAGAAACAGCGGATCGATATCTTTATAGTGGTATTTGATAACCGCTTCGATGTGCTCTCGCAAAACATCAAACATATTCGTCGGAGATTCTTCTGACCTGACAGTAAGGTGAAGCTCAAGAGGCTTAACTAGCTCCAATACTGCAGAATCTCTTTGAGCATTTTGTTCCAAATACACGCCGCGAGTCCAGTGCAGTCCAGTTGTAAACCGGTGAGTCCGAACAATTAATCGCGGCATTAGACCCGGGAGAACTGTCGGTAACTTACAAACAAGACTCAATACGTTACCGCCAACCGGGTCGGACCTCGATCTCCACGGAAGGTTCTCTGGAACTGCCTCTGGAACTAACTCTCCTACGAGGCTAAGATGTTCCTTATAGGGAATTTTGTAAGTTATATCAAACCGCTCCGTTAATCTTAGCAAATACGGCAGGTGTTCGCGGCGATAGGATGTGAGGTGTGATCTGCCGTGCAACGATTCATCGCAGACCCAGATTCTCGGCAAATCATTGTGAGGCAACTCACCTCGACGTTCAAGGGTGTTCCGGTCGGCAACAAGGCAGCCCATTGCTTTGGTGAGCCATTCTGGCTCCGTAATAATAAGATTCCGAAGGTACAAATCGTCGTGAAAAAATAACACACGCCCAATAGCGTGAAGCCACATGAGGAACGGTTCCCTCTCTTCCTCTCGTACCTTATGACGCGAGCATACCCTGATGAAGTCGTCGAATGAGATGTGCGGCTTGTGCTGCAACAAATCGTCGCGCAAAAAGCGCCACTGTCTATTCACAAGATCGCCCACGTGAGGAAGGCGGGCAGCCTCATCGGTGATTGTGTTAATTAGGCCATCAAAACCTAAGCCGGTCTTGCTATCAATTTCGAGAAATCCAACAATAATTGAAGAGTACTCGTTGAGTAATCCATCGTAATCCACGCGGTATCCACGCCTGTCTTCGTCGGCGTGGGTCGCTATAATAACTACCCGGGCGGCTACTCCCACCCGAAGTCTTATGTTTTCAAGCCAATCTTCCAAACCTTGGCGCCGCGCTTTGTCGCGGGGATTCCACAGAAGGAGATAAATAGCATCTTGACTGTAATAACACTGATGGGTAACTCTGTATATATCTTGGCCGCCGAAATCCCAACAATTGAATATCATCTCGTGAGACGCTGATGTGTCGTCATGTAGCAAAGAGATTTCTTGAGATTTTATTTTGCGAGGCAAGGAAATTTGGCGAACTTCAATTCCATGAGTAGTGTTGCGTTCTCTGAAGAGGCCGGTGGCCAGACGTTCAAGACATGTGGTCTTCCCGGCATTTCCGTCGCCGACAAAGATAATCTTTGCTTCAAAGTTTGGTTCTGCGTCGGATAAGCTACGCAAGTACGCCAAGAAATTAGGTATGCCAGCTCTATAGGCGGCCGTCATAGTCTTTGGCAGATAACGAGTGTCGAGCAAAATAGCGCATGCATCTGAAATATGTCCTAGCTCTTTTGGAATATCAATCAAAGGATTGTCCTGAATGGACAAATAGTACAAATTCTTTAATTTCCCAATATCTGGCGGGATGGTAGTTAAACGATTTCTGTCCAAAATAAGCTTTTGAAGCGGCGCAGCCTCACCAATGCCGGGCGGAAGGGAAGCCAGACGGTGATTCGTAAGGTCGAGTCCTCCCATTCCATCTCGCGCGGCCTTTGCTATCCAATAAGCAGCCATACGGTAATGTTCGGCTTGGTCTCTATCGTGATCTTCATCCACGGCGATGGCGCCTTTCTATTAAGGATCTATATATAAATTGTAACATGCCCATTGTCCTGTCTTATGACCGGCGATTAGCGGAACGTCATGCAAAAGTGCTGTGCGGGGGAGTCGCCGAAGGTCAGCAGGAATTGACGTCAACCTGATTCTGACAATCATCAGATGCCTCGCCTGCCTTCGAGCCTTAGGTAGGCTCTGCAGATTAGAGGTTCGCACAGCAAAGCTCCGATGTGAAGATGGACGTGGCCGGTGCGGAGATCGCCCCGTTCCGGAGGTGGCCGTGAACAGCTGCTCCCCACCCAGAGCGGCGGATGGCCGTCCGCTCGGCTGAGAGTGAAAGGGCCGAGTGGGATTTCGTGACGTGTCAGGGGTTGAGAGATCCTCTCCCAACCGGCCCGTCGCGGAGACCCCGAGATGGCTGCTTCCCCCAAGATCGTGCTGAGCCGGTCGCAGGACATTCCCTTCAACAAACTCACCCTGTCACAGGCCAATGTCCGCCGGGTCAAGGCCGGCGTGTCGGTCGAGGCGCTGGCCGAGAGCATCGTCCGCCACTCGCTGCTGCAAAGCCTGACCGTCCGCCCGGTGCTGGACGCCGACGGCCAGGAGACCGGCCTGTTCGAGGTGCCGGTCGGCGGAAGGCGCTTCCGCGCGCTGGAACTGCTGGTCGCGCAGAAGCGCATGAACAAGACCGCCCCGGTGCCCTGCATCATCCGCACCGACGGCATCGCCGAGGAGGACAGCCTCGCCGAGAACACCGACCGCGAGGCGCTCCATCCCCTCGACCAGTTCCGCGCCTTCCAGACCCTGCGCGAGAAGGGCCGCGGCGAGGAGGAGATCGCCGCCGCCTTCGCCGTCACCGCCGCCGTGGTCCGCCAGCGCCTGAAGCTGGCCGCCGTCTCGCCCCGCCTGCTTGAAATCTACGCCGAGGGCGCGATGACGCTCGACCAGCTGATGGGCTTCGCCATCTCCGACGACCATGCAAGGCAGGAACAGGTGTGGGAGTCGGTCTCCCGCAGCTGGACCCCGGCCTCGCCCGCCCAGATCAAGCGGCTGCTCACCGAGGGCGCGGTGCATGCCGGCAACAAGCGCGCCGTCTTCGTCGGCGTCGCCGCCTACGAGGCCGCCGGCGGCGCGGTGCTGCGCGACCTGTTCGAGCAGGACGGTGGCGGCTGGTTGCAGGACCCGGCGCTGCTCGACCGCCTGGTCGCCGACCGGCTCGCCCAGGAGGCCGCCGCGCTACACGCCGAAGGCTGGAAATGGGTCGAGGCGGTCGAGACCCTGCCGTACGGCTACCGCTCCGGCCTGCGGCTCATCCAGGGCAGCACGACCCTGACCGAAGACGAACAGGCGGCGCTCGCCGCCCTGCAGGCCGAATACGACGCCCTCTCCGAGGAACACGACGGGCTGGACGACCTGCCCGACGAGGTCGATGCCAAATTCGCCGAACTCGAGGAAGCGCTGGCCGCCTTCGAGACGAAGCCGCCGCGCTTCACGCCGGAGGAGACGGCGATCGCCGGCGCCTTCCTCAGCGTCGCCCCGAACGGCCAGCTGCAGGTCGAGCGCGGCTATGTCCGCCCCGAGGACGAACCCCCGGCGCCGGCCGAAGAAGCCGAGGCCGATGCACCAACGGAAACGGCCCAAGCGCCGGCGCCCCTCCCGACCCGGGCAGCAGCGGCGGCGACTCATGCCGGCCCCTCGGTCAGCGCCGAACTGGCCGACCTGCCCGAGGAGGACGAGGGCATCAAACCCCTGCCCGACCGGCTGCTGACCGAACTGACCGCCCATCGCACGCTGGCCCTGCGCAACGCCCTGGCCGATGACTGGGACACCGCCCACCTCGCGGTGCTGCATGCGATGTGCCTGCCCCTGTTCTACCGGGCGGCGGGCGACACCTGTCTGGAGATCACCGTCCGCTCGTCCGGCTTCGCCGCCCAGGCGCCGGGGCTGAACGACAGCGCCGCCGCCCGCGCCCTCGATGCCCGCCACGAAGCCTGGGCGCAGCAACTGCCGGAGACCGCCGAGCACCTGTGGCCAGCCTTGCAGGCGCTCGACCACGACAGCCGGCACGCGCTGTTCGCCCATTGCGCCGGCCTGACCGTCAACGCGGTGATGACCCCGTACGACCGCCGGCCGCGGGCGCTCGCCCATGCCGATGTCCTGGCCGGCGCGACCGGTCTCGACATGGCCGCCGCCGGCTGGACCCCGACGGTCGACACCTATCTCGGCCGGGTGACCAAGGCGCGCATCCTCGAAGCGGTGCGCGAGGCCAGGGGCGACGCCGCCGCGGCACCGCTCGCCGGCCTGAAGAAGCCGGAGATGGCCGAGGCGGCGGCGCAACTGCTCGCCGGCACCGGCTGGCTGCCCGAGGCGCTGCGGACTC
Organism: uncultured Acetobacteraceae bacterium; assembly: GCA_903907955.1. Lineage (GTDB taxonomy): Bacteria > Pseudomonadota > Alphaproteobacteria > Acetobacterales > Acetobacteraceae > Rhodovastum. The sequence goes on along the minus strand of CAIVPZ010000002.1, from coordinate 9,615 downwards.
CGGTGATCACCGCGCCGGCGCCGGAGGACAGCGCCCCCGCCGAGGCGGCGATGGAGATGGTCGCCGCCTGACGGCGCGGGACCCGGCGTGGCGGCACCGCCGCGCCGGGTCCCCTGCCCTGCCCCGCTGTTTTCACGCCCGATCCGGAGCCTTCCCCATGACCAGCCCAGCCGCGGCGCTGGCCGCCCGCCTCGCACAGGATGCCGAGGCGGTGTGCCGCCATTTTCTCTCCAACGGCCGCCGCCAGGGCCGCTACTGGCTGGTCGGCGATGTCCGCAACACGCCCGGCCGCAGCCTGTATGTGTGTCTCACCGGCCCCGCCTCCAGCCGAGGCGCCGCCGGTCACTGGACCGATTCCGCGACGGACCAGCATGGCGATCTGCTCGACCTGATCCGCCTCAACCGCGGCTGCGCCGGCCTCGCGCCCACGCTGGACGAGGCCCGCGCCTTCCTGCGCCTGCCGCGTCCGGCGCCCCCGCTCCGGCAGGCCGCGCCCGGCGGCTCGCCCAATGCTGCCGCCCGGCTATGGGCGCACGCAAGGCCGATCGCTGGCACCCTGGCCGAGGCTTATCTGCGCGCCCGCGGCATCGCCCCGGCCGGCGATCTGCCCGCGCTCCGCTTTCACCCGTCCTGCTGGTACCGGCCCGAGCCCCTCGCGCCGCGCCAGGTCTGGCCGGCGCTGATCGCCGCCGTCACCGATGACGCCGGTACGGTCACCGGCATCCAGCGCACCTGGCTGGCCCGCGACGGCGGCGGCAAGGCGCCGGTCGCCACGCCGCGGCGTGCCCTGGGCCACCTGCTCGGCAACGGCGTGCGGTTCGGCCGCGCCCGCGACGTGCTCGCCGCCGGCGAAGGCATCGAGACGATGCTGGCGCTCCGGCAGGCTTTGCCGGCCCTGCCGGCGATCGCGGCGCTGTCGGCCAACCACCTCGCCGCCCTGTCCTTCCCGCCGGGTCTGCGCCGCCTCTACATCGTGCGCGACAATGACGCCGCCGGCCGCGCGGCGGCGCGACGCCTGACCGAGCGGGCGAGCGCGGCCGGGCTCGCGTCGTTTGTACTCATTCCCGCCACCAACGATTTCAACGCCGATCTGCGCCGCCTCGGCACCGGCGCCCTGCGGGCAAAGCTGGAAGCGCAACTCGTGCCCGACGATGCCGCCTGCCTGGTCCCGTCACCCATGTCCGGCAGCGGGTGAGGCCACGCCCGGCACCGGGCAGAAAAAACCGTCAGGGCTGTCCCATCGTCCGGGAAGGACCGCTCCGGCGCGACCTTCCGGGCGGGGATCACGCCGGAACCGGGTCAGGGGGGCAACGGCAGCCCGCACCCTGTTTTCCGCCGGCGCCGCCCAGGCGCGGCGCCTTTGCATCGCGAAACAAAACAGGGCGCGGCCTGCCGTTCCCCGCCCGCATGTTCCCGTTCCCCCGAGCGGAAACGGAATGCGGGCGGTGCCCCCCTGCCCCGCTCCCGGCCTGTGCGCTCCCCGCGAAGGCCGCACCGGAGCGGTCATCCCAACGAGGACATCCGCCATGACATTTATCTCCCATACCTATCCGACCGACGACGCCGAGCCCGTGCACCACGCCTCCCAGACCGCCCGCGTCCTCGACGAGGTGCGGATGCAGGGCTGGCGTCCGCACGAGGACGAGCCCGACCCCCGCCCCCTGCCCGACGGCGACGATCTCGGCCACGCGCTCACCGACGTGTTCGACGTGCTGGGCGGCGTGCTGGCCGACACGCGGCTGGAGCCGGACCTGCCCGACCTGCTGTGGTCGGTGGTCAACGTCTTCCACCGCAAAGCCGACCGCGTGCAGCGCGACCTCGACGACAACGAGGACCGCCAGCGCCGGGCGCAGCAGGAACAGGACGGCTCCGAGGTCAGATCGGTGGAACTCGAACGCCTGATCGCCGAGGGCATGCGCCTGCTGGAACGCCGCGACGCCTTCGAACTCCTGCGCGACCAGGCCGCCGATCTGTTCGAGGCCCGCACCGGTTCGGCCTGGCGCCCGCATGCCGGCTCGATGGTGAACCACCGGCACATGACCGCGGCGCTGATCGACAGCCGCGACTTCCTCGCCGCCCGCCGCCGCGCCGAGACCGAGGTGCTGCTGCCCGCCGGTCCGCGCATCGCCTTCGCCGGCGGCATCGACTGCAACGACACCGACCGCATCTGGGCCACGCTCGACCGCGTGCGGGTCAAGCATCCCGACATGGTGCTGCTGCACGGCGGCAGCCCCCGCGGCGCCGAGCGCATCGCCGCCTGCTGGGCCGACAGCCGCAAGGTGCAGCAGGTCGTCTTCAAGCCCGACTGGACGCGCCACGCCAAGGCGGCCCCGTTCAAGCGCAACGACAAGCTGCTGGAGACCTTGCCGATCGGGGTCATCGTCTTCCCCGGTTCCGGCATCAGCGAAAACCTGGCCGACAAGGCCAGGGCGCTCGGCATCCCGGTGATGCGGTTCGGCGGGGGCGCGTAAGCGCCCCTTCACCGTTGACGGCGCGAGGAAGCGCGACGTTATAATTAGTGTTATAACTTTCGGGGTAACCATCGAGGCCGCCATGACCGACGCCGTGAAAATCCGCGCCATCGGCAACTCGCTCGGGGTCACCCTGCCGCGCGACGTGCTGCTGCGGCACCGGATGGCGGAGGGCGACATTCTCCACGTCGTCGACACCGCCGACGGCATCCGGCTGGTCCGCCACAATCCCGCGTTTGCCCGGCAGATGGAGGTCGCCCGCGAGGTGATGCACCGTCGCCGTGACGTGCTGCGCGAACTGGCGAAGTGAGCGGGCCGGACATCGTCTGGCTGCTGCGCGAGGTCGTCGAGGCGATCCACGATGAGCAGATCGCCTGGCACGGCGGCAGCGAGGGAATCCGGGATGCCGGCCTGCTGGCCAGCGCCATCGACCGCCCGCGGAACCTCGCCGCCTATGGCGATCCCGATCTGGCGTCGCTCGCTGCCAGCCTCGGCTACGGGCTGGCCCGGAACCACCCCTTCGTGGATGGCAACAAGCGGACCGCCTTCGTGTCCGTCGAGACGTTCCTGCTGCTCAACGGCGCCGCCCTTGCCGCCGGCGACGCGGAGTGCGTGCTGACGATGGAGGGCCTCGCCGGTGGGACGATCGGCGAGGCCGAGTGCGCCGCCTGGATCCGGCGGAATCTCCGGCCTGCCCAGCCATGAGGCGTCTGGTTTGGCCGGGCCGGGCACCGCGCAGAGAGCAAGCGCCCCGCCATTGCCGGCGGTGCAGTCCGATCCAGCTCCGACGACCGGCGGCATGAACCACGGCAGGATGTAGCCGCCCTGCCCTCGCCCGGCCGCGAGCGGTCTTCCGCAGCCAAAGCCGGTCCCGCTGGATCGACCGTTCCGCCCGCTCTCCCTGGCCGTCCGCTTCCAGGCCGCCCCGACCGCGGTCCAGCGCGACCGGCGTGCCCGGCGCTGTCTTCTTCTCTTGTCATGGCGGCGGCATGGCCTGGAGGGGTCAGAGGCTGGCCGGCGCCGGCAACCGTCCGCAGCACGGGGTGACGCCGATCGCCAGGGCTGCACTTCCCCCCGCTGTTCCGGCTCGCCGCCCGAGCGGCCTTCCGATGGCTTGATCTGGCCAGAGGGTGAAAGGCTGACGCCCCTCGCTATGCCCCGCAACGGGCGGCCGAGACCTGAACAGGACGGAGCACACCATGGCGATCATCGGCACCTTCACCCGCACCGCGAACGGCAACTTCTCGGGCAACCTCAAGACCCTGACCCTCACCGCCAAACTGCAGTTCGCCGCCGAGGCCAACAAAAGCAAGGACAGCGCACCCGACTACCGGGTGTTCCTGGCGAATTTCGAAGTGGGAGCCGCCTGGAAGCGGACGGCCAAGGAGAGCGGGCGGGACTACTGGTCGGTCAAGCTCGACGATCCGGCCTTCGCCGCACCGCTCTATGCCAGCCTGGTCGAGGCCGAGGATGGCAAGAGCTTCAACCTGCTGTGGTCCCGCCGCAACGGCGACTGACCGCCGGGATCAAATGCGCCCCGCCGGCAATGGCGGGGCGCTTGCCCTGTACGTGGTGCCCGGCCCGGCCGCCCGGCGGCGGCAGAGCCGCCGCAAGGAGCGCCTTCGGCGCAAGGTGTTGGTGCCCACCCACCCACCCCGAAGCGGCGCTGCGCGCCGCATTGGTCAACGGGACGCGGCAAGCCCGCCATGATCGCCGCAACGTTGCGGCGAATTTGTTGACGCAATCGCCGCACGCGCCTACACAACCACCGCAACTCTGCGGTGAATGTGGGCGCGGTGTATATCTGGGAACTTCCCGACTGGCCGCGGTTCCAGTGGGACGCCGGGCGATTGCTACCAGCGGTCGCCGATGCCCGGTTCCGGCATGGAAGGTTCCTCGGGACCATGGCGGCGGCAGGGCTGGAGATGCGCCAGGAAACCGAACTGACCGCCACCACGGCTGACGCGGTGGCGACCTCTGCCATCGAGGGCGAGACGCTGCCGCCGGCCAGCGTCCGCTCGTCCATCGCCCGGCGGCTGGGTCTGCCGGAAGGCGGCGTGGCACCCCAGGACAGCCAGGTGGAGGGGGTGGCCGAAATCGTGCTCGATGCCACCCGCAACTTCCGGGAACCACTGACCGGGGAGCGGATCTTCGGCTGGCACCGCGCCCTGTTCGCCGCCGCAAAGCCATCGGCCGAGGCACCGATCGACGTGGGCAGGTGGCGGACGGACGCTCGCGGCCGGATGCAGGTGGTCTCCAGCGCCTACCGGGGCGGCAAGCCTCCGCGCGTTCATTTCGAGGCCCCTCCGGCCAGCCGCGTGCCCGCCGGGATGTCGCAGTTCCTGGCCTGGTTCAACGCCGGCGGGGAACCGGACGGGCTGGTGCGGGCAGGCATCGCCCATTTGTGGTTCGTCACCATCCACCCGCTCGACGATGGCAACGGCCGGATCGGCCGCGCCATCGCGGACATGGCGATCGCCCAGGCCGAGGGCGCCGAACAGCGGTTCTATTCGCTGTCCTCGGCCATCCTGCGGCAGCGGCGGAGCTACTACGACACGCTGGAGCGCACGCAGAAGGGCGACCAGCTGGACATCACCTTGTGGCTTCTCTGGTTCCTGGACTGCCACAAGCGGGCCATTGAACACGCCGAAGCGACCGCCGCGCAGGTGATCACCATTGCCCGGTTCTGGGCGAACCTGGAGAACCACCCGGTCAACGAGCGCCAGCGCAAGGTGCTCGGCAAGCTGCTGGAAGGCTGGGAGGGGCTGGTCACGACCCGCAAATGGGCAGCGATCTGCGGCTGCTCCGCCGACAGCGCACAGCGCGACATCGCCGACCTGGTGAGGCGCGGCCTGCTGGTGCCCAATGACAAAGGCGGCCGGAGCACGGGCTACGTCTTTCACCTGCCCGGCGGCCATGGGTGAGCCGAAACAGCGGGCGCCGACAAGCGCGGGCGCGCGGGACGTCTTCGATTGTTCCCGTGCAGGGGCTCAGCTTCTCGGCTGGCTTCCGGGGTCAGCCCACATCGGCATCGAGCAGACGCGCCGGCCTTCCCTGTCGGGCACTGCCGTCTTCTGGCATCTCGACCAGGCTTCCACGAGATTGTTGGCGCGCACCATGCCCAGGAGGGCGCTTTCGGCATCCGGCCCGGCTCGAAGGACAGTGCCTGCCAGCGCGCCGGCGGTATCGAGGCCGGAAGCATGTCCGGCCTGCCAGCCGGCGCCATACCCGGCCATCCCAACCCCGAGCGCCAGCGCGACCGCGAACCCGCCGAAGGTCAGAGCCGTCTTCAGCGTGACCGACCGGCTCCAGGTCCGGACATTCTGCGTTGTCAGTTTTGCCAGCAGCGGCGCCAGGTTTTCGACAATGGCGACGCGGCGCATATCGAGCGCCTGTTCGCCTTGCGCGATCGTGTCCGCGAGCTGGCGGTCAAGCCGGTCGCTCGCGCTGCGAAAATACCTGACAGCCTGATCATGCAGCCGCCATTGCAGACCGAGCGACGCGGACAACGCCTGGATCAGCGGCAGCGTGGGATCGTTCCTCAGGCCGGCGAGCTGGATGCCGCGATCCAGCTCGGCCTGCATCCGTTCAATATCGCGACCGAGTTCACTGCTGGCGTGCGGGAGGTCGGGCGCTTGCGCGCCCTCGCTCACGGGAACCACGTTTTGATGCCGGCGAAGTTGGCATCCATCGCCTGCAGCCAGTTGAGAACCCGCGAGCGGTCGAATGGCCCCAGCGGCGAGGTCCCCTGGCCGACCTGTCCATCCGCGGCGTCGCGGAAATGCAGCCGGCGGATCTCGACCTGCTGTGCCGCCAGCAGGCGCGGCATCCAGACCGGGACGGCACCGCGATCGACCGCCGCACGAAAGGCACTGTGGCCGAAGACGCGGGCAAAGGCGGTCTCTCGCGTATCGCCGACTTCGATCATCGCCTCATTGAGCACGATCGCCGTGGCGGTGGGTCGCAAGCCGAGGCTCTGCAACGTTGCAAGTGGCGAAAGGTCTTCCTCCTGCGGCCCGATCGCGTAGAGCACGACGACCGCGAATCCCTGTGCCTCGAACATCGCCACCAGGTCGGGCAGCTGGGTCACTAGCCGGCGAAGAGTCGTGTCGCCACCGCCGAGGTCCACCAGAAGCGACATCCCCTGCTGCAAGGCATGTTGCAGCAGCTTGTCGAGCCACTTGAGCGCGATGGCCGGTTCCGATGCCTCGGGGGGACGCAAGACGCCGCCAAAGTACTTCGAGAACGTATCGTTGGTCGGGTCCATGTCGGCCATGAGCAGCGACCGTCCGTTCGCGACCGCGGTCTCCGCCGCCCAGCGGATACCGGTGGTCTTGCCGGTCTTGCCACGGCCCGTCCAGAAGATGATCTTCTTCTTGCCGGACAGGTCCGCCCCGTGCTCGACCTTGACCGGGCTCTCGACCTTCCTGCCGGCGCCGAGAATCTCAAGTTCCGGTTCGGCGTCGATGACAGCATCGAAATTGAAGACCGGGCGCGCGACGGGCGCGCCCTCGCCGGTGCGCGAAGGCGCAGCGCTGGAAGGCTTTTCGTTCCTGGTGGCTGACACCAACTGAGCTCCTTGTCGGTTGCTGCTACTCTTTGCCGAGCAGACGCCTGATGACGGCGTCCACGTCGACTTTCGGGGCTGGATCTGGTGCCGGCTGCTGTCTCGGCGTGATGTCTTCGTCGGTGATCCGCTTGCCGCTCCAGTTGAGCAGCGTCACCGGCTTGAACTCCGGCTCCTCGTCTTCGACCGGATTCATATCGAACGCCGCGACCGGCCGTGCCCAGGTGCTGGTGGCCGGCGTACCACTGCCGTTGCGCCTCGCGCGCTTGCGGCTCTCGACCCGGATGGACGTGATCTTTCGCAACAGCCGCACGCCGGTCCAGGGCTGTGCGGTCCGGTAGGTGATGCCGGCCACGTTCAGGGCGCGTGCGATCGATTCCCATGACCAGCGCTCGTTGCGGACCTTGCCGGACAGCTCCGGCTCCATGAGCCGCAGCCATGGCTCGATTCCATCGCCCTGTTTCCAGCGGCCCGCCAGATCCTCCGCCAGTTGCGCGATGTCCGAATCGTGTCGTGGCTGCTTGACCGGCATCGCGCGTGGAAGACCCTTGTTTCTCTCTCTTCATACCGGTCCGCTCCGGGGTAAACAACACCCCAAAACGCCCCCGAAAACACCCTGCAAAACACCCCCTAAAACACTCCCCAAAACACCCCCTTCATGGGGAAGTTGGCAGATGGAACAAAGATGGGTGTCTCTTACAGACCAAGTCACCCTAGACGGGTGAGTGTTGAAAGGCGCTGCCGCGTCCTGTATGGCCGGAGCTGCGCCGGTTTGCCGGAGATAACCGGGTGCGATGCATGCAGCCGGCAACGACAGGAAGCTTGATGACAGCGACAAGAGACGGGGCGTACCTCGCCCACATTTCCGACACCCTGACCGCGATCGCCGGGCAGCTGGATGAGCAGCGCGAGGTTCAGCAGAACGTTCTGACCGTTCTGAATGTGCTGCTGGAAACCAGCCGGGCGCAGTCGGAGATGCTCGCCGAAATCCTTGGCGCCGCCTCGCAGGATGCCGGGCCGTCACCGGTTGCCGTGGCGCTTGAGGCGCTCGCCGCGCAGGTCCGGAAAATGGACGAGAACCAGACGAGTCTGATCGCGCTGGTGGCCGAGCTGCCGGAGGCGGTCGGCAGACAGTTCGAGACCAGTCTGAAGGATTGGTCGACCGCAACCACAACGCAGCACTGAGGTGCTGACCTATCGGACGGGCGCGGCGGGCGCGCCTTCGGCGGCGCGCGCCATGAGCGAGCACCTGTTGCAGCAGACGCTGTCGCCGGAGATGGCGGCGATGGCGGAGTACTATCACCAGGGCCTGAAGCCGCCGACGCCGGCGGAAGCCGCCGCGGCGCGCTATGCGGCCGAGACGACCGGCGGGCGGCTGCCGGGCGGCGCAGCGCTCGACGAGCTGGTCGCGCGCGAGGCTGACCGGCTGGCCGAGAGCGGCACCGATGCCGCAGGCCGCTCCCCGCCGCGGGACGAGGTGATGGTCCGGGCGCTTGGTGCGTTTATCGCGGCCGGACTGGTGGACCGGGACGAGGCTGTCGCCTCCCTCTACCGTACCGGCCACCACCGCGCCGGCGATGACGGAGAAGGCCCCGGCGAGCGCCTCGACCGTGCCACGGAGCACGCGCGCACCGGCAAGGACTACAGCAGCGCGACGGCGACGCCGCGCCGCGACATGAACCCGGCGCTTGCCGCGCGGCTCGGCATCGATGTCACCAGAGCCCTCACCGCGGGCGATGTCGCGAATCTGCTGAATGGCCAGCGCGCCGACGGCGGCGACATCGAGGGCAAGCAGAAGCAGGCGGGGACCGATGGCATCGGCACCGTCTTCGGCATGGACGAGCGCCGGCTGCCCAGGCGCGCCGAGGTGGAGAACGTCCTGGCCGGCCGGCGGGTAGACGGGACGGCACATTGCCGCCGGACGTCGCGCAGCGGGCTGTGCGGCGCTTCCAGGCCGTTCTGGGGGCGAAGCAAGCCGAGCTGACCCCGGAGCAGCGCGAGGACGTCCTGTCCGGCCGCACAGCCACCGGCGGCGAACTGACCGCGAAGCAGTACCACGAGCGGATGGACACCTCCCGGGCACGGATCGGCTACGTCGACCTGACCTTCTCCGCCCCGAAATCCGTCTCGGTCGCATGGGCTTTCGCCCCGACCGGGGCGGAGCGTGCGATGATCCTCCAGGCCCATCACGACGCCATCGCCAGCGTCATGTTGGACATCGAGGCGCAGATCGGCCGCGCCAGACAGGGCGCGCAAGGAAAAGCCGGCTGGGAGCCGGGCGCGATCGGCTGGGTGTCGTTCGACCACACCACCGCCCGGCCGACCGTCGAGATCGTCAGGACCGACCGGAGCGGGCAGGACTACACCGAGCTGCACAGCTTCAAAGGCGCGGGCGGCCGGGTCGCCGGTGACATGCAGCTGCATACCCACACCGCGGTCTTCAACGCCGTGCTGACCGGGACCGGCCGCATGGGCGGATTGTGGCTCGATCAGCTCGACGGCCGGGTGAAGGAATGGGGCGCGCTCTATCAGGCCTATCTCGCGACCAACCTGCGCAAGCACGGTGTTGAGGTCGTG
>CAIVPZ010000001.1 GCA_903907955.1 uncultured Acetobacteraceae bacterium | reverse complement strand
GTCGTCCACCATCGCGCAGGTCCGCCGCTTCCATGTCCATGCCGTCCACTCATCCCAGAAAACTCTCACCCCTGGTAGAGAATCGGCACGAATCGGCACAAGATGTGGGACAGAGAAAATGAGGGGAGTCGTGAGCGCAACACCTTCGCCGCGCAGCAGATCGCGCAGCATCCGGCTGCCCGCGAACGGATGGGCCAGATGCAATTCGTCGATCCGCCGCATGATCGCAAGGTCCACCAGAGATACCGGCCGCGGATTATAGTAAAGACTGCTGCGGCTGAGCAGAAGGAGCTCCGCCTGGCGCACCAACGGCAATTCGTGCGCGCGGTTGATCATCGCTTTGCGCTCAGAAGCCCGGCTTTGCTGAGCGCACCGGCCAAAAAATCGTTCTCCAGCGTCAGCTCCCCGATCTTGGCGTGCAGCAGCTTCACATCCACCGCCGGCGCCGCCTCGATCCCCGCCGTGGTGGAACCAAACACCCCGGCGGCGCTGCCGACCAGCTGCGCCTTCCAGGCCGTGATCTGATTCGGATGCACGTCATACTGCTGCGCCAGCTCGGCCAGCGTTTTCTCACCCTTGACGGCGGCCAACGCCACCTTCGCCTTGAATGCCGGATTGTGGGTCCGCCGCGCTCGCTTTGCCATTCTCTCTCCTGATCCGCGGCATCCTCGCCGCTCTCAGGCAGATTTTCCACTTATCGCCCTGTCCGAATTTCCCCGGCCACCTCTGTCATCGTCGACGCTGCTGAGATACCGGCGTTGCAGGCGATCAACGCCACGCTGGAAGGTCGGACAGAGAAGCTGAAGAACCCGTTCGATCCGTCATCGCTGGCCTGGTACGCCTGGATCGCCGCCCGAATGGGCGGCTGGTCCGGCTACACTTCCAAAGGATACCGGCCGGCTGGACCCAAGATCATGGCCCGCGGCCTCAAGAAACTCGACGCGATGGTTCTGCGCTGGCTGCTGGCAACTCGTTCCGCAGTTACCGGACTCCCGTAGGGCAGCGGCCGAGGTGGCACGCAAGGCTGCCCGACGTTCTTGATTTGCGTGCTTATCTGTCGAGTTCTGGGTGTTTCGTTGGCCCCAGTCAGATGGATGACCCGCATGACCCACCGCGTGCCGCCGCGCTTGCGCGTCGAGGGCCAGCATGATACCTGCTGAATACGATATATCGCTCTATGTTGCGCTACACCGGCATCGAGCCCGGGCCAAACCGGTCACGATGAGCGTCCCGAACGCTTGCCACCGCCCGGTCCGGGGTGCAACGGCTGTCGGTCATGCTCGCACGGAGGTTACGATGACGCGTCTTACCACCATCGCCACCATTCCGGCCCTGGCCGTGTCTCTGGCGCTCGCCGGGCCAGCCTTGGCGCAACTGGTTTCCGGTCAGCCAGCGGGCGAACCTGCCCAGGCGGCTACGGCAGCCCCGGCCCAGCGCACGGTCAGCGGCAGAGAACTGATGACGCCGCAGGAGCGTGCAAGCTTTCGCCGTGACATGCAGCAGGCCGCGCCGGAACAGCGGCAGCAGCTTTGGGAGCAGAAGCGCGCCGAGCTGGCGCAGCGTGCCACCCAGCGCGGCGCGGTGCTGGCCGAACCAGGTTCGCGCCCGGGTGTCACTGCCGGCGAGGGGCGGCGCAGCGGCCGTGGCGAGGAGGGCGGCTCGTGGGTGAGCCGGATGATGCGGTCGGCTCCCCGCGCTCCTTGACCCGCCTGCACCGCGATCCGACGCGGCGTGGGTGCAATGAACGATCAGCCACCGCCGGCGCGAGAGATACAATGACCCAGCCGATTTTTGCCGCGGCGGTTGCGGCGATCCTGCTTGCCTGCGGTGGAACTGCCCATGCCGCGGCACCGACGGCCCCCCCCCTGAAGTCGCTTCCGGCGATCCGTTGGAAGCCTTCAACCGTGCGATGTACGGCTTCAACAAGGGAGTCGTCGACGACATCATCAATCCGACGGTCGATGCTGTCGGGCCGTACACCCCGGCGCCGGTAGTGGCCGGGCTGGGCAATGCCTGCAACAACCTCACCGAGATCGAATGCGTGCTGAACGGCGCGCTGCGGCGTGACCTTCCTATGGCGGCGACCGCGGCGGGGCGGTTCGTGGTCAATTCGGCGATCGGTATCGCCGGCCTGTTCGATGTCGCCACCCCGCTCGGGCTCGCCCGGCAGAAGGGCGATTTCGGCGAGTCGATGTGTGCGGCCGGGGTGCCGGCGGGGCCATACGTGGTGCTGCCTTTGGTCGGGCCGGCAAACGTAACCAGCGCCGGGCTGCTCGCCGGCGGCGTGGCGGTGGAGGTCTACCTCCTCAGCTTCATTTCCATGGCGCTGGCCACGGCGGATTTCCTGGTCATCGACATCGGCGGCTCGGCCGCCTCGCTGCGCTACGCCACCGACATTCCACCCGGCGCCGACGGCTACTCGGTGCAGCGGAACGAATATGATCACTACATCAGGTCCGCGTGCAGCCCGGTGGTGCCGGGGGCATGACCCGGTGCTTCACAAACTCTGAGATCAGACGCGAACAGGCTGACCGGATGGGCGATCGGCGCTAAGCTGATTCGGTCGCCGGAATCGGCGCAACAGAAATGAAAGAGAAAATGGAAAATGCCGCGCTCTGAAAAACGCATGGCTCCGCGTCTGCTTGCCGCAGCTGTGGCCGGACTTGTCTGCTTTGGGCCGATCGACACGCGCGCGGCGGAGCTGGCGCCCGGCACTGAGGTCAATCCGATCCAGCAGGCAGTGCAGCGGGGTGCCGATATATTTGCCCATGACCAGTTCGGCGGCGTCCGCACCTGTGGGACCTGCCATGCCGATGGCGGCCGCGCCGCCGGGAAACTGCCGAACGGTGCGGTGGTTCCGAGCCTCGTCGGGGCGGCGGCGGCATTTCCGAGATTCGCCCCGCGCCTGCAGCGCGTGATCACACTTTCCCAACAGTTCGACCGCTGCATCACCGGCGGGCTGGAAGGGCAGCCGCCCGCGCCTGGCAGCCCGGCGATGGTCGATCTGGAAACCTATGTCACCGCGCTGTCGAAGGGCGTGGTCATGGGGCCGCAGTTCAAATAGGTCCTGACACGACTCGCCTGAACCGACCATCGCCGAGCCAGTGACTCATGACCATCCGTGGTGGTACGTGGCGGCTGTCCCGGGCGACAGCCGCGGCGAGCGGCGGATCGTTCTGCTTGCCTGAATCGAAAAGAAGAACGCGCTGGAGGAAATATTGAGCCAAGATCACATGCTGCCCCGCCGGCAGGCCCTGTTCGCGGGCGCCTGCCTGTGCTGCCTGCCGGCGTTGCGGCGCCGTGCCGAGGCCGCCGGCATGCCGGGTCCCGCCAGCATGGCTGAGGTGGCGCCTGGCCTGCATGTTCGCCGCGGCCTGACCGAGGACGCCTCCGGTTCAAACGACGACGCCATTGCGAATATCAGCTTTATCGTTGGCCGCGACGCGGTGGCGGTGATCGACCCCGGCGGCAGCCTTGAGGATGGCGAGAGCCTGCGCCTCGCCATCCGGGAGGTGACGAAACTGCCAATCCGCTATGTCGTGATGTCCCACATCCACCCGGACCACATTTTCGGTGCCGCCGCCTTTCAGCCGGACCAGCCGGTGTTCGTGGGCCATGCCGTCCTTCCTGCGCAGCTCGACGCGCGCGGCGCGTTCTACCGGCAGGGGCTGGAGAAAATCCTCGGCGCCGGCCGGGCCGGGCCGCTCGTGGTGCCCACGCTGCTAGTGCGCGACCGGGCGGACCTCGATCTCGGCGGCCGGATGCTTACCCTGACCGCGCACCCGCCGGCCCATACCGTATGCGACCTGAGCGTGGTCGATCAGCAGAGCGGCATCCTGCTCACCGGCGACCTGCTGTTCGTGGACCGCGTGCCCGCGCTGGACGGCAATCTCAAAGGCTGGCTCGCCGAACTTGCGGCGCTGAAGGCGGCGGCGCGGCAGGCGGTGCCGGGCCATGGCCCGGTGCTGGTGCCGCTGGCGGACGCCGCGGCGGTGCTGGAGCAATATCTGCGGCGGCTACTGGAGGAGACGCGCGCGGCCATCGCCAAGGGGGTGCCGATCGAGGACGCGGCGGTCACCGTGGCGCTCTCCGAGCGCGGCAACTGGCAGATGTTCGACGACTACAACGGCCGTAACGTCATGGAAGCCTACCGGCGGCTCGAATGGGAGTGAACATGATCGGCAAGAAGCGGCCCATTTGGGCCGTCCTGGCGTTGCTGGCCCTGCTGTCGGCCGCGCCGGATACCCCGCCGGAGCCCGCCGGCTATTGGCTCGGACCGCCCCAGGGCCCGGTGCCGGCCACCATCACCGGCGGCACCGTCATCCACACCGCCGACCTGCCGGAGCTGATCAGGCAGGCCCGCCCGGTGCTGGTGGACGTGGTGCCGGCGCCGCGCCGCCCCGCCGGCCAGCCCGATACCATGCCATGGCTGCCCCAGCCCCACTGGGCCATTCCCGGCAGCCTTTGGATTCCCGGCGTGGGCTGGGGCGAGATCGGCGCCCCGCTCGCCAGCTACTTTCATGACCGGCTGGAGGCGCTGACCGGCCATGACCGCGACCGGGCGGTCGTGTTCTACTGCCGGCCCAACTGCTGGATGAGCTGGAACGCCGCCAGGCGCGCGATCGCCGATGGCTACCGGAACATCTATTGGTATCCCGACGGCATCGAGGGCTGGCAGGCCGCCGGCCTGCCGACCGCGGTTGCCGTGCCGGAGGGACCGGAGGCGCGGTGACGCCGGCGGTTCGGAAAACAAAGGGCAACAATGCCTGGAAACGAGGAAACGACATGAGGATTCTGTTTGCTGCCGCTGCGCTGCTGGCCCTGACAAGTGGTTCCGCCGCCCTGGCGGACGATGACGATGCGCTCGCCCAGGCCGCCCGCTGGCACGAAGTCAGCACCGCGATCTTTGGTGATCACGCCATTGAGGATGGCAGCGCGTTACTGAAGCTGACCGTTCCAGCCCGGGCGATGGATGCGGCGCTGGTGCCGGTCCTGATCGAACTGACCGGGCCAAAGCACGTCGCCACGCTGTCGCTGGTGGTGGACAACAACCCGGCGCCGCTGGTCGGCACGTTCCACCTCGGCCCCGCCTTCGCGCCGCAGGGGATCAAACTCCGTGTGCGGGTGAACAATTTCACCCTCGTGCACGCGGTCGCGGAAACCGACGACGGCAGGCGGTATGCGGTGGCACAATACGTCAGGGCGGCCGGCGGCTGTTCCTCGCCGAGTGCCGGCGATTCGGCCGAGACGCTGGCCCGCATTGGCAAGATGCAACTGCGCCGCAAACGGCTCGCCGAATCCGCGGACGTGCCCGCGCAGCTGCTGATCAGCCATCCCAACTACAATGGCATGCAACGCGATTCCGGCACCGGCGGCTACACGCCGCCACGCTACCTGAACACCGTGTCGGTGACCGTGGGGGGCGCCAAGGCGTTCGATTTCGACAGCGGCATTTCGCTCAGCGAGGACCCGTCCATCTCGTTCACCTACGCGCCGCAAGGCGATGGCGTGGTCGAAGTGGTCGCGCGGGACAGTTCGTCAGCGGTGTTTTCGCAGCATTTCGACGCGATGCCATAGCATTTCGGAAGGCGCGAGAGGGAACGCTACATGGTTCATACTGTTGTCGATTCCGGGCGCGCCCGCCGATGAAGGCGTGCCATGTTGGTGCTGGCTGCCGCTTTGCCTTTGAACACCAGCTTCTGCCAGGTCGAGATCGAGTTGCCCCACAAACCACGCCTCCTGCCCTTGGTATATCGGGACGGTGCGGGTCGGACGCATGCGCTGACTCTTCCGCGACGCGGGTTGGCTGGCTCCCAGTCGACGGTCACAACTGGGTTGAGGATGGTGCGTCATCAGGAAGGGTCATCAGGACGCGGATGCCTGGTCGAATGAGGCAGGACGAATCTACCGGAACTCTGACCGAGATGCTCAGCGTGACTACGGCTTTGATGCGCCAAGACGAAGGTGGCTTCTCTCCGTCGCGGCAGCGGAAATTTGGCGACGCAGCATAACTTCTGGCTGGACATCTTGCGATAATCAGGCATCATCATAACACGATGCGTTGGTCCATAAGTTACAATAACTTACAAAGCTGGTGAGCGTCGAGATGTTGCACGAACAGCCACTCGAGAAAGCCGCGCGGTATCGGCACACCGCTGAATACATAGCCGATGCTGCGTTGACGCCATATTTGCTTCGGATGGCGGAAGATTATGAAAGGCTCGCCTCCAAGGTGAGCATCATTTCGGCGGCGTCTTCATTGCCAGTGCGCGACGCCGCCTGGGCCATCCCAACGTAGCGGCCAGTCGATCGTCGCCACGTCGCCGAGACGACGCCTGACCACTCGTTAGCATTCCCAAGCCTGAATTGAGCAGTTGCTGCCGTCCGCTTGTCTTTCGACCAAACGAATAGGTCGCGTTTGCCCTTCGGCGGCCAGTATAAAGGCTTTGACCCCGGATGCGGCAGGCAGACCTGTCTCCGGCGGTCTCGCAGGCCTTCAAACGTGGCCCCCCTTTCTAACTCCAACCACTACGGGGTTGTCGTCGTGGCCCGGCGGCTTTGCATAATGTCCGATGCAATGAGGATTCTGGCATCGGACATATTTCGCTGGTTGCCGGAATGCGATATCCGCGCAAATGGTCACGCAAATTTCGGAACTGGCTCGTCCGCCGATCAATGACAAGCCACGCCGGGCCTGCATTAACAACGGACGCCAGTTGCCGCATGGCAGGCGGCGGGTACTGCGCGAGAAGAAAAATACGACGTACTGTCGCCAATCAAATTGAACACTAGAGCGCCCTCTCAGCCATCCCCTCATTCTTGACTGGGAAGCCCGACGCCGGAACTTTGGGTGGGCGAACGGCGACTCATCAACTGCTTCCGCGCATGCGAAAGCCGCGTGAACCTTGGTCGCGCCAAGCGCGACGATCAAAGCTGACAT